>JAZSOA010000012.1:0-214616 GCA_045536655.1 Candidatus Nanosyncoccaceae bacterium | reverse complement strand
GCACATGACTGCCCAGGCTTTCTGGAGAGTCTCGTCCTCGATGACGAGGTCCAGGTCAGGTCTGCTGATCTGTGCCACGATAACCTTCAGGCGAAGGAGCGTTTCCGCATCCTTTTTGCGCAGTTCTTCACCGATCTCTGTGGGCAGAGTGGTGATGAGTTGAGCCCAGCCGGAAGTATCGATGTCCGCAGGGATATCAACGTTTTCTGCTGCAATTTCCCCGTTCTGGTAGACCCAAATCTCAGGCTTGCAGAGTGTATCGAGCTTGGCACGCATTTCTGCGAGTTTGCTCTCCACGTTGATTCTCTGGCCTTCGCAGGCAACGAGGTTATCCTCGGCCTGACGAATCACCTCGATTTCGGCTTCATAGGCGGCCTTCTGCTTGTCGAGCTGGGCAAGGATGTCCTTGAGCACCTTTTCGTACTCGAGGGCTCTTGCTTTGCTCTCGGCAATCGTCTGAGAAGCGTGCTCCTGCTGACGGAAGATCGCGTTGAGTTTCAGTTCGAAACATGCGATCTGGTCCTTCAGTTCGTCTGCTTCCGAATGTGCCGGCTGCTGCTCGATGGTCGGAGTATCCTTTTTGGGGTTCTCCGGAACAGTAGCGGGCGGTGTGGGTGCGGTAGCAAGCGGTCCGGGAGCGGACTGCGCCTGCATCTTGACTGCAGCCTTGCGCGATGCTGCCCCACGGTTGCGAGACTGCTCTGCTGCTCGGTCGTTTCTTTCGATCAGACCCTGGATGGAGCTTGCCGACTTTCTGTTACGAAGGGCGAGCTGTCCGAGTCTTTCGAAGAGTTCATCAACGGTGATCCCGCAGAGCTTTGCGATTTCTTCGGAACACTTGCCGTGCTCTGCCCAGCTGCGAACTTTTACAGTGGGCAGGTCGACGTGACCGGTCTTTGTGCCTTTACCTTTAGCCATTTTTTCTACCTCCATTGATTGTGGTTCGGATTGTGTGCTGGAGAATGGTCGCTTGCTCCAGCATGTCGGTGTACAGCTGAATGAGGCGCTGGGCCTCGCTCAGGTCTTCCTTGAGCTTTGTCTCCCTGGTCGTTGCACCGCGTTCGCCGCGCCCTCGTCCGGGGAACATCAAAAGCTCGTCTCTGGGGCGTCCAGTCAGTGCTTGCACCTGGTCAAGAATGGTGCCATACATGTCGTGGTCGCCCAGTCCATACTCCAGCTTTATCTCGTTCGGCGATAACCCAGCTTGCCGCCAGATCATGAATCGCTTTACGCAGTGCTGGATACGGATCTGTTTGGATTGATTACGGATACCCATCAGCTCGATCTCGAGCTCGGTTTCCGTAACGCCTGCCTTTTTCAAGGGGGCATCGCTCCTTTCCTTGGTCCACTGCTTTCGGATGTATGAAAAAAGTGAGCATTAGAACTCGTCAGTTAAAATACTCACTCTTAGAACAAGAATGCTTGTTAATTATATCACGATACATCAAAAAAGTCAAGCCCTGTAATCTGGACTTGACTGATTTTTTATCCGAAGATGCTTTGGCGAGGCTCGAGTTCGTCGTCGTCTTCGGCTGGGGCGCCTTCAGGCTTGGTGTCCTCTTGGAGCGTATCGAGGCTGCCAGTTTCGGTAATTGCCTGATTGATCTCGTCCATTTCGACGCCTTGATCTTGAAGGTCCTTGACTTCTTCTTGGTGTTCATTAATGAATTCTTGGCGCTCCTCGGCCTGTTTTTGGGCGTTTTTGAGTGATTCTTGAGCGTCTATGACCATTTGTTGGGCATCCTGTAAGACGCTTTCGGCGGTCTGGAGTTCGGTTGAGCCCGGTTCGGCCTGTGCACCGACGACTGGAATGTCGCTCTGGATGTCTTCAAGGGTTTGCTTTGCGCTATCTAGATCGCGCTGTGTGGCGTCAGCAGCAACATCTGAGTTATCCTGCATGAGCTGCGCCGCGGCGGTTTCGGCATTGGCCTGAGCTCCAATAGCGGTTGCGCCAGCACTGGCAGTAAGATTGTAGAGGTCGGCGGATACTTGGCTTTGACTTGCGGATGGTGGCATATCCGGGGTGATTTCGCCGCCTTGAGCAAGATTGGCTTCGCTATCGGCGCTCTTGCCGGTGTTTTCTTGAATAGCATCATTAATATCTGTTTCAACCATGTCAGCAGAAGTTTTGATGTTGTCGGCGGTAAAGGAACCGCGTAAATCGTCGTAAGCGTCTGTAAGACTTTGATCGCCCTGGCCATTGTTCCAGACTTCTTGGAGTTGGTTTGTGACGATATTATCTGTGCTGGCTAGTTCATTATTTGCACCAGGTGCTGGCCCGACAGGAGGCATTGGTGGCTGTGTAGGATCTTCGAATTGTGGGGTTTCTGGCGGAAGCTGTTCGCCTAGCGGGGGCTGTTCTTCTGGGGTAAGTTGGTCTTCTTCTGGGGTCAATGTGAGCTCGTCCTCCATCTGTGGCATAGCTTGCGCTTCTGGTGCTTGAGCGGCTGGCTGCTCTGATGTCATATTGGCATTGAGCCACGGATTATTTTCTGCAGCCGGAGCTGGAAATGCTTCGGCCCAAGCTTGTGCGTTCTGGCTTTCGGCGGCTTCTTGATTGTCTTTTTTGATTTGTTCTGGGGATTTTTCCCAATCTGGTACGGTTGGATCGGTATTAAACATGAGGGCTCCTTTATTCCCAACTTATTGAATTATTGCTTGGATAAATGCTAATCCAGACTTGGCCACGGTTGAGCTTGACTTCCTCGTTGTTTTCGTCGAGGAATCTGAGTTCACTATCTACGCTGTCGCGCTGCCATTTGGCGCTAGTAACGGTGCCGTTTTGGAAGATGAAGGCGTTGCCACCGCCAACAGTGCGGTAATCTGAGTATGGTGAGCCTGGGCGTGCGACTGCATCGGTTTCAAGGGCAATGACGGTATCTGGTGCGATTTGTGAAAGTTCACCACTTTCGCTCGTGACCATATGTGGGTCGCCGGTGGCGAAGGAGCGCTTGTAGTTATTGGCTGCTTCGTCGTAAGTATAGACCGGGTTGTACAGATCGCTCGAGAGCTCAATGCGGATAGTGCGCGCAGTGATCTCGCCTGTCATGGTGTTTGTGTCTGGCTTGAAGCGTGTAAAGCCATTAAATTCAGATGTTGTATAGCCGCGGTTAATATTGAGCTGATCGAGAGATTCGAAGCTTGTATAAACGTTGTGCGGAGCCCAACGGGAGCTAATACGCCAGTAGCTGTCGCCGTTAAAGAATTGGTCGATGTCGCGATATTCTGGGTTGTTGCGCACAAGGTTTAGGGCATTGTCTGCACCGCCAACGTGGGCGATGCTGCAGTGGTAAGGCTTTGCAAACTCGGCATAGGTCATGCGAAGGCTGCGGACTGGGCCGATGTATTGTGGTTTGCTTTCTTGGTAGATGGCCATAAAGCGTGTAATACCACCTTCGGCAATGGCTTCATAAACTACGCCAGCTTGTTCGAGGCCAGATTGTGGTCTGGCGTCTGGACTGTTTTCGATCATGATACAAGTGGCAGCAATGCCGACCTTATCTGCGGCGACTTCTCTACCGGTGAGTTTGGAGTAATAGATTTCGTCGGCGGCAGTTTTGGCCTGATCGCCATCGAGGTTTTGTTCGGTGAGATTTGGCTTAAGGAAATACAAGGCGGCAAAAGTGATTGCGCCAGCCAATAACAAGATAATAACGATAGAAACTAGAGCTTTTTTGCTTTTTGGTTTTTCGGATTTTGGGGCCTTAGCTTTTTTAGGGGCTTTTGCGGCCTTTTTAGCTAGTTTTGCTTCGGCTTTTGCGAGCTTTTTGGCGTTCTTCTCTTCTTCTTTGGCGAGAAGTTTCGAATCTTTGCGGCTCGCCTTTTTTATGACGTCCTCGTCGTTGCGGCTGAGGTCGTCCTTAGGTTTTTTGTCTTCTGGTTTTTTGTCCCGTTTGGCTAGTTCGCTCTCTTCGTAAAGTTTAATAAGAGTATCGTCCTGCTGCTGAGGTTTCTTGCGCAGCTGAAAACCGGCGCGCGGGAGTGGTTTCTTATCGCTCATGCTATTAGTATAACATAAGAAAAAGACTCCCTGTTACGGGAGTCTTTAGTTTAGTCACGACCAAAGGTAGTAATGACAGCATGTAATCTAGCTAGGGTCTTTTCGCGACCTAGGACACTAAGTGTGTCGTGCAAGGCTGGACTAAATGGTGCAAAACTAACGCTGAGGCGGACGAGGCCGAAGAAGACGGCTGGTTTTTGGCCGCTCTTTTCGAGGAGCTCGTTGAGCCTGTTCTGGAGCATTTCGGCCGACCATTCGTTGAGCTCGGCAAGACCATCGGCGGCAAGTTTGAGAATGTCGCAAAGCTCTTTCTCGGAAAGCTTTTTGAGGGCCTTATTGGTCGTAAGCATGTCCATGTCGATGGTTGGATCTTCGAAGAAATAGGTTGTCATACTGCGAAGATCAGAGAGAGTCTTGAGACGATCGTAGATGATGCTAAAGATTTTGAACTTCTCTTCACTGCTGACGTTTTTGGCGTTTTCTGGCCAAAAATCGGCGGTTTCGGCGAAGAGTTTTTCTGGATCTTCGGCGAAGCGGCGGCGAATCCATTGACCGTTGAGCCAGAGGAGCTTAGTTTCGTCGAAACGTGCCCCAGCGCGTTGGATGCGGTCGAGCTTGAACTTATTGATTAGATCTTCTTGAGTATAGAGTTCGTCTTCGGTGCCGTCGTTCCAGCCAAGGCAAGCGAGGTAGTTAAGCATGGCTTCTGGCAAGATACCTTCGGCGCGGTAGTCTGTGACGGATTTGGCGCCATCGCGCTTACTAAGCTTCTTGTTGCCGGTTGGGCCAAGAATGTGCGGCAAGTGAACGAAAACTGGGCGGTCAACGCCAAGGGCTTCATAGAGCGCAAGATAGTTGCCCATGCTTGGAAGATATTCCTGGCCGCGCATGACATGCGTAATACCCATGCAAGCGTCGTCGACAATGTGGGCGAAGTTGTAGGTTGGGAGGCCGTCGGACTTAATCAGAATGATGTCATCCTGGGTTTCTGGGCCCATATGTAATTCGCCATAGACGGCGTCAGTATAAGTGTAATCTTTTGGCTCGGCCTTAAAACGTAACGGCGTGCCGATTTTCCAAGTTGGCGGGTTTTCTGGGCGATGGTCGCGGAAAAGGAAAGGCTTCTTGGCCTTCTGGGCTTCTTCGCGATACTGGGTCATTTGTTCTGGCGTAGTAGTGTCGGCATATGCACGGCCTTGCTCGATAAGTTTCTTGGCCCATTCGATATAAATTTCTTTGCGCTGGGTTTGGTAGTATGGGCCGTGGTCGCCGCCAACGATTGGGCCTTCGTCCCATTCGAGACCGAGCCATTTAAGCGTGTCTTGAATAAGCTCCGTTGCGCCTTCGACGTAGCGGGCCTGATCGGTGTCTTCGATACGCAAAATGAAGGTACCCTGTTCTTGCTTAGCGACAAGGTATGGATAGATTGCGCTGCGGACGTTGCCGATGTGAATATATCCCGTTGGAGACGGGGCGAAACGTGTTGTAGTCATAAAGCATATTATACCATATTTTAAGGGGTGTAAAAACCGCCGCTGAGATTAGCGACGGTTTTATTGGTGAGATTAGTAATAGCAGCCGGGTTTGTTGTCAAAGAAGTCCTCGATGAGGTTTTTGTAGTCGGTATAACTTTTCTGTTCGGCGACATGTGCGCTGTCTGGGTCGTGTGCGACTAGCAGAAGCAATGCGCCGCGTTCCGGCTTTACCTTTGGCGCTAAGACCGGAATGATGCCTGTGCGTAGACCCTTGTCGCGATTTTCTTCGATATGTTTGACGGTGTGGTCGATCATGATATCGCGTGCCTTGCCTTTTAGTTCGGTAAAGCCGCCAATTGCCGCGTCGCCTCTTTCGCCCTTGAGGACAAACGGTGTCCTGATTGTTCCTCGGAGGACTTCATCAAAGACATCGTCGGCCGTGCAAATTTGAATGCGAAAAGGTGAAAAGGTGATCAATAAGCATTGCTGTTCGCGGTCCATGAAAGCTTGGGTGCCAAAGCGAAGTGTCATGTGATCACTCCTTTCAGACGATGTATTCTGCTCCTTTTGAACAAAGGAACGAATTGATGAGGTCATCAATGTTCGGATATGGATTTGGCAGCAGCTCCTCGTTACTGTTGTATATGAGCATTTCGTAGAAACTTGGCGTTTCGATACGGACAATGCCCTGGTTCTCATAAAACTTCAGCAGGGTCTGAATATGCTGCTTGAAGGCCTCGAGTTTGTTCGGGTCGTCGCTTCCTTCGTTCAGGAGGATGCGCGAACCATGCGGCGTAGTGACAATGCGCGGAAATGAAGCCAGCTCCTCCGGAATCAGTACCGTGCCTGTTGGGCTACTGAGGAGTATAACTCCGTTGTCGGCGTAGATAGCGCAGCTGATATTCATATTTCCCCCTCCTTTTTGAAAAATAGCTTGCGGCAATCGAAAAATAATCATCTCTCCAATAGTAAGGTGCAAGAGATGATTATATTATATAATTTTTTGGCTTTTTAGGCAATTTTATCGCTTAATAATGCGCTTGATGCGGCCTAATGCGCCCCTGGATTTTTGCAGGGTTTTGGCTGTGAGGTATTTTGGCTTATTTAGGACGATTTTGAAGCCACCGATGTATTGCTCGATGACGGGATTAAAGATGCCCTTGAAGGCGAGGAGATGATTGTCTGGCGTGAAAGCGCCTTCGAGGCCATACATGTTGCCGCGGTTATTTTTAAGTTCCATAGCGCGTTTAAACATGATGTGTTCCATGACGGTCATAGCGTTGAGGTTGCGGTATTTCTGAATAGTACCAGCCAAGAAACCGACTTCTTCGTTTGGTGTATCGAAGAAGATATGGCCAGCGACGATGTCTTTAGTTTCGGCATGTGTGGCGAGGTAAAAATGGACTTTGTCTCCCCAGATTTCTTTGATCCAGAGGTAGTAGTCGAGCGGACGACTTTTGAGACCATTCTTGTCGTTGCTGTCTTCGATGGCGGTGGCAACCTTCTCGATGTCTTCTTTGCCTTCGACTTCCCGAATTGTGACTTTCTTAGAATAGACTGCTTCTGGACAATAACGATAAGCGCGGCGGGTATAGGATTTGAGTAGTTCGTCTTCGGTCTTGAAGCTAGAGGTATCCTTAGTGGCAACCCAGGTATTCGAACGGAGATTAATGCCACGATCGTCTTTATGATAAGTAAAACCATTGTTTTCGAAGGCGGAAATAATCTTGCTTTGGTCGAGTTTCTTTTGGACATTGCCCTCTTTGTCATAGAAAGTAATGTGGACGGGCGGAAGAATTTCGAGAGTGTAGATCTTTTGGGTTTTGGCCCAGCTTTTGATTTTGTCGAGAAACTCTTTGAGGATTTTAGTGTTAGACCAATCCAGGATAGGCCCCATTGGAATAAAGGCGTCGCCCTTTTTGTTAAGGATTAAGCCGGCGGCAATGATTTTGTCGTTTTTGTCTTTGAGGCCAACAGCACGGATATCCCAGCCCATGCGTTTGCGTAGTTCGATACGGTTAGCTTCCTGATAAAGATTGCCGTAAGGATGATTTTGTTCGAATTTACGGTATTCAGCGGTTTCTAGCTCGGTAAACTTCATACTTTTAGTGTAGCACGAGAATCTAGCGATGTTTCATCGCGGTCTTGATATCTTCGATTTGGTCGCGTAGTTCGGCGGCGCGCTCAAACTCGAGATTGGCAGCGGCGAGCTGCATTTGCGAAGATAATTCCTTGATAATGGCTGGATATTCTTCTGGCGGGATTCTCTTGAGATTGAGTTTGTTGCTCTTCTCTTTTTGTGGAATGATGGCGCGGAGACCTTCGGAGATTTCCTTTGCGACGGAATGCGGCGTAATGCCGTGCTTTTGGTTGTAATCTTGCTGGATTTCGCGACGACGATAAGTTTCTTCGATGGCGCGGCTCATGCTTCCGGTCATATTATCTGCGTACATGATAACTTTGCCGTTTTCATGGCGAGCGGCGCGGCCAATGGTCTGAATAAGGGCGCTATCGCTGCGAAGGAAACCTTCTTTGTCGGCGTCGAGAATGGCAACGAGGGAGACCTCTGGCAAATCTAGGCCTTCGCGGAGGAGGTTGATGCCTACAAGAACGTCATAAACACCGGCGCGCAGGTCGTGCAAAATATCGCCGCGTTCCATGGTGTCGATATCGGAATGGATGTAGGCGGTCTTTACGCCGAGCTCGATAAGATGCTCGGACAAATCTTCGGCCATGCGCTTGGTGAGGGTCGTAACGAGGACGCGCTGATTCTTGGCGATGCGTTGGTCGATTTCTTCAATCAGGTCGTCAATCTGGTTTTCGCTTGGGCGGACTTCGATTTCTGGATCGAGCAGACCAGTTGGGCGAATAACTTGCTCGGCAACGCCTTGGCTATGCTCTTTTTCATATTCGCCTGGTGTAGCGGAAACGTAAATAACCTGATTGATATGACGGTCAAACTCAGCGAATGTGAGCGGACGGTTATCTAGAGCGCTTGGTAGGCGGAAACCGTATTCGACGAGGGTTTCTTTGCGGGCGTGGTCGCCGTTAAACATGCCGCGAACTTGCGGCAGAGTCATATGCGACTCGTCGATGAGCATGAGGAAATCGTCTGGGAAGAAGTCTAGGAGAGTTGAAGGTGGTTGGCCGAGTTTGCGGCCTTCGAGATGGCGTGAATAGTTTTCGATACCCTTCACGAAGCCAGTCTGCTCGAGCATTTCGAGGTCATATTTGATGCGCTGGCTAAGGCGTTGTGCTTCGAGATATTTGTGCTGCTTGTTGAAGTGGTCGAGACGGATTTTGTATTCAGCGCGAATAAGATCGATAGCGTGGTCGAGGTCTTCTTTTGGTGTGGCGTAGTGAGTGTTTGGGAAAATGCCGATTTCTTCTGGTGTAGCATGAACCTCGGCGGTTAGGGGATCAATGACTTTGATGTTTTCGATGCCGTCAAAGCCGAACTCGATGCGGTAGGCGCGGTCGCCCGAAGCTGGAAAAACATCTACGACATCACCGCGCACGCGGAAATTGCCACGCTCGAAAGCGATATCGTTGCGATGGTATTGGATTTCGGTGAGAGTACGAATGAATTCGTTTAGCTCGCGTGGCTCGCCCTTGGCGACGCGAATGGCCATTTTCTTATAGTTGCTCGGCGAACCGATGCCATAGATACAAGAAACTGAGGCAACGATAATGGTATCGCGGCGCGTAAGAAGTGCCTCGGTTGCGGCATGGCGTAGGCGGTCGATTTCTTCGTTAATGGCAGAGTCTTTTTCGATATAAGTATCTGTGCTGGCGATGTAAGCTTCTGGCTGATAGTAATCGAAGTAGGAGACAAAATAATGCACTTCGTTTTCTGGGAAGAATTCGCGAAACTCGGAATAAAGCTGTGCAGCGAGTGTTTTGTTGTGCGCAAGGACAAGAGTTGGGCGATTGTATTGCGCAATGATATTGGCCATAGTAAAGGTCTTACCTGAACCAGTGACGCCAAGCAGGGTTTGCTCGCGCTTACCAAAATTAAGCCCATTCATGAGCGTTTGGATGGCCTGTGGCTGGTCGCCGGTCGGCTGGTATTTGCTATGAAGCTTGAAATTCATGCTTATTATTATACTATATTTATAAAAAAGCCCCCGGTCCCGGGGGCTAGTGGATATGCGTTCTTTCTGTTACTCGAGGGTGTCAACTGTGGTCGCGGTGTCGCAGGGGGCGTAGTATTTGAGGATTCTGCCGTTCCCAAGCCCGGTGTGGAATATCAAGCGACCGTCCTTCTTCTCGATACATAGGATTCCTTTTTCTCGGGCAACCATGCCCGGAATCGTCGTGAATCTCTTGAACGGGAATTCGTCGTCCAGGTAGTTGATGGTTCCTTTGAAGTCCATCCAGAAAACTTCATGGGGCCAAAACGTTCCGTCGCTGTCGCCGTTGACGAATGCTCTTGCGAGATCTGCCTCTTTTCCGATGAAAATCATTTGAAGCGGCATTGTCTTGGTATCTGTCATAGTTACCTCCTTGGCATTGGGCGGTTTCCGATCTGTTGATCGGGTCGTACAAAAAGATGCATAGTAAATGATCATAGCTTTATAACTATGATGCTATTATAGCACATATGAATATATTTGTCAAGCATAACCATCGATGAGGACACTTACAACAAAAAATCTCCCCGGGGGGAGATTTTTGAGTTCGTTTCCTAAACGATTAGGCTTCCTTACCGTCGACCCATTCGTCCTTCTTGTCAGCCTTTGGAGCTGCAGCGGCGCCTGCCTTTGCTTCGTCGCTAGCGAGGAAGTTAGTCTTTGCTGGGCTTGCGCCTGCACCGAGGTACTGAGCACCACCGAAGCCAAGGATTGCCATGAAGATTGGGCTCAAGAGGATCAAGCCAACAGCGAAGCCGGTTTCCTTGCCGAAGACCTTGGCAAGACAGTACATTTCATAGATTGAGAAGGCGAGAGTTACCAAGCCACCAACGATTGGGATGATAGATGCAAATGGGATAAGAAGAGCGAACCAACCCTTGATACCTGCGATTTCGCCAAGTGTGTAAGTGTTAAGGAATGGGATAATTGAGTACCAACCCTTCTTGCCAGCCTTGGTGAAGAGCTTCCACATTGCAATGATCATGAAGATCATGAATGCGAGGCCGATGATCCAGATAACTGCACCCATGGCCATGATCATGCCAACGATGCCAGTAGCTTCTGCGTCACTAAGACCAGTAGTTGATGTAGTGTATGTAGAGTCTAATGAACTGTACATGTTAAAGTTTTTTCCTTTCGAAAAATTAGCTTATTTAAGCCAATTTTAGCATATAAATATAAAATTTAGGTATTTTTTAGCAAAAATGCTAATGGTTTTTGACTTTTTCCATAAAGTCTTTGCCGCGCTCTTCGAAATTCGTGTAAGTACCATAGCTTGCGGCGGCTGGCGACAAGAGACAAATCTTTCCTGGCTCGGTTTCGCGATAAGCAATATCTACGGCTTCTTCCATATTCGCGGCCGTAAACAAACGCTGCTTATAGGCGGAGGCATTAAAGATGTCCATAAAACGCCTTTGGGTGTTTGGGAGCAGAATAATATTTCTGACACTGCTGTCGCGCAAGAAATCTACGAGCGGCGTGTAATCTAGTCCGCGGTCCATGCCACCAAGAATGAGCGTATTAACATCGCCAAGGGCTTGAACAGCGCGGATAACAGCTTCTTGAGCGGTCGCAATGGAATCATTGTAGAACTTAATCTTTTGATATTCGCCGACATATTCGAGACGATGTGGTAAGCCATGGAAATCTTCGACGGCGGCCAGACATTCGGTTTTAGTGAGACCAAAGCCAAGGCAGGCGCGAATCGCGGCGCGGATGTCGTTGCGGTTATGTTCACCAATTAGAGTGGTTTTGATTTCTTCGTCTGGGATATCGATAGTAGAAATGTCGACAGTTTCGGCGTCGAGCGCAGCGATTTCTTCCCTTGTGGCGTGCTGGAAAATATCGCCATAAATGAGCAAATCTTCACTAGTCTGATAGCGATAAATATTTTTCTTGGCTCTGAAGTAATCGTCTGGCTTGGCGTAATGGTCGAAATGCTCCTCGTAAAGATTGAGCAAAACTGCAACATGTGGGCTGGCTTTGACATATTCGAGCTGATGACAGCTTAATTCGAAAACCACGATAGTTTCGTAATCAAGCTTATCGATAACATCGAAACAGGACTGACCGATGTTGCCGGTCAGAACGGCCTTTTTGCCGCAGTGAGTCAAGATATGATAAATTAGCGAGCTGGTCGTACTCTTACCTTTGGTGCCAGTGATGCCGATGATTGGGTTTTGGCAGAAGCAAAGGAAGAGGTCGCTGAGTGAGGTGATTTTTTCCTTGTCTTCGCTGCTGATAAAATCTTTAGTGGCTACGCCTGGGGATTTGATTATGACGTCAAAATCATGGCAGCGACGGAGATAATCGGCGCCTGAAAAAGTCAGTACGCCGTCGATTTCGATTGGCTTGATGTCTGCTACTGCTACGGCGTTGTCAGGTAGGTTTTCCTGGATGAATTTGAGCGCACTCTTTCCCTCTCGGCCATAGCCAAGAATGAGGATGCTTTTGTTGCGCAAATATTGAATTATATCGTTTTTCATAGGCTGCGAAGCATGTTTAGATGTGTTTCTGGGATGCTATTTTCGGCATTAAAGTAATTTGGGATGTCGCCGTACGGCGTTTTACCAAAGGCGTTTGCCTGATAGAGGCGCAAGAGATAAGGTAGGTTTTCTGGAGCTTGGTTTTGGACGGCGAGATCAAGCGTATAGCAGATTTCTTCTTTAGTGCCGACACATTCGAATGGTTTGATAGTCTCTGGATAAACTAGGCCGTTAAAGATATCCAGAAGGGTTTCGTCGTTGAGTAAGTTATGGCCAAAGATAGTCTCGAGCTTGGATCTTTCGACGAACGGATACAGCATGATGTAGACATAGAGACATTTAGCGCAGTGGCCACACCACTTGTTTTCTTTGGTGCCAACATTGCAGCTACGGAATACTGGAAGATACTGTGGGAATTGGAGGAATTTCTGGCAGATTTGGAATTCGTTCATGCAGCGCAAGAGGCTGAAATATAGAATCTTGTCGGTGAGGTAATAATTGACGTAGTTCTGGAAGTCTCTTTCGAACTCGAAGCTCTTGGAATACTGATGATTGATGTTAGTGCCGGCGATGTTGCCTTGGTTGGCGCTAGCTTCGTTTGAGACCGGAATATATTTCTTATTGTTGAGGTAAGCCACAATTAGGGCTGCGAATGCCAAAGTGGATGAGAATGGGATATGGCCGTTATAAAAGCCCTGCTGATTGAGCTCGAGGAGATGCTTGTCGAAGCTGAGGTTAAAGTTGCGGATTTCGGTTTGTTTGTATCCGGCCTCGCGAATCGAATCAAGTGCGGCGCGGTTTTCTGGGTAAAGGCTGCGATTGAATTGCAAACAAAGGCTATCGTTGTGCATTGGCTGAAGTGCTTCGAGTGTAACGATGGAATCTTTGCCGCCGCCGACCGGAATTAGGTTACCACTGAAGGCGTTGCCGATGCTATATAGATCGCGTGGTGGTATATCGTTTTTGCGGTTTTCTGGCGCTTCAATACAATCAATCTCCATAAAATCACCGAAGTCGAAATTGAGATTGTTAGTATACATGAATTCGCCAAGGCCGTTGTAGAAGAGCTTGCGGAAGAAGAGTTTCTGATTCTCGTCGATATAGCCGGCTTTAATAACGAATTGTGGCGCGCAGGTTAGCTTGTAATAGCTAATGGCGTTGATGATGCCGAAGTTAAAGAACAATTCTTTTAGAAAGACTTCATCGACCTCTTTGTTGGTGATGCTTTCGGTTGGAATTAGGACTTCTGGCTGGAATTCATGTTCGCCGAGGCGATAAAGATATTTGACTTGTAGACCAGTACTGCTTTTTGTAATTTCAAAAGAGTCGAAAACGAATTGTTTATATAGTTCGCGCTTGTCTTGCATAAGGATATTGTAGCATAATCATTCTCTGTTTTTATTCTGGGCGCGGATAGGATATAATGGCGATTATAGACCTCGGCGATATGGGGTCGCTCTTTGAAAACATGTCTACAAGGGAGGGATATATATGAGGCACTGGTACTACGGAGATGGTACTTCGCACTACTACGCACTCTCGAACGCTCTGGATGAGTTTTCCTGGTATCGTTTCGACGCTAAGGGCTACGAAAAAGCTACTATCGCGCAAATCGACACCGCGGAAATCTCTCCAATCATGCGGGGTTGCCTGCCGAAGATTCTGCGTAGAGAGTTCTTCCTGCGCGAGCACGGTGATGCTTGGCTGGAGGCTCTGGTTGCACAGAATAAGCTGATCTTTTCTGTGCGAAATACGCTCGATCTGGCGGTATTTAAGCTTGGTCAACCGATTCTGAAGCTCTATGAACTGCCTGAGGTGCAGCTTGAAAGTGGCGCTTTGCGTCGCTGGAAGGCGAACGATGAAATGATCGAACAGCATAATGGTGGTATTCTGCAGGTTAATCATCTAACGAAACCTCGTCCGCGCGATTTGGATGGTCCATACGGGCAGTTCTATCGCATTGCTGGTTTTGCGTCCGAGCCGAACGTTTGTTTCTATCTTTTCGAAGAA
This sequence comes from Candidatus Nanosyncoccaceae bacterium, assembly GCA_045536655.1. GTDB lineage: Bacteria > Patescibacteriota > Saccharimonadia > Saccharimonadales > Saccharimonadaceae > UBA2834. Next base: position 200,512 of record JAZSOA010000012.1, on the reverse strand, counting down.
TGGGATGGCGTGCATAAGGTGCGCTACGAAATCAAGGAAGACGGAACGGCTGAGGCGACAATGGTACTGTTTGATGTTCTGGGCTATCCGACGGCGGTTCCAGACGGAGAGGTGCCGCTTGAAGTGCGCACGAAACGTTTTGTGCTCGAGCATGGTATGAGTTGGCTGCGCGATCGCAATCCTAAGAACGATGGTCCGCTTGACCGCGAGAGGCTGGCTCTGCTGGCGTGCTATCTAAACCGGCCGATTTGGCCGTGGGAAATCGCGTACGTTGACGATGGTTCGCAGACTGAGCAGTGGATTCTGGATGGAAAGAAGCTGGTTTGTTACTGCCCAGCTGCGACGAAATGGCCAGAGAGATTTCTGGTCGACAATATTTGAAATCTTCAATGTTCTGACAACCTCTTTATATAGTGTGATATGTTTTGTCCTGGCGCTCGGTTTTTCCGAGCGCAATTTTTTGTTTAGCATAATGACTTACTTTTGGTATATGCGGTAAAATAGCCGGATATTTTGCAATAAATCATTACTTTTGGCAAGGTTTAATAACTGGATTTTTGAGGCATTTTAAGGTATAATTTTTAGCCATGGATGGAGACGCAATACGTATTCGCGGCGCGCGAGCGAATAATCTGAAAAACATTGATATTGATATTCCACGCGACAAGCTTGTGGTGATGACTGGCCTTTCTGGGTCGGGTAAATCTTCCCTTGCTTTTGATACGATTTATGCTGAAGGTCAGCGTCGTTATGTTGAGTCTCTTTCGTCTTATGCGCGTATGTTCTTGGGCGTGATGGACAAGCCTGATGTTGATACGATTACTGGTCTTTCTCCGGCCATTTCGATCGATCAGAAATCCACTTCGCGCAACCCTCGCTCTACTGTTGCGACCGTGACGGAAATCTACGATTATTTGCGTTTGCTTTTTGCGCGTATTGGTGTGCCGCATTGTCCAGTTTGTCATAAGGCAGTTGCGAAACGTAGCGTGCAGGATGTAATTGATCAGGTTTTGACTTGGCCGGTCGCTTCGAAGCTTATGATTTTGGCGCCGATTGTAGCTCACAAGAAGGGTTCTTTCTCGCATGTTGGTGAGCAGTATCAGGCGAAGGGTTTTGCTCGTGCGCGCGTGGATGGCATTATTTATGCTTTGGATGAATGGCCGGAGCTAGACAAGAATCTTTACCATGATATCGAGATTGTAGTTGACCGCTTTGTGATGGCGCCAGATATGGAAAGTCGTATTTCGACCTCAGTCGAACAGGCCTTAAGTCTCGGTGACGGCATCATTAAAGTGCTTTGCATTAAAGATAATTCGACCGCGCTTGGTAGTAGTCATATCAACACACTTGATGCCGAAGTTGTAACTTATTCGCAGCGCTATGCTTGCCCTGATCATCCAGATGAGTTGATTCCGGAGCTTGAACCGCGCCTCTTCTCTTTTAATCAGCCGCAGGGTGCCTGTCCAGTATGTACTGGTCTGGGTACGCGTATGGAGATTGATCCAGAGCTAGTCTTGAATCCAAATCTTACGATTGCTGAGGGCGGTATTCGTCCGTACAATCGTGTAAACCAGGATTCTTGGTGGCTTAAGCGTCTGACGGTCGTGGGCGAGAAGCATGGTTTTTCGGTGCGCACGCCAATCGGTCTGCTTTCGGATGAGGCGAAGCAGATTATTCTCTATGGTACGGGCGAAGAAAAATACCACGTTAAGTTAAGTAATGGCTATGAGTATGATTCGGTATATGAGGGTGTAATTCCAAATCTTGAACGCCGCCATAGAGAGACTGAGTCGGAGTTCATTCGTAAAGATATTGAGCGCTTTATGCGTGAACGTGTCTGTCAGAGTTGTCATGGCGCGCGTTTGAAGCCAGTAGTTTTGGCGGTGACCGTACACGATCTAAATATTATGGATATGTGCTCGATGGACGTTGAGCAGACGTTGGATGTTTTGAATGGTGATTTGGGTCTGAACGAGAACGAGCAGATGATTGCCGGTCCGATTTTGAAGGAAATTAAGTCGCGCGTTGGCTTCATGAAGGATGTTGGCCTAAACTATCTCGAATTGTCTCGTTCGGCGGCAACGCTTTCTGGTGGTGAGGCGCAGCGTATTCGTCTGGCGACTCAGATTGGCTCTGGCTTGCAAGGTGTCTTGTATGTTTTGGACGAGCCTTCGATTGGTTTGCATCAGCGCGACAATGATCGTTTAATTGCAACCCTGAAGCATCTGCGTGACTTGCATAATACCGTGATCGTGGTCGAGCATGATGAGGATACGATTCGCTCAGCGGATTATTTGGTGGATATTGGCCCTGGCGCTGGCATTAAGGGTGGCAAGGTAATTGCGGCCGGTACGCCAGAAGAAGTGGCCAAGAATAAGGATTCAATTACGGGTCAGTATCTTTGTGGTAAAAAGAAGATCGAGGTGCCAAAGAAGCGCCGCAAGCCAAGCGGTAAATTCCTCGAGGTAATCGGTGCGCGCGAGAATAACTTGAAGAATATTGACGTTAAGTTCCCGCTAGGTGTCATGACGGTTGTTTCGGGCGTGTCGGGTTCGGGTAAGTCTACGCTTGTGAATAGTATTGTGGCAAATGAGTTGCTCGCTCGCTTGCATCGTGCTCAGACTGTCCCAGGTGCACATGATCGCATTGACGGTATTGAAAACCTTAACAAGGCAATTGTGATCGATCAGTCGCCAATTGGCCGCACGCCACGCTCGAACCCAGCGACCTATACTGGCGTCTTTAATTACATTCGTGATTTGTTTGCTAACCAGCCAGAGGCGCAGGTGCGCGGTTATGGTCCAGGGCGCTTCTCTTTCAATGTTAAGGGTGGTCGTTGCGAAAACTGTCAAGGCGACGGCGTGATCAAGATTGAGATGCATTTCTTGCCGGACGTTTTTGTGACTTGCGATGTCTGTCATGGTAAGCGTTATAATCGCGAGGCGCTCGAGGTGCGCTACAAAGGCAAGACGATTTCGGATGTACTCGAGATGACGGTTGATGAGGCCTTGGAATTCTTCGAGAATATTCCAGTCATTGCTAATAAGATGAAGACTTTGCAGGAAGTCGGTTTGGGTTATATTCGTCTTGGTCAGCCGGCTACAACCTTTTCGGGCGGTGAGGCGCAGCGTATTAAGCTTGCGACTGAGTTAGCGCGTCGTTCGACCGGCAAGACGCTCTATATTCTTGATGAGCCTACGACAGGTTTGCATTCGGACGATGTTGGACGTTTGCTCTCGATTTTGCATAAGCTCGTCGATGGTGGCAATTCGATGATTATTATTGAGCATAATCTCGACGTGATTAAGAGTGCGGACTATATTATCGACATGGGCCCAGAAGGTGGCCAAGGTGGCGGTAAGGTCGTCGCGGTCGGTACGCCAGAAGAAGTTTCGAAGAATCCAAATTCAGTTACTGGTGAATACCTAAAGAAGCTTTTGAAATAAATAATAAGCCCCGAGCAATTTCGGGGCTTACTTTGTTGGCATTAAAAATCCCCGATTGCTCGGGGATTTTTGCTAGGCCTTTCTATCTTTCACCAGTATAGAAGAGCTTGAGATTCTTGTTGTAGTATTCAACTTTGTCATCAGTGCGAACCATGACGTACATTGGTTCTGCGTAAATGTAACGACCTTTAACTTCGGCAGACTTGCCAGTTACGATGTTGTAGATTACGTAGTTGTCGTCGCTACTTTCGTAGTAGACGAAGCTTGAAAGTGGTTCGAAGTCGAGATAATCGTTGTCGAATTCCTTAACTACTTTACCGTTCTTAGCCTGAAGCAAGTAGCTCTTCTCGGACTTGTTACCAATGACGTAGTCCTTGCCCTTGGATTTGAGATACTCGTAAGTGATTGCGTCTGGGGTGCGAAGGTGGTTGTATTCGCAAGGAATGGCCTGAGTCTTGTTAACCATGAGACCGTAGCCGTTACTACAGCTGAAGATGGTTGAACCACTGGCGATTTCCCATTCGGAGAGATTGCTGGTATCCGTATCGTCGCTCGAAGTATCAGGAACGGTAGTAGTAATTTCGCCGTTCTTGAGGTTTAGATATTCATCATCGTGCCTGTTCGAGTAGCTGTAGCTATCATCATAAATCTTAAGGTAGCCGTTCTTGCCGTCGCCGTAGTGGATGATATCGATTTCGTAGTCGTACTCTTTTACAACTTTGTCATTCCAGACAACGAGATATTTATTGCAATCTTCGCCGTCATAGAGGCAGAAATCGATGTAATCGTCAGCCCAGACGCTGTCGGAATTAATGTCTTCGATAATGACTTTACCGGAGTCAAGGTTGATAATCGTGTAGTGATTATCTGATGTCTTGAGTACGGCGTAGGCCTGTTCGAGCTCGTCGCTGTATTCGGTGACGTCCCAGTAGGTGCTTTCGCTGGTGAATTTGTAGACGGATTTACCCTTTTTGTTGTAGATTTCGCGTTGAGTCGATTCGTACGCATCGAGGCCAGTAACGTAGTAGTAACCTTCTTCCTCGTCGTAAACCTTCAAGCCGTCTGGTGTGATCTTTTTGAGATTCTTGTCATAGAGCTGTTCGTCGACAAGCCAGATTTCGTTTTCTTGGTCGTAGCTAATGCCGCTGCGAGTAGTAGACTTTAACAATACTTTGCCCTTGCGATCGATGATGGCGCTATTGCTGCTGTCGCCGTCTTTGACTTTGACGATAGCCTTGTCGCCAACGAAGTCTGAGGCGGATTCGAATTGCGGGCTGATGGCCATCTTACCGTTGAGGTCGATGTAGCCGTATTTGTCGTCTTGCTTGACAGCAATAAGGACATCTTCGCTAAAGATTTCTTGCGCAAGTTTCGCTTCGTCACTCTTGAAGAGCTTCGGAATGAAGATAATGCCAAGAACGATAGCGAGGATTGCGACTAGTGCAATGACGCCAATAAGGATAAATTTCTTTGGCAATGGCTTTTTCTCGCCAGCCGGCTTTGCTACTTTAGGAACAACTGGTTCTGGGGCTGCTGCTGGAGCTGGAGTGGCCTCTGGTGCTGGCGCAGGCTGTGGCGCTGGCGCAGGATTAGGGTTAATATTTGAGTTTGGATCCATAAAAAACTCCTTTATTTCTGCATCTATTATAGCAAAATTATTTTAGTTTAAGCTTATCTGTTTGCCCTGTTGCGGTAAATGGGGTAACATATATCTATAAAAGGTTAATTTAGGGAAAGTAAATCATGAGTGAAACTTCATTGAATCTCACGAAACGTGAGCTTACCGGAAAGAAAGCAAAATCCCTCCGCGCACAAGGCATCGTTCCTTCTGTCGTATTTGGTGGTAAGGAGCCGATTTTGACTCAGTCCGAATATGTTGAAACTGATAAGGCTGTTCGCGCTGCTGGTTACCATTCACCAATCGATTTGATGATTGATGGCAAAAAGCAGATGGCAATGGTCAAGAATGTTGCGATCGACCCAGTTAAGCATACATTCATTAATATTGAATTCCAGGCCATCAAGGCTAACGCCGTTGTTGAGGCTACTGCACCTATCACGATCGTAAACTTCGAAAGCTCTGATGCTAGCAAGGCTCATCTCGAGATTTTGCGTGTTCTCGAGGAGATTGACGTTAAGGCTAAGCCAGCTGATCTTCCAGAGTCTATCGAGGTTGATGCTTCGAAGCTTGCTGCTGCCGGTGACCGTTTGACGGTTGCAGACATCGTTCTTCCTAAGGGCGTAGAATTTGCCGATAAGGAAATCGATACTGAAGCAGTTATTGCTAACATCTACGACCCAGCTGCAGAGGCTGCCGAACGTGAAGCAAAGGCTGAATCGGACAAGGCTGCCGAGGAAACTCGCGCTGCTGAAGCTGAAGCAGAAGCTGCTGCCGAAGAAGAAAAGAAAGAAGATTAATTATCTTTCGAATAAAAATAGGCCCTACGGGGCTTATTTTTTATAGTTTATTTTTAGACAATGAAAAATCCCCCGCGCTAGAGGCGGGGGGTGCGAGGCAAAGCTCGCGGTGTAGGCTGAGTATAACTTTTCGTTCGGTCATAGACCATGCCTTAAAAGTTATCTCTTTTCTGTGACGAGGCGGCCTACCGCCTCCAAAAATTAATTTCATCCCCGAGGGGAGCCCAGTGAGCTTTCGCCCCTATATTCATTGAATCGGCATATATTAACAATGAATAGTGTCGGCCAAATTCGTCTGTTTCCGTATAAAATAGTCTTCGATGCTATCAGTAAGATAGTATTTAATAGCTAAATTATATTAGAATGGACGAGCTTAATCGTTCGCAATCGTATCCTTTGTGTGACAAATACAAAGGGATTGGATAAGCTGGTGCACACTCCTTTGACACTGGGCGTCATTGGAATGATAAGTATATAATAGCATATAGTTGTATATTTGTCAATACTTTTTTATAAAAAATAAAAATAACCCCTGTTAGAGAGGTTATTTTTTTGTTTCCAGAATTGGTTTATTTCTTCCTGAGCGCGTCGGTATTTGCGATAAGGCGTGCTTGGAATCCCATGCGTGCGGCATCTGCATTGGCATTGTCGCCCTTCCAGGCGTTGAGGGCCGGATCCTGCAAAGCACGTGCAAAGCTGAAGGTGACTGGCCATGGGAATGGACCGTTATTGGTGACTTCCTGAAGATTTTCGGTAGCCTGAGTAATGCTTTGGCCGCCGCTGAGGAAGACGACGCCAGCTAAATCGGCTGGAACGTGTGCCTTCAGAACATCTGCAGTAGCCTTACCGACCTCGGCTGGCGTAGACTGAATAGCCTGCTTTTTGCCCGCGAGGACCATATTTACCTTAAGAATACAACCTGGCAAGATAATCTGAGCTTTCTTAAGTTCAGCAAAGAGTGTGTCGAGAATCTTGCTAGTAGTATCGATGTTCTGCTGAAGCGTATAGTCGCCATCATAAACCAATTCTGGCTCAACGATCGGCACGATATTAGCATTCTGGCAATCTTTGGCGTACTGGGCGAGAATTTCGGCATTCTTCTGAATTGCCATGTCGCTTGGACTATGATTGGTAAGCTCGAAAGCGGCGCGCCATTTGGCAAAGCGTGCGCCCATCTGGTAATACTCAGCGAGCCTTTGCGGTAAATCGTCGAGACCCTGAGTGTATTTTTCGTCGGAGTTGTCAAAGTTTACAAGTCCTTGGTCGACCTTGATACCAGGGATAATGCCCTTATCTTTGAGGAAGTTCACAAAGTCTTGGCCGTTATCGGCTTTTTGACGAGCGGTTTCGTCGAAGAGAATGACGCCACTGACGTATTTCTCGAGATCTGGTGTTGTAAAGAAGAGGTTGCGATAATCACGACGATGCTGCTCATCGTCTGGAATATTCAGGGTTTCGAATTTCTTATGAATCGAACCACCGGATTCGTCGGCGGCAAGAATACCTTTCCCTGGTGCTAAGAGTTTTTTGGCGGTTTCTTCAACTTCGGACATTTTTGCTCCTTTTTTGCTTATTTTTTCGATGAGATATTCGTCGTCTAGGATGTCTTGCTCGAGTGTTTTAAGATTGGCAGTATTGCCGAGGCGCGAGGCCTCAACATTAGCTCTAGCGAGCAAGAGGCATTGCGTGACGGTCTTGTGGTTTAGAATAGCGCCAAGAATCGTGGCAGCGACTGTCTGGTGTAGACTGAGGCGCGTGAGCAAATCTTTTGACTCGACATGAAGTGGCGCAGGAATGCGACGGCCCTGGAAAGTAACGGATTCTTCAGTAATGATAACCGGGTTTTTGGCCGGATAGTTTAGCTTAGTGTCGGTAATGATAAGGCTGGCGCGTTGTAAAAGTTTACGCATGTGCATCGAATTTTGGCTGCTGCGTTTGCTAATGAAAATGGCTAGCCTGGTGCTGGTATTGCGGGCGAGATAATCTGAGATTTTATCACCGAGCATTGGCGTAATCATGGCGCTGCGATCAATGTATAGCCAATCCGGGGCTTCGACTGGTGTAACCCAAGCAGACTCGCGGAACTTGCTTGGCGTAAGATAAGAAATGTCGTTATCGTGGCAAAGAATATAACGATAGTCGATTTGTGATTCGTTGGCGTAGAATTGGCCGTCTATGAAACGGGCTGGGGTATCGATAATTTGTGCGTCGATATTAAAACGTGATAACACCTCAAGGCTGACGCTGGCGCCGCCGTAGATTGAGGCGCGCGAATAGAATTTGTATGATTTATGATTGAAGGCAAGATCGAGCCAGTTTACGCCATACTGGTCTTCCTCGAACTTGTTCAGACGATTATCGAAGCGAAGATAGACGTCTTTTGTAATGTTGCCCACGATTAAGACTTTTGCCATAAGATTATTATAACATAAGCGTTATCAATAGTAGGCGAGCATAAAAAATCCCCCGACATAAATCGGGGGTGGATGTTATTTATCCGACATGGCGGCGCGCGATAAGCTGGTAGTACTTAATGCGCTCAATGCCGCTGAGAACTTCTGCGAGGGCCTTCTGTGCGTCCGGATCGTCGCGGTCTCCTTTGATATACGGAGGAATCGTGGTAATCTTACCGCTTGGAAGGTGTCTTTTGTGAGTTCTAACAATCCACCATTTTGCCTCATAATGCCGGCTGCTGTTGCTGATGATTACATCGCCAGCTTCAGCGTCGTAGTAGATGTAGGCAATGTGTTTCTCGGGTTCTTTCTTGGACTTAGGGGAACTGCTGTGCTTGGGGTTAGTTGTCGTAGCGGGTTCTCTTTCGGGCATGATGAGCCCAGGAATGCTGGGGATCTCTTCGCCGGACAGGAACTTGCTCACGAGGAACTGTGCCACTTTGCAGGTAGCGCCAATGTTGCTGATTGCTTCCATGTATTCTTCGTATTTGGCGTGATGCTTAGCGTGGGCCTCAACGGCACTCTCGGACAGGATACTGAAGACGTCGCAACCGGGAGTGAGCACTGTGCTGTGATGGGTGTCTGCGCCGAGAGATTTAGCCGTAGGTATAGTGATTTCTTTCTCGTTGCGATTAATGACAGCAAAGCTTACGCCATAAATGCCATCATATTCGTGCCAGATTTCGGCAATGACGTTTTCCTCGGGAAAGCTGCAGACATGGAGTGTTGTTTTATTGAAATATTCATAAATGTCCTTGTGCTGTCCCATCAGATACGTTCTGATAGCGCCGCGTCGATTGCTGCCTACGGGTTTCCAGTGGATTTTGAGTCTTTTTCCGCGCTTTGTAGGGACTTCGAGGTAGAAATCCGCAAGCGGAAAATCTACCATTTCGTCAGCCTGCGCAATAAGGGCGTCGGTAACTTCAAGAGTCATTCCTCTGAAGATAACGGACTCTTCGGTCGGCTTGACGGCGGTCGGGTAGAGATTTTCGGATTCTTCCGCGACAATGCGCTTCGCGATTTCGAAGCTGTTGCGGCTTTCGGCCTGCTTCTTGGCGGCCTCGGCTTTCGCCTTCTTCAGTTTGGCATTGAACTTCGCCTTTCCATTTTTGCTCATACGAGCACCTCCCTTATGGTTTTGGTGGATTAATGTAAAAGTACTAATAACTGATATATTATACCATGAAATATCTTGAAAGTCAATGAAGCTAGTGGCTATTTAAGGGATGGCGTGTATAAAAAGCGCTATTGAAAAATGAAATAATCGTGTTAAAATAACTCTCATACGTTTTTGTTCTTTAGTTCCCAAAGGGGGTATATATTATGTCGTTCTTTATTGAGCTTGAAGGTTGTAAAGATAGCAGAAAGCTGTACGAGTTACTAATGCAGATTGGTAATATCAATGTTACTGATATGTCAAAAATGGTACTGATTTATGGCGAACTTCGCTTCTTTGACATCATGAAAGCGGTAAAATGCTGCAAGAGACACGGTAAGATAACGCATTTTTGTCTCAATAGATCTTAGCATTACTTCGGGAGGCTTCGGCCTCCCCTTTTGCTGAAACAAAAAATCCCGGCTAGTTTGCCGGGAATATTTTTATTTATGCCATTCGATATTGTTTCGACAGTGGCTACACTTGCCAACGGTGCCAACGACGTGGTTGTCGAAACCACAATTCGGACATTTGATGACGTGTGGGCGAGTCTTTTCGGCTTCGATTTCGCCCTCAACTTCGCCCTCTCTTTGATTCTTGGCCTTATCCTTGAGATGGCGCATCTCTTCTTGGTGTCGTGCTTCTCTCTCTTCTTTTTCTTCGAGTTTCTTCTTATATTCGTCGACTTTCTGCTTTTGCTCTGCTCTTTGTGCTCTTTCGCTTTCGGTTAATTCCTGTCTAAAGAATCTCGTAGCACTGAGAGCATGCGAAGCGAGATTGGCGATTTTGCCGAAGATGGCAGAAAGAATCAGGATAACGATACTAATAATGACAGTTGAGCGGCCGAAACTTGTGAGTTTTTCGTAGAATGGGAGATTTCGGAAATCTACGAGTGGCTGGAAGGTTGGAATATATTCGCCGAAGTTGTTTTGGAGAAGCTCGTAGCCGCGTGGAATAAGACATAGTAAGGCGATGATTAAGATAGTGGTCGGCACACGATAATAACGATAAGCGCCATAAATGAAAAGGCGTGCAATCAGGAGAATAACGCCAAGTGGGCAAATGAAATAAAGCACGACCAAAATTACAGGGATGCTACAGAGGATTTTTGGCAGTGATGGTAGGCGAAAAGAAAAGTTTTGGATACTCATGAGTCTATTTTAACAAAAATAAGCCCCGTCTTTAAATAGACGGGGCTTGTGGGTTAAGGGGTGGACAGCCGGTTGCTGATTTCTGCATCGTCGGCATAGACTTTGGCAGCGGCTTCTTCTCTGTCTTCCTGGAGCTTTTTGGCCAGTTTAGGATCATTCAGGGCGAGAATCTGGCAGGCTGCGATCGCGGCATTTTTGGCGGCATCAATGCCTACAGTGTTGACCGGGATGCCAGGTGGCATCTGAATGATCGACAGCAGCGAATCTTCCAGTCCGTACTTGCTCGAAAGCGGCACGCCAATGACGGGGCGAACTGTCAGAGCAGCAATGCAGCCAGGCAGTGCGGCGGCCATGCCGGCGCCAGCAATGAAGACTTTGTAATCAGGATTGTCAACGATGCGCTGGAGCAGTGTGGGCGTGCGGTGGGCGCTAGCGATATGTATGTCGTAGGGGACGTCGATTTTTTGCAGGAAACTGACTGCAGGTTTCATCTTTTCCTCGTCAGATTTGCTGCCCATGAGAATACAGATAGACTTCTTTGTGGTTTCCATAAATTAACCTCCTCAACGGTAAAGTTCTAAAGGCAGCCGGATTGCTGCCTTTGATGTGGTTATTATAACATATTTTCTTCCTTATTCAAGAGGTAATAAGCTTATGCTTTCTATTGACAAATTTAGACGCTTATGCTATAATAATAGTTATTGGAGGCATAATCCCCAACTTGCGAGCAATCGCAATTTATGCCTTCGTCCGCACATTTGCATCAGGAGAAAGGAAGTATTATGGAAAACATTATTCTTTCTATGGAGTTTTTCTTTTTTGAGATGCTCCTCCCTGGCTTAAAGGCTGTCTTTAAATTCGTACTGTTTGCTCTGTTCTTTATTATTTGCCCCTTCGCGGCTTTCATCGTATTGCAGCGTTGGACGGAGGAACATTTCGGCTAAAATATAAAGAAACCTCGCTTTAGTGGGTATTTGGGGATTCCCGCTGAGGCATACCACCTCGAAAGAGGTGGTTTTTTCTTGTCTTGCGTTTGAATGCGACATATTGCGACGAGCTACTGCTTTGGAATTCTGTAGCGTATGTCTAGTATAATAAGCTTATGAGTAATCACGAGAATCTTTCGCACGACGGCGAAGAAGAATATAGTCCAGCCACGAGTGAGTGGATTGATCGTTTTATAAAGAAGGTGTCTATGGCAGCCGGTATCAAAGAAGCGGAGCAACACGAGCGACGTATCCCGGTTATGTACAAGAGTTTCGCTGAAATGATCGAGACGGCTCGTAATAGCGACGATGATGAGTTGAAAGATTTTTCTTATTGTTTGGAGTTGTTTGAAGGTACGGCTTTTTTTGATGAGGGCGAAGAGTCGGAAATTGATATCAGTGGCGCGCCCGAGGTATATGCTCAGTGTCTCTTTTTTCTAAATCATGACCATGAAAAATTGAAAGAACATCTATTGCAGAAGCAGTTGATTGATCAAGGTAAGGTACAGAAAGTTAGCGATTTAATTAAGCTTGAAAGAAAGAGTCGCAATGTCGAAGGTGTAGTGTGGGATGGGGGAGATCTTTTTAGTTTCATAAACAGTGATGCAGATTATGATAAGTATTGCGATTATCTCAATAGCGTAATGCATATTATGCATACGAAAGAACCAGAACTGCGCAACGAAGGCATCGAGGCATATACCGAGTTGCTCCAGGGTGTATTTGGACGCGAATATGTCGAAGATCTGACTGGCGAAGTGTTTTTTGGTGGATATGATGGGTTGACTGGTAAAGACATCGTGGATGATTCGATTACTGAGGCTATAACAGGTTGGCTTTCCCCATTAAAAGACGATGTCGTAGTTCGAATATACCCAACCTGGATGTATTCTCACTTAGATTGTGGCGATGATTATGAATACGATAGACCCGAATCTATTCGGGTGGAAATAAATGCCACCAATAAGCAGGCCCGGGATATGGCTGTTGAGATTTTAAATTCGAAGGGCGATGAGCTTCGGGAAGTAATGCGAAAAAACGGTCTGAGGCCAGTGATACGGTATTAAAAAGCCAATTACGATATAGAGATTTATAACAAATTGCCGCTTGGGATTAGTTCTAGATTCCAGCTTAAGAAATAATAGTATTTTGAACCAGAACTCACGGCTACATGACGTATCAGCGTATTCTTGACAAATACTAAATTGTGTGCTATAATAAATGCATCTTTTTGTTCCTTATTATTCGCCCCCCGCTTGAAAGGAGAGAGAAAAATGGCTGCTTTGTATGAGGAGATTTACGGGATTTTTATCAACATAGATAATAATCGTGAAAGCTTGATCATGGACAAATGCCAGCAGATTCCTGATGTATGCGAAAGCATCATCGACCGTCTTGGTTGGTTGGTTGAGGAGCTTCGTAACTCTGAGGCCGGCGAGGTAATCCTGCTCGAGGACTACGATTACGGCTATGACCGCGGTCTGAGCTACGGCAACGCGCTTGACAACTATTTGGTGAAGGCTACGGATTTGGCAAATCGAGCTCTGCATGGTCGTTATGGTAGACCCGGGAGCGGCTATCCAATTGGATGCTGCGATAACGACAAGCTGCGCAGGACGGCTTTGTGCTATGCCATGATGTACACGAATCCAAAGAGCGGAGATACTGCATTGCAGGTCGTCAAGTACTATCTCGATTTTCTAATCGAGGCGGATATTCGTCATATTGCGAATAGTGATGGCTGTCTACGAATCCTCTTTGGAAACAAGGTAGGCGATGTCTATCTTAGAAAACAGTGAGCCGGATGTAACACCTCCGAAACGACCGATGCGTGGAGTAAGGCGCAATAATCGGAAGTAAGAAACACCCCCGCACGAAAGTGCGGGGGCTTTTCATTGCTAATTTAATTGCGGGGTACTATCTGGAAATAAGGTATTATTCTTTGCGGCATGCCGCACGGTAAGGATGCAAACCACGACGATAGCGATAAAATACGGTATCCAGAGAAAGATTTCGCCAATACCTAGGAGGTAATCATAGATGCAGTGGACGAGGGTTGGCAAAAGTAAACTGCAGAATAGGAGTGGAAAAGCGCTCTTCCCTTTGGCTTTGGCAGCGCGAGCTTGGCCAATAAAATAACCCATAATAATACTATTGCAAAGGTGCCCAGGCACTGCGGTGAGGGCGCGTAAAATACCGACGCCGATTCCGCCCATAAAGACAACGTAGAGAATATTTTCGATACAGGCGAAGCCGAGCGATGAGAATGCTGAGTAAACGACTGCGTCGTAGCTTTCGTCGAATTCCTGGTTACGGTAACAAAGAATATATATAACGATCCACTTGAAGAATTCCTCGGCCAAGGCGATACCTATGAAGACACCCATAAAGGTTTCGGCCTCGCCAAACATTGCGGAGTATGCGCCTTCGGCAAACATGACAGGGATCGTGGATAGACAGCCAAAGATGAAGATCTTTTTCAGAAGCTTCTTCGTCTCTGGATGTGGATCTTTTTTGTGGATGTAAGATAGCAAAAATACTATCGGTGCGATTGCGGCTAAGAATAGATATTTCATTGATTATAGTTCTCCCCAGTTATTGGCGGTTTTGACGTCGACGGCCAGCTTTACCTTGAAATCTGGCGCGACGTTTTCCATTTTTTCTTGTAAGATTTGTGCAACTTCTTCGGCCTGAGCTTTGTCGCATTCTACCATAAGGGAGTCGTGAATCTGAAGGACGAGCTTGGCGCCCTCTGGCAGGGCTTTGTCGACTTCTAGCATAGCGCGCTTCATAAGGTCGGCTTCAGTGCCCTGGATTGGCATATTGGCTGCAGCGCGTTCGGCGGCGGCACGAATCAGGAAGTTTGGCGCATTAAGATCTGGGGTTGGGCGGCGGCGACCAAAGAAGGTTTCGACGTAACCGAATTTGCGACCGTGCTCGAGCTGGGCTTTAAGATAGTCTGCGATCGGCGCGCGGATTTCCATGTATTTTTCGATGAAATCTTTGGCCTGGTAGAAGGTCATGCCGGTGCCATCGGCGAGGCTTTTGGCGCTCATGCCGTAGATGATGCCGAAGTTGATGACCTTGGCGGCGCGGCGCTGTTCTTTGGTGACCTGGTCCATTGGCACGCCGTAGGCGTCGCTGGCGGTCTTAATATGAATGTCTAATCCGGAGTTAAAATCTTTGATAAGATTGTTGTCGCCGGCAAGCTCAGCGGCAAGACGAAGCTCGAACTGAGCGTAATCTGCCGCAACGAAAGTTTTGCCCTTCTCTGGTACGAAGCAGTAGCGAATACGCTTGCCGTCTTCGCTACGAACTGGAATATTCTGAAGGTTTGGGTTGAGGCTGGAAAGGCGACCAGTGGCGGTGACGTCTTGCGTAAAAGTGCTATGAATGCGCTGGTTTTTATCGGCGAGGGCTGGCAGTGGCGTGATATAGGTACTGAGAAGTTTGCTAACCTCGCGGAGGCGCTCGATTTTGCCAATAATTGGATGAAGGTCGCGGAGCTTATCTAGCTCTTTCTGGCCGGTCGAGTAGGCACGTTGAGTTTTCTTGATTCCTTTAGTTGGAAGGCCGAGTTCGTCAAAAAGTACCTGCGAAAGCTGGAGTGGTGAGTTGATATTGAAGCTATGGCCGACCATCTCGTAGATTTCTTGGCTAATTTGCTTCTCTTCGGCGCCGAACTCGACGCGAAGGGCTTCGAAACGATCTGGGTCGATTTTGAGGCCAGCTTCTTCCATTCTGTATAGGACTGGAATGAGTGGTAGGTCAAAATCTGTAGCGATTTTTTCGAGGCTCGGAATGGCAGCGAGTTGCTTGCGTTGCTCGACGTAGTCTTCGGTTGTGACGATGTCTTCGATGAGGTCGAGCTGGGCCTGCTTTTTCTGGAGTGGATTGAAAAGGAAATCTACCTGGCCGAGGTCCCAATATGGACGGCCGTTGAGGATTTCGTCGGCGAGTTTAGTGTCGGCATGCATATCTTCTTTGACGTGCTGGCTGAGGTAGAGATTTTCGGGGATTTTAACCTCGATATCTGCTGGTGGCGGAAGGATATCGGTTGGGACGGCGTCTGGGGTGGCTGGCTTTTTTGGCTCAGGCTTTTTCTTGAAATCTGGCTCAGGTGTAACTTTGAGATCGACATCTGGGAAAAGTTTCGCGAATTTGCGCAGCAGTGAGTTGAATTGGAGCTTTTTGAGCTCAGTGACAACGGCCTCTGGCTTGAAATCTCTGAGTTCGCTGGCTTTTGGATCGAATTCGAGTGGCGCATCGAATTGAATGCTGGCGAGCTGCTTGCTCATGAAGGCGGAATCTTTGCCCTCGGCGAGTTTTTTGCCGGTGGCGCCTGAGATTTCGTCGACGTGCTCGTAGAGGTTTTCGAGGGTTTCGTATTGTTGCAAAAGTTTGACAGCGCCCTTTTCGCCGATGCCTGGTACGCCTGGGATGTTATCCGAACTATCGCCCTTGATAGACTTGAGGTCGAGGAACTGATCTTTGCGGAGGCCATATTTGGCTTCGACGGCTGGGATATCGAATTTTTCGACGTCGGAAAAGCCGCGCTTGAGCTGGTACATCTGGATATTTTCGTCAACAATCTGGAGCATATCTAGGTCGCCAGAAATAATCTCGACGCGCTTCCCTGTGGCTTGGGCTTTGCGCGCGAGGGTGCCGATAATAT
Organism: Candidatus Nanosyncoccaceae bacterium; assembly: GCA_045536655.1. Classification (GTDB taxonomy): domain Bacteria; phylum Patescibacteriota; class Saccharimonadia; order Saccharimonadales; family Saccharimonadaceae; genus UBA2834. Next base: position 184,227 of record JAZSOA010000012.1, on the reverse strand, counting down.
CATCGGCTTCGTAATCGTCGAACTCATAGAGCGGGATATGGAAGGCCTCAAGGAGTTCCATGAGGTATGGAATCTGGGCATAAAAATCTGGCGGAGCTGGTTTGCGGTTAGCCTTGTATTCTGGATAGATTTCGCGGCGGCGACGGATGTTGGTTTTGGATTTGTCCCATGCCACGGCGATGTATTCTGGTTGGAGTTTTTCGATGATTTCAATTAGCATTGCGGCGAAGCCATAAACGCCGCCAGTTGGTGTGCCGTCTGGGAGTGAGAGGTTGCCCATGGCGTAGTAGCCGCGATAAAAGACGCTTTTGCCGTCAATAATAGTAAGGTTTTCGCGTTCCATAAGATTATTGTAGCATGTGAGGTACTACAGGAATCTGGTCGAGCCGAATGGAATCTTAACTTTGACCAATTCCGTTCCGAATGAATCGGCGCAGAAAATCGTGCGGTCGCCGAAGCGCCGGTTAATGATATCGGTGGCCTGGCAGAGGCGATTATCGTGTTCAATTTTGTCTTGCTCGAGATTGAGCTGGGCTTGGGGTTTATCTTGAATTTTATATAGCGTAACGCCAACAATGCGCAGTGGCGCTGGGAAATCTTTAAATAGCTCACGCGCAACGCGGATAATATCTGCGTTGGTATGGATCGGCTCGCGCAGGAGAATGTTTTTGTGTAGCGGAATATCATTGTAATCTACAGCCCAAACGTAAATGCCGCGGGCGTATAATTCTCTGCTACGCAGGCGCATGCCAGCATCCTCGGCAAGATGAATGACGCGGGCTTCGATTTGCTCGTGCATGAGTCGACGAGATTCTAAAACGTATTGGCGGCCGATGGATTTGATATCGCTCACCCAATCGTCGACTTCAAGGCCACGTAATCTTTGATACCATTTGTGGCCGTCAATGCTCTTGCAAACCATTTTAACCAGAGTTTCTTCGTCGGCGTCGAGGAACTGCAGGGGCGTGTAAATGCCGACCGCATTTAGTCGTGCTTCCATACGAACATTAATGCCAGGCAGATCTTGAAGTTTAAGTGTACTAAAAATCTCGCGCTGGTTTTCTGGTGTAATTTCGTCGTAGCCGTCTGGTTTATGGAGCTCGGCGGCAAGTTTTGCTAGAAAACGGTTGCTTGAGATGCCGATATTGCAGCGCATATAATTGCCAACCTCGTTGCGGAGGCGCGATTTGATTTCGGTGACAAGCTCTGGATTTGGCGTATTCTGGATATGTTCTGGACTGAGCGCGAGATTTAAAACACCCTCGTCGATGGACTTCATGACAACGTCAGGCGCGTAATCTTCCATAATTTTGCGGAGCTTTTTGTGAACGAAGATATATTTGTCTGGCTCGGTCTCGACAAAAACGACGTCTTTGGAGATTCTTTCGGCCTCCATGCGGCGCATACCGACCTTAATGCCGAGCGCTTTAGCCTCATAACTGGCGGCAACAATACAAGCATTCGGCGTGAGGCGATTTGTGACAGCAACGGGGCGACCGCGCAGCATGGGGCGAGCTTGTTGCTCGATAGTGGCGAAGCAGGAATTGAGATCAATATACATGGTTTTGAGAGGCAGATTATACATAGCGATCTCCTTCGTAATCTAGATACCAGTTGAGACTTTCGGTGTCGAGAGTGAGGCGGTAGTCCGTGGCGCCATCGGTAACATCGAAAGCGAAAAGGGTTTTAAGGCCGTCGTATTTTGGATGAATGAGGCCGATTTCGGAGATTTGTACTTCTCTGCCAGATTCGGTACGGAAGGCGATCGGCCGACAATGACCGAGAAGCTGGCGCGAAAAAGTAGCATCGACTTCGATGGGTTCGTGGAGGGGTTGTTCGTTGTAAGAGTAAGAGTTTTGATTCATAAAAATCCTTCGCAATTCGCGTTAACTAATAATGATTTTTGACGCGATTCTTTTGGAATCTTTAGCGTCGGATTTTATGAATCGTAGCCAGGGACCAAAGTATAGCTCGATGTATTTATTTTAGCACAAAAAAGCGGGCCGCGAAGGCACGACCCGGAAAAATGAGATGAAATGAAATCAATATGCTTTCATTTGACAAAACGTGACAGAAATAGGATTGTTTAGCCCATTGGTTTCACTCCCCTTTCATAATGAGCTACCCGCGAACCATCGGGACCTATATAGTAAAGAGAGGTGGAAATCTCTCTGCTTGTGATTATAATATATTTTTGGTAATTGTCAAAAAATGTTACGTTTTGCGAGATTCTTAAGATATGGTATAGTATATCTATGGCAAAGAAAGTTAAGGTTGCGCTACTTAATCGCAACAATAATCACAAGCACAGCGAAAAGCGCAAGCACGCTCGCCACAAAGATGGCCGCTAAGAAATAAACCACCGTCAATCAAGCGGTGGTATTTTTGTGCAAGAAAAAGGCCCCGGTTGTGCGGGGCCCCGTGTGGGATGTATGGGTGGATGGATGATCGGATTACTGCTTGCCAGTACCCTTGCAGTAAGGACACTTGGTGGGGCCTCCAAAGAAATGCTGAACCATGCCGGTTCCGTCGCACTCCTTGCAGGTCGGCCGGTCACCCCAGCCGTGACCGAAGATACTGCCACCGGGTGTTGTTGCGGCGCCGTGGCTTGCACAGTCGTCACATAACCCGTTCTGCAGATATCTCAGCCTGCCGCAGTTGTTGCATCTGTCGAAACAGCATACATACTCACCTCCTTTGTAAGGTACTAGATTGGAGATAATGGGGGGGATTAGTCCATTGGGATCATTCCTTTCTGAGTGAACTACGCCCAGACTATTGCCTGGGAGTGTATGTTATATATTATAGCACAAGAGGCATAAATTGTCAATAATATGGAGGTGAGAATAGTATGGTTTTATTCGCTTAGCAGTTGTTCGACGAAGGCGACAGTTGGGTTGCTGGCCTTGTTGGCCTCGGCGGTTTCTGGGAAATCTAGAGACTTGATGTGCTTGTAAACTACCTGGATAAGCTTCTTCATCTTCTCTTCTTCGTCGGCTTTGAAGTTGAGCTCGAGTGGCACAATATCGCCGTCGGAGTCGGCTGGAATGTAATCAATACGGCCTTTGGTGACTTTGTAATTTTGGTAGGCGCGGCAGTTTTCGATGAGGAATTTGTAGAAATAGAGCTGAATCTTGTAGGTATAGGTGCTGTCGGAAGTTCCCCACTTAGATTTAGGCGTACCAGTTTTGTAATCTGCTACAGTAATGGTTTTGTTTTCTTCGTCAATCTCGATGCGGTCGATTTTACCCGTGAGTGGCACTTCGCCTAAAACAATTCCCTCACTTGCGAAATTGCGCTCCGATTCGGCCTTGACACTGCGGAGATAATCACCCCGCTCTGCTAGGAAGCGCGAAAGCTCGTGCTCGCCACGTTCGAGGAGATCTTGCTTGGTCTTGTCGTCAGCATCGGCTTCGGCGGCTTTTTGCTTGAAGCGCTCAAGCGCGTCTTCGTTGGAAAGCTGTTCTTTATTTAGCTCGTCCATAACATCGTGAATGAGCGTACCGTAATCGGCGCTAAAGTTGGCTTCGCTTGGCTCGCCAATGACATAGCGGCGCAAGAAAGCGTCTGGGCCATTGTAACGTAGGTCAATAAAGGTATTGAGTCCGGTTGGAGTGAGTTTGTAATGCTCGACGTATGGCTTGAGGAGATTTTTCTTGACCTCGTCGCTTGGAATATATGAATCGAACCAACGGTTTGGCGCAAAGTCTTCGGCAGCCAAATCTTCGGATTCGCCCGGCAATTCGGTATTGAATGGCTCTGGAATAATTTTGCTGACGTGAATTTTGTCGCCGGATTTTTCGTCGGTAGCTTCGCGAATATCGAGATATTTGAGACGGTCGGCTTCGTGGCCAGCAAAATCCGAAAGGCTGTAAGTGAGATAAAGCTTGGCCTTGGCGCGCGTGATGGCTACGAAGAAGACACGAATCTTCTCGTCGGCTGTATCGCCGGTATGGCGGACGAAGGCGAGGTTGCGCGGAAGTTTAATAAGGTCGCGGTTGCCGCCAGCATCGGACCAGTTTTTATTGTCGGCGGCGATCAGGAAGACAGCTTCGTATTCGAGACCTTTGGAGCTGTGAACGGTCTGCAAAACAACCGCTTCGTCGGATTCGCTGTATGGTGAGCTGTCGGTGATTTGTAATTCGGCGGCATTATAAGCGTCGATATAATTGCAGAAATCGGCGATGTTAAATTTGTGGTTACCGCGGGCGGATTTCTTGCCGATAATCTCGCGCAAGGTGTTGAGCTTGCTATAGAGAACGATATTGTCCTGACCGTTGATAATTGTGGTGCAGATTTGGGCGAGGATATTCTCGGCGCTGTAATCTGCGGCTTTCTTGGCGAGCTCCATGTAAAAATCTGCGAAGGCATGGAGATTTTGGTTCTCAGCATCCTCTTCGTCTTTGTTGGCGTAGATAGTTTCAATGATGCTTTGGCGGTTGGCCCTGGCATCATGCAAAAGTGTGACGATGGTGCCGTTTTTGATTTTCCAGTACGGGAGGCTGAGCGCGCGGAAGCAATATGGGTCAGCCTTGCGCGTGTCGCCAGTAGTCAAGGCATTGACGAGTTTGGCGCAGTTGATGGTTTCTTCGACTTCGGGATCTTCAAGAATGTTATCGCGGCGGGTGTAAGAAATTGGGATATTCATCGCATGGAGATATGGCAGGATCGAAACGAGGTATTTGTGTTTTGGTGCAATGATGGAGATTTTGTTACCCGGCACACCTTCGCTCATGAGGCGATGAATTTCGCTCGCAATGTAAGAATACTCGCTTTGGTAAGCCTTGAAAGCGCGAAGCTCGATGCTGGTTTTCTCTGGCGGGTTTTCGGCAGTGATGTGCTTGTCGATGTTGACGCTTGGAGATTTGCAGAAGCGGTCTGCACCCTGTTCAATGACGCTGTGGGCGAATTCAAGGATTGGCTCGCTGGAGCGGTAATTCTTGGTGAGGAAGATTTGTTTTGGATGGTATTTGGCGTCGAAATCGAAGAAATTGGAGGTGTTGGCGCCCTGGAAGCCATAGATGGCCTGGTCGTCGTCGCCGACCGCCATAATATTTGGGCGGCCTTCGTTACTTGGGTTGTCTGTGAGGAGACTGACGAGTTTAGCCTGAGCGTCGTTGGTATCCTGGAATTCATCGAGGAGGATGTATTGGAAGCGTTCCTGTGCATTGTAACGAATTTCGTCATCTTTCTCGAGAAGAGCGATGGCGTTTAGGATCATATCGTCGTAGTCGAAAAGGCCCTCGGCGTCGAGATGGGCTTGGTATTGCTCCATGATATTGGCGAGGCTGAGGAGCTTTTTATTGGCAATGTCATCGCCAAAAACATACTCGCCCTGCTTGTTTTTCTTGAAGAATTTTTCGCGCCATTTGCCTGGAAGTTTGCTGCTCGGCTTTTCGCTCTGTTCTTCGGTGAGGAGGGCTTCGGCGAGCTCGCGGTAGTAAATATTAACAACTGGCTCGACTTTGCCAAGGATGGTTTTCTGCGCATCTGCACGATCGATGAAGGATTGCAAAGCTTCGAGGATTTCGGTGTATTTGGCGGTAGATTTTGGATAACGTAGACCCTTGGTTTGTTGAAGTTTTTCACTGATGGCGGCATAGATGAGGCCGTTGTCGATTTCGTTGCGCTTGACGATTTTGCGCAGGTCTTCTGGAGCGAGCGCGGCGGCTTTGAGTTCGCTAATAGCGCTGATGATGTGTTGAGTGAAATAATCTGGGCGCAGGATATCTGTGGCTGGAAGGTTAGCCTGAATTTTGCGGATTAGAGTGAAACGCTCGAGATCGTCGATGGCGGCGTTGAGGTCCGGGCGGTGTTCTTGAAGAATGAAGGATCCGAAGGCGTGATAGGTTTGGATTTGGACTTTGTAGGCTTCTGGGCCAATGAAGTCGGCAAGGCGATGACGCATATTACTGGCGCCAGTTTCGGTGAAGGTTAGGCAGAGAATGTTTTCTGGATTGGCGTCGGTCTGTTTGAGAATATTCGCGACGCGGACGGAAAGAAGCTGGGTTTTGCCTGTGCCTGGGCCGGCAATTACAAGAAGTGGTCCATCGATATAATCGACGGCTGCACGCTGATTTTCATTAAGGTGATTATAAGCCTTTTCGAATTCCATAAGATAAGTATAACAGGGTTTTATGCCTTTAATTTCTAGAACAATCTATACGTTCTAGAAATTAAAGGCATAAAACCACTCGAGTCTATTGCTTTTTTCATGTCACTGCGAAGTTGGTTGCGAAATTCGCACCAAAATTAAGATGAGGCATTTTGGTTAAGGAGTATTTGGTTGCGAAAATCGCTACCAAGCTCACACGTTCGCCAATATGAGCATATCTTAATAGCTACCATATATAGAAACAACAGTTGTAAGTATTGAGCCTAAGAACAAATGGTTTCATTTTACGTCACTGCACACAACAGGGGCAGAAACATCTTATGCTTCACTTTTTAAATCTATTAGTTTAGATTGCCGCCATAGGGTTTAGAAGGTTAACCCTTGAGTGTCCTATCGCCGAGATTATTGAGACTCGAATCGCAGGAGTCTCAGTGAACGGCAATTCTAGATAAGCTAGAGGCTCTTGAGAAAGAGAATCGACATGAGCGTACGGATTATATTCCTAGGCGTTAGTGTGGAGTTAAGCGTACATTTGCCGAAGCTCAAAAAAGTTACCCGCCGTTAGGCAGGTAACTTAAACCAACAAGGTCGAATTTCTAGAGTTCGACCAACTGCGTATATTATAGCATTTTCACGACTTCTTCGGAATAGCTAGCGCTCCGGATATGATTGTGAAAATGTGCCAAAGTGATATTATTTAAGCCCGGCAATTCTAGCGATATGCATTAAGAGCGGATAGTCATCAGTAACATCCAGTTCATGCAGAGCATTGATGCCTTCGACGGTCTGTAGCTCAGTTAAGATATCGTCGAGGTTTTGGCCAGCATGCAATTTTTTGCCACAGGTGTAGTTGCGAGAAGTGTCACTACTGCAGGTTAAAACTAAGTCGCCAATACCGCAGGCGAGTTCGGCGGTATCTGGGTTGGCGCCATGATCTAATAAGTATTTGCGGGTTTCGGCGTGCGCCTTTGTGATCAAGGCCGCGACGGCGTTTTCGCTATCGCTATTGAAACCTGCGCCGATGGCATAGGCGTTCTTGAGCGAGCCACACAATAATACGCCTTGTAAATCCTGACAAATTTCAATTTCGACCTGCTGGTTCGAGAAGATATCTACCGCGAGCTGGTTGGTGGCAGTTAAAACGGATTGTTTGCCATCCATGATTTCCTGCGCGAAGGTTGGGCCAGACAAAATGGCGAAATTTGTAAAATCTTTAAAGATATCTACACTGCGCAAGCCCTTACTGGCGAGGAAAGTTGGCTTGAGCTTGAAATCGGCAGGATAATCTTCGAGGAAGCTTGGCAAAAAGTTGGACGGAATACAGATAATTACGGCGTCGGCGTTCTTGGCGGCCTGTTCGAGACTGACATCCGGCATGACTTTTGGGTCGTAAAAACTGAGGTCGTGGCCGTTATTAGAGACAATTTTGCCTAGTGCGCGGCCATAAGCACCCGCACCGAGGATTGCGATATTCATACTACTAGTTTAGCATAATCTTTATCGATAGATGCGCGGGACGCGTTTGCTGATGCCGCAGAGCACTTCGTAAGGAATCGTGCCGAGATATTTGGCGGTTTCTTCGATATGATGGTTGTCGCGCAAAAGTTCAACTGTGTCGCCGACTTTGGCAGTATTGTCAACTTTTACAAACAACATGTCCATGCAGATATTGCCGACAATTTCGAAAGCTTGGTCGTTGATATAGACTGCCCTACCCTTATTTTTACGAATCATACCATCAGCGTAGCCGATCGGAACGACAGCGATTTTGGTTTCTTCTTCTGCCACGAAGGTGCCGCCATAGCCAAGGCTTTCGCCGGCTTGAAGAGTATTAATTTGGACGACTTCGCTTTTGAGTGTAAAGGTGGATTGCAGGCCTAGTTCTTCGGGCGCATAAAAACCATACATCACGATGCCGAAGCGGCAGGCATTAATAAAGCCTGGCTTTGGATAGTATAGTGTAGCTTCGCTGGCGCTCGTGTGAATGATTTTGATTTTCTCTAGTGGGAGTGCGTGGGCGAGCTCAGAAAAACGTTCAAATTGTTTGGTGGTATGCTCATGGTTTTCCGCATCGTAAATATGCGTATAGATTCCCTCGACGTTGTCTAGCAAGTTGTAAGTTTCTACAAGTTCGGCAACATCTTTGATGCCGAGGCGATTCATGCCGGTATTGAGTTTGATATGGGATTTGAGACCGTTTAGGCTGCCTACTGGCGCGTTTTTGACATAATCTAGGCTACTTATCGTGAGCGTAATGTTGTTTTGCTTGGCAGCTTCTAGACCGGAATACGGGATAATGCCAAGACATAGAATTGGCGTTTTGGGATGAAGTTCGCGAATTTCAAGCGCCTCCTCAAGAGTTGCAACGGCGAGATAATTGCAGCCCGCGTCGAGCATCGGTTGAATTGCAGCCAGGCCATGGCCGTAACAATCGGCCTTTACGACGGCGAAGCGATATTCGTAATTGGAAAACTTTTGGTTTAAGATTTGTAAATTATGATAAATTGCGTCGAGTTTTATCTCGGCAAAAGTGTTGCGATACATTATTTCTCCAATGTGATGAGATTTTCGATGTGTGGTGTATGTGGGAAGAAATTGAATGGCCTAGCAGCGGAACATTTGTAAACTTCTACAAGCATAGCGACATCGCGCGCTTGTGTGATTGGATTGCAGGATAGATAAACGATCTTTTTTGGCTGGATTTCGAGGAGTTTTTCGATGAGTTTTTTGTCGCAACCAGCGCGTGGCGGATCAAGAATTACAATATGGTCTGGTGTGATATAGTTTGTGACGTCTTCGGATTTAGCGAGAATGCATTCGGTATTTGGGCGACCGGCAGCATTGTTCTTCATTTCTTCGACAGCGGCGCCATTGACTTCGACTAATGTGAGTTTCTGTCCTTCTTTGGCGACGGAAAGGCCAATACTACCAACGCCGGCGTAAAGATCTAGAATTGGACTGTCATCCATTTCTTTGGCGATTTCTTTTAGGACCATTTCATAAACTGGTAGATTGATCTGGAAAAAACCGTTTGGTGAATAGGAATATTTACGTCCGAGCAGCTCATCGCTGAGATTTGGCATGATTGGATGTGGCTTGCCGTTTTCGAATAGGTCGCCGCTCACCTCGCCTTTCTGGCTGCAGCGCAAAAGTAGCGACTGGTATTTGCGGGCTTCTTCATGCTTAGCATTTAATTCATTAACAATTTCTTGGGCGCGGGCGAAAATTTCTGGGCGCTCGATAGAACTTTGTGCAATCGGGATTTTGCCATGACTACCACGTTTGTGAAAAGCGAGATGAATCAGCTCGTCGTCGTGGTCGAAGTAGAGCGAATATTCCATTTTGTTGCGATAGAAATATTCTTTACCGTCGGTCTGGGTTGGTAAAACTTCGATATTCAGATGTTGCTGAGTGAAGCATTCGGAAACAAGTTTCTGCTTAGCCTTAAGCTCGTAATCGTAGTTAAGATTTTGCCAAGGACTGGTAGAAAGGAAGCAGCTATCTTTAGGCTCGACACGTTCTGGGGATTTAGTGAAGATTTGCGCGACGACACCCTCGCAGTAGCTCGATTTGTTTTTAGTGGTTTCAAACTCGACCTCTTCGCCCGGAAGGACGCCCCAGACAAAGGCCTTTTTGCCGCTTTCGAGCGTAGCGATGCCCTGTCCACCTGGAACAAATTTGTCGATCTTGGCGTGCAAGAGTTCGTTTTTGAGCTTTTTCATGGGGTATATTATAGCATAAACCTTGATAGGACGTGGTTTTATGGTGTAATATATAGACATACTATGGTCGGACCGTGATAGGAGGTGAGTGGAATGACCATCGTAAGAATCCTTAGAGTTTTAGGTTTTGGCGTATTGGATCTGGTCTTGACTGGAGCGATTAGCTTCGGCATTCCTCTGTTCGGCACACTGGTTATCTCTCGGATACGTAAGGGTAAACCTCTTCCCGACTCGTATTACGATGGTATTCCCCGTGTTATCCTCGGCCTGATGATCGTGTCCTTCGGGTTGCTTGCAGTCTTCGGCCCCTTCAAGATTATCTGATACGATACGAAACCTGAAACATCAAAAGCCAGCCACGGTCGTGACTGGCTTTTTCATGGCACAAGAAAACCACCGGACTTGCCGGTGGTTGATTCTTCTCGCAGTTTTTAGATTTGGCTAATTACTGGTTGTCGCCACAGTAAATCGAACCGCCTTCGAGAACATAGAAGATTGCGATTTCGCGGTTACCATTACCGTCTGCGGTTTTACCTTCGGCGCCACATTTTGCATCCTGCCAGTAGTAGATTGTGTGGTTTAGGGCACTTGTACCATCCACAGCGTCTTGCTCACCGCTAGCGGCACCCTTGTACGAGAAAATGTAGCTTGTGCCATCTGGGTCACAGAACTGATCGCCAAGAGCGGCAGAACAAGCGGTTGTATTGCTCGTTGGATATGTACCTGTTGCGTTTGCTGCGATATAGCGCTTTGCAAATTCTGTAAGTTTGGTATTAGGAGATGTGGTTGTAGTGTTGTCTGGCATCTGGCCATTGTTGTTTGACTGATAATCATTGAAGGCGGAGAGGATGCGGGCCATATCCTGGCGGCGGCGTGTGTTCCTCTGGCTGCGCTGCAAGGCAGGCAATGCGATGAAGACCATTAAGAAGATAAGACCAGCGATAGCGAGGACCAAGACGACCTCAATAATCGTAAAGCCTTTTTTGTTATTTTTGCTCATAGCTTTATATAACTCCTTTTAAGCTTATGTTTAAAAATATTCTAGCACAACTTTTTAAATTATTTCAAGTATTTCGCTTATGCTAAAATCAACCATTTTGTGGCTGATTCCTGCTGTTTATATACTAGAGTATCCACTCAAGAAAAGTTTTTTAGCAGCCTTTTCTTCGACATAGACTGAAGTTGTACCGTTTCCGACCGAGAAAACGCCGTTGCCATTTTCGTCGAGCGTGACGACTGAACTCGTGGCATAGATGATATCGTAATACTTTTTGCCGGCGTTTTGTTTGCCGAGATACATTTCCTTCTGGCCGCCCTTGCTATTGCTCATAATCACCGCAAGGCTAGAGTTTGGCTTGCTTTCGCTTCCCTCACGCGTAAAGCCCACGATATGTTCGTGATCGAAGTAATCATGAAGGTTGCCGCTAGTGAAATTCTTACGAATCTGAAGAAGTAGCTTCAAATCTGGCACAGCGTTGATTTTATTGTGCGGAATGCCGTATAAATCGCCCCAGAAAACACATGGTGTGCCTTCGCCACGCAATAAGATAATCGCGTAAGCCATGGTCTTGAACCATCCGTCCACCCAGGAGTCTAGGCCTTGGCTTGGTTGCGTGTCGTGATTATCTACAAATGTTACGGCGCGGTCTGGGAAGCTTTCGATCAAGGTTCCGTCTAGTAGCTTGTTCATTGGGTATTGGTCGCCACTGCGTGAAGCTTTGAAGAAATTGAAATGTAGCGGTACGTCAAAGAGCCAGAATTGGTTGCCTGTCTTTTGTAGATATTTACCAAGTTCGCCCATGTCGTTAGACCAATACTCGCCAACGGTCGGGAGTTCTAGGCCGGTCTTTTGTCGCAAGCTCGTGAGCCACCAAGAATAGAAGTCACTGCCGATATGCTTAGTCGCATCGAGGCGGAAGCCGTCGACGCCGGTTGTAGCGACATACCATTCGCCCCAGCGAAGCATTTCTTCGCGGACCTTTGGATTGTGTAAGTCTACATCTGCGCCGAGGAGATAATCGTAGTTAGCCTTTTCTTTGCCGACTTTGCTATCCCATTGCTTGCCTTCAAAAAGATAGATGCTCGATTTTTTGGTGCGCTCGTCGTAATCGATGCCGTTAAAATAGGCACTATTCCAAGTAAAATTCGAATATTTACCCTGCCTGCCTGGGAAGGTGTATTTAGTCCAGGCTTCAATCTCATGAATGTCCCCGATCTGTTGGAGGCGATTGTCGTTGTCTTGCTCGATGGCTCGGACGACTTCGGTTTCGTCGCCGCCCATGCGGCTATTTAAAACGATATCCGCAAAAACCTTAATCCCGTGCTTTTGCAGGGCCTGAATGGCGGCGAGATATTCACTACGAGTGCCATACTTGGTCGGAATAAAACCCTTTTGATCGAACTCGCCAAGGTCATAGAGGTCATAGACTCCATAGCCGACATTCTGGTCGTTTTGTCCCTTGAAAGCTGGCGGTAACCAAACGCCATCAAAACCAAGCTTAGCTAGATAGCTCGCCTCAGTGGCGGCGCGGCGCCACAAGAGGTGATTGTTTGGTAGATACCATTCGAAATATTGTAATAGTGTGAGATTATTCATATCTTAACGCTTCGATTGGATCCTTCTTTGAAGCTTTGCGCGCAGGAAGAACACCGGCAATCAAGGCGATAATCATGATAGTGACCGTAATCGAGAGTAGGTCTTGTGGTCTAAAGATAATAAGCTGGAAAGTTGGTAGGTCGGCAAGAATAGTTTCGTGCGTAATAACATTTACGACTTTGCCAATTAGAAAGGAGACGCCAATGCCGAAGAGCGAGCCCCAGAAGCCGAGTGCTATAGCTTCGAGTGCGAAATTGGCAAAGACGCGACCGTTACTCATACCAAGGGCCTTATCTAGACCGATTTCGCGTGTGCGCTCTTGGACGGACATGAGTAGCGTATTAATGATGCCGATGGAGGCCGCAAGCAAGGCTACGCCGCCGAAGATTTTGAGAACGGTAAGCATGGCATCAAAGAAAGTTTTAATCTGGCCAATTTCGTCTTCGACCGACATGGCGGTAAGGCCGATTTCGGCGAGCTTGTCTTTGATTTCGTCGATGCGTTCTGGGTCAACTTGTGCGGTGGCCATGATGGAGGCTTTGGCTTCGTCTGGAAGGCCGGTGTAGTTGATTTCGGCAATCTTGTTCATCGTGGCAACGTTGACGCGTGCGCCACCCATAGCCATGACGCCTGGAGCCTGAACGCCCACGATAGTTGCTTCGACTGGCTGAGTGCATTCTTCTGGATTGCCCGTGATACTACACTTGAGTGTTTCTGGTGCATAGAGAGTGATTTTCTTGCCAATAATGTCTTCGGCTTTTTCGAACTCGAAGTATTTGACATAATCTTCACCGACCATGATTTCGTAGGTGCTTTCGTCATCGTTGTTTGGCATGCGACCGGCCGAAAGATCCATTTTGAGTGAGCCGCGCGGCATGAGATTGAAGCCGACTGAGCTATATTTCTTATCACGACCTTCGAGTTTGAAGTATTCGACCTGGAATTGCGTCATTGGATCAATGCTTACGAGACCGTCGATTTTGCGGGCTTTTTCGAGTTGTTCGTCGGTAATCTGTAGGTCGTTTTGGTTCGTACTCTTCTTCTCGTATTCGCGAATTACCTCGCCGTTCATGAGCGAAGTAATAGATTCGCTTGTGGCAGTAGACATAATTTCGAGGTAATCTTCGCCGCCGGCCGATTCCATCTGTTTGTCGATGAAATCGTTAACGCCTGCATTAATACCAGTACTCAGGATAATAACGAAGCTGCCGATAAAGATGGCAAGAATGGTAAGGAAGCTGCGTAGTTTGTTACGCAGGAGGCTTTGATTCGCCTCTTTGATGATATCTAGAGCTTTCATTAGTCTTCCTCCTTAATTTCGACATGCGCAACTTTAGCGTCGTTGCGGATACCATCGGCGTTAGTGTCGCCTGAAAGATGGTTTTTGTAGCGAATTTGTCTTTCTTCTGCTTCCATTTCGGCTAGTTCGCGTTCTTCGGCGAAGTCTTCGTCGGAGGCGATACGGCCGTCCGTAATTCGGATTTGACGATCGCACTTCTCTGCCAGTTCTTCGTCATGTGTAACAATAATGAGCGTGATGTTTTTCTCACGGTTGAGCTTAAAGAGGATTTCTTCAATTTTAGCACCAGTGCTTGAGTCGAGGTTACCAGTTGGCTCATCAGCAAAGATAACGGCTGGGTCATTGACGATGGCGCGAGCGATACAGACGCGTTGCTTCTGGCCACCCGAAAGATCATTGGCTTTGTTCTTGGCTTTAGAATCTAGGCCGACAATTGTAAGGGCGTGCATGGCACGGCGTTTGCGCTCTTTGCTGCCAACGCCCGCGATTTTGAGCGGAAGCATGACGTTGTTAAGAACGGTATCGTTGGCATTCATAAAGAATTGCTGAAAAACGAAGCCGAACTCTTTATTGCGGAGCTGGTTGAGCTGGCGTTGTTTGAGTTTGGAAGTTTTGGTGCCGTCAAGGGTAATCTCGCCCTTGGTTGGACGATCAAGTAATGCAATAAGATGCATTAAAGTTGATTTGCCTGAACCGGATTTACCGATAATTGCGACAGATTCGCCTCTGTCGATAGATAGATTAATGCCGCGGAGTGCTTCGAATTTGGAATCGCGTTTACCATAAGTTTTGTGCAGGCCACGGACTGTAAGTAAGTTTTCTGTCATACAAGGTATATTTTACCAGATTTATGCCGCTTATGCTTATAGCTTGAAGAAAAAGCTGTTTTGTGGTATAATATATACGTTGCGCCTTAGAGCGCGAAGTTTTTTATTAGGAGGGATTTTATGAAAATTGTCGTTGGCAGCAAGGTCTATCTGCAAAAGTTCATAATGGCGTTCATGGAGCAGGAATTCTATGCGATTCCGGCTGCTATATATGTGCCATTCATCGAACATCACTCAATCCACTTTATCCATGGTCCACAGGACGCTTTGAAGTTCGACTACGAGTTTGACGATGAGCAGGCTGTGGAATTCCTGAAAGGTTGCGAGTATATCTTCGACTTTGTCGAGTACTCTAAGAAAACCGTGAAGGAACTGCAGACTGAGATGGATGAGCGGATTGCGACGTTCGAGGAACGTGCGAGTTACTTTGACCAGGCGAACGATAGTTACAAAGAGGAGAACAGTGAGGCGATGCGACGCAGCTTCGACGAGACTCGGCTGATGTGCGAGCAGATTAAGTTCATGATCGCTTGTAAAAACGGCAAATTCAAGTTCCCCGCTTTGCCGGAAGGCGTTGAAGCGAATCTCGAATCCGAAAAGAAAGGCCTCCTCTCTAAATTCAAAAAGGCGCCGAAATAATGGCACCAAAATGCCCCGCTGTGAAGCGGGGCTATTTATTTCGAGCTAATTGGCTTCGATTATGGCAGAACGGAAAGTATTAACTAGATCTTTATTGGCCTGTTCCGGTGGTTGGTGCGAGGTAAATTTTCTTTGGCGTCGAATCATGGTCTTTGATTAATTCAGAGTCGGTTTCGATCCCTGCAATCTTGGTATAATTTGTGTCCGCGGTAGTGTCATTGGTTCCTACCGGCCAAGTTTCGCCTTCAATTGTGCCGTCATAGAATCTAAAGCTGCTTCCAGCTACGACGCCAATAGTTTTACCAATAATATGTGGCGTGCTAGTTTCGACGTAACCGTCGTGTGTGCCGATATTTAAGGTTCCTTTTTCGTTCTTAATAGCAATACCTTCGGAGTTCTGAATTGTTCCTCCGAGAATGTTTATTACGCCGCCAGTAGTATTTGTGCAGGCTGGAGTGTTACTGGAACTACATGCGTTATGTATGGCGGCTCTTTGAGCGGATGTCGAGATAATATTGCCGCCATATATTGTTGCCGTACCGCCATTGACGTAGATGGCTTGCTTTTTTGATACATTGATTGTGCCGCCAGTCATTTCGAATTCTGAGCCCTGGTTGACATTGATGGCGCCATCGTTTTGGCTAGATTTAATTGTACCGGAGACTAGTTTTAGCTTACTGCCATCACTCAACTGCAATGCATTTTTGTTACTTGCGGTAAAGGTCTCGTCTTGTAGGTTAAGTATAATGTTTTGTCCGGCGGATGTAGTTATTGTGCTTTCGCTAGTGCTCTTAAGAAGGACGACTTCTGTTGCCTCTTCTGTTGTTGGGACAGCCGCAATGGCAGCAGCGAGAGATGGGTAACCGGTACTGCCGATTGCTGCAATGGTATTCATTTCTTCCCACTTAGCATATAGAGTTGTATCGCTATTGATGATTGTTGAGTAGTTTGGCTCCGTCTCGCATTCACTGTCTAGGCACCAGCCTTTGAACGTGTAGCCCGCGCGAGTTGGGGTGTAGTCTTGCTCCCTGAATCTAAGAGGGTTGCCTTTGCCCATATCGAAGGGTTGGAGCGTGTTGCCGCCCTGGGTATTGAACGAGATGGTAACCACCTCGACATCTGAGTTATCGAGCTGATCGATTGGGATTTCGATTATCGGACGCGCGACATTTTTGCTGCCATTCTTGCCCATATAAGTAAATTTAAGCGTACTGGAATGAATTCTGAATGCTTTCGAGTCATCGCCGTTTGTTACATCGGTCCAGATACCGCTCTTAGCTATGGCGTCGCTTGGCGCGAAATATGAAGTATTTTCGAGCATGAAGCTGCAAGTTTCAGGGAATGCGCGATTGTCAGACAATGACGTTATGCTGCAGGCGGACGATAAATCTTCTATATTTAGGAATCTTGCAATTCGATTATTATCGTATGTGGTTGCTACGTCGGTTAGTGCCGTCCACTGTTGGGTTGTAGGTAGCTGCGCTATTGCTGGAACGTAGTTGTAATTTTCCGTATAGCCTGGAGCTCCGTTTTGGAAGTTATTTGAGTAGATAAGAATAGCTTTATCTTCAGTGCTTCTGATGTAATAGAATCTTTCGGTGTTCGAATCGTAATCTCCGTCGCCATTCACGTCGCAATCAAAAGCGTCGCCCTTCTGGGCTGAATCGCCGTCAGAGATGTTGCCATATACGATATCTGATGTGCCTTTTGCTCCCATTTTTGCGACTGTTGGCGGATCGGTGCTGTAATTCATCACAGTATAGCCTGTGTCTTTGCAGCCACCCGCGTTATTGCGGCATGTTTCGACATGTAATTCTGTTGCTTTTTTACAGAGCGTTACTTCTGAAGGAGTCCAGTGTGCATAGATCGTATCAGTGCCTTCTACGGTAATGTCATCTGTGATTTTCTGACCGCCATCAGCTTCGGTGAACCAGCCGGCGAAATCTGAGCCGGATTGGGTTGCGGTTGGGAAGTCGTCTTTGCTGATAGTTGCGCCGTACTTCATGCCTTCGAAGATTTCGGTGCCAGAAATAGTACCGCCGTTAGCATTAAAGGTTATGTTGTAGGTGTTGCGTGTGTAGTAGAGCTTCAGGATAGTGTTGCCATGGCGATCGATGTTTGATTCCGTGACCGATTGATCGCTAGTATAGGTGAAGTGGTCGAAACTATAATTTGCTGGATCGACGGAGGCTGTCGTATTGGCTGTGCCGGATAGATTGTCGATAGTCTTGCTATTATCTATCGTGAAATCATCGTCATTGATATTTTCAAAATAGAATTGGATTGTGTATGGGATGTCGTCTTTTGGCGTCCACTGCGCATAGAGTGTAATAGTGTCGCCGTCGGTAGTGGTGATATTAGTAAAGTTTGCGCCCTTTGCGTATGGCGTGCCGTTGCCGTCGGCTTGCGTATTCCATCCGTTAAATGTGTAGCCGACGAGATTGAGTGTCTTGTTTGGGATTATGCAGTCCGAGTCATATGTGCAGGTGAGATTATTTATTTCAACGTCATCACCCTCGCCGATGGTTTCTTGGGTGTTAATATTAAACTCTACGGTGTAGTGAATTGGACTGAAGTGTGCTTCGATAGCCAATGCTCCGCGAGTGCCCTGAGGGATTACAAAATTCGTCGTAGGTGTTGATACTTCGAGCTGCTCACAAGTCCAGCCGTCAAAATTGTAGCCAGTCTTGATTGGATTGGTTAGGGTGTAGTCTGGATCGGTTTTCTTGTAGCTAGTCTTGTTACCTGGATCGGTTGCGCCTTCGAGGCTATTATAGGCAATATTGTAGCTTGGAAGGTCGACGTTTTCCCAGATTGCGGTGTATGATTTGTTGCCGGTAGTGCCAAGCGGAATAGAGACGGTTTCGCTAGTATCAGATTGACCTTCGGTCTGCCAGCCGACGAATCTTTGTGTTTTGTCGCCATCGCTGTCAAAACGATCGTCGAGTTTTGCGATGGTTTTGGCGGTCTCGATAGTGTAGCTTTCTGGCAGTTCTTTTGCGGCCTTCTCTTCTGCAGTGACGCCTTCGTATTCAATGCTGTAATTTATGGCCGTATAGTTAGCTGCGAAGCTAAGGTCCTCTTTTGTGCCCTTTGCGACTTGAACATTCTTATTTGAGTCGCCATCCAAGCCTGTGCCGGACCAACCCTTGAACTCGTAGCCGTTCTTGGTTGGCTCAATGAGCGTGAAGGTTTCGGTATTCTTAGTGAAGCTGGTTGGATTGTTCGGTTCGGTCGTGCCGCCATTTAAATCGATGCTAAGGCTGTGAGTGTTAGCTTCCCAGTTGGCGGTGATAGTGATGTCTTTGTGCTTGTCGGCAACTACGATGCTTGATGGGTTTGAAACATCAACGTCGGAGCTGGTCCAGTTTACGAAGTGCTCGTCGTCGGTGACACGTTCGGCTGGATTGGTTAGCGAAATTGGGTCGGACTCGACAGTGTATTTCTTCGTGAAGTTGGCGGATTCTGTTTCGGTTAGATTTGCGTAGGTGATATCGTATTCTACTGGAGTCCAAGTAGCATTGAGCGTGACGTTATTTCGGGTACCAACAGGAATTGTGACGTCCATTGGGTCGGTAATACTAATACCTTCGCCTGTCCAGCCAGCAAAAATGTAATAATCGCGTGTAGGATTGATGACATTAATGGATTCGTATTTGGTGAATTTGGTTTCGTTGCCTGGATCTTCGCTGTTGTTATAGTTATAGGTAACGGTGTATTCGGTTGGTGCGACGGTTGTCCAGTTGGCCTTGAAGGTTTTATTGCCATGTTCATTCTGGAAAGTAACATCCTTATTGTCTGCAATAGTAATGTCAGTGCTGGACCAGCCATCAAAGCTCTGGGTTTTGTCGCCATCAGAATCAAACCTATCAGCAGGGTTTTCGAGATGAATAGTGCTTTCGTAGTTGTAGCTGGTTGGTCTATCTGTTAGTTCTGAATCGTTGAGGCCTATGTATGAAATTGTGTAGTTGGTTGGCGTGTAATGTGCTTCGAATTGTAGATTTTTACGGGTTCCTTTTACGACCTGAACGTTTGTGTTTTCTTCGCCTACCAAATCTGTGCCCGACCAGCCCTTGAAATCATAGAAATCTTTGGTTGGGTTTTGGATTGCAAAAGTCTCGGTCTTTTTGTTGAAAGTGTATGAATCCGTGCCCTGGCCGCCGTTGAGGTTGCAGGTTGCGGTGTAAGTCGTGAGTGGGACATCTTCCCAAGTAGCTTCAAAAGTTCTGTCGCCGGTTTGACCGGTTGGAATTGTGACGGTTTGAGAGACTACGTCATTTTCGTCTTTCCAGCCAGTAAAGGTTTCGGAGTCGTCGCCATCGTCGTCTTTGCGGGTGGTAATTGGCGCGATTGTGACGCTGGTTTCGATATTGTATTCAGTTGGCAAGCCCTGCTCTTCGCCAGACTCTAGTCCTTCGTAGCGGATAGTATAGGTAATAATTTTGTAACCAGCAAAAAGCTTGGTATCTTCAGTGAGCTTTGCACTGTCGGAGATTGGGTTGCCATTTTCATCCTTCCAGGTGTCGAATTCGTAGCCGGTTGGTGCTTCTGGTTTGGCGATACTACTGACGGTGCTGTTGTAGTCTACGGTTATAGTGCTTTCTTCGCCATCATTGCTTAGCGTGATAACGAGTTTGTCATAGAGATTAAACTCACTACTAAATACAATGACGTCGGTACCTTCGGATGCAGCCTGAGTATTGTGAGAAATTACAAATGCAGAGGCGACGATTGCAATAATAGCGATAATCTTAACGGTCTTGCGCCCTATTCTCTTGGCAGTAATGAGGCAGACGATTAAACCTGTGGCAGAAATAACTAGTACTGTAACGGCGATCTTGAAGTTGTCGGAAGTATCTGGTGAGCTTGGGTCGACATCGATTTCATCAGGCTCTTCCGATTCGGCATATTTGATATATAGCTTGAAGTTTGAGATCTGATCGCGATTATTGATATTGTCGACGGCAGCGTTGTATTTGATGGTCAGGAGGAAGTCAAAAGAATCGCCAGCGTTAACTGTTGTGCCTGCATAATCCGCGTATTCGAGAGAAACATATTCGTTTTCGTTGTCGTCGGTGATGCTTTCGATGACATGATTGATGGAATCGGAATTTTTGAAGGTAATCCTAAACTTAGCATAATCGCCAATCTTATGAAATAAGAGCGCGTCAGAGATGCTGGCTTCGTCGGTAGCCTCAAAATCTTCCTCGACATTTTGTGAGGCTTCAACGAAGGAAGTGTTGGTAATTTTGAAGACGTTTTCGGTAGCCGAAGCGGCAATCGAAGCGAAGAATGACGTAAGAAGGGCCACCCCAAGAACGAGCATGAAAATCTTGCGCACAACTGATGATTTGTGCCCCAGACTCTGTGTTGCTGGCGAACTTTCTACTCGCATTACCTGTTATTATATCACGCTAATGGCATTTTGTTTATGTAATGCTTGTGATTTTCAGATTATTCTTTTTTCTGGCCCTTCTTACGGTTTTGCCTTCTTTGCTTCATTGAAGATTGCCCTATCTTATGCTAAAATCTAGACATCGTTGGGCCTTCGCCAAGTGGTAAGGCAACGGGTTTTGGTCCCGTCATTCGCAGGTTCGAATCCTGCAGGCCCAGCCACAATGAAATCAAAAAAGACCCGCAGGGTCTTATTTTATTTCGTTGCACGCCGGAGGCGTGGCAGGATTCGAGCCAGGTTCGTCCAATGCCCGGCGAGCTTGCGAGCGACGGCGTATTGTTTATATCCTGCAGGCTTTGCTATTTTGCGGCTTTGCGCTTAGCGTTGTGCTCACGCATGATTTTGGCGAATTCTTGTGGGTCGCGCGTGATCTCTTCGATTTTGATCAGAACTGCCTTGAAATCCGGGTTGTCGAAATACATAGTTTTAGCGGCATATCCGTCCGGTGAATATTTCTTACGCAGATGCGTGCGGGCGGTTTCGATTAGCTCGTCTTCGCTCATCTCAGGATTAAGATGTTTTTGATAATCGTAGGGGCGACTAAGCATGTCTTCAATATCGGTATTGCGATCTGCGGAAGAAACGAGTTTACCATAGGCACTGCGCGGTTCTCTGCCGAGCGAGGCACGGTGGTCCTCAATGGCTTCGGCCATTGTTTCGATTTCTTCATCCGTGAAGTGGTCCTTAATGAATTTGTCTTTACGTAGGAGTTTAGCCGATTCAAGATGATGGGTTTTGTTGTCGATAAGGCGGCCCAAATCATGGTAGGCAGCAATAATGTAAACCATGTCGATGTTTAGTTCTGGTGCCTGCTTATGAAAGTTTAGGCTGCGCTCGATGACTTGTCGGATGTGTTCATCGGTGTGTCCGCCAATGCCGTTATATTGTGGTAGGATTTCTGTTTCGATGTATTCAATAATTTCTGGTTTAATCCGATTCATTTTCGCCTCGCTTGTATGTGTTTATTATATCGAGAATGGCGGATTTTTGGATAAGAAAAAGGGGGCAACCGTAGTTGCCCCCAAGTTGCGTAAGGATCAGTCGCCGTTTAACCGAGAACTTCCGAAGCGAGCCCGTAGGCTGCGAAGTCGTTCTGGCTGAGGATGTAGCGGTTGTTGCCACGCTCCTCCGGCTTTGCCGGGTCCTGCGCGCAGACAAAGTAGCAGTCCGCTGCGCCGGTCTGAGTACCGCCCCAGGGCGGGGTGATCTCAACCTCTTCGCCGGTGTCGTTCGGGATGATCCATCCGCGCCCCTTTGCGCGATAGCGCCCGTCGCCTTCCGGCTCGTAACGCTTCTTGAAGGTCGCGTCGTCCATCGCGAAGTTGTTCAGGACGTCGCCTTCCTGCTGCACGGGGTTTGTGACAACCCACATGCCGGGCTCAACCGGGCGGGTGTTTTCGAGTTTGGCCTTGCGGCCTTCCTCGGTTTCCTCCATGACGTAGGTGTCGACCACGTAGGCCTTCTCCTTTTCGTCATAGCGGACGTCAAGAGCGCTGTAAGCGCCAGACTGCAGGCCTTCTTCCGTGAGCTGCACAGCAGAGACAACTGCCGTCTTGACATAGAGCGGTGCGTTCGCGAACTGTGCGCTGAACGCTGCGGATGTAAGATCGATCTTTTTCATAGTGCATTTTCCTCCTTATAGGTGCACGTGTCGGATTTTAGTCCCCGAAAAACTGATCGGTTACTAATGTTCTAGCTTGGGGATGGTCCTCCCTCAAGACTGTGTTTCATTATGGCATAATAGGTATAATAAGTCAATAGTTTTGTAATAAAATCGTCAAAATACAAATAATTATGGTTATTTTACTCTGTTAAGCGGTATAATATAACTATGTTAATCCCGATTTATACTGGTATATTCTTGGATAATGATCAAATCTATTCTCTTTTTCCGCCGAAGCTTTCGGTTCGTCCGAGTCATTTACACGTTACTTTGTCTTTTCGCGGCGGTATTGAATCAGCGCATGAAGAGTTGCTTGGCGAAACTGTTACAGTTCGCATTGTAGGCTATGGTAATAATAGCAAAAACGAGGGCTTAAAGGTTGAGCTTGAGGCTTCTAACCCGAAGCTACAAAAGCTTTGCGATGCGGTCGAAGTGCCGCATATTACCCTTTCGGCAAATCGTGAGTCGCAGATGAAGGATACAAAGATGCTAAACTTTGAACCACTCGAAAACCCAATCGAGATAACTGGGCGCTATGGAGTCGTGACGCGTGCGGGTTTGACTTTGGTATAATGAGATTAAATATGGCAGATAAAGACGATAAGTGGAAGAAGGCAACCGAAAACGCGGAGGAAGAGGTCGAAAAGATTCTTTCTACCGAAGAAGACGAAGGCGGTGACGCTGAAGAACTTCACGCTTGCGGCGAATAAAAAATACTCCGATTAGCTCGGGGTATTTTGATGTTTATTTTTTGATTTTGGCAGAGATGAATCCGACTAGGTCTGCCGTGGCGAAGACGATGAGCGCGATACCCATGACAAGGACGAAGGATTCTGGCAAGAGAATTTTGCCGAAGATACAGGCAATACCGGCCAGTAGGCTAATCAAAGTAAAGATGAGCGAGACTTTGAAATATTTGTTTACTGCCCTAGTCGCGAGAACGTCTTGCAAGTGGATGATACTAATAAGCGTAACGAAGGCGCCAACAATAAAGGAAACAAAGCGCGAGATTAAATCGGATTGCGTAAAGAAGAAGATGCCGACAATAATGAGCGCAATGCCGGTAATTAGCATTGGTAAGTCGCGGTTGCGTTTCTCTTCGATGCGGATATAGGCAATTAAGCAATAGAGAGCGTAAACAATAAAGATGACACCGATAACTTTCGAGATGACGTCAATAATAGTGCTAGCCCAGCAAACCATGCAAATGCCAAGAATTAGCAAGGCAATGTCAGCTAAAACTGTGACGTATGATGGAATTTTCTTTTTGCTTTGTACTTCGATTTTGATGGCCTTGCTTTCGCTGGCCACGGCTGTTCCCTTTTTCGCGCTGCTCATAATGCTTATATTATATCATCTGTGCAATATTGCGTTTAGAGCATGCCTTTCTTTTTAAGCCAGGCTGCAACGAGAAGTGAGGCGATGAGCGAGAAGACAAGAACGGCAATAGCGGAGAGGTCGCTTGTGCCAATGACGCCAAACGGAACATTCATGCCAAGGAAGGATGAAATCATGGTAGGAATCGACAAGACGATGGTGGCGCCGGCAAGGAACTTCATGACATTGTTAAGATTGTTCGAAACAATCGTAGCATAGGTTTCGGTGATGGAATTAAGAATGTTTTGGTAGATACCGGCCATGTCAATCGCCTGGCGGTTTTCAATGAGGGCGTCTTCAAGCAAATCTAGGTCGCCTTCGTAAAGTGGCAAAACGATGCCTTTGCTGAGGCGCTCGAGGACTAAATCGTTTTCTTTGAGAGAGGTCGCAAAGTATACGAGGGTTTTCTCGGTCGAAAGTAGGTCGATAAGATCCTCGTTTTTGGTGGACTGTTGGAGGACTTTCTCTTTGTTTTCGATATTGCTATAGATACCTTTAAGAACTTTGAGATAGCCGGCCGCGGCGCTAATGATAATCTGGATTAAAAAGCGGGTTTTCTTGGCGGTGCGGAAATCTTTGACGAGGTTTTTCTTGAAATCGTTGAGGATTTTGGTGGATTTTGGCGAGATGGTTACGACGTAATGGTTGTCTGAAATAATGACGCCGAGCGGATAGGTGATGTGCTTTTTGCCGTTGTCGATACTGGTTGGAACGTCAATGACGATCAGCGTGGCATCTTCGGAGCTTTCGATGCGTGGAAGCTCATCCTCATCGAGCATCTTGAGGATAAGGTCGGATTCGATGCCGGTTTCGGCGATGACTTTTTCGACTTCGGTTTGCGAGGGGGAAGATAGATCAATCCAGCAATCTGGTTCAATGTTGTCAATTTCCTTAGTTAAATTAGTACTAAGGTCGGTTTTGTAATATTTGAGCATACCGATAAGCTCCTTCCCTTTAGGTTTGTATATGTTGCTTTATCTATTTTAGCGCGCCCCCGCTACAATGACCATAGCTTGCATTATTTGGGTAATTCTGTTACAATCTGTTTGGGATGGAACCGCCCCCCTGGTTCTATCCCTTTATGATTTTATCCAAGTGTGATATAATCTGTTTTCGAGATGGGGCATTAGCTCAGTTGGCCTGTACGAGGCGCTTGTCGCCGAGTAAGTCAAATACGCGCCGTCGGCGCTCTAGCCAACCTAGCTAACCTTTACAATTCGAGATGGGGCATTAGCTCAGTTGGCTAGAGCGCCTGCTTTGCAAGCAGGAGGTCAAGAGTTCGAGTCTCTTATGCTCCACCATAAAGAATAAAAAATGGCCATGGGCCTTTTTTTTATTCTTTATGAATTGAAACAAAGAGACGAGAACTCGTAGAGTTCGGTTGCCGTAGGAGCCGAGTGAAGCAGAAATGCTTGCATTTATATTTCCGAGGCGACGCCCGGCAATGTTCTGAGCGTAGCGAAGAATATGTCTCTTATGCTCCACCATTTTTGGAAAAACAAACGCCTTTTGGCGTTATTTTTTTGTGAATACAATAATTTTGATATCTATAAGTATCTTGACACTAGTCTAGATATATGTTAAAGTAGACAAGTTGCTTTTTTGGCAGCAAAAATATTCCAATTCGGAGGTACATTAATCATGAAGCATTCAAACAACCGTGGAATTCGTAACGTACTGAGATATCTGCGCGTCATGTATCGACGTTATCTCAAGCGAGATGGTATCGTGCTTGCCGGACTAGTCGGTGTATTGACGCTGTGCATGGGAATTTCTCTTACTGCCAGCGCTGTTAATATGCCGGACGAAGTTTCTGCAGGCGAAATCGAGTACGTAAAAGAAGCAAGATTTGAGACGTCCCAGAGCAATAACCTGAAGCTCGAGCGGAGCATCGAATCTCTGAAAGCGGTACAGGAGAAAGTCAGATTTGAAGCTGAGGACACAGTGTCTGTTTTAGAGATGATTGGCACAACATCATCCATGACAACTACTTGTACTACGACTTCAACAACGACTATTACTACCGTTGCTTTGACGACTTCTACGGAAGAAACTCGGCCCGAAACGACCGAAATCGAGGAAGCCACTTCCGAGCCCGTCGCATGGGAGGAAGAACCTGAGGAGGAAAACGAATCTGAATCAGTTGGTGGATCGGTTTATGATTATGTCAGTGAGTCTGATATCGTGATGCTGGCCAAAACCGTCGCACAAGAGGGTGGAGACTGCAGCTACGCGCAACAGGCCTGCGTAATCTGGACTGTTTTGAACCGAGTGGATTCTCCGGAATGGCCCAATACTATTTCCGAGAATCTGCTGAAACCGAATCAGTTCGCTTATTATTCGAACAAGGCTTACCGCGAAGATCACTACCAAGTCGCATACGACCAGGTTTACAACTGGCTATTCGGCGGGGAGCGTTATCTGAGTGGTGAATACCAGTATTTCTATGGTGATGGTCGTCGAAACCATTTCTATGGAAAGAATACGGGCGAATATGTTCCGGACTAATACTTCATTGATATTATGAAAAACCGGCCCCTTTGCGGGGTCGGTATTTTTATGTCAAAGAGTAGCTAAACAGCCGTATATCCGCCATCCACTGGCAAGATTGCGCCATTGACATAGCTAGCTTCGTGGCTAGCGAAGAAGATTGCGGCGGCATTGAGTTCGCCTGGCTTACCATAGCGCTGCATTGGGACATGGGCCTTAGCGAAGGACTGGAATTGCTCGGTATCGAGGACGGCTTTGGTTAGCTCAGTTTCGAAGTAGCCTGGGCAGATTGCGTTGCAAGTAATACCCTTGGTAGCAAGCTCAGCGGCGACGGCGCGCGTAAAGTTAACTACGCCACCTTTGCTGGAGTGGTAGGCGATGGTTGGAATTTCGGAGTTACCAACGAGGCCGTACATGCTGGCGATATTGATAATGCGGCCATAGTTATTCTCGGCCATGATATTGCCGAAAGCGCGGGTCATCTTGAAAACGGAAGTAAGGTCAGTAGCGATGGTAAAATCCCATTCGTCGTCGGCCATATCGAGGACACCCTTGTCCTTGCTAGCACCGGCGCAGTTAAGCAAGATGTCTACCTTGCCGTATTCTTTCTTGACGGCCTCTGCGGCAGCGTCAATGCTTTCACTCTTGGTAATATCGCAAGCGACTGGTAAAACTTTGACTTTGTATTTTTCTTCAAGCTCAGCCTTGAGAGCTTCGAGGCGTTCGAAGCGGCGAGCGAGAATTGCTAGATTGGCACCCTGTTTTGCAAAAGCTTCGGCCATTTGTTTGCCGAGGCCGGATGAGGCGCCCGTAACGACGGCGACGTCACCCTTGAGATTGAACATCGTATCTTTCATATTAGATATATTTTATCACAATCTGTAATCTTAAAATTTGCTGTAAAAAGTTACAAAAATACACATAAGGGCGTTAAAATAGAAGTAGATGAAAAAGTCTTGGAGGATCGGATTAATATCAGGGGGTGTAGTTTTGGTGGCGGGAGCCGTGCTCGGCTGTTTAGTGCTGCGGCCACGCCTCGAAAACCGGACAGCTGGCTCGGATTCGCGCGTGGCTGAGCCAACGCCGGAGATTGTTTCGGCCAATACGAAAGTTTTGTTTACGGGCACAACTTTTTGGGGGCGTCGTACAAATAAAAAAGCGCGCGCTTCGGAGCTGGGTGTGCAGTATCCATTTTCGAATTTAGATAGCATGAATCGTGGAGATTATGATGCTTGGATTGGTGGCTTGGAATGTCCTGTTACGGACAATGGTCACGATGATTATGCTGAAGAAAATCTCTTTGAGTTTAATTGTGATCCAGATTATCTTCCAGAAGCTAGTAAATATTTTACAGTCTTTTTGCTAGGTAATAACCATACTGATAATCAAGGTCCGGAAGGTTTTGCGAAAACTAAAGAATATCTCAAAGAGTATGGGATTCAATATTTTGGTAGCTATGAATATACGGACGGCGAAAATAATTGCGGGATTGTAGTCTTGCCAATCAACGCTGTTTTGGAGAATGGCGAGACCGAGCAACATCAAATGCCGTTTGGTTTTTGTAGCGCGCATGGCGTGTTTGGTATTCCGGTACAAGCGGCTCGCGAGAATATAGAAAAATATGCCCAGGTGGTGCCAACCTTTGCGATGCCGCACATGGGCGCAGAATATAAGTCTTCGGCTGATACTTTGCGTACGAATCTGTATCACGAAATGATTGATCGTGGGGTTGAAGCAGTGATTGCGGATCATCCGCACTGGACACAGAACGCCGAAGCTTATAACGGTCATCTGATTGTCTATTCGATGGGCAACTTCATGTTTGATCAGTCCGATTTAGAGACGGCGCGTTCGGCGGCAATCGAGGCGGATATTTCGATTGATGGCAAGGATGTAGATTTTGAGGCTTGGGATAAGTTGTCTGAGCTTTGTGTCGCGCAGGATGGTGCTTGTTATGATGAGATTGTTGCTGCTGGACTCAATAAGGTGAATATTGGTCTGAAATTTGATTATCATGGCACGACGACGGATCGCCAGACTTTGATTCCGCGTGCGGCGAACGAAGCAGAAAATGCCGCGATTGGTCAGCGTTTGAACTGGGCAGCCTTGCCGGTCGAATTAAAGAAATAAAGAAAAAACGCGCTTGGTATAAGCGCGTCTTAGGCCAGTTTGAAACAGTGTTCTACAATATTTCTCTTTTTCTGAGGGATCTATTACTGTGCTTCCGTGTAGTATTCATTTTGCTCGTCTCGAGCGCATAAATACATCAGTCCAAATGGAATTCCGAGAAACCAAGACGCCGAAAGCATGAAGAGGAAATCTGCGGTTGTTTCGTTATTGAGAATGACTCTCCCTGTTTTTTCGCCGGTGTTTGGAACGATATAAGCCTCACTGTGCCATGATTTTTGTCCGCCGATGTAGGTATCGTAGGGATGATATCCTATTCCGTCTGGATCCCAGACGTGAATATGATCTCTGGCGTAGCGTGGATCTTCGGCAGACTTTTTGAGGATTTCTCGGATTTCTTTGGGGTAGCTGCGGGATTGGGCAAGCAGTTCCTGGGCGAGCTCAGACTTCGCTTGGTCGGTGCGAACGTGCGTGAACTTGAGCGGAAAGATGCCAATGATGACATAGATTGCTAGGGCTAAAATGACTCGTCCGATTCTGATTTTTCTCTTTTTCATGTTTTGCCTCCCTATTTCAAAACTGAAAAACAAAGCGTATGCTAGCGCAATCTGGCCCTTGTGCTAGGCTTTTGGCTCGGATTGTAAAGAGCAAAAAGTGAATTGATTATATAATGAGACTACTATTATGTCAATTATCTTGGGCGTTTGGCGGCGCTGCGGTGAGCAGCCTTCTCTGCCGAATCGTCTAGTTCGGTGAATTTGAACTTATCTCCGCCTCTTTGGCGACGGATAGCAGTTTCGATCAGGAAGTCGGCAATTTTTGGGTTCTTTGGTAGGACTGGACCGTGTAGATAGGTGCCAATGCAGTTTTTGTACATGCAGCCTTCGGTTTGGTCTTCTCCGTTATTGCCAGCACCAGATATGACAGTACCGAAAGCTTGGCTTTTATCTTCGAGAGTGGTGAGGCCGGAATGGTTTTCGTAACCGACAACTTCGCCGAATTGGTCATTCTTAATTACGATGTTGCCAATGAGGCGTTCGTCGCCAGCAACCGTACTGAGCTTGAGAATATCGATACCCTCAATGCGGTGCTCGTCTGTGGTAGTAAAAGATTTACCAAAAAGCTGATAGAGGCCACAGATGACTAGGGTTGGTGTGCCGTTTTCGACGCGCTTTTTGAGTTCTGGAGCAATCTTTTTGAGATCTTCTTCGATCTTGTTTTGGCCCGAATCCTGACCGCCGCCACCAAAAATAATATCGATGTTTTTTGGTAGGGCTTGGCCTGGTTCATGTTCGATAACTTTAGTTTTGATGCCGCGCCATTCGCAACGCTTGACGAGCGTCAAGATATTACCATGATCTCCGTAGAGATTCATTTCGCGTGGGTATAGATGCAAAATTGTAATTGTCATTAGAGTAAGCTCTTTCCTGTTATGATTTTGCGAATTTCAAGCATGGCCGTGTAGGTCGCAAAGATGCGCTTTGGATTCTTCGACTCGCTCATGAAGCGGTTGGTTGCAATGGCGATATCTGGATTGCCGCCATCGACTGGTACCTCATCGTATTTGAGACGGAGTGCCATGTCTGCGGCGCGAGTACCGGAAACGTATTTGACGCGTGGAAGTGCTTTGAAGTTGACGTTCCAGAGCCAGCTCACGTCGTGCCCGTCGGCGGTTTCGTCGTTGATGGCAATCATATACTCGTGCTCGTTGTCTGCAAAGCTGGCGAGACTAAGCTGAAAGGCGGCTGGATTTTTGACAAGCAAAAGTTCGACGTCGGCGCCGTTAATTTTGAAGACTTCGCCGCGGCCGAAGGCGGATTCGATACAGTCGAGATATTTGATGAATTCGCCAACTGGGATTTCTGGCATGATTTCATGGCAGAGTGCAAGAGCGCCGGCGGCGTTGTAGGCATTATAAATACCCTTGAGGGTGAGGTCGCAGCTAAACTTCTGGCCTTCGATATCATAGGTCGCGATCTGGCCTTTGAGCCTTTCGAGTGTGACGGTTGCTTTTTTATTAGAGCTCTTCTCGTCTTTAGCGTTCAGAAGATTGTCGTCGTTTGGGAAGTTTTTTAAGAGTGGCGTGCTGAGGCCGTAGTAGATAACCTTTTTGCTATGTAGCTTCGAGACTCGACTATCTTCACGGTTGAGGACAGCACACTTTTTGGTGCTGCTGGTGAGTTTTTCGAGGAGTTCGGCGGTATGATCGATTTCGCCGAAGCGGTCAAGTTGATCGCGCTGAACGTTCAATACTAAGGAATAGTTGACTGGGACTGTTTCGCAGAATTTAACCGCATGGGCTTCGTCGAGTTCGAGGACGGCAATATCGTAATCGAACTTGCCGCTAATCTTGATTTCTTCGAGTACGGCTGAAATAGCGCCGCGTACGAAATTACTACCAGTCTTGTTTGTAAAGACCTTTAGGCCTTGTTTAGCAAGGAGCTCAGAAACGATTTTGGTCGTGGTGGTTTTGCCGTTGGTACCAGAAATTACAACTACGCCATACGGGAGTCTCGAAAGAGTTTTCTTGAGGAAGTTTGGGTTGGTCTTTTCGATAACGAGGCCTGGCAAGGCTGAGCCGCCACCACCGCGTAATTTGCTGATTTTTTGGATACCCTTCCCAAGTAGAATACTAAGACTGTCCATATTTAACTCCAATTCTTTCTTGTTTTACCAAAGTTTTTAAACTTGTTTTTGATTGAGAAGTCGACGGCGTTGTGGCAGAAAACGTGGGTCGCAATGCGGATGATAATGAACGAGAAGATAAGGATGTCTGCAATGCCGAGAGCTAATTCCCAGCTTGGCAGATTGTTGAAGATGGCGCGCAACATGAGGCTGAGTGGCGCGGAAAGTGGGAAATAACTGAGAATGTATGAAAGCGTGGAATTTTCGCCAGTTGTGAAGATGTTGATCATGACAAATGGAATGATCATAATAATGACGATAAAGCCGGCAAAGTTGGTGGCTTCCTTGGCAGTCGAAACAAGCGTACCGACTAGGACATTAATAGAGGTAAAGAGGAAGTAAGATGAGATAAGCAAGGCGAGCGAGCTCAGGATGCTCTGAAGATTGAAATCGATAGTATATTCGGCTGGAATGACGCCACGTTGGAGGCCGAGGTAATAGACTGCGGCAACTGGGATTAATAAGATAATAAGCTGAATAATGCCAATAATCATGAGAGAGATAATTTTGCCCGTAATGAGGTGGATTGGCTTGAGACTGACGAGGAGCAATTCACTGATGCGGTTCTCTTTTTCTTCGGTCATAGCAACTGAAAGTCGATTGCCGAGCATGGCCATCAGGATATAAAAAAGTACGACGGCGGCTACTGGCGCAACGAGTGCCGTGAGCTGTTCTTTGAGCTCGATGACGTGATTGTCGTTAGCATCGAAGGTAGTAGTGCTAAAGTTGAGCTCGTTACTGAGAACCTTGGCGTCGATGGTTTTGACGTTCTTCTTGGCGGACTGGTTAAGCAAAGCGGCAATTGGCGCCTTGAAATCGTCGGTAATTTTGCTACGCTCTGGCTTGCTGTAGATTTCGACGTTTTGGGTTTCGGCAAAATCGGCTGGAAGATAGTATAGTACGTCGATCTCGCGTTTCTTGAGCGCTTCGAGGGCAGTATCGAGTTCTTCGTATTGCTCGAGGCTCTGCTCTTCGTCGGCCTCGTTGGTGAATTCGAAATATTTGAGATAGTCGGATTTGTCGACGACGGCTAGTTTGAGGTTGGCTACAGCGCTGCCTGATTCGATACTGCTACCGGTGTTGTAACCGACGAGGGCGCAGATAAAAATGTAGGCCGCAAAAACTACGGGTACGAGAATGGCGGCAATCCAGAAGCTTGGCTTCTTGAGGCTGCGTACAACTTCGAATCTAATAACGTTGAATAAATTACGCACTGCGTGTCTCCTCTTTGTTACCGTAGACATCAATGAAGATCTGGTCTAAGTTTTTGTAGCGGAATTGTTTTCTGACATCCATGACCTTACCGTAGGCACGGGCGACGCCGTCCTTAAGTAGGAGAATGTCGTCGCAGAGCTTTTCTACTTCATCCATATAATGCGTGATTAGGATAATCGTGCAGCCTTTTTGATGGAGCTCGTCGATAATATCCATGAGAAGGCGGCGGTTAACTGGGTCGAAACCCTTAGTCGGCTCATCGAGGATTAGTAGGTCTGGCTGGTTCATAATAGTGATACCGAGCTGAATTTTCTGTTGCTGTCCTTGCGAGAGCTTATCGATGCGGGTTTTGGCATATTCAGCCAAGCCGACGCGTTTGAGGTAACGCAGACTCCAGCTTTTGGCGCGCTTCATACCGCGGAGTTTGCCAAAATAAGTCATGACATCGATAACAGTTTCTTTTTTGTAGAGGCCGCGTTCTTCTGGGAGGTAGCCGATTTTGGTCTTGCTGTCTGGAGTAAATTTTTGGCCGTCGATTAATAGTTCGCCGCCAGTAGCTTCATAGATGCCGAGCAAGGCGCGAATCGTGGTGGTTTTGCCGCAGCCATTGCTGCCGAGCAAGCCAAAAATTTCACCGCGTTTTACGGCGAAGGATAGATCTTTAATGATAGTTTTGCCGCCAATCTCGATACGGAAATGATTAACTTCAACAATATTGTCTGCTGTTGGCATAAGAATATTGTAGCACTATATTAGGTCATTATTCTGGTCTTTTGGCAAAAACATTGCAATTATGCTTAGAGTTTTTGGAGGTTTGTGAGATAGTATTTGCGGAGGTAAAAATGAAGAGATTTACAAGGATTATATTTGGTATTGTATTGGCCTGTTTTGGCGCTTGTTTGAGTTGAAATTTAGCTTCGGCGAAAGATTACTGGCATTATTCGGATAATGATACTCTAGGCTGCCGGGATGTGGAGTTTGTTTTTGCGCGTGGTTCTGGTCAATCTCAGGATACGGGCGAAAGCTTTTTGGAGTTTCAAAAGAACATGGCTTTGGCGGCCAAACAGGCGAAGCTAAGCTATAGGATAACGGATTTGAATTATGAAGCCGTGGCGATTTCGGTTGGAAATGCTTTAGGCACTTACGTTTCGGCGGGTGAGGCGTATAGCTTTGGTAAAAGTATAAATGGTGGTGTTGGACAGTTGGAGTATTATATGCGATCGCGTGCGTCTTGTGCGAATACTTACTGGGTGTTGGCTGGTTATTCGCAGGGCGCAATGGTGGTGGCGAATTCTCTAAAAAGCTTTGACGCGGACAAGGTAGTTTATGTTGCCCTGTTTGGTGATCCGAAATTATATCTGCCAGAGGGTGAGGGTTTTAATCCGCCAGCTTGCCGGGGCGAGAATTTGAGTGAATACCGGGTTTATGTGCCGAACTGTGATACGGACAATGGGATTTTAGGCGCACGTAAACCGTATGAGCTTGAGAGTCTAGCTGGGCGTTATGGTCTTTGGTGTAATGATAACGATTTTATTTGTGGCAGCTCGAAGAACCCTTTAAATTCTAAGGGGCATTCGCAATATGAGGAAAATGGTGCGTACTATACCGCAGCAATGCAGGTTCTGAAGCGTTTGGAATACTTGCGGAAAAACTATTCGCTATTACGGGGCGGACTAGTTACAAAGAACCAAACGGACGAGATAGCTGCGGTAGTAGCTGGTAGAACCTATGAGGATGAGCCAGTATTGCCATCGTTGAATATTAGCGCACAGCGTTGTGGCGAAGAACAAGTTTGCCTGAGTTGGACTAGAACGCGTGGTTCGGGGCGATATTTAGCCTTGCGTATTAATGATTATTTTATAGGCTTTGTGGATGTAACGAACGAAGGTTTGACGATTGGTGATGTGGACTTTTCGGACATCGAGATCGCGATGGGCAGTGCGGATGCCGGGTACAATATGGGAGAAATGGCGGAGCTAAAGATTGAGGGTGTTGCGGAATCTGTCCCGACTTCTGCTTCACTGCCTTGGTGGCGAATTCTGGTGATTGCGCTGTTGCCGGTCGGCATCTTGGGTTTGGTTCGGGCGATCGTGCGGCTCGTGTCGGATATAATGCGCATGAAATAAAAAACGCCCAGAAGTTTTTGGGCTTCTGAGCGTTCGACGAGTAGTAGTGGCTCTTTAAGCAAAGAGTGTCCACGCGAGTGACTTGGAATCAAACTCGAGACGGCATTGGTTTTTGCCGACCAAGCATTCGAAGATGTGCTTGGCTGCGCCGCCGATGAATTTGATGCGAGTACCGGTTGTTTCGGTAATCTCGACCTCATCACCTCCTCGTTTGCGGAAGTATAGTGGTTGGCATGGAATCTTGCTGTAGTTGAAGAGTGCCATGACCTCTACTTTCTCGCCTTGTAAAGTTTTGTTATTGTTCATAAATTACTCCTTTGAAATTGTTAAATTTTTGGAGTCATTTATGTGAGCCATGAATTTCTCGGCTCGGTGCCGCCCGTACAAATGACAAATACGTTGCGACGAGATCTCTCGACGTCAGTGACCGAAGTGTGATGTCGTACTTTCATTATATGACCAGCCATATCGCTTGTGCTAGTCTTGAAATTGAGATTTTTGACGGTTTGGTTATGTGAATAATGAGGTCTGTGCAACTGTGGGAAGCCTGCGTAAAAGTAGCGGTTTTGTAAAACCCTAAGAAAGCGGAAATGCACCGCTTGGTAGCGGTGCATCTGCGCAAAGTTAACTCTATGTTTATAATTCTAGCACAATGTTGCTTAAAAGTCAAGAGGATTTTATATTTTCTTGGGATTTGAGTTTTTAGTTTGGCTTGGTTTCGATTGGGTTGGGCTTGTTTTTGTGGATTTGGGCTTAGTCTAGTGGACCCGCTCCCTTATACTATATGATTTGCCAAAACCAACAAAGTTAACCAAGTTAACTAAGTTGCTTTGCGCGAAAACTACTTATGTAGCTTCTGTGCCTTGGCGCCGTTAAAATTGGCCAAAATATTAGTTTCGAAGGAGAAAGTGAGGTTCTTTTCTTCCCTTGCACGCTTGATACCAAGCGCGATGATTTCGTTGAGTTCGCTAGTGTAATCCGTGCCGGTTTCGCGCCAGAGATGGAAGGAAAGGCTGCCCGGAATGGTATTTACTTCGTTGACATAAATCTTACCGTTGCTCTGATCGATGATGAAGTCGATGCGAATGACGCCGTTGCAGCCGAGGGCCTGGAAAGTTTTGACGGCGAGTTCTTGAATAGTTTTCTTCTGTTCGGCCGAAATTTTAGCTGGGAGTTCGAGCGATGGATTAGAGTTGTCTGAGCCCATAGTGCCACCGAAGCTGCCGCTTTTGCTTCCCTTTACGCCAGCAGCTTTGCTGCCTTTGGTACCTTTTGCACTCTTCGTGCCATTGCCGAGATATTTGTCGCGATAACTAAGAATCTTATCCATCTTGATTGGCGATTCGCATTCGGAAGCCTTGGCGGACTCATAATCGCCAATAACGGAACAGTTTACTTCCTTCAAATCCATAATGGCTTTTTCGACAAGAACCTTACTAGCATAGGTAAAGGCCTCTTCGAGAGATTGTTGAAGCTCTTTCTGATCTTTTGCAATACTAATACCAACGCTTGAGCCAAGGTTGACTGGCTTGGTAATGACTGGGAAACCGAGCTCTTTTTCAATGTCTTTGCGAAGGGTTTGCTCGTCGTCTTTGTATTGCTTGATGTTATAGAGCTTTCCGTCGATAACTGGAATGCTGTTAGCGCGGAGTATTTCTTTGCAGGCATATTTATCCATACCGAGGGCGGAAGAAATAACATCGCAGCCGACGTATGGGATATTGAGCATTTTAACAAAGCCTTCGATCGTACCGTCTTCGACGTTGGTGCCATGGACGATTGGGAAAGCGATGTCGATATGATCGTAGACGTCGTTTTTGAGGAGCTTCTTTTCAGCACGAAGAAGTGCTACTTTGTCGCCAAGGTTAACTGGAATAACCTGGGTGCTCTCATTTAGTAAGGCTGGGATATTGTTATAGTTCGCAATGTCGCCGATTTTTTCGCCGGCATACATTTTGTTGTCTTTGGTGATATAGATTGGCAGGACATCATATTTTGTGCGGTCGATATTCTCGACGGCATGAAGCGCGGTAATGATTGATACTTCGTGTTCGACGCTGTTTCCGCCGAAGAAGACTGCGATTTTGGCTTTCATTTTCTCTCCTTAATAATTATCTGGTAAATCGTTTAGTAGTAGGATGTTTAGCTTTTCGGATGGGTAGCGCGCTTTGGCGTAGTTAGTGGCCTCGGTTGGCGAGCTAACGAACTGGATGTTGCGGGCTGGATATTTTTTTGCGATGAGTCCGGCTTCGACGGCGGCCGCCTGTGAGGCTTTGCCGACCAGATAAACAAAGTCTGGCTTTTGGGCAGCGATATGCTCGCCCAGCTCTTGATTATATCTCTCTTCGTCGTCGCCGAGCTCGATGAGGCCAGGCGTGATAACGACATGTTTGCCGGCGAATTTGCAGAGCGTATCGACGGCGAGATTGGCGCTGACTGGGTTGGAGTTGTAACTATCGTCAATGATATTAAGGTTGTCGTGCGAATTGAGCTCGAGACGGTGTGGTGCAGCCTTGATGCGTTTGACGGTAAATTGAATGTCTTTTTCCGGCACACCAAGATAGCGCGCAACGGCGATGGCGCCCGTAAGATTCTCGATATTGTGCTGTCCGAGGAGTTTGGTTTCACAGGTGAAGCTTGAGGTTTTATCGGTGAACTCGAAACTTTGGCCGGATTCGGTAGTCTGAAGTTTGGCGGCCTTGTAGTTTAGGCTCTTGGCCTTGATGCCATATTTGAGCTTAGTGGTTTCACAAGGGTGCTTGGCGATATTCTCATTGTCATAATTCAGGAAGATGGTACCATCGTTCCGGCGTACGGCGTCGGCAAGTTCGAA
Organism: Candidatus Nanosyncoccaceae bacterium; assembly: GCA_045536655.1. Classification (GTDB taxonomy): domain Bacteria; phylum Patescibacteriota; class Saccharimonadia; order Saccharimonadales; family Saccharimonadaceae; genus UBA2834. The sequence continues at coordinate 147,057 of JAZSOA010000012.1, read as the reverse complement.
TTTGGTTTCGATAATGGTTTCGAGACTACCGAAGGTCTGGAGGTGCTGTGGGCCGATTGAAGTGATGATGCCGAGCTTTGGGCTGGCAAGTTCGCAACATTCGGCGATTTCGCCGCGCCACATGGCGCCCATTTCGCAGATAAAGATTTCGTGAGTTGGTTTGAGCTGGGTTTTGATTGTGCGGGCGATGCCGAGCGGCGTATTGTAGTTCTCTGGGGTTTTGAGGACTTCGTATTTTTGTGACAAAAGTTCATAAAGATAAGTCTTCATGCTGGTTTTGCCGTAGCTGCCCGTGATGCCGATGATGGTGAGGTCTGGGTGATCTTTGAGGATTTGCTTGGCACCGTCAATGTAACGCTTGCGGCCAAGTTCTTCGGCTGGCGTAAGAATAAAGTTTGCAACTAAGCAAATTACTGGCGCGATAATTGTGAGAATACAGGCACGAATAATAAGACTGTCGAGGCTAGGCTTGATTAGGCAGACGAGTGTAATAAGGATTATTTCGACGGTAAGGAGGCGCAAAATGCGGCCGGTGATTTTGAGGGGGATTTTGGCGCGGCGCTTTGGTAGGTTGAGGATAATTGAAAAAACTAGCGCTACGAGAGCAACGATTTCGAGCAAAAGATTATTGCTAAGACAAATGAGTGGGACGAGCACGAAAAGCGCGCGCAAAGCGATCTTCCTAAAGTTGCTCTTGCACCAGTGCAAATGCATGTCGGTCTTGTAGAAATTGAGCTGGAACATGTGCAGGTAATCTACAAGGCACAAGATGATGTTGATGATAAATGCAATTAGAATAGCGATTTTCATACTACTGCGTTAAAAATGTGTTGATTATTTCGCGGAAGCGGGCGCGGTTTTCGAGGAAGGCGAAGTGGCTCGAATATGGGAACATTACGAGACCAGAATCAGGAATGAGTTCTTCCATGAGTTCGCCGTCGGCAATTGGTGTGGCTTCGTCGTATTCGCCCCAGAGCAATAGAGTTGGTTGCTTGATATTCGGCAAGAGATCGCGAAGGTCTTCATTGACGAGATTTACGAGTGTTTCGCGCATAACTGGCGAAGCGGCACGATAATCGTCGGAGCCCATGCGCTGTTTGAGTTTCTCTTCGGCGTTTGGCGCGAGCTTTTTGACAAGTTTCGAACTGATGACTTTTTTGCCGGCTTTGACAATCTTCGTTTTGAGCTTGGCTTTATTGGACTTTTCGTGAACGATGCCAGCGCAGCCAGTAAGGATGATTTTATCGACATCAAAATCTAGCTTCTTGCCCGTGCCGAGCAGCTTAATAATAGTGCGGCCGCCGTTGGAATGGCCAAACAAGTTAATCTTTTTGATCTTTTGCTTTGTAATAAATTCTTCGACAAGCTTGGCATAATCGTCGGAAGTGAGGGCTTTCTTTGGCTCATCAGAGCTGCCACAGCCTGGCATTTCGAGACAATAAACAGTAGCAATTGGGGATAGGTCGTCAATTAAACCCTGATAGGTCGAGATAGTGGTGCCCCAGCCTGCCAAAATTAAGAGTGGGGTGCCTTCGCCCTGCTTGACGTAGTGAATATTTAAGCCAATGAGCTTACAAAAATCTTCAGTCATTACTAGATATATTTTAGCACAGGCGAGGGATTTTATCTTTACCACTCGATTGGCGTGAGGTTGTGGCTTTCGAGCCAGTCGTTGCAGGTTTTGAAATGATTATTACCAAAGAATCCGTTATAAGCGGAAAGTGGCGATGGGTGGGCGGATTCAAGGACGAGGTGTTTTTGCTTGTCGATAAGTTTAGCTTTGTTGCGTGCATCTCTACCCCAGAGCAAGAAGACGAGATGCGGTTGTTTGTCTGATAGGTATTGGACGCAGTGTAAGGTAAAATCTTCCCAGCCATAGCCGCGGTGACTTCCGGCTTTGTGGGCTTCGACGGTTAAAACATTATTAAGAAGTAAAACGCCCTGCTCTTGCCAGCGTTTGAGGTTGCCGGATTTTGGAATCGGCGTGCCGTATTCGCTGTTGATTTCCTTGTAGATATTTACAAGTGATGGTGGTGTTTTGATATTATCGCGGACCGAAAAAGCTAAGCCGTGGGCCTGCCCCGGCTCGTGATAGGGGTCTTGGCCCAGAATAACAACTTTGACGTCGTTTAGATCGGTCGTAAAAGCCGAGAAAACTTGTTGCTTGGGCGGATAGACTACTGAATTATTGTAGGCTTCTGTCAAAAACTCGCTCAGTTTTTTGAAGTATGGCTGATTGAATTCGGCTTGTAAAAAATCCTGCCAAGATTCGTGCATTAGATATTCCAGAATTTCTTTAGGCGTTCAAAGACTTCGTCGATCGTGCCACTAGTGTCAAAGGTTGGAACGTCGAATTCTTTAGCAACCTTGAGGTAGGCTTGGTTGAGTTTGTGCTGAAACTCGTAGCCTTTAGATTTGAAGAATTCGCCCTGGCGAACTTTGCCCTGGCTTTCGAGGCGCTTGGCCTGCTCTTTTTCGTCGAGGGTCAAAATGACAATTTTATCTGGATTAAAGTACGGCTCTGGCATGACGCGCTTGTGAATTTTAGCAATAAAGCTGCGGCTGACGCCCTGCATGTAGCCTTCGTAAATTAGGGTCGAGAACCAGTTGCGCGTAATAATGACGACGCCGTTTTCTTTGAGGGTTGGTTCGGCGAGCTTCTTCCATTGCTCGTAGCGATTGACAAGATAAAGTAAGGCGCGTGTGCGGCGTTCGATGCCATAATCTTTGCCATAGGTTAGCTCGGCTATGCCTTTCACGAAAGGATTGTCGCTGGTGGTGCCAGATTCGGAATAAGTGACAACTTTTTTGCCTTGGGTTTCAAAGTATGCTTTAAGTTTGGCAGCCTGCGTGTCCTTGCCGGTTGCGTCCTGGCCTTCGACGACGATGAACATTATTTCTTCTCCTTTTTAGCTTTTTTGACGTCGCGTTTGAGATATTTATAAAAACATTTTGGGCAAATGGAACGGTATTCAATGTCGCTTGTGCCGTCGATTAGGACATCTGGGCCATCGACCACGAGCTTGCCGTTGAGCCAGCGGGTGTTCATGGTAGCTTTGCGGCCGCAGTCGCAGATGGTTTTGAGCTCTTCGACTTTGTGTGCAATTTGGAGCAATCTTGTAGCGCCTTCGAAGCCGCCGTCTTGCTGGCGGAAGTTGAGGCGAAGACCGTAGCACATGACTGGGATATCTAAGGCAGTAACGACCTTCATGAGCTGGTCGGCCTGCTTAGGTGTCATAAATTGTGATTCGTCACAAAGTACGCAGGCGACATCGCGGTATTCGTGCTTAATTTTGTTGAAGATATTGTCGTGTTTGGTAAAAGTAAAGTTGGTTTCGCGCTCTGGCCCGATGCGAGTTAAAAGCTTGTCGCCGTTTTTAGTGTCGGTCGCTGGTTTGATGACGCAGACTTTCTGGCCACGTTCTTCATAGTTGAAGGCTACCTGCAAAAGCTGCATGGTCTTGCCGCAGCCCATGGCGCCATAGCGGAAATATAATTGTGCCACTCTGTATTTTCTCCTAATAACCCTTTGGTTTTAGTTTAGCATAAGAAAAAGCCAGGCGAGCGGTTTTTCGTCTGGCTTTATTGGATTAGAGTTTGATTGCGGTCTTTTCGCCGGTTTTGAGGCTTTTGAGTTCGAGTTCTCCGCTGGCAGCCTCGCTGTCGCCGATTACGATGGCGGCTTCGGCGATTTTGGCGGCGCGGTTCATTCGGGCGCCAAGCTTGCGGGTTTCGAAATCAATATCTGTAGTCTTGCCTTCGGCACGGAGCTTTGTGGCAACTTGCATGGCAAATTCGAATTCGTTTTCGCTGAGTGGCAAGAGGCAAACATCGACAGGCTTCTTTTCTTCGTCAAAGTTAAGCAAACCGCATTCCTTGAGAACGAAGAAGAGGCGCGTGAGGCCAATGCTGCCGCCAACACCTGGGTAGCTTTGACTGCTGAAGTTGCTGGCAAGGTTTTCGTAACGGCCGCCGCTGGAAATACTACCGAGGTCGCGATGATCAGTAATGAAAGTTTCGAAGACGGTGCCTGTGTAGTAATCTAGACCGCGGATGATCATGAGGTCGATAATGACATCGTCGAGACTGTCCTGCGCATTGAGAAGCGTAAAGACGGTCTTGAGTTCATCGAGACCTTCGCGAATTGGTGTGATGTCGCCAAGGAGTTCAGCAAGCTTTTGTTCGACGGTGGCGTAGTCGCCATTAACCTCGGTGAATTTAATAATCTTTTCGATGCTGTCGCTGTTAATATTAAGCTTGGCGAGTTTTTCGCGCGTGACGTCTAGCGGAACCTTTTCGATGTGGTCGATAATTTCGGAGACTTCGCTGCTCTGCTCAGTTAAACCAAGGGATGCGAGGAAGCCAGAAAGAATCTTGCGGTTACTAATGCGAACCTGCATGTTCGGCAGCTTGAAAGCCTTGAGGGCTTCGTAAATACAAGCGATAACCTGGGCATCATAAGCGATTGGAAGCTTGTCACGGCCAATGATATCTGCATCGCACTGGTAGAATTCGCGGAAGCGGCCCCGCTGGGCGCGTTCGCCGCGGAAGTTGCGGTTAATCTGAGTGACGCTGAATGGAAAAGCGAGATCGTTGCTGTGTTCGACGACATAGCGTGCGAGAGGCACGGTGTGGTCGAAACGAAGTGCTTGGTCAGCAGAATCGGCAGATTCGGCGGTCTTCATGACGCGGTAAATCTGCTTCTCGGTGTCACCGCCGGCTTTGGCGAAAAGAATTTCAGTACGGTCAATCAAAGGCGTTTCGATACTCTGGAAGCCGTAATGATGGTATACGTCGCTGATTTGTTGTTTGAGCTTGTCAAAAACGACCTGCTCAGTTGGTAGGAGTTCTTGCATGCCAGAAAGTGGCGACGTATTGAATTTTTTCATAAATTTATTATACCATCGGTCAAACAGATTGAAAAACGCTAGTGGATTTTTGTGATTGCGCTAGTGTATAATAAATGCATAAGAATTATTGGGAGAATAGTGTGAAAAAGAGCAAATTTTTGCTAGGCGCAGCTTCTCTTTCTTTGGTAGCTGCCCCCCTACTTACTACTAATTTGGCTTCGGCTGTTGGCACGATAAACCGTGCGACGCAGGAAGATGTTGTAGTTGCGGATATCACGAACGATCAGGCGTATCAATTTACTGGTAGCTATGCCAAGACATTGATTAGCAAGATTCATGATGCGAATGACGAGGCTGGTCAACCAGATGAGACTGATCAATCAGATGAGGCTGATCAATCAGATGAGACTGAATATTGTAGTTATGTTGTCGATGATGAGTTTGTTGGTGAAGAGGGTGACGATGACAATGATCCGTATCTTTGCTTCTTGATTACTAGTGAGACTGAAGGTAGCGAGGCGGTTACCTTATATCTAGACAACTTGGTTTTTGACGAAGTTAGGAGCGCCAATGTTGTTATGTTCGTCTACGACGAAATTACTTCCGGTGCTGTAGTTAACTCTGGCAGTGATGTGGTTTTAGTTGGAGATCCGGACGAGCTTGACCATGCTTATGCTGGCACTAGTGATGTTACTATTACGACTCATGTCGTTAGATTGAATGTTTATTATGGTGATGGTTATGCGTTGATTGATGGCGATGGCCAAACATGGTCGAAAGGTAGCGAGGGTGGCTTAACCTTCCATGCGACTGGCTCGTTCGAGGATGATTATACTGGCATCTTGGTTGATGGCGAGGAAGTTGACGATGATAGTCATGAAGATAGTGCTGGCAGTGTGATTGTGGCTTTGAAGGCAAATTATCTTGATTCTCTTTCGACTGGTGGCCATACTTTAACGATTGTTTATGAAAATGGCGAAGTGGAAGCTAACTTTACCGTAGAAGACAACCCGGATACTTTGGATACTATTAAAGCCGCAACAACTGGTCTTATGGGCTGCGTAGTTGTGTTGTTTGCGATAGCATCTTTTGGAGTGCTGGCTAAGCGTCGCTAGGATTATAAATATGAGAAAATCCCCGTACGAATACGGGGATTTTCTATGATTTGAAACTGGGTCTAGAAATGCAAGGATTTTTATGATAAGATATAGGTATTGATGGTTCTGTAGCTCAGTTGGTAGAGCAGCGGCCTGAAGAGCCGCGTGTCGCTGGTTCAAGTCCAGCCGGAACCACCATTATTTCGTGATTAAATCGCCCATCTGGGCGTTTTTTCGTGCTTACTCGATCAATAATCGCGCTGTGCAAGAAGAAAATACGCTATAGTATAGATAGATCATAAGGAGGTTGATGTGGTAGAAGTTGCAAAGCCGGCCGTGATTCCGAAAGAGCGAAAGCCTGGGACGATTCATTCTTTTTTCGCACTTAAGTTTCATGATGGCGATGAAGATAAAGCTAAGGTCGAAGCCATTGAGAAGGCTTTAAATAAAGCCGGGATTACGATTACTGTAATGGTACGTGATGTCGAAAAGTGGGGCCAAGCAGAGATTCCAGAAGGCAAAACCTTAATGACGGATTATGCTTTCCCTGCCATGTTGCAGTGCGATTGTAATATTATTGAGTTTAGCGAAAAAGGCGTTGGGCTCGGCATGAACGGTGGTTTTTGTTATGCTGCGAAGAAGCCGATTTATATTATCGCAAAGAAAGGTAGTGATATTTCGACCACGATGGCAAATATTGCGACCGAAGTGATTTTCTATGATAAGCCAGAAGATCTCGTGAAACCGTTTACGAAGATTGCGAAGAATTTCCCACGGGTCATTTTGGCTTCTAAGTCGGCTATTCGTAAGCAGCAGCTGGTCGATGCTGATATTCCGTTCGAAGTATTCGTGAGCGATGCCGACGAAACGCCTGATGATTCAAAATCCTTCAAGGACCAGCTGGCGGAAATTGCTATGCGCAAGGCGCAGACTGTTTTGGCTCAGACGAAGAATCGGGGTCGTCGTTTGATTGTGGCTGCTGATCAGAACATTGTGTTTGGCGGAAAAATGTATGGAAAGCCAAAGACTAAGGCGGAGGCGCGCAAGCTTCTTGAACAAATGCGTGGTTCAAATGAGGTCTATGCCTACACCGGAAACGCGGTTTTGCTTGCCGAAAAAGGCAAAATTCTCCAGAGCGTCAATGTGACTGATGTGGCTAGGATGAGCGTTGAAGACATTTCGGATGAGGTACTTGAGGATTGGATAAATAATTCCGATTGTTTGAAATATTGTGGTGGCATCTCGATTATGTTTGCAGATTTTGTCCATCTAAAAGAAGGTCGCCTCTCGACTGCTAAAGGTATGACCTTGGAGTTTGCGGAAGAATTTCTACCGCTCTAAGCAGTTTTTAGCAAGAAAAAGCCCCGCATTGCTGCGGGGCTGTGCAGTTTTGTCGGTTATCCGAACCAGTGGTCCAGGAATTGCCTAACTCTCTGGAAGAAGCCGTATTTCTCGGGACGGATCGGTACCTTCGGCTTGGAGCCGTGGCCAGCCGCACTGTTGCCTGTTGGGCCGTAGCCGTTCGGGCCGTAGTACGGATTATACTGACCGTAGCCGCCTGCGCCGGGGCCGCCAACCCATGGTCCGTAGGGGCCGAAGTAGCCACCCCCACCGTAGGGGCCGCCGTAGCCGCCACCATAGAAGGGGCCGTAGCCAGGTCCGGGGCCTCCGTAGAAGCCGGGTCCAGGTCCGCCAGGTCCGCCGGGTCCAGGTCCAGGGCCAGGACCACCAGGGCCGCCGGGTCCAGGTCCAGGTCCGCCTCCCCATGCAAAGAGGAGGTTGTCAATCGCTTTTTTGGCGATTTCAATAAGACCATCGACCTTTGCGGCGGTCAGCGTGCCGTCTCCGCAAACTGCTGCGGAGTTTGTTGTGCTGGTATTGATGCCGAAGAGCATCATCATGAGAACCAGTACGAACAGGTAGTAAGTTGCGACCGTAATCATCATGAAATCACCCCCTTAAAGCGTTTGACTGATTACGTACATTTAAATTATATCATATATGACTCAAAAAATCAATACATAAGCACAAACGTAAGCTTTTCGCAAGTCTTTTGAATTGAGGCGGGCTAATATACAATATAGTTATGGTTTAGATTGTTTTATTTCACTGGTAAAATAGTTTCTAAAGAAGGAGGTCTCTTATGGACAAGAAAATTTTTGACTTAATTGCGGCAGAGGAACAGCGTCAGAGTGAGGGCCTGGAACTAATCCCGAGTGAAAACTGTGTGTCTCGTGGTGTACTTGATGCAATGGGTTCTGTCTTTACGAATAAGTATTCTGAGGGTTATCCAAACTTTGCTGGTCTTGATAAGGATGATGATTATGTCTTGGTTGCGACGTCGGAAGATTATCGCTACTATGGCGGTCAGCAAAACACCGACAAGGTAGAGCGCTTGGCGATTGCGCGTGCGCGCCGTCTCTTCCACGCGGATCATGCCAATGTCCAGCCGCACAGCGGTGCTCAGGCCAATAATGCCGTATATAACGCATGGCTCCAACCGGGCGATACTGTTTTGGGTATGGATTTGGCACAAGGTGGTCATTTGACACACGGCGCCAAAGTTACGCAGAGTGCTCAGATCTACAACTTTGTTTCTTATGGTACGGATCCAAAGACTGGCGATTTGGACTACAAAGATATTGAGAAAAAGGCTAAGAAATACCAGCCAAAAATTATCTTGGTCGGTTATTCAGCTTTTATGAAGGTGCCTGATTTTGCGCGCATCGCTAAGATTGCAAAGGATATCCCAGATTGTCTATTGATGGCCGACATGGCGCACGTAGCTGGCTTGATTGCGGGTGGCGTACATCCAAATCCGCTTGATTTTGGCTTCAATGTTATGACGACGACAACGCACAAGACTTTACGTGGTCCACGCGGTGGCTTGATTTTGACCAAGGGTAAAGTTACAAATCCGCTCAAGAAGCCTGAACATACGCTCGAGAATATTCCAACCTTGATTGATCGTTCGGTCTTCCCTGGTACCCAGGGCGGTCCTTTGATGCACGTTATTGCAGCTAAGGCGGTTGCTTTCTATGAAGCTGAACAGCCTGAGTTCAAGGAATATGCTAAGAATATCGTAAAGAATGCTAAGACTTTGGCTGATGCTTTGAAAGAACGTGGCTTCAAGCTAGTTGGCGATGGCACGGATAATCATCTGATTTTGGTAGACATGATGGCTTCCTTTGGGGTCGACGGTAAGACTTACGAGCGCGCGCTCGATAAGATTGGTCTAACCTTGAATGCGAACGCGATTCCAAATGATACGATGCCGCGCTTTACGCCATCTGGTGTGCGTTTGGGTACGCCAGCAATCACGAGCCGTGGTCTCGACGAAAAAGACATGGTCAAGATTGCGGACTGGATGGAAGTAATCGCAAAGATTTGCGCCGAAAAGCGTCAGGATGGCGTGACGGAAGGCAGACTCCGCGAAGAGGTACGTGAGATGGCACTCGCTCACCCATTGCCAAGTGCAAAATAATCTAAGATAAAAATATCCCCCGGATTGCTCCGGGGGTTTGGGTTTGTGAGTTTTTGGATGATTTATTTGAGTTAGCTTTCGCCGTCTTCCATGGAATAAGGACCGTCAATTTCGGGAGCGCTGTCCGCGGTGTCGCTGATTGGGCTACCGGCGGGAGGTGTTGCTCCTTTTTTGATGGGCTCGGCGATAGAAGCGACGAGTTTCTTGACGGTGTCCTGCAGTTCTTCGCCGTTGAGGGCCTGATTTTGTGCGTCGGCCTGGGCGAAAATCTGCGGAATACGACCGAGTACGCTGGTAAGTAAGTCTCCGCCTCCTTCGGTCTTGCTACCGCTGCCAAAATCGTAGAACTTAGCGTTCTTACCAATTTCAGCCATAACGGTTGCGATGTTGGTGGCCACCTGAACACGAGTGTTCTGCTCAATTTCGATCTTCTGGAGTTCGAAGTTGATCTTGTCGTTGGCCGCCTGAGCATCAGAGAGAGCGCGAGCGGCCTCGGCCTCGGCCTTACCTTTAGCCTCGATGGCTTCAGCTTCTGCCTTACCCTTCGCAGAGATAGCGGCAGCCTCAGCTTCACCAGTGGCCTTAATCGCCTCAGCGTCAGCACTTGCCTTCATCTTGATGGCGGTGGCTTCGGCGTCAGCCTCAGTCTTGCGGGCAGATGCGGCTCCTTCGGCTTCGGTCTTGCGAGCCTCAGCAGAAGCGGCAGCTTCCTTGGTTTTGCGAATTGCTTGAGCTTCGGCTTCGCCGGCAGCGGTCAGCTTTTTAGCCTCAGCCTGACCGGCAGATGAAACCTTGAGAGCTTCAGCTTCACCGGTTGCGGCTTCCTTTTTGCGGGCAGCCTCGGCCTGTGCGTCGATGATGGTCGTTTTCTTGGCGGTTTCGGCCTGAGTAACGGCTACTTCCTGCTGCTTGAGTGCGGCGAGGTTTTGCTGTTCGGCCTGCATTACTGCAACCGCACCCTTCTTCTGCTCGAGTTCCTGATTGATGGCCTGTTGTTCGAGTTCGCCAGCCATTGCGGATTTGGCTTGCTCTCTTGCGGTTTCGGCCTGGAACTGAGCTTTCTTGACGTCGGTATCACGCTTGCGTTCGGCAATAGCAACCTGAGCATCAAGTTCGGCCTGCTGTGCGGCAAGGTCGGTCTGTGCACGCTTTTCGCGTACGGACTGATCGTTTTCTGCTGTGATATTTGCGGCTTCTCTGCGAACGGTTTCTCTATCCTTAGCGGCGAGGTCCTGGTAGTATGTGCCGTCAGGAGCGTCGTCAACTTCGTGAATTGAGAGAATCGCATTGAAGCCGAGATCCTTCATCTGCGCAGCAATGGATGCCTTAACCTGGTCGTCGAGTTTGTCTTTTCCGTTCATGACTTCTTCGGGTGTCATCTTTGCAATGACGGCGCGTACGCCACCAGATACGACGTCGAGAATAACTCTTTGTAGATCGTCATCGTTCTTATCTAAGAAATTGCAGACTGCACGCTGAAGCGATTCTGGACTGGAGATGTCTGGGTTATATGCGACAGCCCAATCGATACGAATCGGGACGCCAGTCATGGTCTTAGTGATATCTCCGGTGACTTTTGCGGTGCGGACGCAGAGGTCGAAATACTTTGCTTTCTGAATGAAAGGAATGACGACTCTGCCACCTGCGCGTTTGATTGTGGGGTTGCCGTTCTTGTCTGTCGCGCCAACGCCAGAGACTACGAGAGCCTCGTTACCATTGGCGGTTTTGATCATGGCAAAAAGCGCCACGATTACGACGATCGCGACTACGACGCCGATGATGATGGGGATTAAGGTCGAAAGTTCGGGCATGATAGTTTCCTCCCTAAAAAGATATTTCGGGGTGGACGCTAGAAAAACTCACAAAAATTCTAATGTACGCCACCCTCGATTGAAATATTATGCCACAGAAATATATGGGCGTCAATTATTAAGACCAGCCCGATTACGAGCTGGTCTCGATTGTTTATTTGTAAGTAATCTTGGCTTCCGACTGTAGCTCGTAATTAGCGAGGCGGTTAGCTTTGACGGCATTGGCGTTATATTTTTCGATTGCAGCCCTTACTTCGTCTTCAGAATTGTCTTTGATGTAGACCGTATAGTAGAGCTGGCCGTCTTTGCCAACTTTGCCTTGTAGCTTGGCAATGGATTCGCAGTTCTTCATGAGCTCGGCCTGGATTTCGTTGAGGTAGACATTTTCGCCGTTTTCGCCGATCAGTACGTCTTTCTTGCGACCCATCACAAAGATTCTACCGCTGTCTTCGAGACGACCGTAATCGCCAGTAATGAAGTAGCCGTCTTCCGTGAAGGCTTCCTTAGTTTTTTCTGGGTCATTGAGATAGCCAATGAAGACTGCATCGCCCTTTGCGACGATATCGCCAACGCCACGCTCGTCTTGGTTAATTACTTTAACATCGAGGTCTTCAAAGACGGTGCCGGTGCTTTCAAAATCGTCGTTGTTTGGATATTCGATACTGAAGGATGAAGCGGTTTCAGAGAGAGCGTAGGCTTCGAGAATCATGAGGCCATGCTTTTTGTAGAAACGGCGCATTTGGTGATCTAATAGTGCGCCACCGCAGAAGAGATACTTTGCCCTACCACCAAAGGCGTAAGCGAGCTTTTCGCCGTAGCCTTCGTAGAGCCTACGGTAAATGATTGGCACGGCACAGAAGATGGTAGGTTTGACTTCTAGTAATTCCTCGGCGATTTTATTCGTGTCGCTACAGAGATATAGCTGCGTGCCGTCGATGAGTGAATACATGAAGTTGTAGATATTGCCATAGGTATGATGCATCGGCAAGAAGCAGTAAGCAACTTCGTCTTCTGTGAAAGGCGTGCGGCGCTGGAGTGAATCCCAGCCAGCGAAGGCATTTTTGAGCGAGAGCATGACGCCTTTTGGATCGGATGTAGTACCAGTCGTGAAGATGATTTTGGAGCAGACTTCTGGGTCTTTGACTGGAAAATCAAACAATTCGCCCTCTGGTGCGCCAAGTTCGGCGATAGTTTTATGAAGTGGGTAGAGTTTAATCTCAGGATATTTCTTAGCAATCTCTGAAAAGATTGGCTCGAAGATTTCTTCGTAGAATACGGCAGAAATTTCAGCCTTCTTGATAATTAGTTCGACAGATTCGAGTGGAAGTTGGCAGTTTATATTGGCGCAGGCGCCAACGTAGGCCGTAATGGCGAGGTCGGCAATGAAATAATCTGGGCAGTTGCGCGAAAAGATCATGATATTCTTGCCAGCGAAGCCCTCGTCGATTAATTTGTGAGCAAGCACGTCACCTTTTTCGATTAATTCACCGAAAGTGGTCGGCTCAAATTTGCCATCCCTTTTTTCGAAAACGAAACCTTTGTCACGCCATTTGTTATAGGCATTCTTGATGATTTCGGAATAAACTAACATTATTTGATCTCCTTTTCCAATAATACATATTCGTAGACATTATCGACTTTTTCTTTAGCATAATACTGGGTGACTTTGCCATCGTGAGCGAGTGCGCCGATGCTTGGCTTTTTGCTTTGGTTGAGTTCTTGGATAATGCTATAAACCAGCGCTCGGCCGAGCCCATGATGTTTTTGATCTACGCCCATATAAAGCATGACGTATTCATCTGGGTCTTTGAGGGATTTAAGGATTTTGGCTAGATTAATTGGGTTCAGATGATAAACCGTGTTGTGGTAATTTGGAATACTAATGAAGAAGCCGACCATTTTGTTGTCTTTGTAGCCAAACTTTACCATGCTTGGGTTAATGATGGATTTAAAGCTGCTAAAGGTTGCGATGAAATCTTTTTGGGATAGATTTTTGTAGATTGGGAAATCGCTGTAAAGATCCGTGATAAGGCGATACATGTCTTTGATGGAGTTATCGAATTCCTTCATGTCGATGCTGCGAATTTCGTAGCCCTTGTTGGTAAATTCTTTGTATTTGCCTTCGTATTCCTTGTTAATATATTCGTACTCTGCGCCGACATAATGATTTGAAGTGTAATGGTCACAAACTTCGTAGCCGTTGTCTTTGAAGAGATTGAAATAGTATTCTTTGTTATACGGCTCGCCGGTATATGGTCTGGAGTCGAATTGATTAATCTTGAGACGGTATTTTATCCAGAATGAGGCGTCGACTGGGCCGACGATTTTATTACAATCGTTTTCTTTGGCGAATTGTTCGGCATTGTCAAAAACGTATTTGGCGACTTTTTTATCGTCGACGCATTCAAAGAAACCGAAGTAGGCAGTTTTGTCTTTTGGATAGAGCGTGATTGCAAAGCGTGCGACCGGCTTATCTTCTTTATAGACTAGGAATTTGTAAAGTTTAAAATACTTACAAAGTTGATGCTTGCCAAGCAGGATACTTTCGATTTCTTTGGGATTCTCGGTGTTCTCTTCTTTTTTGTAAAGAAGCTTTGGTAGTTTTAGAAAATCTTTAATACGTTGTTTTTCGTTTGTAAATTCGATACATTTCATTGTTATTTCTCAATTGTAATTTTGCCAGTTTTGCCGTCTAGGGTGATTTTGTCTCCGTTTTTAAGTAGTTTTGTGGCGTTTTCTACGCCGACGACGGACGGGATTTTTAGTTCGCGTGAGATGATGGCAGTATGGGATAAGAGCGAGCCGCGTTCCGAGATGATGCCTTTGGCGGTAGATAGCATGAATACCCAGCCTGGATCAGTTGAGCGCGTGACGAGGATTTTGCCTGTAGTGTCGTATTGCTCGGTCGGCGATTTGATGATTAAGACTTCCCCGCTGACGGTACCATTGGAACAAGGTGTACCATTTAGAACATTCGTACTGTCGAGCTTTTGTGGATGAGTGTTGAGTTTCTGCGGGAGTTTATCGAATTCTTGCTCAGCAAAGATGAGTTTGGAATAATTTGGTAGCTGCGCGAAGATTTGATATTCTTGTTTGCGGTTTTTGATGATGGATTGTAGATCGTAGGCTTTTTTGTTGTAGCTTTCAATTTCTTCAATCGTGAGATAGAAGATGTCGCCCTGGGTTTTGATGGCTTTTTGTTTTGTAAGAATTTTGCCAATATGGAGCATGATTTCGCGTACCATACCAAAGATGCGACTGCGGTTTAATCTTGAGATTTCGCGGTTGCGAATACCGGAAGCGCAACGTTTCGCCAGGAGATCTTTTTGTGACGTACTGGTTTTATGACGAATTTCGTCGGCGAGGCGATAGAGGTTTTCTGGATCTTTACGATATGCTTCGATTCTCTGCTCGAGTAGTTCTGGATTGGTGCGGAAGGTTTGGCTTTCGAGTTTTAGCTCCTCGACGTTGCGGTCACCATAATCCTCGATATATTTATTGAAACGTAGCTGATATTCGTCTTTACTGAGTTCATTTTTGTCTGCGGCGAGCAAGATCATGGTTTCGACCGGTTTCATGCTTTCGAGGTTCGAGATCGCTGAAATGGTTTCGTTAGCGCGCTCGCCCTGCTTCTTTTTCAAGAGTCCGACATTGATAAAACAGTACATGTCGTTAATGAGAGTTAAATCCCAGTGCGGGAAAAGGCTGTCCGCGAGCTGGTAAAACAGGCCGAGGCTTTGCTGAAGATTGAGGTCTTCGGAATAGTTTGCGCGGTAGGCTTTTTCGACTGTGATAAATTTCTTGTTGAGCCAAGCCATGTTCTTTTGGGAGTTTTTGAGCTCTTTCAAGAAGTTCTTGGCAACTCTGGCATGGAGCCTAAAATTGGCTTCGTGCTGATGCTTGATGCTATTTTTAAGGCCCAGGCTTTCCTCCCACATTGGCAAGATTTTTTGCGAAAATGGCAAGAAATTGATAATTTCGTACCAGTTGCTGATTTTGTAGTATAGGCGGCCGTTGCTCGAGCCGACCATTTGTTTAAAGACGCTCTGATGCTTTTGTAGTTCTTTTTCATCTCGTACAATGCGGCGGCAAACCGATTCAAAAACACCGCTGTAGATCATTTTGGCGAAAGAAATCGTGAGCGGTAATGATATTCCCGGATAACTCTCGACAATATTGCTATTGTCTAGGACGAGCGGATGATTGGTTTTGAGCGTTGTAATTGGGCGGGCTTGTAGGATATAAACCTCGCCGTTTTTGATAGCGAATTCGATGTCGAGATTTTTGGTCAGGACTTCTTCGATTTGTTGCGATAGTGTAATGAGCTTCTGGATGGTGGTTTCGTCGAGGTAGTCTTTGTCGCCATCGGCATAGTAAAGGTTATCGGTGGTATTGTAATAATAGCTTGTGGCTTTGCCTTTTTCGGCGACAACATTTTCGCCAAGGCCTGGCGCAACTACGATAATAGATTCGTTGAGTAAGCCTTGCGGATTGGCTGTAAAAATTACGCCGGCAAAATCTGTGTCAACCATTTCTTGTACAATGACGTCGACTTTTAGATTTTTGGTATTAATATTTTTGCTTTCAGCGTATTTTTTGCTAGTAGTTGTCGCATTGGCGCAGGCTTGGATTTTATTCTTTAAATCTTTTTTGCTAACATTGAGGAAAGTTGTAAACTGTCCAGCAAAACTACTCTCTGTGCCGTCTTCGACATTTGCAGCGGAGCGTACGGCATACTTCTGGGCCTGAAGGTTAATCTCGTAGCTTTCGTTTTGAATATCTTCAAAATGCACGAGTTGAAAATCCGGGACATTAAAACCGGCCGCTTTGAGAATTTGTAGATTCTTAGCTTTGCCGCCAAGCATTAGATTTTACCTACGATGATAAAGATTACGATCGTGAGCAGCATGGTGCTTTCTTGCAGGTACATGTATCGCTCGACTTTATTGACGAGTTTGAATTTATTAGGATTCTTTATAAATTGGACAAACTTCCAGGTCATCCAGGCAGCTAGCAAGGCAAGCGCGAGGATGGAGATCTTGTTGAGATTAAAGACAAGAATGAAATTCGTTACGATATCCACGAGCGTCATGATGAGAACAAATTTTGTAGCTTTCTTGTAGCCGAATAGTTTGGAGTAAGTTGTATAGGCATTCTCTTCTTTTGGCGCTTTGATTTTGCGCGAAATCTCCCAAATCAGCGCTGGGAAATAAAGTGTAAAGAGTGCCAAGATATTGATAAGCGTGATAGCTGGAAGATTGTATTTGATGACCGTAAACGAAACGATGTAAAGATTTACAATAGCCTGAACTGGATTATGTGTAATGAGGGCAAGCGGTAGGCTTGGCTGAATCTTTGAGCGCTGGAAGAACCATTTGCTCATGAGGTATCCGTAGATGTAAAGAATAATAAAGAAGACGATATTATTCATGAAGATAATGTTGAGCGCGATAGCTATGGCCTGAACAATTGTACAGGCAACCATGACATCTTTGATTTTCGTGCGGCCACTTGGTAGTGGGCGGTCTTTGAAGAGTTTTTTGTCGGTTTCGTAATCTTTTAGATCGTCCGCAACGCGTAACCACATCAAAAAGGCGAAGACGGTAAACATACCTACAAATTCTTGAATGCCAAGATTTGGCCAAATATTATCCCAGGTAACGCCGTGATTGAGTAGAATAATGAAATAAATTTCCGTAAAGATAATTACGCCCACCAAAAACCTGGAGAAGATTGGATAGCGTTCTTTGAAATATATGTACAATCGCTTTAGCATATTACTCCTATCTTTTCGCCGTAGCTTACTTTTGTTTCGGTACTCTCTTTGCTTTGCGCAAGGATATCCTCGTCAATTTTGATGTTTTTCTTAGTCAGAAGAATGATGGTAGAACCGCCAAGCTCGAAGTAGCCCTTCTCTTCGCCTTTCTTGAAATCTGTAATGTTGTGGTTCTTGATTCTGCCGATTAACAAGGCGCCGATTTCGATTTGTATCATACTACCGAAATGATTGAGCTCGTAAAAGTTTACAATGCGATCATTCTGGATGAAGACTTTGTATTGTTCGGAAATGGAGCTGACCGTGTGGAGTTTTCCTTTGATATGCTTGGCGCTTAGGAGTTTGCCGTCATCGACGAAGCAGTAGCGATGATAATCGTCCATGGCGAGACGGAAGACCAGACAGTTGCCGCCTTCAAATTCTTCGGGAATGCCACCGCCAATTAAGTCACTAAGGCTGTAAGTTGTGTTTTTGATTTGTACTTGTAGATCTTTGGAAATTTTGTAAGCAAGCAGTTTTGAATCGGCAGGCGAAATAAGCTCGTTCTTGTTTTTGGAAAAGGTTTTTGTATTGTCTTTTCTCGAAAAGAAATCTGCGAAAGATTTAAAATCTTCGATGCTATACCTGCTTACATCGATTTTGTTTTTCTCGATAAACGGGCGGATTTTCTTTTTACTAAATGCTGAGCGATTATAGATAGCATTAATTTCGGAGCAGCAATGGCCTGCGATAATTTTTAGCAAAAACCGGCCCACGGCTGTTTTGTAGAGGAATTTGAGGAGCTTCTCTCCATATTGTGGAAGTTCACAAATGGTTTGTGTTTGTCGATTGTAAACTTTGGTCATAGGATGCTCAATAAGATTATTGTTGCGATGGCGATGCCGCTAAAGACACCATAGGCGAGGCCGCGTGGCTTAGGGATTTTGATGTTGATGATATTGAATGCTGCGACAATAAAGGCCGTGACGGATAGGATGGTTCCTAGGTTTTCTGAGAAGAATAGCTCGGAGATGATAAAGATGACTGGGAAAATGAGTGCCGAAAAAGTAACTGGCAGACCTTGGTAATGGTCGATTTTCTTTTTGCTTTGTTTAGCGACGGAATTAAAATGCGCTAGTCTGGCGATACCGCAAATGGCAAGCGCGAAGCTCGAAAGCAAGGCGAACGAGTTTTGGTTTTGAGTGAGGATAATTACGATTGGTAATGCGATGAAGTTTACTATATCTGCGAGCGAATCGAGTTCGATGCCGAATTGTTTTTCTTCTTCGTTGCGCTTAATACTGCGCGCAATTGCGCCATCAAACATATCGCAAACGCCGGCCAGTACGAGACAAATACAGGCGCAGTTTGGCGCTCCGGCCAAAGCTAGATAGATGCCGAAACAGGCGATTAATGCGCCGATATAGGTTAGAATCACGCTTTTATTCCATTTTGCAATAAACATATTACTCCTCAATTATTACTTCCCCGGTTCCGCCATCGATTGTGATGGTTTGTCCGTCTTGAATTTTACTCATTGCGTCGTGACAGTTAACGATTGCTGGGATGCCATACTCGCGCGAAACAATCGCTGCGTGGCAAAGGATGCCGCCATATTCCGTAACGATACCAGAGATAATGGCGAACTTTGGCGTCCAACCGGTATCTGTGAATTTCGTGACCAGAATTTCGCCTTTGTTGAGCCGGTCGATTTCGGAGAAATCTTTGATAACGCGTGCAGTAGCGGTAATTTTGCCGCTGCAGGCGCCGAGGCCATGAATATTCGAATCACTAACGGCGGATTGGCTATGGTTTTTCGGTACAATTTCGTTATCGCTCATGTAGTTGCGATACGAGTTGTAATATTTACGATTGCGCTCGACGATTTTGCGGAGCTCTTTCGCGTCGATTTTCTTGTCTTGGTAATTCCAGATATCGCGAATTTTGAGCATCCAAATATCTTCTGGAGTCTTGAGGATTTTCTCTTTGGCCAATTCTTCACCGTAGTATTTGGAGTAGAGATGGATAATGTAATAGAATCTGGTCGAAACATCACGGAACTCTTCGCGCCACCAAAGCATCTTGCGCATTTTCTGAATCTTAGTGTGTACTTTATGGTATTTCTTGGCGCTAAGTTGCCCTTCGAGCTTTTCGAGGATTTTGTGGTATTCGTTTTCGTTACGGAGCTGATCGGCTTCTGGACCAAAGCTATCTTCGAGCTCGATCATCGATTGAATATTCTTGATATATGGCAGAGGGTTTTCGTAGTAGCATTCATAGGTAACATCAAGCTCTTTGTCTGAATGATAGCCATAGTCCGCGATGATTTGTTTGAGAGACTGGAGAGATTTGTAGTTTTTATCAAGGTTTTTGAGGATTGCTTCCGGAGTTTTTTCTTGCCAGAATTTGAGTTCATCTTTGTCTTGGCGAATTTGGCGGCTGGTTTCCCACATGGCATAGAATGGGCGCATGTGTGAAATATCTTTGATGCCGCCGAGGACTGTGAGATATTCGTCTTCGCTCATGAATTTGAGCAGGCTATCTTTGTAGAGTGACTGATGAATGGTATTGATGAAAATCTGCCAGAAATAGGTGGTCTCGCTCTGGAAATAGTCTTTTTCGACAAGCTTGCGCCAGATTTTAGCGATTTTTGCTTTGTTTGTGTCGAAATTCTTGGCGTAGCCGTTATATTTTGACATTAAATCTGCGATATACGATTCGGCGTTATCTTCGCGCTCTTTGAGGATTTTCTTTTGCGCGAGGGCCATTTTGGCTAGCACGATGGCGTTCTTTGGCGTGAGCTTGGTGGTGGCGCCATTGCCTTCGTAATCGCCCTTGATGCCATATTCGTTATCGAATTCGCGTTCGCGGTAGCCAATGACATTACTCATGGCTTTCTTAACTACGCTTAAATTCCAATAGCAGCGCCCAAAGAACATGTCACCCATGGTGTGCTGTTCGCAGTAATTTTTTGGGAGAATTTTGGAGTCTACAAGGAATTTTTGGATGATGAAATCCCAGACGTATTCGTACAAGCTCCACATAAATGGCGTACAAACGGTTGCCGAAACGCCGCCGTCTTTGAAATCTGCCGTGGTCCATACGTCGTCGTAATCGCCATAAAAAATCTTGGTAATTTTACGGGCTTGTAGAATGTATAGTTCCTCGTCTTTCAGGGCGAATTCGATGTCGCACGGGAAGCCGAAATGGAGCTGGATTTTAGCAAAGGTTTTGCCGAGTTCTTTGAGCTTGGCTTTGTCTAGAATCTGATTGTTTTCGTCGAATTTCGCGTAGTGATTGTACCAGCTATAGAAATATTGCTCTGGCGCATTGTGACCCGAAACAATTTCTTCGCCAATGCCTTCTGCGACCTCGATAAGCATTTCTTTATCGTTGCCGGTTGTTGGGTTAACCGTAAAACAAATGCCGCTATAATCTGAATTGATCATTTCCTGTACGACAACTGACATTTTGAGAGAACTGAGCTTGATGTGGTTTTGCTTGCAATAAGCTACAATGTTTTGGTTGTAGGTGGACTTGTAGCAATCTACAATGCGACGCTCGATATCTTTTGCTTCGGTAAAGAGGAAGCTTTGGTATTGTCCCGCGAAAGATGAATCGCCTAAGTCTTCTTTCGTGCAGCTACTGCGTACGGCATAAAGTTTTTTGGAATCGATTAGTTTGTCCAGCTGTGTTTTGACTCCTTTTGGAAGCTTTGCATTTTTGAATGCTGAGAGAGTCTTTTTGGATAGGCCGTCGCCCTTCGCTAGCTCTTTGTTAATTGTATCTGTGAGCGAGTTAGATTGTAAGAATTCATCAAAACAATCACTATTTAAAACCAGGCCGTCCGGTACATTAAAACCAGCACGTTGCATTTCGATGAGTGAGTTGGCCTTATTACCATTTTTGTCTGATATTTCTGCATCACTGAATTTATAAATCATGAATCTCCTTAGAACATATTCTTTCTTAAACCAACAAAATACAACAGCATATTAAAGACGATATGTGTTGCGGAACCAATAAAAACGTAGAAGAAATATAGGCCGACGGACATTGGGTAAAACAAGCACAATACAAGACAGATGCCAAAAATTGAATCGGCCTGATCGAGGATGATGAAGAAAAATCTTTTCCAGCCCTCGGGATTTTTGCCAGGTTTAATACTAAGGCGGCGTTTAATGAAGCTATTTGGTAGTTCGAAGAGTGCCCAAGCGAGGCCAGTCAAAAAGCCAAATAGGATATTGAAGAGGATGGTGTTTTCGTGGTTTTCGTAGGCGAAACTGAGATGGCTGATATTTGTAAGTTTGTAGATAAGGCCGACAATTACCGTAAAAAAGATATTTAATGCAACGTAGCCAAGGAGACCTTTCCAGGTTTTGTGGTCGCCGAAAATGCGTTTGTGGTCAGTAAAGTTTTTGCCGCCATCGATAGGCTTGCTGAGCTTGGAAAGAAGCTTACTCTTGCACCAAACAGAATTTACGACGCCTGCGACGATTGCAGCCAAATGCGTGACATAAATACGAAGAATAACCTCTCCAACTCCCATATATATAAATTTTAGCACGAATGGTAGTTGCTGAAGAGATTGCTTGCGTATTATTAGATTTTTGTACGGTTATTAAGTGCCGAAGTGAGGGTGATTTGGTCAGCGTATTCGAGTGAGATGCCGAGTGGCAAGCCGCGTGCAAGGCGGGTGATTTGGAGCTCTGGATATTTTTCGTGCAAAAGTTTTTCGAGAAGTACAGCCGTAGATTCGCCTTCGACCGATGGGTTGGTGGCGATAATAATTTCGGTTGCGTTGTCTTTCTCTACTCTTTTGATGAGCTCTTTGATATGAAGCTGGTCGGCCGTTATTCCATCCATTGGGGAGATGGCGCCACCAAGAACATGGTAAGTGCCGTGGAAGGATTTAGTATGCTCGATGGCGTAAATATCTAGCGGTTCCTCGACGACGAGAATGGTGGTTTTATCGCGGGCTGGATCGTCGTAAAGTGGCGAAACTTCGTTATCGCTGTCGATGAGCGCGAAGGTAACTGGGCAGGTTTTGACTTCAGAATGAAGTTTTGTGAGGGATTTGGCAATATTGAGCGAGATGCTCTCGTCGGATTTAAGAAGATAGTAGGCATAGCGTTCGGCGGTGCGTGGACCAACGCCTGGAAGGCGACCTAGAGTTTCAATTACATCGTTGAGGGCGGATGGTAACATATCAATATTATATCAGAGGGTTTGGAGATGGTCGCTGAATTGTCTATGGCATATCTTGCGCCGTGCATGTTATGTTGCGCGCGTAAGCAACTTGGTTAACCAAGTTAACTAAGTTGCACAAGTTCCAAAGTTGTCAGGGTTCCTAAGTTCCCAAGTTCCTAAGCTCTCAAGTTAACTAAGTTAACTAAGTTAACCTAGTTAACTTAGTTGGCTCTGGCTATAAGGATGCTACAGGGGAGCTGCCTTGATAAGATTAGTCGCTTGGCGGTATTTAATAACAAAAACCTCCACAAATAACATGTGGAGGAATTCGAAATTCTACAAACCTAGATTACCAAATGCGCCCATCAATGGCTTCATTTTGTCGGTGGCGATTTCCTGTGCTTTTGCGTAACCGTCGCGGAGAGCGTTTTCGATCCAGCGTTCGGTTTCGTGGATGTCGTCAAGGTCGATCTTTTCTGGGTCGAGTGTGACTTTCTTGATCTTGAGCTCGCCGGTAATCTGAATTACGACCGCGCCGTCTCCAGCTTCAACTTCAACGATTTCGTTCTTAAGGCTCTTCTGAGTCTTGCGAAGTTCGTTGATCATTTTCATCTTGTCCATGGTCTGTCCCATTACTTTTCTCCCGTTTCCTGTTCTTTTTCTGTAGCTTTGGTATATATGTATAGTCTATCAGAGTTTCGGCTTTTTGACGATACTGCTATCTTAGACAGCTCGAGCTTATCATCGGTCATGGTGCGACCAAGCACGGCGACCTTGCTATTGAAGTGGTCCGGCATTTCTGAGACGACCGTCAAATCATTGTATCTTTCGAACAACTTATAAAATTCAAGGTTGGCTTCTTCTTGGTCGACAATCAGGATATCGCCCGCTTCGAGCTCGTCGTCAATAATCTCGATATCCGAGTTAAAGTTCTTGGTAACGCGCGGCGTGTAATGGTATCCGCGGATGTAGTGCGAAAGACCCGAGAATAACATCATGCCAAGAATCAAGACTAGTGGGATTGCGCCAACGACATGTGCGTATGGGTTCTTCGGGAAAATAGTTTTCCAGTGTGTAGTCAAAGTATCAATGGCGGCTGCGGTCATAATTGCGATTGGCACGATAATAATGACGGATGTTTCGGTGTTGAGACCAGAGATAAGGACGGCAAAGACTGTGACGGCGATTGTGACGGCATTTCTTGAAGTAAAGAGCCTATCAAGCGACGAAATGGCACCGATTACGATTAAGGCGACCGTACCAAGTCCAAAGAGTGGTGCGAGATAAACACTATCATAGGCCAATGCGAACGAGAAGAATGGTGCAAAGGCATCATTGATGTGCTGCTTGTAGCTTGCGAAGCTAAAGTTATCAGTAAAAGCTAGTTCTTTAAGGATTGCCGGATGGAATGACGCGGACAAGATCAGTGGGCATAGAGCCAATATTAGAATTGCGATGCCAATAATAAACTGATATGGCTTGAGCCTTTTGAGTGAGGCGCGGAGATGTGGATGTACTAGGCCGGCGACCAAGATTATTAGTGCGACATAACAGAGGTATGGTGTATAAAGCGAAAAGGCTACGGAGCTCGTGAAAAGAATCACGAAGAATGGTTGGATATTCTTGTTGCCTACGATTTTACTGCCCAGCCATAAGATGAATGCGAGCCAAAAGACATACATAATGCTTGGCGTGCCGAAGTTGGCAAGGCATAGGAAGGCAGTCGAAAGTGTAGTGAGTGCGGAGCCAATCAGGGCGACGTCGGATTTAAACCAGCGATTCAAAAGTAGTACTAGGAAGAAGGCCGTAAAAATGCCAAAGATAATTGAAGGTAGTTTAACTGAATAAAGTGTTAAGCCAAAGATCTTGAGGCAGAGTTTTTGAATGCCGTAATATGGCAAATCTACAACGTGGCCGTCTTGAATGAAATGAAAATTGACCTGATCGGCGCTAACTGCGGCCTGCATTTCTTTGCTACTGAGGCCTTCTGGCGCGATGCTCGGCAAAAAGAAAAGTAAAGATAGAAAAATAATACCGATTAAAATATAGCCGAGAATAAAACGGTGGCGGAAAAGAAAAAGGTCAGTAATTTTGTTTTTCACTAAAATTATTTTAGCATAATATTTTTGCTTATGCCAAATCTTTTCGCTTATGCTTATGCCCTACATCATCTCGTCGTCGTGCTTAGTATCGAGAGACATGAAGCGGACGCGAGCCTTATCGAAGTAGAGGCCGACTGAACCGACGGCGCCGCGGCGGTGCTTAGCAAGAATGAGGTCGGTAATGTTTTGGCGGTCGGTGTCTGGGTTGTAATAATCTTCACGATACAAGAACATAACGATATCCGCATCCTGCTCGATGGAACCCGATTCGCGAAGGTCGGAGAGCATTGGAATCTGAGGTTGGCGGCTTTCTACGGTACGGGAGAGCTGTGACAAAGCAATCACAGGAACGTTTAGCTCGCGCGCAATCAACTTGAGGCCGCGCGAAATTTCGGAGACCTCTTGCACGCGGTTGTCCTGCGCCCTCTTCGAGTTGCCGCTCATAAGCTGGAGGTAGTCTACGATAATCAGGCCAAGTTCGTGGTCATGTGCAACACGGCTGGCCTTGGTGCGCATGTCCATCACGGTTAGACCTGGCGTATCATCGATAAAGATATCTGATTGGCTAAGTTCGGACATAGCGTCGGAAATTTGCGCGAAATCTTCTGTATTGAAGTTACCGGTTTCAAGCTTGAAGGAATCGACACCGGAAGCATCGGCCAACATACGGTTGATAAGCTGTTCCTTGCCCATCTCGAGTGAGAAAATCAAAACGGCTTTTTTGTTAATATTAGCCACATTCTGGGCAAAGTTTAGCGCCAAAGCAGTCTTGCCCATAGCAGGACGTGCCGCAAGAATCACAAGGTCGGATTTGTGAAAACCGGCAGTCATGCGGTCGAGATCTGGGAAGCCAGTCTTGAAGCCTGCAATTGAGCCCTTGTTTTCATGGAGCTCTTCGAGGTGATCCCAGGTAGCAGAAAGGAGGTCGGAGATAGAAATCATCTGGCCCTTAGTATTCTGCTCGGAAACGTCGAAAAGTGAGCGTTCGGCATCGCCAAGGAGACGGTCGGTTTCAGTAGATTCGTCGTAGGCGGCTTCAGTGATATCTGCGGCGGCAGAAATTAGGCGGCGGCGAATGGCAGTATTAGCAATTAATTCGGCGTAGGCCTTGGAGTGAGCAGCAGTCGGTGCGTAGCTCGAAAGTTCGGATAGATAGGCGGCGCCACCGGCTTTGGCGGTGAGTTTGTGGCGCTTGAGCTCGTCGGAAACCGTCAAAAGATCGACCGGCTGATGCTTGGAATAAAGGGTCCACATCGCATTGTAAATATGGCGATGACGTTCGTCATAAAAATCCCCCGGTTTTACGATTTCGGTAATATCTGGCAAAGAATCCTCGGAAATAAGAATGGCGCTGATGAGCGACTTCTCTGCTTCGAGATTCTGCGGCGGGATGCGCTCGCCTCTGGATGAAATTGCTTCGTTTTCTTCTTCTGGCATATTATTCCTCAATACTTACTTCCTGGCCTCCGCCCATTAATTCTGCAATGTTTGCCATGGTGTCGTCGCTACGGAGCGAATCGGCGCTGACGGTAATATCGATTTCTGGTGGACAGGCGGCAGAAATGACGGATAGCTTTTTCTCGATTGTTCCCTTTTTAAACTTATCGTTAGCATAAATGGTGAGTTTGTTGCCTTCGAGTTGGTATTCACTGTCGCTGAGTGGCTTATTGATAATCGGGGCATTTTCAGCGACGTAGTTCAGGATGTTTTGCCACAATTCTTCAGGGCTCGAGAAGGTGGTACTGGTTGGCGGAGTTAGGACCTTTTCTTTCTTCTCAGCTTCTTTTTTGGCTGGTTTAGGCTCTGGTTTCGGTTCTGGCTTTGGTGCTTCTGGAGCTTTAGTTGGCTTTGGGGCGGGTTCTTCGGCTGGCGTTTCGACGACTGGCTTTGGTGCTACGGCTTGGGCCACGACCTTAGGCGCAATGATCGGCGCAGGCTGAGTAATGGCGAGAGCTTTGGTATTGATAAGACTCGTGAGAAGCTTAATTTCTGGGAATGGCGAGCTGCTGACTGTGCTGAGCGGGTCGACGAGCGGCAAAAGTTGGACATCCATATTAGTAATAATATTCTGGATGAGTAGTTCGGCGATATATTTTGGCTCGATATTGTTTTCGCGTAGGCTCATGCACTCGTTTTTAATGGTCTGCAAATCTTGTGTGCGGTAAGCCTCGATGAGGTTTTGAATGATTTGCTCGCTTGGCAAACCGAGGATTTCGCGTACGTCGGCTTCGGCAATCTTTTTTGCTTCGCTGATGGTTGAGATTTGGTCGAGGAGTGATAAAGTGTCGCGGAATGAGCCGCCGCCGCGATTGATAATAACCTTGAGAGCCTCGTCGTCGATGTTAATTTTTTCGGCTTTGCAAATTTTCTTGATATATTCGAGCATTTCGCCTGGGTCGGCAAGCTTGAACTGGAATTTCTGGCAACGCGAAACAATGGTCGCTGGGACTTTTTGGAGTTCAGTAGTAGCAAGAATGAAAATGACGTGCTCTGGTGGCTCCTCAAGGGTTTTAAGCAGCGCGTTAAAAGCGGCTTTGGAGAGCATGTGGACCTCGTCGATGATATAGATTTTATGCTCGCCTTCGACCGGCGCAACGATAGCGCGTTCGCGCAAATCACGGATATTATCTACACCAGTGTTGCTGGCGGCGTCGATTTCGATGATGTCTAGATAATTATCTTCTAGTTCGTAATCAAATTTGTTGATCTCGTGCGCCAAGATGCGCGCAACGGAAGTTTTGCCGCAACCGCGTGGGCCAACGAAAAGATAAGCATGCCCAATCTTGCCAGATTCGAGTGACGAAACGAGTGGTTTCGTGACTTGAGGCTGGGCAATAACTTCGCTGAGAGTTTTTGGTCGATACCTCCGATACAACGCTTTCATACTCTCTATTTTAGCATTATTTCTACTCTGTCGCATAAGTTCTCTATCTGATAATGCTTATGTTATAATAATAGAAATGCCAAGGTATCTAAAAACAAAACTTAAGTTCGGTTCTAAGAAAAAGGCTACCACTCCAAAAGAAAAAACCAAAAAGCATACCAAGGCTTTGACTAAGACGCGCGTGCGTGAGATTTTGCATTTTCGTCGTTTGATTAGCTATAGTTTGATGCTTTTCTCGGTTGTCGTAGTAATTTTTAACGTCGGTTTGGTGATTAATGGTGGTTGGGACGATTTAAATATCTTACTCTTTGTCGGCGCGCCACTGCTCGCCTTTTTGAGCATGGTGGTTTCTTATGATAGTCGCAAGAAGTACTTTGCGATTAAGCGCGACTTTTGGTTTGGTTTGATTCTGTTGGTTTTGACTGGTGGTCTCTTCTGTGTGGAACTAATGTACGTCTTGATTACGCCGCTCATTAGTAATAAAGTTAAAGATTCTGATCATAGTATTCATGGCCGATACAGCTGCGCAAGTACGGAAGAATTAAGAGATACAAATCAATATACGGTGGGTTTTTATCTAAGCGACAAAGAGTTTGTAATTATAGACTATGGCGATTCGGCGGATTCGGTTGTGGGTAGTTATGGCGTATCTGAGACTAGCGAAAATACCCGTCGCCTAAAAACGATTATTAAGGAAAATAGCGGAAAAGACGAAAAACGCGGCTTCGATGAAACTGACTATCTCTTTGAGTTTGACGGTGATAATGTAAAAATCACCTCCGAAACCTACGATATCATTCGCTACTGTCGGAAAGATTCTTAGCTAGCTAATAATACTAAATAACAAAAAAGTACACGCGTTCCCCGTTTTTGCGTGTACTTTTTGTTATTTAGTATTCCTACGCACGTCCCTTGTCTTTGCGTGCGCTTTTTTGATTAATTAGCTAGACTACAAACCAGCCTCAACCGCTGCCCAAGTGGCATCTTCATTGTCTGCTGGAATTACGACTGTGACCTGATCGCCAACCTTGAGGCGGAAATAGGTGACGGATGCGTAAAGAATCTTGAATTCGCGACCATTAACCTCGACGAAGTATTGATCGTCATGGCTAGTAAGCGTGCCAATAACAGTTTTGCGCTCGACTGGGCCAATTTGCTTGTAAAGGAATTTGCCAGTGTCGCCAATGGTGAGTTTAAGGATGTCGCCTTCGACGAGCTTAGATTTACTAGCATAGTTGGCTGGAACTGGATAGTTTTTGCCGTCTGGGCCGATCATGATTTGGCCATCAAATACACCTTCGATAATTTTGCCCTCTGGGCTGTCACCGACCGTGCGTGACGGTGCGGTAATGGTACCACCATCACCGAGCATAGACGTAAGAAGCTCTTTAGCGGCGGAAAGATTGGTTTCTGCTTCGGTCAAAAGACTGCGCAGACGTTTTATTTGTTTTTCTGGTAGATCAGACATACCTCGCATCCTGTCTGTATTAATAATACTGATTCTATAATATATTTTTAGCTAAGCGTTGTCAATAAAAAGTTTGGGGGCTTTTCCACAGGATTAACAGGGGTAGAGCCAAATCTGTTGTAAATTCTACCATTGACGAAAATGGTTTTGTTTTATCCTTTTTGACGCAAAAATCCCCGGGCTTTGAAGCTCGGGGATTCGGGATTAGCTATGTTGCTGAATTGCTGTTTTGAGATATTTTTCCAGCCGGAAGATAAGGGTGTCGTAGGCCTCCTGGTTGTATACGCGGATGCCGTCGCCTTTGTCGCCTGCAATTGACTGGTATTTTCTGAAATCAAGATAATCACGGAAGGTCAGGCTGTGGAAGAATGCTCTTCTGAGTACCTTCGCGACGCGATATGCTAGCGGATAGATCTCGTATTTTTTGCCATCAAACAGCAGGATTACATACTGGTCGATGGGTACGATTGTGACTCCTTTTGCGTGAATTACCACCGGTTTCATCTTGGCGGGTGTAACGTCTTCGGTTTTGAAGGTGTCGTTGCCCAGCAGGTTTGCTCGGGGGTTAGTGAAAAGCTTGGACTGCTTAGTCGCGAAGTCGTTGAAGGCTTTTGCTGCCTCCGGAATATCTGTGTCGGTTTCGGAATCGAACTTAAGGGTCACCTCCTCGAAGACGCCAGATTTGATAACATCCTGGATTTTCATAGCTTTATCCTCCTCATAAAGATCTAGACTAGCTGAGAATGCAGCTGCCACATAAGTATATTATAACATAAACGGTTTATTTGGTCAAGGAAAAGCCCTCGCTTTCAAGACGAAGGCTGTGTGATTTTTGGAGTGACGATAATCTTGGAATTTTCGATCGAGACATTCAGTTTGCTGGTAATGTCGAGATTCAAATCCTGGCGCAGATAGATACCTTCTTGGGTTGTCTTGGCGTATCTAGTCATGCGAAACTCGCTGGGCGAGCTAATGAAATTCGCGTCACCTCCTATAGGCAGAACGGGTGTAGGGTTGGTCTCGCAATGCAGTGCGAGAGTCTCGGCATTAGACAGTGCGGTATAGAGCACGTCGCTTTTTCCGGGTGTTTCTTCGATGGTGTAGACTGTAGCGTACTGAATACCGTTAAAGATAAACTTGTTGTCGGAAACGATGACGTACTTTGTGCTCCCGTTATGTTCGAGAATGGTCTTAGCGTTGCAGTGGCCGTCGATAATAACAAGGTCGTTGATAGGGATGGCGAATTCGTTACTCTCGCCTGCCTTGAAAGGGTCGGTCGTGATCCTTCTGACGCCGGTGTCGAAAAGCGACTTTGTCATCTCGATGAAGATTTCGCGATTGGTCATAATGTCATCTCCTTTTCTAAGGTGCTACGTTGGACGTTTGATATTATAATTACACGCTTTTGGCGTAAAACTGTCAAATCTGGAGCACAAAAAAGAGCCCGGCTGGGCTCGATTTTGTAACAATCTGGCTAATATTAATAACTTAAGCGAGTTCGACAGTTGCGCCGGCTTCTTCGAGGCTCTTCTTGAGAGCTTCAGCTTCGTCCTTAGCAACCTTTTCCTTGACGGTAGCTGGAGCACCATCAACGATAGCCTTAGCCTCACCAAGACCAAGACCAGTAGCTTCCTTGACAGCCTTGATGACGGCGATCTTCTGAGCACCGGCGTCTTTCAAGACAATATCAAATTCGCTCTTTTCTTCAGCGGCAGCGCCACCTTCAGCTGGGGCAGCAGCAACTGCAGCAACAGCAGCAGCTGGCTCAATGCCGTATTCGTCCTTAAGGACGTTCTTGAGCTCGTTAACTTCGAGGACGGTGAGCTTGACCAATTCCTCTGCCAATTTCTTTACATCAGCAGCCATGTTAGACTCCTTTATATTAAATTTAATGTGTTATATTTCCCACCCGATTTGTATCGGTATGAATACAATTAATTGGTTGCTTTGTCGGCGATACCGTCGAGCAAGGCGTGTAGATTGCCAGAAAGTGCATTCGTGACATCGTTGACTGGGCTGAGAAGCATGTCGACGACCTGACCGATGAGCTGTTCCTTGCTTGGAAGCTTGGAGAGCGCAACGACGTCCTGTTCGTTGAGAGCTTTACCATCACCAGAGAAAGCACCCTTGAGCTCGAGAGCAGCGTGGTCCTTGGCGAACTTTGCTAGAACCTGAGCTGGAGCAACTTCGTCGTTGTTAGAAACGGCATAAAGAAGCTGACCTTCAAGTGCGCTAGTATCGGTGTCTTTGTAAACTGCGATTTCGCCCATGGCGACACGGACGAGGCGGTTTTTGACAATCTTAATTTTTACGTCGTTCTCGCGAGCGGCTTTGCGAAGTTTCTGCATTTCGGCGACCGTAAGGCCCTGGTACTTTGCAAAAACAGTCATCTTAGCATCGCTGAGAAGCTCGTTTAAGTCGGCAACCAATTGTTGTTTCTTATCTTTGCTAATTGCCATAGATAGAAATCTCCTTTTGGTTTAGTGGTAGCCAGATTGTTAATGCTGCAAAAATGATATTTGCAGAACGTCACCAAGAATATATACAAGATATGATCCTCGGCGGCATGATTAAGCTGATTGCTCAGCCGCCGCTGTCTTTGGTAACTGGGAGTTATTATAACAGATAGGATTCTAAAATGCAAGAAAAAGCCCCTCATGTGAGGGGCTTTGGAGGTTAGATGTTTTGCAGCGTAGTCTTGATGTCCGTGATGAGATCTGTGGTGCCTCTAACCGTCTCGTCTGCGGCTTCCTGGAGCTCGTACATCTCGGTGTAGCCGAGATAGAGCAGCTGCTCTACTCTGTTCCGCTTTGCGGTCGGGATTTTCTTCTCGACTTCGCTTGCCGGGATGTTGAGAGCCCAGGCGATGTCTTCGATGGATGCATCAATCGGAAGCTCGTTGAAGAGGTAATAGGCCCGACTATGCATCATGTCATCGCTGCGAGACTCTTCGAGGTAGCCGACGTAGTTGGCGAGCGTTTCTTCGATCGTCTGTGCAATGTGCTGGCCGTAAGCTCTCTTGCGTAGAGCCTCGTGCAGCTTGGATACTACTTGGCAGTACTCAGATTCATCCTCCTGATGAAAGAAGAGTTTGAGTGCCACTTCGTAAAACTCTGCCATCTCGTAGCCGTAAGCTGCCTGGGACAGGAGTTTTTCGCAGTCCAGGAGCGCAAGTTCAAACTCTCCGCCTTTCTGCTTGATGTGGTCGTGAAATTTCTTCGCGATTTCGAGGTCGGGTGTCTTGAGTACTTCGAGTTTCTCTCTGCAAATGCGAGAGAGGATTTCGTCGTAGCTCAGTTCGGTGCCGCCGTTTACTTTGGCAAGCAGTTTGCTCAGCGGTTTGCTGCTGGCCGTCAGGATGTCGACGTCGATGAGGCTTTTTGCGATGTTGATAGCCTTCTCCAGGCGCTGTCCATAGATATGGACATAAGCGTCGCTCGGAATCTTGCCTTCGGCGTGATCGATGAGGGTTTCCTGAACCCACTTGGGCAGCTGGTAGAGGCAGCTCACGAGGTAGTTGCTCTGAGCTTCGCCCAGTCTGCGAATGGTGGCACCGGAAATGGCACCGGCCAGGTCTGCGTGAATATCCGTTGCAATAAACATATTCATTCCTCCTAAAGAACTAACGGATGTTTTTAATGCGCCTCGGATTTAGCGCAATATGTATATTATATCACGAAACGGCTAAATAGTCAATGTGCTTGCGTTTTTTCTCGGGGGTGGAAAAGCGCCCCTTAATGGGGCGCTGTGTTGTGAAGGAGTGCTTGTTTTTCGATATTGAACCAGTAGTTGATATATTTTCCAATTTTGCTAAACTGTACTTTTCCAATGTGGGGCGGTCCGGAGTGTGGGGTGTGCCAGGGGTGTTCGCTTTCTTCTCTGTACCATCTGATGAGGTCGGCATTTGTTCTTATTTGGGCTAGCTCGAGCTGGTTGCAGATGTCTTTCGAGAGCAGGATTGGCTCATCCGTGATGCCGTTTTCTTGGAAGATAGTAAGCGCTTCGGCGTAAGCCTCTCCGAGCGGCTTGTTATTCTTCTCGGCGATCCAGGAACCAAAGAGCTTCTGGAGAAGGCATTCCGGAATGTCTTCTGCTTGGGATGAGTTGGCGGTTTCCTGTGACCTCTGGGCCGTCAGGTCGAGCATCTCGTCGTCTTCGGGATAGATGGCCTCGAAAACCAGCCGGCTTGTAGTATCGTCGACGGTATCGATGTGCATAAAATAGAGGTCAGACACGATACAGGTGAGCGATTCGATCAAATCGGAAGTACTCATTTCGCCGAGGTTCAGGATGAGTATCAGGCGCTCGTCGTTTCTGAGCATGTGCACGGCTTCTTGCAGATTCTCTTTGTTAAAGATGTCACCCTCGCTGTAGTTTTGGAGCTGGATGCCCAGATGCTGGGGGAGCTCACTAATCTTGAGCGCAAGGTAGTCGATTTGCTGCTGCGTGAGTAGTAGGCCCGAGTCTTCTGTCTTGTCCAGTAGCAGATATGCAATAGTACGGTAGTTCATAAAAACTCCTTTCGGTAAAAGAACGGTGCGCCTAGTTTGGCGCGCGGATAGTTTTATTATAGAATAAAACTTTAGAAAGTCAAGTAATCTGCCGGGATGCCGTTTTGGGCGAGGCTTTGGTTCTTGTATTTCTTTTCGTTTGTGACATCCTTACCGAACCAATCTGGAGCTTGGAAGGCATTGGCTTCCTCTTCGCTTGGGAATTCGATTTCGACATAGGTTAAACCATCGAGTTGTTCATGGAAGAAATCGAAGGAGTAAATATGGTCATCGATTTTAATTTGGTAGCGAGTCTTATAAATAGTATCGCCCTCTTGCTTAGATAGAAGATGCTCGTATTCTTCTTTTGTTAGGTCGTATTGGCGCTCGTCGCGCGTAAGGCCATTTTCTTCCGTAAGGCCAGTCTTGATTGCCATAACATAGCGCTTGTCTGAGACGTTGCGCACGCGGATTTCTGGTGAATAATTTAGGTAGGTCTGAGTGATTTCGAAAACATCGGCCTTCTTCTCGAGGTTATATGGAATTTCGTCGCGTTTTACGAGCCACTTGCGTTCGATTTCTTTGCCCTGATTTTTGCCCTCTTCAGGTGCTTGATGGATGGCTTGGTATTCGTTATAGAGACGAACGTATTCGGTGCCCATCCAAATGTTTAGGACAACCGAAAAACCTAGCGTAAAAGCGGTAAAGATAAAGAA
Source organism: Candidatus Nanosyncoccaceae bacterium (assembly GCA_045536655.1). Lineage (GTDB taxonomy): Bacteria > Patescibacteriota > Saccharimonadia > Saccharimonadales > Saccharimonadaceae > UBA2834. Next base: position 113,210 of record JAZSOA010000012.1, on the reverse strand, counting down.
TTTAGCTAGTAGTGGATTGGTATTTCTGGCTTTCATTGTTGTGCTCCTTTGATTTTACGTACCCTTTCGTCGAAGAATGCTCTGAGTTCTGGGGTGGAAGCATTGCCGGCGCAGTATTTGGCGAATTCGCGGCAATAGCTTAATCTGACGCCGCACTTTTGCAGCTCAAGTGGACTAGTGATTGGTTTCTGGTATAACAACATGAAAGTGCGAGCGTCGGCTGGAATTTTACCTTTAAGAGCTCTTTGATATTGATTAATTTCATCTTGGTCGAGGGTGGTAAAGTCGCAGATGGCAGCATCATAAGCCAATAGCTCCAAGGCTTTGGCACTATCGATGCTTTTGGCGCGAAGTAGATTAGCGAGGTTTTCGAGGTTAATATATCTAGTTCTTGAGCGATTTTGAAAGAGTATGTATCCGACGTTTTGTGATTCGTTACAAATAAAATCTCTGTGGGCTTTTTGGGCTGCTTCTATAAGAGCTTCTGGATTGCCGTAGTAGCTAACGGTCTTTTCTGCACCGGTAAAGAATCTGCCAAAGAATGGATAGATGGTTTCTAAGCCGTTCATTTCGGCCTCGGTAGGCGTGGTGCGGAGCTGGCCCGTAGAAGGCTCGATGCCGGCTTGAGGAAAAGAGATACCAGTCTTGTCTCGGAAGGCAATAATGCGTCGCTCGAGAGTATTGGCGCCGACTGCCTCGTTTTTGAGCATTTCGGTCTCTAAGATGCGGTTCAGGGTACTGCGCGCGGTGGCGATTTCGTCGGTAGCACTAAAAGGCGGCATTCGAAGGAAAGGCGCAAGTTCGTTTAGTTCTGAATCGGTAGACTTGGCGATTTTTTCGGGATCGATCGGTAGAATTTCAGAATGATCATCGCTGTCATGAACAATCATGTAGCCAGGCGTGAAGAGAACGCTTTTGGCTTGTTTAGTATAGCCAAGTAGTTGGGCGATTTTTGGTATCTTGCTTTCGAGAATAGTTTGTTTTGTGTAATTGCTGGCCCATTGTTTGGCGACTTCAATTGGAAAGAGGTATTGATAGTATTCTTCTTGTGCTTCGGAAAAATCACGGTTGCGCTGCCTGCGCGTCATAGAATCGCGTTTGCTGCCGCGCTTGGAGCCGAGGGCGAGTTTGATTTTTAATTCGCAGGAACGCGTTTCATTAGCGATGAGGTCCTGGACATATTGATCGGGATCGCCTGAAATGTGATATGTCTCAACCTGCTCTTTGAGTTTTGTGGTGAGCTCTTCTCTAGGCGGCAAATTGAGTCCATATAGATTGAACGGTAGATTTAGGGTGTTTTGAATCAGGTCTAGCTCGCGTTTTTGCTGCATGGCGAGTTTGAGTGTCGAGCTATCCTCCTCTTCTGGCGTGTCGACTTCAAGGCGGGATTTGTGTGCTGTGTAGAAATCGCTACGGATGCTCTGTTTAAGCTGGCGAACACATGCGGAAAACTCGCTGAGCTTTTCGAGCTTAGCGTAATACTCATCTCGCTGGATTGGATTTTGGCTCGAATTGTTGGCGAGGCGGATTCTACCTGCTAGAGTGTCTTGGGCTTTTTTCTGTGCGTAGTATCGGCTTTGATATGTTCTAAATTCTTTTTTAATCCTGATTCCATCATAGAGTGCGGCGGAAAAATCTTGGTGGTGATTATGGATGATGTCTTCGGCCTGCTCGGTTATATCGTCTTCTATGCCGAATTCCGAGCTGAGGATTGATCGTGCTTCTTCGAGACGGCAAGTTTCGCCACGCAGAGGAATTTTAGCCTCTTGGGCATGGTTGAGGATGAGGTTGTATTGTTCGAGGATGGCGGTAGTTTTTTCGTCAGTATTATCAGCGAGCTTGATTTTAGCGATGTAAGCCTTGCTAGCGTTGCCGTAGATAATATTGATAATATCGAGATATCTAGCCTCTTGGTAGATTTCGTGCAGGGTCTTTTCGTAGAATGGTGAGCTTTCTAGGGCTTCTTTGAATTCGCTGTCGTCTAGGTATGGTTGCTGAAGACGCAATGAAGTAGTATAGGTGTCGAGTTTAGCGCGGGCTTTTCTGAATGGCACAAAATGCTCATTGAAATAATCATTGATTACGATCGCGTTCTTTTCGATAAACTCGTCGATTTGACTTTTGTTGATTCTGCGAGTTTTTAGATCGATGTCACCAAGGTCTAGCTTGCGCCCGTTCTCTTCGCAAAAGAGCGCAACGGAATCAATGGCGTCCTTCAATGATGTTGGTGTTGCTTTGAATCGCTTGTCGAGCTCGACGACGTATTTTCTTTTGTTTTGGAAGAATTCCCCCTCTTTTTCGGCATAATACTTTATGGCAACTCGGAACGGGTTGACGTAGTTGTATTTTAGCGGACGATAACTCTTCTTGGTCTTTTTCTCGATTAAAATGTCGTATAGGCGCTTGATTGAGCGCATGCGGACGGTTTCGTGCCTGTTGTCTTCTAGCGCACGCGAATAGTCTTCTTCGGCAATAACATCTGTATAGGCTTTTTCGTAGTATCTGGCATTATCGAGATGCCAACTGAGGCTTTTGGTTTCGCTTAATTCGGTATTGGTGCTTGTAAGGAATTCTGTCGTGATAGACTCTTGGGATATTTTGTCTTCAAGTTGAATTAATTCGAGGAATTCTTCGGTTTCTAGACCGCTAGTCTTCATAAGTTTGCTTGGTTCGGCGTATTTGCTGCGCATGATTTCGCGAAAAACTGTCGTGGCCTGCGCCGTGAGTGTTTTTTGCCTTTCTTCGACAATTCGCTCTTGCCAGGCTTCGTTTTCTTCGATAAGTCTTTGTCCGAAGTATGATGATCTTAAGTTTTGTAGCAGATAATCATTATGAATTCGCCTTTGGATTTCCGGAGTGTATGGAAAAAATGCCTCGCCATACTTGGCGCCGGTATCCATAAAGATTAGCTGGTCGTTTTCGTCTTGCGACTCTTCGGGCGCTTGATAATCTTCTGGAACGTCTAGAAAAGATAGCGCGGTGCGGTCGCGTAGACTTAGGGCCTGAAAGGTTTCGAACCCTAGGCCAAGGCGCTTGGCGTTTTCGGCGGAATGTCGAGTGCTCTTAGTGTAGTCACTCTCTTTGCGCTGTCCTTCGGTTGGTCCCCCTGTCAGCTCTTGCTCATTCTCTTGCGGTTTGGATTCCATTATTGCTCGCTTGGATTATCCGGCATTCTAATGTCTGCTTCTCCCGTGAATTGGGCGTCGTCGACTATTCTGGCGTTCGTTTCAAGGATGCGATGAACGGATTGGGTAGATATGCCTTTTGGTTTGTTTTCTTCGGCATTTTCTGGCGTGTCGTTTTGCTGCTGCTGCGTTTCGATGATAGCTTTGAGACCGGAGTATGCGATACGCGCCTCTTCGAACATGGCGTCGAGTTTTACGATAAAGGCAGATTGGGCGCGAAGCTTTCTTTCGGCATCTATATCTGTCCATTTTTCGGCTTTCTTAAGGACTTCGTCGAGGAATTTCGAGGAAGTAGAAAGCATGGTTTTGTATTTCTCGCGCGTGGTTTTGTCATTTCCACCCGTAAGAATATTGCAATAACGACCGCCATACATGAGCTTGCGGCGCAGGACCATAAGGGTGCTTTTGATGCTGGCGTTCGGGTTTTCTGCGAGATATTCTTCGACGCGTTTGGTGAAGCCGGATTCGAAGAATTCTTTTTCGAAGGCGAGGAAGCCACAGACGAGGGCTTTCGGATCAAGGGTGCGATTATTAGCAACTTCTTCTTCGACGTATTTGCCTAGCAAAGCGGTCTCGAGGTCTGAAACTCTGTCGCTATGGCGATAAAAGCGAGCGGCACCTGGGAAGTAGTTTGCGACCTGTCTGATACTGCGGCCGCTGACTCTCGAGGCGAAGGTTGGCGCAACGACGCTATTAATAAACGAAAGATCACTATCGTCTAGCGGACCAATGACGCCTGGTTCGTTTGGCGCGAGGTATCCTAGCTCGATTAGTTCGGAACGATTACAGTGTCGAAAGACTGGGTCATTGCCATATTCGTCAATAAGCCAATCACGCTCTTCTTGGCTGACGTATTCTGGGTCGATTTCGTGGCCGTTATAGCCACCATTGTCGAGGTAATCGTTGATTTTGTCGGTTATTTCTTCGAGCCTTTCAGATTTTTGACTGTTATAGTATACGGTCTTTGGGTCGCTATAATCGCGACGCACGTAAACGCCGTTTTTGGACTGAGTAATGATGTCTAGGATAATGCGGAGTTTAGTATCGGTGTCTTCTGGGCGATATTCCGTGAAACGTTTGATGTTGGCAAGTTCGCCCGGAGTGAGTAGTTCGGTTGTGAGGCCTAGATCTTCGAGTCTTTTTGAGGCAGCAAGGAGTTGCGGTGGTAGAATCTCGCCGCGTACTTGCATAGCGCCAATGGTCTGGAATTCCGTAACATCTTGTTTGCGGCGGAAGCTTTCGAGGAGCCGGGCCTGAGTGTCGATTTTTAGAGACTGGAGGCTATGCTCTGGCATGTCGTAAGCGGTGAGCTCGGTTGCGACATCGTCCTGGGTCATTTCGGATATATCTTGGCGCTCAGTTGGCCTGACGGACAAAATTTCCGCACGTTCGTTTGTGGTCGCTAGAGCTTCTGGCGTATCGGCCGGTTCGTCGTCGTTTTGCTCTAAAAGTCTTATCTCGTCCGTTGCAGTGCCATTGTCGATATCGATATTAAGACCGCTAAACGCACCGAAAGGATTGCTATAATCCTGATCTGTCTCCATTATTACCTCTCTTTATACTTATGTATAATTATACAGCATTGTGCGATGGTGCTCATGTTTTTTATTGAATTCTTCTCTGTTATACTAGTTTTATGATAAAGATTATTGCCGGTGGTAAGAAAAATAAGGATTGGCTGCAAGAAGCGTGCGCGGAGTATGAGAAACGCTTGCGCAAGCCTTTTGATTTGAGCTGGCAATTTGTTGAAGAATCTGAGCTCGATGCGAAGGTTTTGGCTTTAGATAAAGACTCTTTTGTGATTTTGCTCGATGAGCGTGGGCGAATTTTAAGCTCGCCGGAACTGTCCGAAAAGATGGCTGGCGCTCTCGAATCGGCTAAGACGATTGTGTTTGTGGTGGGTGGAGCTTTTGGGCATTTTTCGCCAGAAATGCAGGCGCGTGCGGATTTGATTTGGAGCTTTTCGAAGTTGGTCTTCCCGCATCAGATTTGCCGTCTGATTTTGACCGAGCAGATTTACCGAGCACAAGAGATTTACCTCTGTCATCCCTATCATCATGCATAAGTGATATAATATATTTCACATATGGCAAGTTTAGTTGACTATATACATCGATACGGTGGCGTGAGTTTTTCGAAGAAGCGTTTTAATGACGTGGATAATGTTATTTTGTCGCTCATTGCCTATATCGATATGAGTGATACGGCCGCTGCAACGTCGGAGGGTATTTCTTTGGCGGATGCGATGGAGTATTTTTTGGCCACGCACAGCTATAAAGAAGCGAGTCGTTACGGTTTGGCTTTGAAGGATGCGTATCCGATTGCTAAGGAATTGATTGATGCGCCGCGTTTTGCGGATATTCGTATTTCGGATTATATCTATTTGGCTGATGGCGATACGCAGTTCGGCGCAATGATTTTTCATCTGACGAAGCATTTGGATTATATCTGTTTCGAAGGCACAGATCATACAATTGGTGGCTGGCGCGAGGACTGTCTGCTAGCTTGCTATCATCCAGTCTCGTCGCATATTCTTGGTGCAGATTATCTAAAGAAACATATTAAGATTTCTGGTCCTTCGGTGATTTTGGGCGGACATTCAAAAGGTGGCAATACGGCACTGGTTTCGGCTTTAATGACGACACCGATGCGCCGCAGGAAGATCCGTATGATTTATAGCAACGATGGCCCTGGTTTGCGTCGTCGCGAATTGATGTCGAAAGAATATAAGTCGATTCGCTCGAAATACAAGCATATTGTGCCGCAGAACAGTATTGTGGGCATGATGCTCCGCCAAGATGAGAACTTCGTAGTGCATTCTAATCAGTTTGGTGCTTTAGCGCATATTCCTTCAAGCTGGGAGGTAATTGACGATAAGTTGCGCCGTTCGGTCTTGTCTTCGGGTAGTGAGGCCCTGAATAAGGCCTTAGTTGAATGGCTAGACAAGCATAGCGATGAAGAACGCCTATCGCTCGTGAACGAGTGTTTTGATTTGTTAGTTAAGAGCGGCATTAATTGGACGATGGACTTCCGCGATCCGAAGAAGGTTATGAGGGCGATTTCGATGATTAATACCGTGCCAGAAGATACGCGTAAGCTAGTCTTGGACGTTATAAAGAGTTGCGCGGATAGGATTAGCGAAGTAACGATCAAAAATAAGAATAAATAAAAAGAAGCTCCCGAAGGAGCCTCTTTTTATTCTAGGCCTTTGTTTTTCTTGAACTGGAATAGCATACCGAGTACGGCCAATACACAAGTGACGATGTAGAAAATCGGGGTTGCGTTTGCTGTAGTAATAAATGGGATGCCAACGCTAATAATGTTAGTGCCGACAGTATAGGCGCCAATGACGGCGGTTGCAATAATCGAAGCTGGTTTGACTAATGCGCCGGCGATTGCACCTGCAACGGCTGCGGCAATGGCGGCAATAATGATGGTTTGTGCATTATAACCAAGGTTTTGGATCTTGATTGCAAGGAAGAATACGAAGACGCCGACGATGAGCGAGATGCAAATTTTCTCTGCCGTGACGGCGACTAGCGAGAGCAGAATACCGGTAAGGAATGGTAGGATGGCGTGTATGATAGCATTGCTAGCATACCAGGCTTCTGGGATCTGTTGCCCTAGACCGTAGCCTACGATGAAGCCAAGGATGAAGAGTGCGAGCTTCTTAATTTTATATCCAAAAAAACAGACCAAAAGGCCCAAGATGATTGAAATGATCGCGCCAGGCACGAATACATTTTCGATTTGTAATGCTTCCATAGCTTCAGTTTAGCATAAGGTTTTTAATTGGCCAAAATAATGCCGATAACTATCAGGATAACCGCAACAAGATGCGAGATGACGATATGCCAACTGAGTTTCTCGCGCCCAAATTTTGGCCAAATAAGTGTAAGGATAATACCAAGAACAAAGGTGAAGATTAATTCTGAAGCATTCGAGAGTGCTGTAGCGAGCGAGGTAGCAGTAAAGAGATAGCTGTAGCGCACGAGGAAGTCGCCAATGGCGGCGAGTCCAAGCGTGGCGATGGCGGCAATGATAAATTTGGCCGGACTAGCCTTAAGGATTTGCTTGATGCGCATTCTAAAGGATTTCATGACAATAGTACAGCCTATATCGAAAATAGCGCGGCCGGCAATGAACCAGAAGAAAAGCGTGGTGGCGTCTGGCTTGTCTTGTTCGGCTTTGGCGTAAATGATGTATCCCGCGGAACGCAATAAGACATAGAGGAGGAAGAAACCTGCGGCGCGAAGCTCGGTTTTACGGGCGCTTTTGCGGCGCCTTGCGAGGGCCACGATAACTGGCGCAGTAAGGACCAAGATGAAACCGTTGATTTGTTGAAGAGAGATTGCTTGACCGAGAATGAAAAAATCGCCAATAATGCACAAAATCGGGATGGCCTGGAAGAAGATTGCGGCAGTGGTCGATTCTTCGTCGCGTAGTCCTAGATAATACGGGAGCGATGCGATGGCGGTGACTATACCAGCAATAATGGCAATGATAATAGTTGGCGTGGCAAGTGGCTTTAAGTCGAAAACAATCGCCATAAGTACCAGTAAGATCAGGTACAGGAAGCCATCGATAGCTTTGATAGCTTGTGGTTGCTTCCCCTTAAAGATGACGTCAGCAAGATAATTGTCGATAAAGACGCTGATCGAGAACAGAAATGCAGCTGCGAGACATAAAATTATCCATTGCATAGATAAATTATAGCATTAGCGTATTGTGGTATAATTACTTTATGCGAAAGGAAGATTCGTGGGGCTTCTAAGTAAACTTTTTAAGAAAGCGGTTACTGATGCTGTTTTTGAGACTGTTTCTCCAAACGGTCGCCTTGTGATTACTTTTCATTTGAACCGCGGCGAGATGTTTTATTCCGTGGCAAAAGATGGCAAGCCAGTGGTTCATAATTCACGTCTTGGTTTAAGCTTGCGTGATGGTGCTTCTTTGGATCGCGGTATGAGCGTGGTTCGTGCTTTTACGAAGCAGAATGATGAGACTTGGGAAGCTTATTGGGGTGAAGAACATTTTGTGCGCAATAATTATACTGAAACCGTCATCTATCTCGAAGAGGTTATTAAACCTTCTCGTCTTTTGACTTTGCGTTTCCGTGCCTATGATGATGGCGTGGCTTTCCGCTATGAGGTGCCTGCGCAGCCGCTAATGTCCAAAATGGTTATTACGGATGAGCTAACAGAGTTTGCCTTCAATTCGAATGATCGTTCTTGGAGTATTAATGCCTATCAGCCAGATCGTTATGAATACTGCTATACCGAAAAGCCAGTTTTTGAACTGCGCGAGTCGGTTCATACGCCACTCACAATCGAGACAACCTCTGGTTTCTTTGTAGCGGTTCATGAAGCCTGTTTGTATAACTATGGCGGCATGAATGTGAAGATGAATCGCTCTGCTCTGCAGGCAGATATTACACCGTTGTCCGACGGCACCCGTGCACACGTAAGTTTGCCATTCAATACGCCTTGGCGCATGCTGATTGTGGCGAATAGCGCGATCGAATTGACGACGAGTCGTTTGATGTTGAACCTTAACCCTGCTCCACGCGATGATTTTTCATGGGTTAAGCCGATCAAGTTCCTAGGCATTTGGTGGGCGATGTTCGTGGGTGAATGGACTTGGGCGCCAGGTGATCGCCACGGTGCGACTACGGAGCATGCTAAGGAATATATCGACTACTGCCAGAGGCTAGGTATCCAAGGTCTTTTGATTGAAGGCTGGAATGATGCCTGGGAAGGCGATTGGCTTCAGAATGGTGTAAATAACAAGTTTATGGATGCCACGCCAGATTTCGATATTGATGAAGTTTGTCGCTATGCGCGCGAGAAAGGCGTAGATATTGTTGGTCATCATGAGACAGTGGGCTTTATCGATAACTACGAACGCCAAATCGATGCGGCCTACAAGTACATGATTGATCGTGGCGTGAAATATATTAAATCTGGCTATGCCGGTTCACGTATGGTAATTAATGACAAGCGCGAATATCATCATTCACAGCTGGGCGTGATGCACTATCAGTATGCTTTGGAATTGGCTGCAAGCTACGGTATCATGCTTGATGTGCATGAACCAATTAAGAGTACTGGTATTGAGCGCACTTGGCCGAACCTTTTGACGCGTGAAGGTGCGCGTGGTCAGGAATATGAGGGCGGAGCTTTAACTCCTTCGCATACTTGTTTCTTGCCATATACGCGCTTGTTGGCAGGTGGTATGGATTATACGAGTGGCTTGTTTGACGTTTGCAATCCAACGAAACGCGTAGCGACGACGATTACGCGTCAGATCGCTTACTATGTGACGATTTATTCTGGCATGCAGATGGCGGCTGATCGTCCGCGTTTTTATGAAGAGAGCTTCCCTGATTTGTTTGAATTTGTCCAGCATGTACCAGTAAGTTGGGAAAGGACATTGCCACTTTTGGGCGAGATTGGTAAGTGTTATGTTGTGGCGCGCCAAGCTTGGAATAGCTCGGATTGGTATGTTGGCGGTGTGACGAACGAAGATGGGCGCCGGGTGGTTTTGAATTTTGATTTCCTCGAAGAGGGTGCGAACTATCGGGCGAAATTGTATCGCGATTCAGACGATGCGCATTATCGCGACAATCAGCTCGGGCATGAGATTGAAGAAAAAGTATTACGTAGGGGTGACCGCTTAGAGGTGTATATGGCGCCGGGTGGTGGCTTTGCGCTCGAAATACACAAAATGTAATTAGCTCAAGTTGCTGACGCGGTTCCAGATACGTAGCTTTTGAGTAGGCCTATTGTACACCTTTTTTCTTAGGATGTTAAATTTTTGATTTTTGTAAATAATAACAAGTTTATGTTTGTAAAATGCTTCGAAGTTTGCTTTAATTCTTTTTTATTAAAAAATCGAAGAAAACAAGGAGATCAAAAAATGCAGATTTTTCATAGAAATTTAATCTGGGCGTTGTTGGGAGTTTTGGGCTTTGTGATCTTTGGTAGAGCTTGTCGTGCTTGGCTCATAAACTCTAGATGATATCGAATTTAATTGTGACGATATTGTCATAGCCGTAGCGAGCGCGTACTTCGTAATCTTGATCACGCAGTTCTTGCTGAGTTTTTGCGTCGAGGGTTTTGCCGCTGTCTTTGACGCTAAAACGGACCTGCTTGTCGTTGTGCTGTTCGGAGATGGTGATTTTGTCGCCCGGTTTGCAGTTTTGAATGGCGCGGAGTAATTGTAGGCGCAAAAATTCGCTGACTGGTGCAAGGTCGTCAAAAGCTAGGGATGGGTCCTGGATGTCCAAATCTAAGGAGATGTCGTATTTACTACAAATGGCAAGAAGTTTTTGATATAACGGGCCAATAAGATCCGAAATAGTATTCATGCTTATAGTATAGCATACTCGGGTTTTGGCTAGTTTAGACCCCTGGGCTAAACATTTTGAGGGCTTTTTCGTGGCGCTTATAATTCGGGTCGTGTGCGCCAACTTCTGCCCAGAAAGCTGCAGAGTGGTCCATGTGATTGATATGGGCTAGTTCGTGAATAATGACATAGTCAATAAGCGGTTCAGGGAGTTTCATAAGGCCGATGTTGAGTGAAATCGTGCCCGAGCTTGAGCGGCTCCCCCAGCGTGTATTGGCGTGCGAGAAGCGTAGTTGTTTGTATTCGTAGCCAAATTTGCGCGCCCAGAAATCTAGGCGGTATGGCAGGTATTCTTTGGCCTTTTTAGTGAGGATTTTCTTTTGTGCGTCGCGGGCACGTTGTGTGTTTGGGTCTTTAATTGGCAACGATTTGCGGATGTCCGCGCGGTTCTTTTCGAGAATCTTTTTGACATATCTTTCACTACAAAAAGTAGGCGTAGAAATTGCTAGCCTACCAGAGGTATCAATTGAGAACTTAATATGTTTTGTCCACGCGCTTTTTCGGATGATGACTTCTCCAAATTCGGGGTCTTGGATGGACATTATTTAACTGCGTTTTTACGACGATCGGAGATGCCAGTTAAGATATTGCGGCACTGGGTCTGGAACATATGCTTACCAGAGATGACGATAGGATCTTCGTAGTCGGCTGGGGCTTCAATCTTGCGATATGATTCTTCAAGCGCAGCTTTGGCCTCGGAAGCCTTGGCGTACTTGCGGCGCATACGGCTCTTGATAGCGTTAAGGTCGGTCTGAACCCAAACAAGAACAGGCTGATAGCCGGATTTTACGAGAAGTTCGCGGATTTCGTTGCGCTGGCGTTCACTGTCGATGCCGCCTTCAATGATAAGGGTTTGCTTGCACTTAGCAATTTGCGAAATCAAAATCTGGGCAACCTTGCGGCTGAGGCGATATTGCTCGTGAAGTTCGGATAAGTTGAGGAATGGTGCGTTGAACTTTTCGCTAAATTTTTCTGCAAAAGTAGTCTTGCCGCTCATTGGCGCACCGAAAACTAAGATAGCGTATGGCTTTGACTTCCCATTCATATAATCAAAGTTTACCTTATTATTTCTGTTTTTGCAATTTTATAGAGGCGCGTTTTAGGGGTGTCGGCTTTTTGTCTGAACTGTTGGCGATTAGGACTTGTGATGGATAATAAAATACCCAGACTAAATAGTTGATTAAGGGCAACATCATATCATTGATTAGCCCGTCCATAACGAGATGTCTGGTTCCAACGCAGACATCGCAACAAATGAATAGCAGGAAGCCATAGAAGCCATAGCGCGAATGAACGTTGTCTTTATGAGCGTGGTAGTCTTTGATGGCGAGAATGAAGTTTGCGACTAGGAGGATGATATAAGCGCAGGAAACAACGTAGATGGCCGGTGCCTTAAGGATGAGTGCAATTATCGCGATAATAGACAGAACTGCGGCAAGTAGTTTGATATTGGCGGCATATTTGCGGTTGAGACGAATGAGATGTGCGCTCTGGGCAATACAGAAACAGAAAACACCCATTATTTCATAGCGCGTCCAAACTAAGATTGTATCAGCGAGAAAGGTAAATAAAAGTGCGAGAATTAGAGCAGTGTCGCTGTGGTATTTTTGGTAGGCATAAACTACGCAGAGGAAGATACCGGCATATTTCAGGATTGCTGTGCCCTGGTATTGTGGAAAAAAGGCGTCGAGAGACAAAAAGCTGATATAGATCACAAACCAAATCAAAAGCCAGCGTCCGTCGGCTTTCGGCAGATTTTTGATATCCCGTACAAGCTTAAGCATATATGACTATTATACCAAGAAAAATCCCCCAGCGAACTGGGGGATGGGGTGTTTGCGGTCGTGCTTTTTATGCTTCGGCTTTTGTGTCGTCCTGGGCGGGCGCGTGATTCAGAACAGCTTCGCTTTCGGTGATATCCATGGCACCGGTGTCAATGTCGGGATAAATCACTTCGTCAACGTCGTCTTCATCGTCGAATTTGGCGTCATAGAGCCGTACTTTGCGCTTTTTGCCAAGGATGATCCCAAGGGCCGCACAGGCTACGCCTGTAGCAAGAAAAGCAAGAATAATCTTTTTCATATTGCACCTCCTAAAAAATACATGTCGCCTAAAACGTCTGGCAACAATGTAAAATATTTTTACATGGAATGCGGTATTTGTCAATGAGATGCTAGCGCGGAATAATATGATAGAAGACTTCTTTGGCGCGAAAACAATCGGTGTTCCACTTTTCGAAATCGGCCACCGAGGCCTCGGCGGAATCGAAGAGGTAATATTTACCTTGGAATTTCTGGAGCTTGCAATCGAACCACCAAGGTTCAGATTCTTCTGGATCATGCAAATGACATTCGGCTTCGCCTTGGAAGACCATCTCTAAATCCGTACCCCAGAGGCCGCTAAAATGCACTAAGATATCTCCGGTCTGCTTGTCTTTCTTGCACTCCGTAACGTAGCCATCATGAAAACCGCCCGTAGCTTCCATGAGGTTCTTAATATCCGCCGTGGTGCGGATTTTCTGCCACTTCTTGAACTGTAGCGATTCGTCTTCTTTCTTGCAACGCGATTCGATATCTGTGCCAGACGGAAATCTGCCCGAGCGGATAATCGCAAAGGCCTTTTCGCGGTTGAGAAAACTTACAAAACCATAGCGGCGCTTGCCGTAGCTGAACTTCCAAGAGATATCATGAGTATCGAAGAGGATGAGGTTGGTGCGGATGGTATTATTTGTATCGATCGTGACTTGAGGAACCGCAATAAGACGATCTTTGGCTTGGTTGTAAACTACAAAAATATCCGTGCCGTAATTGTCACCCTCCCCTTTGTAACGGCCAAATACGGCTGAAGTATAGAATCTACCGTTTCCCAGACGAATTATTGCGTGCATTAGAGATATTTTAGCGAAAAATATAAAAATGGCGCAAGTGAATAAGTATTTAGGTTTTTTGAACCTACGGTTCGCCTCTCCTACTCAGAAATCAAAAGAAAAACCCGAACTAATGTTCGGGGTTTTCTTTTGGTGCTGGGAGTAGGAGAGCGCAAATCTTTACAAGATTTGCTTGACTCAGGGCGTCGCCTCGGAAAAGCCGAAATACGTAGCATTTCTTCGTTTTCGCTCGGCTCCTACCTCGTCCGAACCTGCGGTTCTCCTCCTACTCCAGAATTGTTTTAGCTAACAAAAATGACTCCTTGCGGAGTCGTTTTGTTATCTAAAATGGTGCTGGGAGTAGGAGTCGAACCTACGAAGGCGTATGCCGGCAGATTTACAGTCTGATGCGTTTGACCACTTCGCTATCCCAGCGATATGACTATTTTAGCAAAGTTTTTGGTAAAAATAAAGAGAAAAGCCCGCATTGCTGCGGGCTGGTTCTCAGGCTTCGGCTTTTTGTCTCTCGATTAGATAGTCGAGGGCGATCTGGATTCCGGGAATTGTGTTGAGTCTAGTGTTGCGAATCAGTGTGAACATCTGGATCCTGGCCTTGATGTAGTTTTTACGGGTTTGGCTGCTCGTAAATCTATCGATAATCATCGCCTCGACCGCAGCATCGAAATGATCGTTGTCTGCCCAACTATACCCTTCCAGGAGTTCCGGATATTTTTCCGCCATGCAGACTTCTTCGGAGAGGCTTGCGAGCTTGCGGTACCATTTGGGCGAGTCATCGCTTAAAAATACTCTGCCGTCAGTGGCGTAGTAAACCAACCATTTCTGATCCTCGTGCTTGGCGAACTTTTCGAAGTTCGTCAGGTAATAGTTAGTCTCGAATGCCTGCTTTGACGAGTAGAGATATTCGGTTATGACTTTATCGTCTTTCGTTAGAAGGTCTTCGATATACTGCAGAACCTCTGCGTATTGATCCTTGTTTTTTCCGTTTGGGCTTTGGCGTAATAAGAAATCGTAATAGTACTTTCTGGCCTTCAGCCAATCGAGACGGTATTTGCCTACCAGGGCTAGACAGTACTTTTCTGCCGCGAGCCGCTTCGAGTTACCGCTGTTTGTTAAATATTCGAGCTCCCTCTTGTGGACTTTGCCGTGCGCGAAAGCCTCTACGAGAATTGCCGGCTTGGCGTACCATTTCGGCATTGCATGGTCGAGTGTGGCCATGTCAGTCTCCGGATTGAAAAGCATGAGCCATTTTTTGTCGGCTTCTTGGCAACCAGAGATAAGACTCATGTCGAAGCATTGGATGTTGACTGCCTGATTAAAGGAATAGCCTGAGATTTTAAAGGTCGTATTTTTCACTTTTGTATACCCCCTTAAGGAAAAAATATTTGCATATATTATGATACGAAATGGATATAATGTCAAGTAATCGCACTAAGGAAAAATCCCCCGAACGAAGTCGGGGGATGTTTTGGATCAGGTTTTTGAAATGAGGTAAACGAAAAAGTCCATTACCTCTTCTGAGGCGCCGAGGAGCTTTGTGCTCCATCTGGATGCCTTGAGAATGGTAGCAATGTTGTCGAGCTTTTCCTTGAGTTCGACTGAATATTTGCCATCGTAGAAGCCCTTCTTGCCGTAACGGCCGTAGATGTCGTTGATGGCCTTGAAGATGATAGGGTTCATGCGGATCAGATCGTTGATGCTGAGGTTGTCTACGAGGCTGTCCACCCACTTGAGTGACTCGGGTATGCGTGCTTCCATCTGGCGGATCTGTTCGTCGCTTGCTTCGGGGTTTCTCTTGCCTTCAACTACATCGATGCAAGCGAGATATCCGCCTGTATAGTAGTTAAATGCCTTCAGTGCTGAGAGTGCTCCGAGTCGACCTTTTGCCAGGGCCATTCTTATGGCGAGGCTGGGGTCGAAATCCCAGTTCATTCTGTCCTCAGTGTAGCGTGCGCTGGCCATAGCATCTCTGATGAGTCCGGGCTCTGCGTAGCTGGGGTGGATGGGGTTTGTGCTGATTTTAGGATCTTTCATAGTGAAGTCCTCCTGCTCTTTTAGATCTCGCGATCGTAGAATAGTGGCCGCCTTACACTAGGTAATCTGCGACTCGTTCCGAAAAGCTAATAGCCGTCCAGGACGAGTCGTAGATTAAAGCTAAAACCTGATTCTTAAGGTGCGATAATGCTATAATAATATATATTACGATAATCGTCAAGTCTAGATAGAATATAGTTTTTTGCGACATATGAAAACCCCGGCACGTGGCCGGGGCGACGCAAATTCAACGTCGGCGGAGCGAGCTGAGCGAGTTCAGAAAGCTCCTGTTAAGTTCTGGGCTTGCCAAGCCGTGATCCAGCAGGAACTGAAACATTGCTTTTCTGCGTGCGCGATACTGCGCTGCCTGGATTGGCGGCAGCTGGGAGATGATGTATTCCTCGATTGAGGCGCAACGATAGTCCCCTTTGTGCAGGCGAGGAACCATCTCTTCGTGCAAGCCTTTCTGGCAGATCTCTTCGTGAAAGGCGGCCAGGATCTTGTAGTCTTCTGCGGCGCGCTCGTCGACGTAGATCTTCCCCGTTGTGCTGTCGTACATGACGAGCAGTTTGACTTCGGGTAAGTCTGCGAGTCCGAGCTGGACGATGGCCGGATGCTTACTGAAGTTGGTCTCAGTGTATTCCGGGTGGATGGATTCGACAAGGTCTGTCATAGTAAACCTCCATATCTATTCAGCCGTTTCGGATTTTCGGATATATATACAGAGCCTTCTGGTAGAAGACTCGTTATTTTTTTTGAATTTGCGACTTGATAAACAAGCATGTATATTATAGCATAATTCGTGGTAAATGCAAACAAAACGAGGTAGCGCAAATACCTGCTTTGCAGATATTTGCGCGCAACTCGGATTGAATACTGCGCAAACAGGCGACACAATGTGTCGCCTTACTTTTTAAAATCCGTCATATATTCTTCGAGAAATAAATTTCTCTCAGAACATCTGCCGGATTTTAAAAACCGCACTTGCGTGCGGGTTTGCTTGTATTAATCCTCTGGAGCCGCAAATCAGACTTGAACTGATGACCTGCCGCTTACAAGGCGGCTGCTCTACCAACTGAGCTATTGCGGCGTATGGGTATATTCTACCCTATTTTTTTCTTTTTGAAAAGTTTTTTGCTGGAGGTCTTAGAGCTGTTACTTTCGGCTAGTTTCTTCGCTGCTCGGTTTGCGTTGCGCTCGGATTTAGCGGCTAATTTCTTCTGCTTAGCGAGTTGTGCGGCGGCTTTTTTCTGGCTATTAAGATCGGCGATTCTTTGGCGTTTTGCAGCCTGTTCTTCGGCTTTCCTTTTCTTAGCTTCGGCCTGGGCAAGAATCTTTGCCGCACGTGCAGAAGCACGGGCATTTTCTTTATCCGAGCGGGCATTTTTGACGGTTCTGGCGCTCGTATCGTCGATATTGTAGCCAAGCAAAGTGCGCTTCTTGTTTTGAAGGCGCGTAATGCGTTGCTTGGTGATTTCGATATTCTTTTCGTCACCAGAGTTTTCGTAAAGCTCGAGCAAATGCTTCAAAACATTCTCGTCTGGGTTAAGTTCATAGGCGCTCTCGAGAGATTCAACGGCTTTGGCGCGTTTGCCGACTTTTTCGAGGGCTTTAGCGTAGGCGATATACCTGGCTGGTTCGCCGCCGTCGATTTCGATGGCGTGTTCGAAGGCCTGAACGGCTTTTTCGAAGTTCCCTGTTTCATAGTAAATAAGACCAACGTTATGAAGGCTAGATGCGTTGTTGTCTAGACTCTGGGCAATCTCGAAACATTCGATCGCTTCGTCGAAATGTTTATCTTTGGCATAAATAATACCTAGGCGGTTATAGGCGGCAGCGTTCTTTTCGTCGAATTTTAGGATAGTTAGCAAGGCCTTCTCGGCGCGGGCTGGCTTCTTTTCACGCAACGATGTCTGGACTACGCGCCAAAGCTTCTTGGTTTGAGTATTGGCTTCGGCTTCTTTTTCGCGCTTCATGTCGTGATAATTTGGAATGAAAAAAGCGACGAACAAACATAAAATAAGAATAAGCACTGCTGCTAACATACTATTTATTATACCATACGCGTTTACTTAAAGCATATTCGCGATAAATTGGATGCGGATATTACCGTTTTCGGTGATGGCCTGGCAAGCATTGGCGGCCTTCTGTGCCTTTTCTAGAAACAACTTATTGCCGGTTTTGTAATAACTTTCCAGGCAAAGCTCGGCAGCGCAGCGCGTAAATTCTATCGCCTTGATACGGGCGGTTTTCTTGTCTTTAATAATCGGATCAATGATGTCTTTGAGGTCTTTTGGCTTGGCCTGAATGAGATCCTTAACTTTGGCACGGAGCTTAATATCTATGGAATCGGGATCGAATTTGATTTTATTTTGGATAAAACGAAAAGCTCGCGACTTAATGGTCTGAAGAATGAGATTGGAGTTGGTGGTTAGGAAGATATAATGAAGTTTGTTGCCTGGTTCTTCAAGCTGTTTGAGCAACGAGTTAGCAGCAGTCGAGGTGAGCAACTCGGCTTGTTCGACTACGATATATAGGTCTTTATCTTGCTTAGTGTTTGTGAGCTCTGTGATTTTTTTGATTTCTTCGATTTTGATACTGTTTTCGTCTTTTTGGGGCGCTAGATGGATGGCTTTGGGTAAAATAAGGCTCTGATCCTGATTTGGGCTGAGCTCAAAAATACTAAAACCGCTGGCGGCTGCGAGTTTTTCGATTTTGTCGACGCCGTCAAAATGCATTATTTGGTCTCGAAGTATTTATTAAACTCGGTTGGTAATTCTGATTTGAAGATTTTGCGTTGATTGTTCGGTTCGCCTGGAATAGTAACTTCGAGGCTAGCAGCATGTAGATACATGCGATCGGCTTTGCGACCCTTTGGGTTGTAGACTTTGTCGCCAAGGATTGGGCAACCAATATAGCTCATGTGGATGCGAAGCTGATGAGTGCGGCCGGTCTTTGGCCTGAGCTCGACAAAAGATAAGCCGTCTTTGCTATCGAGAACCTTGTATTCGGTAATGGCTTCTCTGCCGTCGGCGTCTGGAATAAAGGTGGTCGGATATTTGAGATTGCGCGTGAGCGGGACGCTAATGATAGCATGCGGCTGCTTTGGCGTGCCTTCAACGATAGCGTAATAGATTTTGTGCGCATGGCGTTCCTGGAATTGTTTCTGCAAGAAGCCCTTGGTGGCGAGATTTTTCGCAACGGCAATTACGCCGGAGGTGTCGCGGTCGAGACGGTGTGCAAGATCGCCGAAATCGTCAATGGAGGTTTCTGGCAGATAGGCGCCCTTCTTCATGGAAAGCATGCCAGCTGGCTTATTGAAAATAATGACATTGTCGTCTTCGTAGATGACTGGTGGCTTTTCGTTGGAAATTTCTGGCTCTTCTAGGAGGAGTTCGTCCTCTTCGGTAACGGGCGTGCTGGCGACAGTCTGAACTTCGCCGTTAACTTTAACATATTCTAGCTTGATAAACTTTTGCAACTCGCCACGACTGTAGCGTGGGTAGAAATTAAGTAAAGCGACATCGAGGCGTTCGGAATTGTCCTCTGGCTGAGGATTTTTTGGAGTATCAAAAGGAATATCGCCATTAATTTTGCGAGATAATTCTGGTTTGCTGAATTTCTTGCTCATGGGTATATTATACCCTATTTTCAATTTGACGGCTAGTGAGAAATATTTTCTAGTATTTATTGCTCTTGCGGGCGTCGGTATACTTTTTGCCTTCGCGTTTAGCTTTAGCTTTGGCGGCTTTGAGCTCACGGTTTGTTATAGGTTTGAAGCGATTCTTTTGGAACTCACTCATTCTCTGCTTGCGCTTTTGAGTTATGGTCCGAAGAGCTTGATCGTATTTCGAGCGGAAGGTTGGGAAGGCGTTCAAGAGACGGCGTTGCTGCCAGGTTAGTAGCTTGTACTTTTTATTGCCGATTTTGAGGTACAAAATAGCGCGCCTGCCACGGTTGATAATGTTAAGTGGAAAGCTTTTGTTAAGTTGCTTCTGGATTTTGCGCAAGCTGCGGTTGAGACTGATGATGATGTGGTTGGAATAGATGAAGTCTACTACGAAAATAGCTAGAATCACGGCTGCGACGGTGACTTGGTGGTTTTCTGGAATGAGCGCAATAAGCCAATCGATGCCCTTTTTCATGAAAGGCATTAGGGCTGAGAAAGTACCGAACGTCAGGAAGCCGTAGAGGCAGACACGACCGTTAATATTGAAAGGCCAGTTACTATAGTCCCACCAGCGGGCTTTGTAAAGTTTTTCCATGAGCCATGAAGTGAGATATTCGAGTGCACAGGCCGCTAAGCCGCCAAAGAAGAAGAGTTCGAGTGGGCGGTCAGTCCACTGCATGACTAGTAAGAATAGTAAAGCGCCAGAGCCATAGATTGGGCAGTATGGGCCGTTATAGAATCCGCGGTTTACGACTTCGTGATCGCGGAAAAGGCTAATTGCGCCTTCGAAGAGCCAGCCACCAAACGAAAAGATGAAGAAAAACAGGACAACGTAGGCAGCGATATCAAGGTTAATCATAAGCTCATTTTAACATATTTTCAGAATCACCAAAAAGCACCACGTTTGGTGGTGCTTTGAGGGTTTACTTGTAAAGCCCGACGGCTTTTTGGACTTGGCGAAGTTTTTCGCGTGAGACTTCGTTGGCATATTTTTCGCCGTCCTCGAGAATCTTTTCGACGTCCGCGTCGCTAATCTCCGCGACCTTTTCCTGGAAGTCGCTCAAGAAATGGAAGACGCTATCTGCGACCTGCTTTTTGAGGTCGCCGTACCTGGTCTGGCCAGCAAAATCAGAAATGACATCTTGGAGCTCGCGGTTATTGATGAGGGCTTCAATTTGCATGAGGTTGCTGACGCCTGGCTGGTTAATCATATCGAAACGAATGACACCTTCGCTGTCCGTGGTGGCGCTCATGATTTTCTTCATGGCGGCCTTCGGATCGTCGTTCAAAGAAATCTTGGATTTCTCGTTTGTGCTGCTCTTGCTCATCTTTTTAGTTGGCTCGGTGAGCGAACGGATACGGAGGCCCTTATCGAGACCCATGAACTTAACCTGAGACTTTTCGTCGGCTGGAATGGTAAAGATTTCCTGGTCGAACTTGTTATTCATGCGCATTGCGATGTTGCGGGTGAGTTCGAGGTGCTGGAACTGGTCTTCACCGAGCGGAATATAAGTAGCGTCGTAAAGCAAGATATCTGCGGCCATCAAGATCGGATAGTTAAAGAGGCCGACCGAAACTGCGTCGCGATGTTCTTCGGACTTTTCTTTAAACTGTGTCATGCGACTGGCTTCACCGAATGGTGTGAAGCAATCTAATATCCATGCAAGCTCGCTGTGGGCAGGCACGTGCGACTGACGGTAGATATGGACGTTTTCGGCGTCGATTGGTAGGCCGGCAGCGAGATAGTATTTGATGCCTTTGATGACTTGGCTATATAGTTTGTCATGATCGATTGGTGTGGTGAAAGAGTGCAGGTCTGGCACGAACATATTAAAACGATATTCTGGATTGCCAGCGTATTTCTTTGCAAGGTTAATCATTGGTGTATAGGCGCCGAGAAAATTGCCGATTGTAGGTTCTTCATTGGCGCGGACACCGGTAAGAATAGTTTTCATAAAATCTCCTTAAAGGATATTATAAGTGATAATAGTAAAAATATAAGTCAAGAAAAATACTGCAGGCTTAACGCCAAGTGAAGATATTAAAACTGGTTGCAGTAAATGTATTCATACCTATATTTTACCATATTATGCTTAAAATGAAAAACCGCGCTACCTAGAGCGCGGTTTTGGACCTCATTCTACGTACTGGACTCCTTCTATTTCAGGATCCCAGTCAAACTCGTCGGATGCAGGAGTTGGTATTTCTACTGGATCTGTCTGAGTTAGCGTAGCTTCGGTTTCGGTGGGAGCGGGCGGTGCGGTTGCTTCGGTCGGTGTGGGCGTCGTTGTTTCGGGCGGCGCCGTTGCCGTTGTCTGGGCTTCCGTGGTTGTGGTTGTAGCGGTCGACTCGGTAGACGTCTCGGTCTCCGTTGTCGTCTCGGTCTCGGTCGTGGTTGTCTCGGCTTCTGTGGTAGTTTCGGTGGTTTCCGTTGTGCTGATCGTTGTAGTAGTTTCAGTTACGGATGTCGAAGTACTGGTCGTAGTGGTCGGGACGGCGCCAGGATTCTGCTTGTTTCGGTTGCTAAAGATGGCGATCGAAACGGCAATAATTGAGAGCGCAATTACAGCAAAGATCGCAATAATGGCGATCATGCCGCTCGAGAAAATGTCTCTTGCGGTGTTCTCGGCGGGATAATAATCGTCCTCGTAGGGATAATCATCTTCCTCGTCGTACTCCGGCTCGGGATTTGTCGGTGGGACATAGTCCTCGAAGTCGGACAGATCGCCAAGATCTAATGGTCGGTGCTGCGGATTGTCTGGTCGGATCGCTTCGAACTCCATGGTATCGAAGTCGTCGGAACGGTTTTTACTCATTTTCCTCTCCCCTTTCAAGGTGCAAATATCTGTATATTATAGCATATTTTTCCTTAAAATTCAAGATGCTCAAGCTTCTGTAATCTGTTAGTATGTTCTGGTAAAAAGTAATAATTATGATATAATATGTGTAGTTGTTCTTTAAGATTTTGTTGTATATTTAGCCTGGTTTTGGGGACTTTATGCGAGTTTCGAAATCCGGGCTAAAACCCGAGATTATACGAAGGAGCTGTTGTTTAATGAAACTGCAGTTGAAGAACTCTCTGACGCTCGACACGGACCAGGTGTCTTGCTCGGAGGCCGCCAAATCTTTCATTAAGTACGCCTTTGCGCTTAACGGAATGAATGTGAAGCCCGACTTCGACAGCGCTATGATGCGTTTCGCACATGCGTTCGAGGAAGTGGTCAGAAAGGGCAAACTGGATCTTTGCGACGAAGGTCCGGTTGAGCTGACGGTCGCCTGCGTGCCTGAGGCAATTGTTGCCTTAGCTGACGCCTATCCCGAGCTCGCTATTCGTCAGTCTTTTGCCAAGCGGTTTAACTGCTGTAACTGCATTCATGTCAGAATGCTGCCGAGACACGATTGGTATATGACGAACACGCGCGTGGCGGTTTGCTGGTGGGACGAACGTATGATTCGTCCTGGCGCTAGACGTGAGGCAAATGCCGAGAATGTGGACGAACTGCTGGCTCGGTTTGTGCAGAACTACGATGCTATCAACGAGGCTTATGCGGACTTCCTGGACAAGTTTGCCACGCGCGTGGAGGCGACTTTGCGCGACGCAAGAGTCTGCATTATTCACAGCCACGTTGACTGGCTCGTTAAGCTCACGAGCGAACTTGACGCGAGGCTTGGTGAGCTTAGCGAAGGCTCTGGCGGTACATGGTATATTACCGAGGAAATTATGAAGGTGACTCATACGCGCGTCGTGGTTACGGAGCGTGATTGTGAGTATACCGAAATATTCCCTGGCAAATACCTGACCGGCGACTTCACGGATGACGACATCTTTCATGCTTGCGAAAGACAGGAATATGGCAAATTTATCAGCCATCAGGAATTCATCTCGGATAAGTAACGACAAAACAAAATCCCCGTTTTCGGACGGGGATTTTTGCTTAGTTTATTAAGACGTAGGCATAATAGCAAAGGAAGATGGCGACCATTAGGGCTCCTTCGGCGCGGATGAGTTTTTTGCCGCTGCGGCTACAGACGTAATATGTGAGTGCAGCAAGGAGCACGGCGATTGAATCGATAATATTGAAGTTAGTTGACTCGAAACCGCCAAAAATGAGAATTGGCAGACCAAGGACGATGCAAATGTTAAAGATATTAGTGCCGATAATATTGCCGACGGCGAGTTCGAACTCGCCTTTCTTGGCTGCGCCGGCTGTCATGACGAGTTCTGGCAGCGAGGTGCCAATGACAATGACAGTCATGGAGATGACTTTTTCACTGATGCCGATTTTAGCGGCTAGTTCGGCGGCGTTGTCTACGGTAATATTGCTTGCGATGCCGATGACGATAATTGTGATGATGATATAAATCGTGGAGCGCAGCGGTGTGTATTTGGCTTTTGGCGGGCGGCCGCGGGTCTTTGGGCGATTTTTGATATAGGCCAGGACGATATACAGGATAAAGACGCCGAAAAGGAAGACGAAGGCGCCGGCTTCGTGGCGAGATAAGCCGTTTTTGTAGTTGCCGAAGAGTGAATCATTAAGCGCGATGCAGAAGGCGGTGGATGTTATAACTAGGAGCGGAAGCTCGTTTTTGATGATTTTGTTTTTGACTTTGATTGGGTTTACGATGGTGGCGATACCGACAATGAGGAGGATATTAACTACGCAAGAACCGATAACGTTTGCGAGCGTCATGTCGTAGTTGTGTGTCGCAATAGAATTAAAGGAAATGGCAAGTTCCGGCGCGCAGGTCCCGAAGGCGGCGATTGTGAGAGCGATGAGGGTTTTAGGCGCGCGCATGCTTGTAGCAAAAGATGAGGCAGAATCAACAAAAACATCGGACGCTTTAACCAGCGCAAAAAGTCCAACAGCAAGTAGGATGATGTTGATAAGCATTAGCTTTATTCTAATATATTTCAGGGCGTTTGACCAATCGGGCCATCTTCTGGTATAATGTTCGCAGTTGGGGCACTAGCTCATTTGGTAGAGCGCTTCCATGGCATGGAAGAGGTGAGGAGTTCGAATCTCCTGTGCTCCACCAGAATCTAAGAAAAAGACCCGTAGGGTCATTTTTTTCTGGCCGTTTGTTAATTGCAACAAGAAAAAGCCCCTCGAAATAGAGGGGCGGAGTCATGGACTCTCAGGAGGAGCGTAGTACTTGGACTCGACTTCTGTCTCGAGAGCGCATTTGGCGTATTGAGCTGCCCAGCCAATGAGATTTTCCTCTTCGTAGGCACTTTCTGCATCTGCGGCCAGCGAGAGGTACTGAATTGAGATTGTTTGATTCAGATCCGCAATCCCCTTCAGTAATCGGAACACTTCTTCCCTTGCGGGTTCGTATCCGACTGGCGTTTCGCCGTCATGGACCTCATTTGCCAGAGCATTCAATCGCTCTTTTGCTTGAGCGAGCTCCATCTTTGTCTTTGACAGGATGTAAGCGTTCGCTCTGATATCTGCTAGCGTTGCCATTCCCTCACCTCCTTTGATGCTTTTTGGAATGTGGCTCGCTATATCTATATTATACCAGAATTATGCTAAATGTCAAAAGAATAGGCCCTTCTGGAGAAGGGCCTTGTTAGTTGCAAGAATTGTTTAGGGCATTATTCGTTGACTGTCACGGCTTTCTTGAGACGGAGAGTCTTTATGCTGCCGATGGTCTGCTTTTTGGCGTCGATATATTCATCGCGTTCGCTCGTAGCTCTCTGGCTCATGGTCTCATAGTAATTTGCGTCGGCCTTGAGCGAGTGTGCTTCGTCAAGCGTTCTGGCTTCCGGCGAGTCATCTTTCATCTGGTAAACTTTGGCCAGTACTGAGGCCTCCCAGGCGATGTTCTGCTTGAGCGCGATGAGCTTTGAGAGTTTCTTCCAGGCGCTTCCGAGATATCTGATTGCCTGTACTCGATCAGCGTCATTGCCGTCAGTGTCGAAGCATTCGCAGTGGCGTGATGCCAGGTTGCAGGCGCATTCATACTCCTGCTGGAGCTCAATGGCCTGCTTTGCCCATTCGTTGATCTTTGTTTTTGCGGTAACGATCGATTCCTGCATAGTAAAGTACCTCCAATGTTTTGGAAATTTCGCACTCTCGGATTAAGAGGCGATGTGTTTATTTTATAATATAAACAACGGCAAAGTCAAGGAAAAAGGTGGGTGGTGGCGCGGTATAATATTGCTATGAGTTTGTTTGGTACTGATCAAAGTAAATGGCAGGCAGATGCAGTCACTGAAGGTGATTTTATTATCTTGAAAGCGACCGAGGGTGCTGGTTATGTTGATCCAACTTGCAATACGAAATATCAGCTCAACAAACAAGCTGGTAAGCTTTTGGGGGTTTATCATTTTGCGCGTCCGGATTTGAATGATGCTTTGAGCGAAGCGCGCTTCTTTGTTGATAATGTGCGCGGGTATTTGAATGAGGCGATTTTGGCGCTTGATTGGGAGCAGCCGGGTACGCAAAATAATGTATCTTGGGCGAAGGCTTGGTTGGACGAAGTTTATCGTTTGACAGGCGTGAAGCCTTTGATTTATATGTCTGCTTCGGTAGTTAGTGCCTATGATTGGAGCGTTATTGCGGATGCGGATTATGGACTTTGGATTGCGGGTTATCCGGATTTGCGCAGTTCTTGGGACTTGCCGGATTTTTGCTATTCGACTGGCGCATGGAAGTTCTATGCTTTGTGGCAATTTACGAATTCGCATGGCTCTTTGGATCGCGACGTTTTTATGGGTGATAAAAAAGCTTGGCGTCTATATGCGAAAGTTTATGAAAAGAAGCAAAGTATGCCGGAAAAAGCCGAGCTTTTAGTGGAGCGCGAGTTAGTAGATATCCCTGCGCCAAAACCAGATAATAGTGTTGAGGTTAAAGTAAAGTCAAAGACTAAGGCCGAGATAAAGCCGAAAGCAAAGGCGGAAGAAAAAGTTGAAGTTAGGACTAAAACTAGCGCAAAGAAGGCTGCACCTAAGGCTGAGGTTCCGAAAACGAAAAAAGCGGAAACGTCAAAGACTGAGACTAAAAAGACGGAAGCTCCAAAGGGAGAGCCGAAGAAGATTGCGACCGAGAAGAAAAATGGTGAGGAATATTACACGATTCAACGTGGCGACACGCTTTCGGGTATTAGTTTGCATTTCCATACGGACATTATGACGCTCTGCATTTGGAACGGAATCATGGACCCGGACCTAATCTATGCGGGTGATACGATTCGCGTAAAATAGACATAAACGCTAGATATAGCGTACTTATCCTATCTTGAAACACTATTTCGACATAAAAATTACGAATTTCTAGACTATTATTATTTTTATGCTTAGTTATAATCGTAATCATCATGATTAAGAAATATTTATTATATTTGCTGCGTTGGCAGTTATCTACACCGATTTTGGCGATTTGTTTATCTTTCTTTAACTTCGGCAATTTTTGGAATACAGTCCTAGCGAATTTAATTGGTGGTTTGATCTTCTTTTGGGTTGATCGTCTGATATTTAGTAAGGATAAGCAGCCGGCAAAGCGTAAGGTTCAAAAAGAACTCGAGCCGAACGCAATGGCTTTTGAGGAATAAAAATAAACCGCCTGTTTGGCGGTTTATTCATTGTTAGAATTTTACGCTCTTTTCTGTATCGTAGACGGTGTCGCCGAGCTTGAGATAGATGTTATATAGTCCCGATAATCCCGTGTTGTTAATATAGCGTTCGACGTTGATGATTTCGCTGCTTTCGGTTTTGGTGTCGACGAAAGATGACACGCAGAGTGCAGCGTGAGCTTCTTTGGTGGCGCGGAATTTATATGAGCGCTTTTCGAAGCCTTTGGTTAGGATGATTTCAAAGCTGCTATCTTTGGCGAAATCGCCCTTGATGCCTAAGCGATCTTCTTCGGCCGTAAATTCTATGTTGTGGTCTTTGTAATTATTATCAATCTTTTTAGAACCACTCATGAGGCCATATTCGACATTGTTTGTAGTACTTTGCATTAGTTCGCCAAGCTGTTGGGCCTTGCCGAGCTTGAGGTTGCCTTCATTTTCGTAGTATGCTGGCATTTTTTCGACGCGGTAAGTATTGATCGGGAGCTTGATTTCGAAGATGGTTTCGCCGGACTTTTGTTCGGCTGTAATCGAGCTTAATTCGTCAGCTTCAACGACTCCGGCTGGCTGATTTTGGGCTTCCCCGTTTTTCTTAACGATGCCGCCGCTCGAGATAAGATAGTGGTCGGCCTCGAGATAATCTACGTCGGAGATGTATGGTGAGTAGAATTCTGCGCCGCGTTCTTTACCATACTGGTAGATTTGCTCGATGGTTTTGTTAGTATAGTCGAGGTGATATATGACGCCGCGTGAATAGCTCTGCGAAGCGGGGGTGAAGCTTTCGGCAAGTTTGGATTTATTGTTGCCGTTATCAAAGAGAAAGATATTGTCTTCTGGGGTGACCATGGCGGCATGTTGGCTCCATTGCCATTCAAAATTTTCGCCAACTGGCGTAAAGAAGTAATCGGCATATTCTTCTGGCCAATTAGTTTTGTCGCCTAGGATCCATTTGAGTTCGCCTGAAGTGTAGTTAATTGCAACTACGGCATCTTGGTGGCGGCCAGAGAGAATAATGGTGTTGGTATTTTCGACAAACCAGACGGAGTTATTGTGGAACCAATCGGTTTCGGAATAGTTTTCGTTGCCTGTGTTGGCTGTTGGTAGGACGTCTTTTAGATTGATCTTTTTGACAATGTTGCCCGATTGACGATCGATTTCGACAATATAATCCTCGACAGTATTGTTGGTGATTTCGAAATTGTCGCTTGCTACAAGCAGATTACCATTCGGCATTTCGAAATAATCGTGATGGTAGCCGCCCGGGATGGTGTATTCGTTGTAGATTTTGCCTAGCAGATCGATTTCGTAGAGGCCGGTCATATAGTATGGTGTATTGACGAGGCGTTCGGTACTAATGAGGAGATGGCCGTTTTTGAGGCGAGTGTTATCCCAGGCAGTCTTTTGATCGAGATACCAGCGAACGTCGCCATTGATATCGTAAGCTGCGGAAAGATTATTGCCGCTTGGCGAGAAGAAATAGAGTTGGCTATCGAGTTGCTCGAGGTTGGCGCTTGCAATTTCAGCCTTTGCAACAGTTTCCGGCAAGGCCTCGGTCTTGATATTTAAGACGCTGATATTTTTCTGTCCGTTGACTTCGTAGGACATCGTGATGGTATTGTTGTAATCGGCATAGAGGCCATAGATTGGTAGGTAATGTTCTCTGTTGGCCGGGAAGGTGTGAGAGATGGTGGCTCTGTCGTCTTTGCCTTTAATCTCGACAGTTGGCGCGATTTCGTCGGTGGTTTTAAAAATAACTAATGCCGTGAGTGGGGAGTTTTTGTAAGGATTTACAATGATTTTTGGTTCGTTAAAATTAGCATCATCAACCGTGAAATCTTTTTCGTATTCAGCCTGGAGCGATACTAGACTAGACTTAGTTTCGAGGGCGCTATGACCGCGCAGAAGTCCGGTGGCTGCCATATAGATAATGATGACAAAGAATGATATAAAAATGAGTGCAAAAAAGATGATTTCTAGGGTGCGCAGGAATTTCTTGAATCCTCCCCTGCTAGACTTTGCGGTTTGATTTTGAGCCATATAATACCTCCCGATTAATCTTATTTTAGCATAAGCCAGGCTTGATTATGCCTTGTGTTATAATAGATTGAAGATAAAACATAAGCTTAATGGAGTTATATAAAGCTATGACTAAAAACAATAGAAAAGGCTTCACGATCATTGAGGTGGTCTTGGTTCTTGCTATCGCTGGCCTTATCTTCTTGATGGTATTCATTGCTTTGCCAGCTTTGCAGCGCAGCCAAAGGAATACTCGCCGTCGCCAGGATATGGCGAGGATTATGA
The DNA here is from genome assembly GCA_045536655.1 of Candidatus Nanosyncoccaceae bacterium. Taxonomy (GTDB): domain Bacteria; phylum Patescibacteriota; class Saccharimonadia; order Saccharimonadales; family Saccharimonadaceae; genus UBA2834. Next base: position 84,160 of record JAZSOA010000012.1, on the reverse strand, counting down.
GTGCAGTTACTGACTATCAGGCAAATAATGGTGGTAGTCTACCTGTTACTAATACTGATTTGACTTGGACGGGTGGTACTACATATAAAGGTGCTGAACTAGACGAGAAATTCGCTCAAAGATATATCGAAGAAGAATTGTCTGAGAACGTAGGGTCTTATTTCGATGGTAAAATTGGTCGTAAGTATTACACCTTTGAGTGTCAGGCTGGGAAGAGTTGTGCGCGCTTCTCTGATCCAGATGGGTCGCTTTATCGAATCGCCGCAGCGGGTACTGATTTAGGCAAGGCTTATGGTTACATCATCAGTTTTGACCATACCATATACATTACGGCTGGGGTAGTTTGTAGCGATACTGCGGAGGATGGCGTTACGGCTACCAATAATGCAAATGATTCAGCCGTTCGATATGTCCTAGAGGGCGAATCCGTTTATTGTATTGATAATAAGTAATAACACTTATTGGCGTCCATGTTCGATATGGGCGCCTTTTTGTTGTGCTATAATTTGTTTAAAACATAAGCTTATTAATAGGAGTTATATAAAAGCCATGACTAAAAATAATAAAAAGGGCTTCACGATTATTGAGGTTGTCTTGGTTCTCGCGATTGCTGGCTTAATCTTCTTAATGGTGTTCATTGCATTGCCAGCTCTTCAGCGTAGTCAAAGAAACACGCGCCGTCGCCAGGATATGGCTAGGATTTTAAGCGCTGTTAACGATTATCAGTCTAATAATAATGGAAAGAGCCCTGCTACTTTACCGGCTTCAGTCGACGGTAATACTCACGTAAGTTCCGCGGATTCTGATTTTGTTATTCGTTATATCGATGATACTTGTACTCTAAAAACTGGAAGTACGGATAGTTTATTTAAATATACTTGTACTGGCGATCAATTCAAAGACCCTGATGGCAGTGAGTATGAAATTGAATTTGATTCTGGGTATGCCGGTTCGTATTGGGGTAGCAACATTAATCCGGACGTTATGAGAAGTAATCATAGAATGATGATGGCGATTGGTCTTGAATGTTCGGGCGATGAATCTAAACCATTCAATCCAGTCAATGGCTATCCTCAAGGTCGCGTTGCGTTGGCCTATGTTCTTGAAGGCGGTGCGGTCTATTGCGGCGATAATCAGTAATTAGCCATATAAAACTCGCTGAAAAATCAGCGAGTTTTTTGATGCGCCCATAACCAAAAACCACCCCTTTCGGAGTGGTCTTTGTATTCTGCAAGGATTAAGATTAACGCTTGCTGAACTGTTCGCGTTTGCGGGCACCGCGGAGACCGTAGTGCTTGCGTTCTTTTTCGCGTGGGTCGCGCTTCATGAGGCCTGCCTTCTTGAGCACTGGGCGGAATTCTGGGAATTCGAGAACCAATGCGCGGGAGATGGCGAGCTTGATAGCGTCAACCTGACCGGCGGCACCGCCACCCTTAACGAGGACGGTTACGTCGTATTCTTTCTGCTTCTGAACGAGTGCGAGTGGATCGGTTACTTCAGCGAGAAGAGCCTTGTTATTGCAGAAGTAATCTGCAGCAGCCTTACCGTTGATAGTAAGTTCACCTTTGCCCTTGTAGAGACGAGCAGTGGCGGTTGCAGCCTTGCGGCTACCGTTGCCATAAGTGTATTTCGCATTCTTGGCTGGCATTACTTAATCTCCTTTGGGGTCTGAGCGGTATGGCTGTGCTCTGCGCCAGCGAAGACGCGGAGACGCTTCATGCGTTCAGCTTGTAATTTGTTCTTTGGGAGCATACCGGCAACTGCCTTCTTAACGGCGAGAGTTGGATCCTTCTCGATGATTTCAGCGAGAGTAAGATCGGTCAAGCCGCCTGGGAAGCCAGAGTGGCGGTAGTAATGCTTGTCGGTCATCTTATCGCCAGTAACCTTGAGGTTCTTAGCGTTAACAACGACGACATAGTCACCGTTATCGGTGTGAGGCGTGTAGGTAACTTTAGACTTGCCCATGAGCTTGTCTGCGATTACGACGGCCAATTTGCCTAGTGGCAAAGTGGAAGCGTCGATAATCCACCATTCACGTGCGATTTCGGAGGACTTTTGGCTATAAGTTTTCATACTTATTTCTCCTCCTTAGCTGCCTTTTTCTCAGCTTTCTTAGCTGGTTTTGGCATGTCCTTAATATCGTCAACGAAAGAAATAGTTGCCATTTCGGTATTGTCGCCAACACGGAAACCGTTGCGTTCGATGCGGAGGTAACCGCTGTCGCGCTTAACTTGTGGGGCAATGACATCTACAAGGTAGTTGCCAATTTCTTGATCGTCGAGGCGGGCAATCACTAGACGGCGTGAAGCGAGGTCACCGCGCTTTGCAAGCGTAATAAGCTTTTCTGCTGGGCGGCGGATTTCCTTAGCTTTAGCGAGAGTCGTGTTGATTGCCTGGTATTTAAACAAGGAGCGCATCAAACCGCGAGTGAGTGCGGTGCGTTGGTCGGTTTCGCGACCAAACTTGCGCCCTTTATATCCATGGCGATGCATTTAGATATTTAACTCCGTAAGTTTATCTTTGACTTCATCAAGCGCCTTTGCACCGAAGCCCTTGAGTTCTTTGAGATCACTCTCGCTGAGGCTCTTGAGCTGCGCAACGGTATGAATATCGTTGTTAAGCAAAGCGTTTGCGGTACGAGCCGAAAGACCAAGCTCTTCGATTGGGGTCGTAGAGCCAGACTCTGCTTCTTCTTTGCCAGCAGTTGGAGCTGGTGCAGATTCGACAGTTGTGCTGCCGGCTAGTGCTTTGTACTGGTTAACCAAGATAGCGGCTGCTTCTTCGAAAGCTTCGCGAGGCGTGATAGTGCCATCGGTGTCAATCGTAAGAGTGAGCTGCTGAAGGTTGGTGTCCTGGCCAACACGGGTGTTCTCTGCATTGTAGCGAACACGAAGAACTGGCGTAAAGACAGCATCGAGGGCGATCATGTCGCTGTGGATGCGCTCTGCGCTAGACTGTTCGACCGTGAGGTAACCACGACCTGTATCGACAACCATGTCCATCTTCAAAGTGAAGTTTGGATCATCGATCGTACAGATAACCTGCTGTGGGTTGGCAAGCTCGACATCGGCTGGGAGTTTGATGTCGCCAGCTTTTACGACGCCTGCACCCTTCTTTTCGAAATGAATCTCGACTGGGCTATCAGAGTGAGACTTGAAGTGGATATTCTTGAGGTTAAGCATGATATCCACGGTATCTTCTTTAATGCCCTTGATTGCTGAGAATTCATGATTGGTACCTTCGATGCGGAATGCAACGATAGCGGCACCTTTAATGCTGGATAGGAGAACGCGACGTAGTGAATTACCAAGTGTATTACCATAGCCATAGTAAAGAGGCTTGATAATAAAGCTTGAACTGTTTTCACCAAGGTCCTTGATCTCTGCTAGTTCTGCTTCATGAATTACTTTTGTCATAGTTCTCCTTTAGCGTGAGTAATACTCGACGATTAGCTGTTCGTTGATGCCCACCTCTGCTTCTTCGCGCTTTGGTGTACCTGTGATTTCGACCTTCATATTCTTAAGATCGGACTTCATCCAGGAAAGAGTCTGTGCTTCGCCGTTTAGGCTAGCGAAGTACGTATTCTTCTTCGATTTTGGACGTACTTCAAGAACGTCACCGGCGCTGAGGCGGATGGACGGAATGTCAATACGCTTGCCGTTGAGGGTGAAGTGTCCGTGTGAAACGAGCTGACGAGCGGCGCGGCGGGTGCTAGCAAAACCAGCACGGTAAACGACGTTGTCTGCGCGGCGTTCGAGGAAGTTGAGCAGGTTTTCGCCTGTCATACCTTCGGCGCGCTGTGCTTCGCGCATCAATTTTGCGAACTGCTTTTCAAGCAGACCGTAGATGCGGCGAACTTTTTGCTTTTCGCGAAGCTGGGTGAGGTAGAGACTACCACCACGAATTCGCATATCGGCATGCTGACCAGGAATACCGGTCTTCTTTGCCATGACTTTCTGCGCTTTTGGAGCAAGTGCATAACCTTCACGGCGAGATTGTTTTCCAACTGGTGATAAATCACGTGCCATTATGGTTTCCTTTCTCCTTTAGGACGGCAGCCACCGTGCTTGATTGGTGTCTTGTCCGTAATGCTATTGATCTGAATGCCTAGAGTGCTAAAGGCGCGGATGGCGCTGTCGCGACCAAGACCGATACCCTTAACAAAGACATCGACGCTGCTCATGCCGTGATCGCGCTTAGCGATTTCGGCAACTTTTTCTGCAGCAACTTGCGCAGCATATGCGGTACCCTTCTTGGAACCGCGGAAGCCGTTAGCACCAGCCGATGAAGCAGCGAGAACTTCGCCCTTCTTGTCGCTGACGCTGACGATAGTGTTATTGAAAGTTGCTTGAATGTGAACCTGGCCGGCCTGGACAACACGTTTGCCCTTTTTGCCTTTAGCCTTGGTTGCTTTTGCTGGCTCCACTTCAGGAGCTTTTGTAGCTTGAATATCTTCTGACATACTAACTCCTTATACTCCTTAAGTTTTACTAGCTGCTTTTGGCTGTGCACCACCGACGGCGATAGCCTTACCTTTGCGGGTGCGCGCATTCGTGCGGGTGCGCTGACCGTTGACTGGTAGACCTGCCTTGTGGCGGAGCCCCTTGTAGGAATTGATATCCTTGATACGTTTGATATTGTTTGTCACGAGGCGCTTCAAGTCTCCTTCAACGGAATATTTACTAGAAATAATATCGTTGAGCTTCTGCTCTTCAGCCTCGGTGAGATCTTTCACCCGAGTGGTCGGCTCAATTTTAGCCGCCGCAAGGATGGCTTTGCTTGTGGTGCGTCCAATACCATAAACGTAAGTCAAGCCAATCCAGACTTGCTTTTCGCTTGGTAGTGTTACACCGGCGATTCTTGCCATGCTTAACCCTGCCTTTGTTTATTCTTAGGTTTCTTCTTGTTGATGATACGAAGCACGCCTTTGCGACGCACAATAATATCGTCAGGGCTAATTTTCTTTACACTTGCACGTACTTTCATGTAAATGAAAATTTCCTTTCCGAAAACTTACGTTACGATATAGTGAAAAACTAGCAAAAGCTAGCTTTTTACCTCCCGTAGCCATCTTGTTTTCGATTAAATTTAATCTTTTTGGCGGTAGCTGATTCGCCCCTTCGTGAGATCGTATGGGGTTAACTCAACGTCCACCTTGTCGCCCGGCACGAGGCGGATATAATTCTTTCGCATTTTACCCGACATGTGAGCAACTATAACATGACCATTCTCAAGCTCGACACGAAAAGTAGTACCGGGAAGATTTTCTACGATCTTTCCAGTCAACTTAATCACTTCCTTCTTACTGGCCGAACTAGCAGAATCACTAGAACGCTTAGCGGCCTTTTTGGCCGACCTGGTCGATCTCTTTTGACTAGCCATAAATTACAAGGTCTATTGTATCAAAAAATGTCAAAAATTTCAAGTATAAATATAGGCTATGTATGGTATCGTTCCGCGCAAACAATAAAAAGAACCTATTCTTCGAGTGTGTCTTGTTTTGCTCGTGAATAGGTTGCTTTTTATTGCTTTGTTGCGCGGACTAGCACAAATGATTCGCTTCCATCGCTAATACTAATTAGCGATAGGGTTTCTTTGCCTTCTCTGCGTTGCTGAGTGGTTGGCAAAACCTTAGCGCTATCTTTAATTGACGTAATATTAATGCTTTCTACGGCGTATTTGTAAATATTGCCATCGCCGCTTTCGAGCTCAATTTCGTCGCCTTTTTCAAGGCTGTCTAGGCCATGGTAGGCGCCAGATTCGCCATAATAGCTACTTATCCCTGCAATTACAATTGTGCCGTCGTCGCCTGGATTAGATGTGCCGGAATACCAAGCGGTTTCGTTGATATTGGATGAAATTTGCAAAGCGCCATTGCTCGATAGGCTTTTGCCTCGAACTATCGTGTTTAGGCTCGTGCGTGGAATACGAATATATCTTGGCGCTTTGGCTTCGACTTGAAATTTGCCGTATTCGTCTTTAGTGATTTCTTGATCGATGAGACCGTCAAGTGACGGTAATTTCGTAATAACTGATTGAGATTTAGAGCGAGCCATAATTGTCTGCTCTTTGTAGTAGGCTTTTTCCCAGAAAAAGACTTTTGCGAAACAGACTAAGATTGCGATTGTGAGGCCCCACCCTACAATCCGTGTAATTTTTGTGATTGTACGATTAATTTTTAATGCCATTAGTTTTCCTATTTATAGTCGTCGTATGTGACCATTAAGGCGCGTGAATTGACCGAGCGTAAGTTGTCGATTGCGACTGTCACGACGATGAGGAGACCTGTACCGGAAATCGAAAGGCCGAGTGGTGTGCCAAGAACATGGATCGAAATGTAATCGATGATGTATGGCATTAGTGCGATAAGGCCGAGCGATACGGAACCGAAGAGGTTGAGGCGATTCATAATCTGGCTGAGATATTTCTCGGTTTCTTTGCCTGGGCGAACACCCTCGATGAAGCCGCCTTGCTTTTGGATACTTTCGGCGTAATCTTGCGTATTAAAGACGATGCTGGTGTAGATGTAAGTAAAGATAATTACGAGTACGAAATAGCAAGCTGGGTAAATGTAGTTTTCCCAGGTGAGACCAGTTGCAGCGTTGTAGCTGTTTGCGTTTGGTGCACTAAAGAGCTTGACGAGCATTTGGCCGATTTGGCTTGCGGCGTCTTTGCGCTGGATAAGCTGGCCAATGAAAGATGGAATGCTCAAGAATGAAACGGCGAAGATGACAGGAATAACACCAGCCGAGATGAGCTTGATAGGCATGATACTCTTTACGCCACCGTAGGCGCTGTTACCATGGACACGCTTTGCGTAGTTAATTGTGATAATACGCTGTGCTTCGTTAATCTTGACAAGCAAGAAGAGTACGACGATCAAGCCTGCGACGAGCGCGAGAATAATCCAGAAATAGGTAGGGTTAACTGGAAGATTGAACCAGCCAAACATGCTGAGCGTGCCGGCACTGGTATCCATGAGGCCCTGAATGAGAGCGGCGAAGGTGTTTGGGAAGTTTGCAATGATGCTACAAAGAATGATTGTAGAAGTACCGTTGCCGATACCCTGTTCGGTCATAAGCTCGCCAACCCACATGAGGAGCATGGAACCTGCGGTCATACAGGTAATACCGAGAGCCCAGCCAGAAGCAGTGAGCGTTACGGTGTCAGTAGTACCGATCGAGAGGACTTCCTTGGTCAAGATGTAGATATAAGCGATAGACTGAATGATAGCTAGTGGGACGGCAAGAATACGAGTCCACTGATTGATTTTGCGGCGACCAACTTCGCCATCTTTGCTAAGCTCTTCGAGCTGAGGAATGCCCTTCGTGAGGACCTGCATGACAATCGAAGAGGTGATGTATGGTGACAAACCGACCAAAATAATCGACATGGAAGTAAGGCCGCCACCAGAAATAAGGTTAATGAAACCGCCAAGGTCAGTACTCTTTACGAGATTGTCGACTGCTTCTTTAAAAGTTGATGTGTCGCCCAGTGGAACCGGAACGTGCGCAAGAATGCGATAGGCGACTAGGAGGCCTACTACAGCAAGGATGCGCTTTCGCATGTCTTTGTTTTTCAAAGACTTGAAAATCGTCTTAAAATTCATGATACCTCTTTTTTACTTCTTTTATATTAGCACAGATTCCCCTCTTGCGCGATAAAAGCAACAAAAAATATCCCCGAAGGGATACTTTTTGTAAGACTTAAGCTTCTTTGTTAGCTTTTGTGCGCTGTGGAACCATAACTTTCTTGAAGCTGCCGCCGGCTTTCTTGATTGCTTCGATAGCAGTCTTGCTGGCGAACTGGGTTTCGAGATCGATTTTGTTCTTGATTTCACCGCGGGTGATAACCTTGACGCTAGCGTATGGGTTAGCGATGAGGTTTGCTTCGGCGAGCTTGAAGTTGTCGACCTTGCCCTTGAGAGTATCAAGAGTGTCGGTGTAGACGACCTGAGCCTTAGCATGAAGAGACTTGAAGCCCTTCATCTTAGGAATAGCCTGCATGATAGCGCGCTGACCACCCATGAAGCCTGCTGGCATCTTGCTGTGGCCGGTGCGGGATTTCTGACCCTTGGTACCACGACCAGCGGTTTTACCCTGGCCTGCTGCGATACCACGACCGACGCGCTTGCGAGAACTATTCGTAATAACGTTAAGTTCGTTGTACTTCATTTATTTTTCCTCCTTAGCGGCGGCTTTCTTGGTCTCGGCTTTTTTCTTGCCTTGATTTGCTAGCCATTCGTCTTTAGGAACTTGCTGGCGAAGACCTTCGATGACAGCATAGGCGATGTTTGCCTTGTTGGTAGAACCGAGGGACTTGCTGACAAGGTTTTTGACGCTGGTAAGACCGATGATGGAGCGGATAACGCCACCGGCGATAATACCAGTACCAGGAGCAGCTGGCTTCATGAGGACATGAGCACCAGTGACCTTAGTTTCAACTTCGTGGCAGATAGTGTCGCCATTGATGTTGAAGGTAATCATATTCTTCTTAGCACGGCGTTCTGCTTTCTGAACGGCCGCAGTAACGTCTGCGCCTTTTGCCATACCGACGCCGATCTTGTTCTTGTGATTACCGACGGCGACGAGGGCCTGGAAGCGCATGCGGCGGCCACCCTTAACGGTGCGGCTAACGCGGTTGATGCTAATATTTACGGAATCAAATTCTTTCTTGACTTCGTCTGCTGCGCGGCGGTTGCGGCGGTTGTCGCGGCGGCGGCCACGGAAGTTACCGTTTTCGCGTGCTTCTTTTGCTGCGCTAGCTTCTTTATTCAAGCGAGTAGTACCTGATTCGTTGATAACTTTTGCTTGCTTGTTTTCCATATTAGAACTCCAGTCCTTCCTTGCGGGCTGCATCTGCTAGTGCGCTGAGGCGGCTTGCATAAAGGCGTGAGCCACGATCGAAGACAACTTTCTCGATCTTAGCTTTCTTAGCTTTCTTTGCGATTTCGCTACCGATCTTTGCGGCGAGTTCGGTCTTGCTGCCCTTGTCTTTGCTACCAACGGTGGTGGCGTAAGCGAGGGTTGCGTCCTTATCGTCATCGATGATCTGAGCGATGATGTGCTTGTTGCTGATGTTTACGCTAAGGCGTGGGCGTTCAGCGGTGCCATGAATCTTTGCACGAGTGCGATTTGCTCTAAATTCTGCTTTCATGGTTTACTTCTTTCCTGCCTTACCGGCCTTACGGATGATAACTTCGTCGACATACTTGATGCCCTTACCCTTGTATGGTTCAGGCTTCTTGAGTGCGCGAATTTCAGCAGCGACCTGACCGACCTGCTGCTTGTTGATGCCACTAACAGTGATGGTCATCTTGTCGACCTTAAGCTCGATACCTTCTGGAGCTTTGTATTTGACAGGATGGCTAAAACCAAGTGCCATTTCGATTTCTTTTGGACCACCGCTTAGGCGGAAGCCAACACCATTGATCTCGAGCTTTTTCTCGAAACCTTTGGTAACGCCCTGAACGGCGTTGTTGAGTAATGCGCGCTGAAGACCATGCCAAGCACGGGACTTTGGCTCGTCGTCGCTACGCGTTACGATGATTTGGTTACCCTCGACCTTAGTCTGGGTGTTCTCCTGGACAGGGACAGTAAGCGTGCCTTTTGGACCAGCGACGGTGATTTCTTTGTCGCCGACCGTAATTGTCACGCCTGCTGGGATGTCAACAGGTAGTTTTCCGATACGACTCATACGTTCCTTTTGTTAATAATATCTTGCCTATTTTATCACAAAAAGACCCCTATTGCAAGGGGTCAATCTTGTATGCTGCGATTTTATTCGTAGTTGGCGCTTTTGAGAGTATTGATGATTTTATCAAACTCTTCGCCGTAGGTTTCGTAATCGCGGGTTTGGATGATTGCACTGTAGTTATTGATTTTAATTACAACCGCTACGCCATCTTTAGAATCTTCTTTCTTGTCGAGCTTGCCCTTGAAGATTTTACCAGTTAGGCCGTTTGCGCTGTAGTTCTGTTCGCTAATCAAGTTGTGCGCATAGTTCTTGATGGTTGCATCGTAGTTTTGTGAATTAATCTTGAACTCGAGGCCTTGGTTAGCACTATTGGTTGGCTTGACGTATTCTGGGCTGAAGTATGCGGCAAAGGTTGGCTCAGTGCTACTATCGTTGTCGATATAGACGTTCCATTCCTTTGGATATTCGAAGGTGAGCGCACCGAAGTTGCTTGGACCAGTGAATTCACGTGTGGTCTTAGCGCTGCGACGTTCGTAATTTTGTTCGTCCAGTTCTTTTTGTTCGGCTTTTGCATTATTTACTTTGACGCCGCGGTCGGCTAGGACCTGACGATTAAGTGTGTCGTACTGATTGAAGCAATAGATCGCGCCTGCGACGGCACCGCCAGCAATAATGAAGATGAAGATAATCAAGATAATTTCGCCGATATGCGATTTCTTCTTTGGCTGAGCTGGGGTTGGGACTTGCATTGGTTGTGGCACGGCCATCATTGGAGTTGGCGCCTGCATAACCTGTGGTTGCGGCATTGGCTGTGGTTGCGGTTGCTGCATATATTGGTTATTTTGCATAAAGTTAGGCGGAGTCTGCTGTGGTGCGTTTTCGTAATTTGCAAGATTTACCCGATTAGCTGGGTTGTACGGATCGTTTTGATCTATGCGACCGTAATTGTTTTCGTACGCGTATTGTTGAAGAGGGTTTGGCGCTTCCTCATTTGGGTTTTTGTTATTATCGCCACTTTTGTCCATAATTATATTCTACTTTATCTATATATTATTTTCAATTAGCTAATGCTTCCGGTTATATTGTGAGCAGTACCAACTGGGTTCCGTTACGAATATCGGTGTTTCTGATAAGCACGTTATTCATATATATTTGTCCGGTGCGTTTGTTATAGATATTTACAGCAATATCGTCGCTAAACTCTTCAAAACGCTCTTTGAGCATTTTCTTGATTTGTGCTACACAATAGCCGACGGTTTTATTGACTGGGATATAGAGCTCGTATTGCTCTTCGATTTCAGGGACATATAGTTCGATTAGTATCTTTAAATCCATATTAAATATCCTTGTCTATCGCTAGCTTCAACACATCGTACTCGTTGTCCGTAATCTTATAGGCGAGACCTGGATATGAGTAGTTGATGTCTTCTTCGCTGAATTTAACGTTTTCGAAGAGGGTCTGCGCATCTGGCCTTTCGCCGAGCCAGAGACCGTTCTTAATGCCAAGCTTCGAGTACCATTCTTCGACCTTGAGGCTGCGAATACTTTCGTAGTTATCGAGAAGGATGTAACAGGTCTGATGGCTCTTCGGAAGAAGATCAATGATGCTTTCAAAGGCTTTTTGGCCCTTAGCATTGAGGAGTTGTTTGTACTTACCTGCACCGATAATGATATTGATGCCATAGAGATTCTGTTTGGTCCTAGTTACGGTATCGTTTTCTAGGGCCACTAAGACGTCGTTTGGATCCTGGTCGAATTTCTGAATATCCAAGATTGGCATCTTGAAAATACCAAGCATATCGAGAATCCTAACTTTGACGTTCGGAAGCTTAGTCATAGTCTTAACGAAGGCATAGATCGACTCGATGCTATTAGCGATGTTGTGGCCAGAAATAATTTGGACTTTACTTTCCTTTGGATTATAGGTAGCCAGATCCTTCTGATGTAGACTGATACCGATTGGCATGTCTTCGATTTCGTTAATACGGCTAATCAAATCGGAGCTTTGGATGTCTTCAGGAATCTTTGCAAGCTGTTTAACTTTACACTTGTAGTAATCAACGCTGCGCTTAGCGAAGTTACGAATGGTCTTGTATTCGTTTTCTTCAGTATCGATAAAGGCGGTTTGGAATTCACAATAGGAATCAGTGTTCGTTGGATCAAGCTTGCAAATACCACGGCCTTTGGTCTTCTTCGGAATAAGGCCTCGACGACAGTTCGTAAAGCTACGGTAGTTTCCGTCGTCTGCTAATTGCATCAAAATGTAATGATTGAAATTGGATAAGATTCTAGGACTTACGCCACCAGATTCATTGCTACTAATTACGAAGATAATGCCGCATTTTGGCGCATCCCTAAAGAATTCGTTCATTCTCTCAGTGGCGCGAGGCATTGACTGAATGAAGATGTCATAGTTGTTAATAACGACAACAATTAGGTGGAGTTTTTCTTCATTTTGCTTGTTGTAGGTTTCGTAAGAACCGTTATAGTTAGTAAGTAATTCCTTGCGGTTTTGTAGCTCGCCGTCGATCATTTCCATGAGTGCAGCAATGCGGTTGCTTTCGCTTTGGAATAATACTTCGCCCACGTGTGGGAAGTTCGCGAATTTCTTCATGGTTTCTGCGCCATAATCGATAATGTAGTAGGCAATTTCGGCTGGGGTATGGCTACTGATACTCGTCCAAATCATGGTCGAGATTAGCTTCTCGATGCTACCATCGTTCTTGCCGGCAATTGCAATGTTGCCCTTCGAAATATCGATTTTGAGCAAGCCTTGCTCCTGTCTGCGTGGCTCGTCGTATTCGCCAATGACGGTTTCGTAAGTGTACTTATCGGCCTTTGGTGTGCCGTATTTTTTGTACAAATCAGAAACTAGGATGTCTGTGCTGACATTTTCTAGCCACATCGGTTTGGTTTTGAGCTTGATACCTTTCGAAATTTCATCAATATATGAAACTATATGGAGTAACTGATCGCCCTTATTTTCTTTGGCTTCTTCTTTTTCTTCGTAGCTGGCAATAATCTTACCGGTATTGTCGATTTCTTGAACCGAAACGTCGGTTTTGTGCATGACGGTATTGGATGGGTAATACTTTGCGCCAGCCCAGGCGGATTGACCTAGGTTGAAGTAATCATCGTTGCCGACTTGCATGTAGAATGAACCCGTTTGCTTGAGGAATGCAGCGTCTGGCTTCTTGATGATTTCGTTTGAATCGCCTTTTGACTGGACTTTGAGGGCAATTTTGAACTTCGAGTTAGACCAGATTTGCTCGTTAACAACGCCGCTTGGCTTCTGAGTAGCAAGAATTAGATGTACACCTAAAGAACGACCAATGCGCGAGGTTGAGATGAGCTGATCCATGAAATCCGGCTCCTGCTTTTTAAGCTCAGCGAACTCGTCGCAGACGATGATCATATGCGACATTGGCTCGTCGACGTCGCCGTTGCGATAATGCATCTGGTATTTATAGATGTCCATCTGGCCCTCTTTGAGCTTTTCGCGCGCTTCATTAAAGATTGCCTGTCTGCGCTTTAGTTCAGATTCGATTGCCGAAATAGATCTAAAGATATCGGACTTATCAAGGTTTGTAATGACGCCGGCAATATGGGGGAGTTTGATGCCGAGCTCTTCATTTTGGAAGCTTTTTGCGAGACCGCCACCCTTGTAGTCAATCAGGACAAACTGAACTTCTTCTGGGCTGAAGTTTACGGCGAGCGACAAAATGTATGTAATAATCCATTCGGACTTACCTGAACCGGTTGTACCAGCAATAAGGCCGTGAGGACCATGGGCTTTTTCATGGATATCCATCATGAATGGCTCGTTGTTTTGGTCGATACCAATCTGAACAGCAATCGAATTAGATGGGTTATTATTTTTCCATCTTGAGAGCGAGTTGAGCTGTTTGACGTTGCCACAGTTGTACATTTCGAGGAAGGCAATCGATTTTGGAAGCTCGAATTTACCCTTCTCGATTTGAACTGGAATGTTGGCGAGTAGCCAGGAATATTCGTAAATATCGATGGCGCCAGTGTTGAGGTCGGCTTGGAAGATTTGGTTTTTGCGACTCGTTCTAGCGTCCATAATAGCGGACTTTTCGTAGGTCACACTAATAAACCGCTCCGCCTCGGTTGGCAATGAGGTTAATCTGTCTGTTGCGATTAGGATACTAAAGCCAAGATTCTTTTTATATTTGAGGATTTTAGTGATGAGTGATGTTTTACGAATAAGTGAAAAATCTTCAATAACAAAGAGATAATATGGCTTGAAATCCTTGTAGGCTTTTTTGATGTCTTGATTGGTCTTGATTTCGCCATCGTCTTCCTTCTTTTCTTCTTCGTCGTTGGCCTTGCGTAGATCAAAAACTTTTTCGATATCAGCGGTAATAGAGTTGAAGCTTTCGACGGAATTTGCATAGTAGCGCGTGGTTCTTTCGTTGTTCCAGCAGTGAGGTAAAATTTTTACGAAATCGCAAAAATTATCATCCTTCGAGAAAATGACCATTTTAAGATCAGTACTGGCGTGCAGAGTTGCAGCTTCGATGATTAGCCCGTCTGTGAAACTCTTCAGAATTGCCTTTTCGCCGATCACCGAATTAATAATGTTTTCGGTCAGATTGTAGGTTATTGGTGCATTACTGATTGTTTTAGCGTCAGTAATTGCCTTTTTGAGCATGAGGCGCAAAGAGTCTTCTTCGTCGATCGTGAATTTTTCTTGCGGTTCATTTATAGCAAGCCTAGTTTCGACGTCGCCTAGACCTACTCTTATAGACAAAAAGTCTTCATGGTCAATATTTCTTTGCCATAATCTTGAATTTCTTGTTTTGACAATTTCCACGCATTCGGTGAGCGTTGGATTATTGTTAAGCAAAGTTTTTCTCTGAACGGTCTTGATGAACTCTAGGTGATCGCTCTTGTGCTTGAGATATTCTTTGTACTTTCTAACCCTTTTTTCTTCCCTTACTTTTCTCTTCTTTTTGATAATATTTCTGGCGATTGTAGGCCACAGAAAAGCACTAAGAACCGTAAGAATCATTGTACATATCGATACTATGAAAGTCGCTTTGCGCGCTGCGTTAGTACTAGTGGAAGACGTGAAGTTGACTATCATTGAAACTGTCGAAAGCGCGGACATACAGGCCATCGTGATCTGCGGGCCGATTTGCGCAATAATTGGCGTGGAACTTTCTTTTTCTGGTTCTGGTGGTTCGTCGATGGTTACTTCTGCTTCTTCGATATAGTAGTCGTATCTCGGGGTTTTAGTGTAGTAATCCTTTTCTTCGTATAGCGGAATAGTCTCGTCGATAGCTTCTTCTGTCGCACCGTTGTCTTGAATATTCGGCTGATTGGTGGTTTCGCCTAACTTCGTGTTGTTAATTTTTAATAATTCTAGAGGCGTTTTGATGATGATTTTTTGGCCGACTAGGATAATGTTTAGGCCGAAATAGAATAGGTTTTCTCCATAATATAGAGTCTGCGTATTTGTGGCGCGTTCTTTGTTTATGAAAAAGTTATTGGAATTTGTCCTGAATTGCCAGCAATTGTTAACTCTGGTTAATTGTGCAATATCTTGTGAGGATTTGTCGCCTGGGAAGTAAATATCGCAGTTTGCTTGGTTGCCGATTGAGAATTGGTCGGATACGGAGAAGACTTTGATGTCTTTATGGAATCTTGGCGTAATGATTAGAAAGATTCTTTCGCTAGTCGTATAGTTAATGATCGTATAGACTTTGTATTGTTTAATGTCGTCTTCTCTTTTCGAGTCGCCTTCAAAGCCAAAGTTATTATCTAATTTGATCTTCCATTCTTTGTTGGAGTTTTCGATATTCGCAATGGTCTTGTTGTCTAGGGCAATAGAATGCATGCCCATCGACGTGATGGAAAGTTCTTCAGTTACATAATTGTTTTTACTGATAATATGAATAATCATTTGCTTAAAAAATTTAGTTTCCCACTACTGCTTATTTAAATTTTAATGCGTTTTTGTTTTTCTTGCAAACTGCTTATGTATTAAAAAATAGCGACTTCCCGCCTTGTCGCTATTATTTTTAGTATGGTAGTAATGGCTCAATATTGTCGGTTTCTTTCGAAGGTAGAGGCAAGAATTTATCGTTGTTGGTAATTTCTTCGATTTTGTCTTTTGGAAATGCTTCTTCTTCGTTTTCTTCGACTTCTTCTACTGCTTCTGGTTCTTCGGTCGCTGCCGCTTCTGTTACGTCTTGTGCTGTCTTTGGCTCGGCTTTTGTGTCGGAATCCGTTGCTTCTGCCGTTTCTGCCGTTTCTGCCGTTTCTGTTACTTCTTTAGGTGTTTCTGGTGTAGTTGTTGTGTCTGATCCGGTTGTTTCTAGAGTGTCCTCTTGAGCCGGAGTTTGCTCTGCCTGCGGAGCGTCTTTTTCTGCTTTGTCTGTCTGGCCTTCGCTTGGGCTATTGTCTTGTTTCTTTGCGGACGATTCGTCGTCTGCTTTCTTGGTTTTGGCCTCGGCTTTTTTCTTAGCAGATGGATGAATATCGATTTCTTGATCTTCATCCTGCGTCAGTCGACTGGTGTGATTCTGTTTTTCCTTGTCGCCATGATCGATATACATTATTTCTTCTGAGTCGCTCATTCTATCATTCTCTTTCTTTTCTTGCATTCGATGTTTGCGATTTCTCCAGAACCCTTTACGATCTCATTGGTCAGATTTTCGACTTGATTATCCGCCTTTCTGATTTCCTCGGAAATATTATTGAGTTCTTCTTTTAGTTTTCTAACATCGTTGGTTAGGGAGTTTCGGATGTAGTCCCTGTGCGGAAAATCATCTTTGACTAGAATCTGAGAATAATAAATAGCTTGATCGAGATGATCGGCGCAAGAATCTAGGTTTCCTTTTGCTTCTTGGTAGATTCCGTCCTGTGCGTATTCTAACTTACTCATATTGTCCTTAGTATTGCCTTACGATTTCTTCTGTGTGATCGATTATGCTTTGGATTCGATTGTTTTGATTAGTAATGCTGTCGCAGAAGTCTGTATATTGTTTCTTGTCTTCCGAGATGATATCAAAATATTCCTGAGCCTTAGGTCCGATCCATTCTCCTGTCTCGGTTGGAATCTTTTCAAATCGATCAAAGAGCTTGTTGATTTCGTCTCTGAGCTCGCTTTCGAGATTTCTCGCTTCTTTGAGACTGTTGCCTATTAGTTCTGTATCTATATAGCTAATCATTGTATTATTCTTCCTCCTCGAGGCGCAACTGTTCGTTGCTATATTCGATGCGGCCATTGTTGAGTTCGTTCTGCATGTGCGCCATGATTTCTGTGCTATTCCAGCGGCTCGTTTCGCTAATATTCCACTCGAGGTTTTTCATTCGTTCGACGAGCTTTGTTGGGTCATTGTTGATTTTAAATGAGCCCTGAACGGAATTTCTCGCTCTTTCGAGGTCGTTCTTGGCGTCATTTAGGTTATTGATCATTCTTTGGAGCCATTCTTTGGCGTTTGTATATATGTCTATTTTATTCTGGCATTCGTCTAATGATGGCATGGCTTTTATTTCCTATTCTCTTCAAAGAAGGTTTTATTATCGATATTTTCGGCCTTCGAGTTAAAGCTTTCGGCGTGCTCGAATATAAGTGTCGAGAGGGTCTTGTCGTTTTCGTTGAAGCGCGTTTGAAGTTCTCTGAAATCTTTTGAATAGGAGTCGATATTGAATTCGACGGTTTCTTTGGTTTTATCAAAATTATTCAAAAAGTCGTCACTAATAATTGTGGTGCCGCTGCAATAATCATTGATGGCCGAATAGACAGTTTTCAACTGTGAGATTTTTTCGCAGATTGTTGTGTTTTTGAGCGCGAGCTCTCTGATTAAATCATCAATCCCATTGTTATTTATGCCTGAGATTGTATTGTCATTACCAGTCATTTTACCTCTCTTATGTGCTTCTATTGGATATTTTATCAGTTTTTTTGGATTTTGTATGGTGATTTATGATATCTTAAGTATAAGAAGTTTAATAAATGGAGGTAAAATTCTGTATAAGTGCTTATAGTTTTTCTTTATGTTAGCTGATAATATGTATTATTTTGATAAAGGAGTTTAAATATGGCTTTAAGTATTGAAAGCGCCACCGTCGGTATCGACCACGAACAAGCCGTTGCGCTTTTGGAAGCAGTTCATGCCGATGTTATCGTTGAGGCACAGAGTCAACTTGATGAAGCGATCTTCTCGCTTGAAGATGCAGTCGATCAGATCTGGCGCGGTAAGTCGGCCGATACGTTCATTAGTAATATGGAAAAAGATAAGGACGTCGTCAAAAACGCTCTTGATTTGGCTTACGATGATCTTAGCATTGAGCTCAGCAATATTCGCCAAGCTATGAATAATATTGATGAAAATCTTGTTAAGCCTTATTAATTTTTAAATTAAAGGAGAATATATAAAATGGCTGTTGGTGCAGGTAGTGGTGCTAGTAAAATTGAACATAGCGATAGCACAATTTTTCAAGAAGTAGAAAGCAATGCAAACTCTCTAGACGATCAAGTTGGTAACTGGGGCAATACTTCTTACGATAAGAATTTCTTCGGTTTCGATGCCAATCACCGTGGTGATTTCAATACCGCTTGTGATGCGTATATTCGTAGCGTTAATGACATCTTGGCTGGCTTTGATAGCAAGAAACAAACTATCGAAGGTAGTATCAAGGGTGATGTAGCTGACGCTCTCGACAGGTTCTTTGATAGAATCAAGAATCTTTGTATGAATTATACTAAGGCTCTCGAAGAAGAGAAAGCTAAGGTTTACGAAGCTGAACAGAACTGGCTCAGAGCTAGCCAGGGTGTTGCTGCTGCTGTCGATGCTGACACAGATACGATCACAAACCCAGTTTTCGTTGCTAGCTAATATAAGCACAAAGAATTTTACGCCCGCCAATTGTCTTAGGCGGGCTTTTTGGTTGTTTGCTATAATTCAGATAGTTAAATATGCGAAAGTTAGATATTATTGTTCCGATATTTCAGGCGAAGGATGGTCTTTTGGCGCTATTGAAAAGCCTCCAAAAACAAAAGGCATCGGATAGTATCCGCTTGATTCTTGTTTTTGATTTTGATGGCCTGGACTATGACAAAGAAATAGCTTTCGCGCTGAAGCATTTTGATTTGGTAATTGTAGAAAATGACAAAAATCTTGGCCCTGGCCTAAGTCGCGAAAAAGGTTTACGTAGTAGTGATTCTAAGTATGTGATGTTTGCTGATTCGGATGATTATTTTTATGGCGAAGGCCTTAAAAAGATATTGGATAGGCTTGATCAGGATGATTTCGACATTCTCTTTAGTTCTTTCAGGTACGAGAAGGATGGTGAGGTTAAAGTTCTATGCAACGTAACGGCATGGCTGCATGGCAAGATATATCGTCGAGATTTTCTTGAACGGAACAACATTCATTTTGGTAACTTTCGCACAAATGAAGACAATGGTTTTAATCAGCTTTGTTTGCTATATGAGCCTAGAGTTGTTTTGGAAGACACGCTGACTTATGTTTATCGGGATAATCCTGATTCGGTAACCCGTAAAAATCGTGTAGAGTACAAATTCTCGGGTCTTGAATCCTTTGCTGCTAGTCATGTTTGGGGCGCGAATGAATATTTGGCTCATTGTGAGGGTTGCAACTATGCTTCGGTCGCTCAGGCTATGTATTGCACGCTGCTTGCGATGTATTTCTACTACCTTGAATTTTTTCGTCGAAAAGATCGCGATAAACTTCTCGCATGGAGTAAAGATGCATTGGTGCTATATTTGAAATACGAGAAATACTTTAATGATTCTAGAAAAGAGACGATCCAGGCGAAATATAGTGAAGCATATCCTAATGTGACTAGGCGTATTAGCTTCGATGATTTTATAATGAAAATCAAGGAGTTGCCATGATTGACGTTATTATTCCTGGCTATAATTGCAAAGAAACTCTTTTTGATTGCCTAGAAAGTATTAGGCGTCAGTCTGCTATTGATAAAATTCATGTGATCTTTGTGGATGATTGCTCGACGGATGATTATTCTGATATTCTGGCGCATTTTCAGGAAGCTATGGACTTGAAATGTATTAGAACCGAGACGAATAAAGGTCCTGGCTTTTGTCGTCAATTGGGTCTAGATAATTCTTCGAGCGAATTCGTAATGTTTGTGGATTCCGATGACTTTATTATCGGCGATGATACGGTAGCTAGGTTTCTGAGGGCTGCGAGTAATAAGTATGACTATGTTTTCGGCTTGGTCTATTGCGAGCTCCTAGATGCGTGCGTGGCTCGTGAGGGCAATTTGCATGGCAAAATGTATCGCAGGAGTTTTTTGAATAAGCACGGCATAAGGTTTTCGAGCGATAGGTATCATGAAGATAACTTATTTAATAATCTCGTTCTGTTAAATGGTGCTAAGGTTAAGTGTCTTGAGGATGTTACTTATTGTTATTTTGACAATAAAGATTCTTTGACAAATCGTGGCTTAAATGATTACCAGACCTATCTAGAAGGATATATTCGAAATATAGGGCTTGTTTCTAAGTATCATAAAGAAAAACAGTTCGATCAGTCGGCTTTTGAAGGTTATTTAGTTGATAAACGGCTGTATTTGAATTTTGTTTATAATAACTCTTCTGACGCTAGAAAAGAGTTTATAGACCAACTTCTGGATCGTTATGATGTTCAGGATATAATCCATTAACTGTTTAAGGCCGCCAAAAAATCCCCATTGCTGGGGACTTTTTGTGTTAAAGCAGTAATACTACCAAACCTTAACTAGAACTGCGGGAAATCTGTTGCGGACTTCCCGTACTTGTAAAAGTTTTACCAAACTTTTACAAGTATTTCACCACCGAGCTTGTTCTTGACGGCTTCTTGACCAGTCATGATGCCCTTGCTCGTTGAGACGAGGACGGTACCACGGCCAGACTTGACCTTTGGAATTTCGCTCACGCCTGCGTAGATGCGGCGACCTGGAGTTGAAACCTTAGAGATTTCATTGATCGTAGCATTTTCGCCAGCTTTGTTGATGATGATGTGCAAGATGTTGCGAGGCTGTGCCTCTTCGATTTCTACCTTTTCGAGGTAGTGAATCTTTTGTAGCTTCTCAGCGACAGCAAGTTTGAGTTTGCTGGTTGGAACGCGGATTTCGTTTTTGCCAACGGCGATAGCGTTGCGAATGCGCGTAATGAGGTCAGCTACTGGATCGCTAGTTTGAATAGACATATCTTTCCTTTCCTCCTATTACCAACTACTCTTTGTTACACCAGGGATTTCACCCTTGCTTGCCTTTTCGCGGAAGTTAATGCGGCTTAGGCCGAAGCGGCGCATGTAGCCACGTGGGCGGCCGTCGAGCATATCACGGTTCTTCAAGCGAGTGACGCTTGCGTTGCGTGGGAGCTTCTGGAGACCTTCGAGGTCGCCGGCAGCCTTAAGTTCATCGCGTTTTGCTTTGTACTTTTCGTACATCTTGCGGCGCTTTTCGTCGCGTAGAACAGCACTTTTCTTAGCCATTACTTAGCCTCCTTTTCAAAAGGCATGCCAAACTTCTCGAGGAGCTTAGCGCTACCTTCTGGCGTACCATTCTTAATAACAAAGGTAATTTCGACACCGTGGAGTACGGCAGCATCTTCGAAGCTGATTTCTGGGAAAACAGTCTGTTCTTTAAGACCGAGGCTGTAGTTACCCTGAGCATCGAAAGACTTGCGTGGTACGCCGTGGAAGTCACGAACGTGTGGCAATGCAACGTTGATCAAACGATCAGCGAATTCGTACATCTTATCGCCACGAAGGGTGGTAAGATAGCCGACTGGATCGCCCATGCCTTTGCGGATTTTAAACTGCGCGATAGATTTCTTGGCTTTGCGGCTCGTAAGAGCTTGGCCAGTAATCTTAGTAAGCGTAAGTTGAACCGTTTCGATAAAGCGCTTATCGTCACGTTTTTTACCAACACCAGAGCTAACGATAATCTTTTCGAGTTCTGGTACCTGGTTGATGTTATCGAGCTTGAGCTCTTTCTTAAGCTCAGCTTTGTAAGAATCCTTATAAAGAGTCTTTAAGCGAGCTTCGTATTTTGCTTCAGCCATTACTTAATCTCCTTATTGTTAGCTTGGCGTGCAATGCGGATGGTCTTACCGTCGCTATTCTTAGCGAAGCCGATGCGGCTGGTTTTGCCAGCTTTTTCGTCGACGACGAGAGCAACCTTGCTTGCGCGGATTCCTACCTGAATTTCTTTCTTACCGCCCTGGCGATACATATTTGCGCGCATGTGGCGGGTACGATTGCCGAGACCCTCGACATAAACGAGTTCCTCTGCTGGTTTGACTTTAGTGACCTTGCCGGTCTGGCCCTTGTAAGAGCCAGAGATTACCTTAACGAGATCGCCAGTTTTGATACGAATTCCCATTATAGTACCTCCGGTGCTAGGCTGATAATCTTGCTGAAGCCTTTTTCGCGTAGTTCGCGTGGGACAGGACCAAAGACACGGGTGCCTTTTGGAGTCTTGTCGTCATTGACGAGCACAGCGGCGTTGTCGTCGAAGCGGATGGTTGAACCATCTGGACGACGAATTTGCTGACGAGTGCGGACGATGACAGCTTTGACTACGGCTTTTTTCTTGACGTTTCCCGTTGGGGAAGCTTCCTTGACGCTGCAGGTTACGATATCACCAACGTGAGCGTAACGGGCGCGTGTGCCACCGAGAACACGGATAACGCCAAGTTCCTTAGCGCCACTGTTGTCGGCAACCTTTAAGCGGGTTTCTTGCTGAATCATTAATTATTCTCCTTTTCATCGTCGCTCTCGACCTGAGTGACTTCATCTTTGAGCTCAACCTTGCCATGGCTCTTCTCGAGAACTTTCACGAGATTCCAGGTCTTGGTCTTGCTGATTGGGCGCGTTTCTTCGATCATGACGGTGTCGCCTTCATGGGCTTCATTCTTTTCGTCATGAGCAGTGTACTTACGCGTAATGGTATACTGCTTGCGATAGAGTGGATGGGTCTCACGAGAGGTGATCATGACCGTGATGGTCTTGTCACGCTTGTCGGAGGAGACTACTCCAGTCAGGGTGCGTGCCATTATTTATCTCCTTTCGCTGCATTCATCTGAGTTAAGATGCGTGCGATATCCTTCTTCAAAGCTTTGATGTGATGAGGGTTCTGAAGGGTTGAACCGAGGCCCTGGCGGGCGATTTCTAGTTCAGCCTTCTTTGCCTTCAGCTGCTCATCAAGTGGAAGATTGCTAACTACCTTAGCGTCTTTGACGACTTTCTTGGCCATATTAGAGTTCCTCCTTCTTGATGATCTTGCAGCGTACTGGAAGCTTGTGGCTTGCTAGGCGAAGTGCCTCTTTTGCCTGCTCATCAGTAACATCTGCGATTTCGAACATAACGGTGCCGGCTTTGACCTTAGCAACGTGGTACTGTGGTTCGCCCTTGCCGCTACCCATCTTGACATCAAGAGGTTTCTTGGTGACAGGAGTGTGTGGGAAGATGCGGATCCAGATTTTACCACCACGTTTGACGTAACGGGTAATTGCCTGGCGGGCTGCCTCGATCTGGCGGCCGTTGACGCGTTCGTTGTCTAGGCTCTGGAGACCCCATTCGCCGAATGCAACATAGTTACAGCGGCTAGCGGTACCAGTGTTCTTGCCTTTGCGAACCTTGCGGTGCGCTTCCTTGCGTGGTTGTGTAAGTGCCATAATTTATTTCTCCCCCTTATAGATCCAAACTTTAACACCGACGATACCTGCAATGGTTTTTGCGTGTTCGACGTAGAAGTCGATGTCTGCACGAAGAGTATGTAGAGGTACGGAACCTTCAATAAACTTTTCGCGGCGGCTCATTTCTGCGCCGTTAAGACGACCGGAAACCTCAACGCGGATACCCTTGGCGCCAGCGTTCATTGTAGAGGCACATGCCATCTTGACTGCGCGGCGGAAGTTCATGCGCTTGCCGAGCTGGAAGCCGATGTTTTCGGCAACGAGCTTAGCGCTGAGTTCTGGTTTCTTGACTTCTTCGACATTGATGCGAAGTGGGCTCTTGGTAACTTTTTCGAGCTCTTTCTTGAGTTCGTTGATACCTGCACCCTGCTTACCGATCACGGCACCAGCTTTAGCGGTGCGGATGTTGATGGTAGTAAGGTTTGGGCTACGTTCGATGCCGATGCGATCGATCGTTGGACGACTCTTGAAGCGATTCTCGATGACTTCGCGGATCTTAACGTCCTCGATAAGCCAGTTGCGGAAGTCCGCTTTGCGGGAGAACCACTTGCTGCTCCAGTTCTTATTAACCTGGAGACGGTAGCTAACGGGATTAACTTTCTGACCCATTACTTATTCTCCTTCTTGTCTGCTTTGGCTTCTTCCTTCTTGGCTGGAGCTTTCTTAGCTTTTTCTTCGCCGCAAACTTCGACAAAGATGTTGCTGGAAATCTTCTCAAATGGAAGAGCGCGACCGCGGCTAGCAGGGACATAACGGCGCATGCGGGTGCCGGCGGTTACAGAAATGCGATTGATATAAATGGTCTTCGTATCAATGCTGCCACTCTGAAGCAAGTTAGCAGTAGCGGATTCGATGGCCTTGCGGACAGCCTTGGCTGCGCGGCGTGGCGTATTCTCAAGAATAACGACAGCGTCGGAGACGTAGCGGTCACGGACGAGGCTAGCAACGATGCTGACCTTGCGTGGCTGGCTATCTACGCCTTTGATGTATGCGTGTGCAGTTTTAGTAGCCATAATTACTTACCGCCCTTTGCTGCTTCAGCGGCTTTCTTACCGCCATGACGCTTAAATTTACGAGTTGGTGCAAATTCGCCGAGCTTGTGGCCAACCATGTTTTCAGTAACGAGTACTGGAACATGCATGCGACCGTTATGAACAGCGATAGTGCGACCTACCATTTCTGGGCTGATCGTCGAATGGCGTGCCCAGGTCTTGATGATAGTACGGTCTTCCATGGAAAGTGCTTCAATTTTCTTTTGAAGCTTGAAGTCCACGAAAGGTCCTTTCTTTAGAGAACGTGACATAGACTATTTCCTCTTCCCTTCATGACGACTGCGGACAATCATCTTGTTAGTTTTCTTATTGTGGCGGGTGCGGTAGCCCAAAGTGAGCTGACCCCATGGCGTGCGTGGCGCCTTACCCGAACCGTGACGACCACCGTCACCACCACCGTGTGGGTGATCACAAGCGTTCATTACAACACCACGAACCGTTGGGCGGATACCCTTGCGGCGCGTACGGCCGGCGGAACCGACCTTGATGTTCTGATGTTGAACGTTGCTTACAGTACCGATATTTGCACTACAGCTAGCGAGAACCTTGCGCATTTCGCCGGATGGCATGCGAAGAGTTGCGTAGCCGTTTTCTTTTGCCATGAGCTGTGCGGTTGCACCTGCTGCACGAACCATCTGTGCGCCCTTACCTGGAGTAAGTTCAATGGCGTAAACCTCAGTACCAACTGGAATCATTTCGAGTGGCATGCGGTTGCTGGTTTCGATAGGAGCTTCCTTACCGGTTTCGATAACGTTACCCTTCTGCATGTTGGTATCAGCCAAGATGTAGTAGTAGTTACCGTTCTGATCCTGAACGCGGGCAATGCGTGCGCTGCGGTTTGGATCGTATTCGATTTCCTTGACAGTAAGCTTGAGGCCTTCTGGAAGGTTGTAGCTCATGAGACGGTAATGGCGTTTGACGCCACCGCCGCGATGACGAACAGTGATGCGGCCAGAGTTGTTTTTACCAGCTTGCTGCTTTTTGCTAGCAAGAAGGCTCTTCATAGGCTTCTTGGTCGTAATCTGATCGAAATCCTGAGTGGTTTTCTGACGTTGTGCCGGCGTGGTTGGGCGATAAGCTTTAATACTCATTATTTATCTCCCTTCTTGTCGGATTTCTTGTCTTCTTTGACTTCTTCAGTTGCCTGTTCTTCGTCAAAGATTTTAATTTTGTCGCCTTCTTTGAGGGCGACATAGGCAATACGCTTGTCGGCGCGGGTGGTCGTGCCTGGGTAGGCATGCTTGCCCTTGCTGAACTTAGTGGTTTTGCCCTTGCGAATAGCGATGCGGACACCGAGAACGGTTACGCCGTATTGCTTTTCGACGGTTTTAGCGATTTCCTGCTTGCTTGCACCGGCTTCGGCGACAAACATGTAGCAGCGCTTAGCTTCTTCGCGATAAGCTTTCTCGGTTTGAATTGGACGGACGATCATTAGGCGTTCTCCTTTCCGATGAGCCAGTTTTCGATTTCTGGCATTGCGCTTTCGCTGATAACGATTTTGTCGGCGTTAAGAATGTCGAAAACATTCAAATAAGTTGGACGGACGACTTTCATCGTATTGATATTGTTGGTTGCGCGTAGCACCATTTCGCTCTTTTCGGCAACGACAAAGAGAATCTTTGCGTTCATTTCGAGCTTGTTGTCAGCGAGGAACTTAACAGTTTCTTTGACTTTGCCATCTTTTGGTGCGAAATCTTTGACAATCACAACGTTCTTGTCAGCGTTCTGCATCGAAAGAGCCTGGCGAACAGCCTGAAGCTTTGCGTTCTTGCTGATTTTCTTGGTGAAGTTTTCTTCGCCAGTGCGACCGAAAGCTACACCACCATGGCGCCAGATAGGGTTACGGGTGCTACCAAAGCGTGCACGACCGGTACCTTTCTGCTTCCAAGGTTTCTTACCGCCACCACGAACTTCACCGCGCTTGAGAGTCTTCGCATGTGAACTACGAGAGTTAGCTAGGTAAGTATCATAAGCTAATTTCACGAGCTCATGATTTTCGACTTTGAGACCAAAAATGTCTTTGTTCAATGTTTCTGCCATCTTAGTCCTTTCCCTCCACCATTACGAGGCCCTTGTTTGGACCAGGAACGGCTCCCTTGAGACCGATCAAATTGTGGTCGGTGTCGATATAAGCGACGACGAGGTTCTTGACGGTTACACGGTCGTGACCCATGCGGCCAGCCATCTTCTTGCCCTTGAAGACCTTCTGTGGATACATGGAACCAATGGAACCAACCTTACGAATGTCGCCCTTGAAACCGTGCGTGTTGCGTGATTCCTGGAAGTTGTGGCGCTTGACGGTACCAGCGAAACCTTTACCTTTGCTGGTGCCAGTGACCTGAACCTTATCACCGAGAGTAAACTCAGCGACGGTAAGCTCAGAACCAAGCTTTACATCTTCTGGGATTTCATCAACGCGAAATTCACGGATATATTTAGGGTTGATATCTGCTCCGGATTTTTTGACGTGTCCGGACACGGCCTTGCTCAGATTCTTACCCTGACCAAATGCCACCTGTACCGCGCTATAGCCGTCTTTTTCAGCCGACTTAGTCTGAGTCACGGTACAAGGACCAGCTTGAAGGATAGTTACAGGGGTAACTACACCATCTTCGCCGATGATCTGGGTCATACCAATCTTGGTGCCGAGGATGATTTTCATCGTTGGGCGTCCTTTCCCATTAAAATCACCAGACTTATGAGTGGTCTCCGTTCTCTCATCTACGGACCGTACCTCTTACGTCTGTGTGACGTGTTTAATATACGGGAGTTATTATAGCACAAAACGTATCTTTGCACAAGAGTTTTCAAGAGGTTTTTGGCACGGAAAAGCGCCCCTCTTTCGAGGAGCGCTTTGGAGCGAAATCAGGTTAATCCTTTTCGTAAACACAGCTGCCATTTGCGCTGACATTGACGTTGATGTCGCCATTGTCGAGGCGGTTGGCGAACACGAAGATATTCTGCACTCCGAGGAATGCGACTCTCGTGTTCTTGCTGATGTTGCTTGGTACCACGCAGCAGTTCTCAGCATTGTAGCTGTAGCTTGCGCGGGTGCCTTTCTCGAAGAAGTCGGTAACCTTGCCAACTTCCTGGCTCTGAGACATGGCAATGACTGCGATGTCCAGATCGCCGTTCTTGTTGACAAAGGCAATTACGGCCAGTCCATCTTTGATGTAGTTTGCGTACAGATGGATGCCTTCCGTGCTGCTCACGAACAGGCTGTCCAGACACTCAAACCGGGTCACTTCGCCAATGCTGGCGTTGTGATGGTTGGGTGTCTTGCGCTGGATTCCGTAGTACGCTTCGAGCGTACCACAATCCAGCCAGCCGAACGCGCCGATCATGAGCTTCATATTCAGCTTGTCCATCATGCCTTCGGGATTGATACCCAGGTCTGTAGCCTCTGAGCCTTCCTCGTAGAAAGCCGCCAGTTTGGCCTCGAGTTCCTCCTTCGGGTAAGCAAACGCCAGATTCTTTGCCTTAAGCGCATAGAATCCGGTATTCACCACTGAATTATCGTCGAGGAGAAGCTGACGAACAGCCTCAATGCCACCCTTCTTGAGCGGCTTCTCGACAAAGCGGAGAATCTCATAGACCGGTCCCTTTGCCTCATGGTCGTATACTGCGTTGCCGCAGCCGCCGACGATATTAGCATCGGCGACCTTCACGCCCATAAGGACGTTGTTGCCCACTTCTGCCTGCACGATCGAATTCACAACATCGATGGCGAAATTTTCGACACCGTTGATGTGCTGGTCGGACGGCGAGATGAAGACTGTTGCCTTGGGGTCAAGCTCGAGAACGTAGTGGCAAGCCATTGCCATTACTGCGACGTAGCCCCAATGCGGGTCAAACATCACAACGTTCGTCGAAGGCACGCCGTACGGAGTGAGCTGCTTGATAGCATACTCCTTCTGTTCTTCGTTGGTCACCACCACGATGATGTGGCTGGGTTTGATGGCCTTCGAGACGGCGTATACAATATCCTGGATAAAGGTCTTGTTTTGAAACTTCGGAGCAAACTGTTTAGGAATGCTGCCGGCGATCGGGAGACGCGAACCGCGTCCTCCTGCGAGGATGATGCCCCAGGCGTGCTTGAGCTGCGCCTTAAAGGCCTCGAGGATTGTGGTGGCTTCTTCCAGGGAGATGTGTCCAAGGACAAAGCCGCGGAGCTTGGCGAGAGCTTCATTGGGTGTCATGTTGATGCCCGGAATGAGTTCCTGCGTCTGTGTTGCCTGTGCCTGTGTTTCCAGATTTTCCTGATTGTTGGTTTCGTATGCATTCTTCTGCATACTAACCACCTCCTTTAAAAGATCGAAATTTGCCGCAAAGATTTCGGATTAACGCGACATTTTGCTATTCTAGCATAATATTATAGATATGTCAATAGTGAGCATCGCGAACATTTTTCGAACAAAAACGGGGGGCGTTCTTCAAAATGTTCGCGGTGCTCACTATTGGCTAATGCTATAATAAAAGTAGTGTGGGTGGGAAAAAGCAGGATGTCGGTACGAAGTTGCGGGATTTTGATGTTTTTTCACTGACGATTATCTTTACTGTTTTTAGCTTTCTGGGATTCTTATTTGAGGGTTTTTGGAGTCTAATCAGTTTTGGGCATTGGGATAATCACTACGCCTTGGTTTGGGGGCCGTTTACGATTATTTATGGTTTTGCGGTTTGCGGATTATTGCTACTCTATCCTTTGCTTGGCAAAAAGCATATTTTAATTCAATTCCTGGCTTGCTTTGTGCTAGGCTCGATATTCGAATTCTTTATGAGTTGGCTGCAAGAATTAGTTTTTCATACGCGTTCGTGGAATTATTATCATTTGCCATTTAATCTTAATGGGCGGATTTGCTTGCGGATGTCTCTGGTGTGGGGCGCGGTTGGCGCGGTATTTTTGAAGGTTTTTGCCAGTAAGTTAATCAAGTTTGCACAAAAACCGAAAAGTCGCACAATTTTGAATATTGGTTTTGTCTTGTTTGTATTTATGATTGTAAACTTTATGGTTTCGGGTTTTGCAACGGCTCGATATAGTGAGCGACATTATGGCTTGCAGGCTGAAGGCTATATTGAGAAGTTTATTGATGAACGTTTCCCGGATGATCGAATGCGCCGAATATATTACAATATGGAATTTTTGAAATAGTTTTATCGTGTACGGGTTTTAATTTTTAAAATTTGGCCCGCCTATTCATCTTTTCGGCACATGTAACTAAGTTAACCTGGTTAACTTAGTTTACTTTGAAACTTTGGAACTATTGAACTTGTGAACTTAGTAAACTTTGGAACATGGGCAACTTAGTTAACTTGGTTAACTAAGTTGGTTCTTTTCGCTAAAGACATCCTCATTGAGTCAAAACCATAGCACCTAAAAATCCACCCCGTGATGAGGTGGATTCCAAAGATTATTACATCTTGATTTCTGCATCTACGCCTGCTGGGAGGGATAGATTCTGCAATGCATCGATGGTCTTTGGAGTAGCATCGATAACGTCGATAAGGCGCTTGTGAACCTTCATTTCGAAAGCTTCACCACCAGTCTTGTAGACGTGTGGGCTCTTAACGACTGTGAAGCTGCTGCGCTTGGTTGGTAGAGGAACTGGACCACTTACCTTAGCGCCGGTACGGATAGCTGTGTCGACGATTTGCTTTGCGCTTTGGTCGATGACGCGGTGATCGTAAGCCTTGAGGCGGATACGAATGCGTGGACCTTCAGCTGCTGCTTTGTCTGCCATTTGATTCCTTTCTGCTTGCTATATAATCTCAGATGCAACTAGACGTTTGCGTCGATGAGTGTTTATAGCACATGTTTAATTAATGAGCTTATTCTACTATTAACTCTCTGTTTTGTCAATGTCTGGTTCGAGTTCGGTCGTGTCGCCGATTGGGGCTTCGGCGCTAGGCTTTGTAGCTTTCTTTGACTCTTCTTTTTCGGAGTCTTCAGTCTTTTGCTCTTCTTCAGATTCTTTTTCTGCCTTGTCTTCAATTTTATTTTCTGTTTTTTCTTCTGTTTTATCTTCGGCTTTTTCTTCTGGCTTATCTTCAGATTTTTCTTCTGTCTTTTCTTCGGACTTGGCTTGTTTCTCGGCCTGTTCTTTTTGGTATTTGGCGAGCATTGCCTGGGCTTCGATTATTGCATCAGTTTCGTGCTTGCTCTGGCCTTTGTTTTTGTTAGAATTTTTAACGACTCCATATACTACGAGGCCGATCATTAATACAAAAATCGGGGCCATAGTTAAGATGATTGATGTTCCTAAATCTCCGCTCATAATTCCATTATACCTGTTTAGTTCTCTTCCTTATAGATTTCCTTATGCTTTGCGTTATAGTAGCGAACACCGTTTTCGTCTGCAACGACGTAATAGTTGGCACCTAAGCTAATACTGGTATTCGATTCGTATTCGGCGCTTTTGCCAGTGGCGAGCTCGATAACGGTTTTCTTTTGGTTGTTAATTTTTACAACGAATCGGCTAGCAAAGTTTTGTTCGTTTGTAGCCATATTTTCTTGGAGTAAAGAGCTGTATAGTTCATTTCCGTCTTCGCCATTGAGGATGGATGTCTTTTGAGTGCTTTGATTTACGCGTTCAAAATAGTGCTTTTTGTGGTAGCTTAGGAAGTTGTCGAGTTTTTCGTCGATTAGTCTATACTCCAAGCGATTATTGCCGCGCTGAACTAGTTTGTTGTTGTGGTAAATGTTTGAACAGATATTAATCAATTTGCTGTTTGGATGTGTCTCGAAAATATTGCAGTCTTCTGTAATTTCGGTCTTTTCGTTGAGTTTGTCTTGGTTTATTAAGTTGTCGGTTGGGAAGCTTTCGGTGGTTTTGCGCGTGACTGGATTAAAGAACTTGTCTTCATTGCTCTTCTTGATGATGCCGCCGATATATTCGATGTCGCGTGTTTCGCTGTTATAGATCATCTCGTCATTATAGAAATAGCTTGAACCTTTTTCTGAGGTTAGGAAGCTAGAATCGCGCTTTTCAAAGCCGCCCGTATAGTAGACGCCCTCGATATTTGTGATTTCTTTGGCGGATTCGCAGTTATATATGTATAACTTGCTTTCCTTTTTGCGCGTAATAATTAGCGAACAATAGTAGTTGTCTTCGTATCTATTCTTCGCATAAGAGAACGTCGAAACTTTGCTTTTATCTAGGGTGCCGGTTATTTTTTCTTGGCCAGCAGCATTGATTATGGCGTAATTATTGTCGTTAGCTACAAGGAAATAATCTTGCGTATCGCTGAAATTTGTCGTGACGATTTTGCGGTCGTCGATGATTTTGCCGTTTTTGTCGGTTAGATAAGAGCCAGAATCGTTACTTAAAATATAGTTTTGGCCGCCATTGATCTTGCGAAGGATGTCTTTGGTTGTGAAGATTTCTTTGCCACTATCCGAGATAATTGCATATGTCGTTGTTCCGTCTTGGGTGGTTTCTGCTAGGCTCCGGTCGGACTCGAAGGTGGAGATGATGTTGTATTTATCTGTGAGCTGCTTACCGTTTTGCGAGAGCAAAATTACACTTTCGCCACTGCGTCGATTAATAACGATTGGAAGGCTATCGTTGTAAATTGTAGATAATTCTTGGTATTTCTGTTGTTTTTTAATAATCAAAATGCCGGCCGTTGTAGCCCCGATGATTATCAGGAGTAATATAACCAAAAAAGTGATCTTGCGTTTCTTTTTTGCGCTGTTTTTGCGATAGGCTTCAACTTCGTCCATTGTGACTGGGCGATGCAGGAGATTTTCCTTTTTCTCGGTCTTTTCTGGCTTTGGTGCGTTCGCGGCGTTAATTTTATTGCTGCGCTGTGTTGGCGACTCTGGTTTCTTGTTTGCGCCTGCAGGCATGCTGACACCGGTGATTTTTGGAGCTTCGACCGTTGGAGTTTTAGGTATCTCTGGTACATCTGGCACTTGCGGCACGTTAGGCACGATAGGCGCTGCCTCTTGCAGTGGCTTAAGTGGTGAATTTGGATCCATTAAAAATATTCCTTCCCTTTGTTCTATTTTAGCACAAGCGTCATGCTATTTTGAGACACAAAAATACTCCCCGAAGGGAGTATTTTCTAGTTGAAGATCAATTATTTGATGATCTTGGTAACGACACCAGAACCAACCGTGCGGCCACCTTCGCGGATAGCAAAGCGGTCGTTGTTGTTCATAGCGATTGGAGCCTGAAGCTTGACGCTGAAGGTAACGTTATCGCCAGGCATGACGATTTCCTTATCCTTTGGAAGCTCGACTTCACCAGTAACATCCGTAGTGCGGAAGTAGAACTGTGGCTTGTAACCATTCTGGAATGGAGTATGGCGGCCACCTTCTTCTTTCTTAAGAATGTAAACCTGTGCTACAAATTCGGTGTGTGGGGTGATAGAACCTGGCTTGCAGATAACCTGGCCACGTTCGATCTGATCGCGTTCAATACCGCGGAGGAGGAGACCAGCGTTATCGCCAGCTTCGCCTTCGTCGAGAGTCTTATGGAAGGCCTCGATACCGGTAACAACCGACTTCTGAGTTTCCTTAAGACCAACGATTTCAACTTCGTCGTTAAGCTTGACAACACCCTGTTCGATACGACCGGTCGCAACGGTACCACGACCCTTGATCGAGAAGACGTCTTCGATTGGCATCAAGAAGTCCTTGTCAAGATCGCGTTCTGGAAGTTCGAAGTATTCGTCCATGGCCTTGAGAAGTTCCATGACAGCTTCTTCGTCTTTTTCATTGCCGTCGATTGCACCAAGAGCGGAACCCTTGATGATTGGGCAGTTGCGGTCAAAGCCGTTCTTTTCAAGAAGATCGCGAACGTCTTCTTCGACGAGCTCGACGAGTTCTGGGTCAGCGAGATCCATCTTGTTCAAGAAAACAATGATCTTTGGAACGTTGACCTGGTGTGCCAAGAGAACGTGCTCACGGGTCTGTGGAAGTGGACCATCGTTAGCAGCGACTACGAGGATAGCACCATCGATCTGGGCGGCACCGGTAATCATGTTCTTGATATAGTCGGCGTGGCCTGGCATATCAACGTGAGCGTAGTGACGCTTTTCGGTTTCGTACTCCTGGTGAGAGGTTGCAATGGTAATACCACGAGCCTTTTCTTCTGGAGCGTTATCGATCTGATCGTAAGCGACCTGCTTGTTGATCTCGGAAGGAAGTTTCTTCGCGAGAACGGTTGTAATAGCAGCAGTCAAGGTTGTTTTACCGTGGTCGACGTGACCCATGGTACCAACGTTGAGATGTGGCTTGCTACGGTCGAAATTTGCCATAGTTTTTAGTTTCTCCTTTAGTTTATTAAATAATTTTGGGCGCTAATATTAACCAGCCCAAAGCTATGTATGCGTATATTTTATATGATTTTTTGCAAAGTGTAAAGCATTCTTATCTGTATTTTAGATTGACAAAATAAGTATATGTGCTATAAAAATCCGCCGGTTTTGCCGGCGGATATGTTTTTAGGATACTGCAATGATTTTGCTGATGGCATCTTTTGTATTGCCGTCCAGGCCGTTGAGTCCATTCTTTGCGTCTAGCGAATATTCTAATTGAAGTTCGAGAATGGAATCTTTATTCTTATAGACGGCTAAAATGCTTGTTGGGTATTCTGGGTTTGTCTGGAATGAAATCTTAAACTTGCTGCCATTGAAACTCATAAAGCTAGGCTTGTCTTCATAAAGGATTCTGAAGGCTATATCATCAGATTCTTCAAACAAATACAAGTCGATAGCTGTAGGCTTTTCTTGGCCGAGTTTCGTTCTCGTAACTGTCACCATGGAATATTTCTTGTTTTCGAGAAAATCCGGCTTTCCGCTCGTAATAATTGCGATATCTTCACCTTTAAAGTAGGTGTTTGATGCGGTCGTGAAGCTTTCGATCGCTCCTATCGTCATGCCGAGCGGTGCATTGGGTAGAATTTCGGGAATTTGCGTATTCGGCTTTTGCTCGATTAACGCTGAGAGTAGCGCTATGGTTTTGACGTAGTACTGGTAATCCATAGCGAATTCTTCGGCTTGTTCGAAGAGTTCAAATTTTTCTTCTTCGCAGGCAAATATCTGCTTATTGTAGGTCAACTCTTGCTCTTTGTTGTTTACGCAGCGTAAGCCAAATGTATTATCTAGCGGATTTGTGGACTTCTGAGAGATTTCGAGTGCGTAATCCTGGATATCCTTGCTCGGATTCTCGAAAAATGTAACTTCGTAGGCGTTACCAACCATATCTTTGGGCTTGAAGCGCAAGAAATCTTGCTTGCTGAGCTGGAAATAGTTGGAGCGTTTGCGAGAGAAACATCTGGGGATGTAGTAGTCGGAAACCAGCCCGTTAGCTTTGATTTTGTGAATGCGAATTGCTTTGAGGGCAGGAAAACGGATTGGAATCGGCAGAATCGGGAGTTTGTCGACGAGCTCGATGGAAAGCGTGTAGCTCTCCTTGCCATACTGGAAATGCATCGGATTGTCGTCGAGCAACATTTTGATTTTCATTGCAATTTCTCCTTTTAAAAGTACTACTCACTGAGGTGAGCGTGTTGATATTATATCGTAATTAGTGAGTTTGTCAATTTGCAAGAAAAAGCTCCAGTCCGCTTGGGGGCTGGAGCGAGCGATTTATCTAGTGATTCTTGCTGGAAGGAACATTGCGATCATGTCGCCTTCGAAATATTCTTTTGAGAGCTTGTAAAGCTTGCCTTCTTTCGAAACAAGCAGCGCACAACGCATTGCGTACTCTATATCTTTAGCAAATGCGGCCGTAGCATTCGTGATGTCGAGCGAGATCATTGAAGCGTCGAGGTTGTATGAACCGACACTAATACGATTGCCGTCAATGTTTGTAAGGAAGAGTTTGGTGTTGTATTCGTCGATGAGGAAAAGGTCCATCGTGAGCGTTGCGTTCATAGTTCGAACGCTGCGATGATCTAGAATATTTGGTTGTTTTTCTGTCTCGTAGTAGCGAAACAGCGGATTTTGGTCCTTTTCGTAAATAAATATACGCAAAGAATAGTCGATACCTTTCTTAATCTTGGCGACGATTGTCTTGTATCCGATATCTGTAAGCATTTTATAGAGATCGGTACATGTCTTTTTGGGGTCAAGAAAAGTTACGCTTTCCTCAGGAAAATCCAGAGTTTTGTCGAGATACTTGATGTTGTTTGAAACATAGAATTCCATCTCGTATGCCGGCTTGTCCGGATAGTCGATATCGTTGGGACTGAGAAGCGTATTCTTCTCTTCCTCCATGAGCCTAAGAAGCTCAACGTGCGTGCGGACGATACTCGGTGTGCCTAGCGTCGGTCTTGGCTGTGGAGTTCTTTTGGATTTAGTCTCGGTTTTCTTTCTGGCTCTTGGAACTCTTGCGGGCTTTGGCATTGGAACGCCGGCTTCTTTTGCGGCCTTCTTTGCTGCCATCTTGGCATGCTTCTTCTGGATTCTGGTCTGTTGTCTTACTTCCATAAGAAAACAAACACCACCTTTCTTTTTTAATGTGCATTAGATAAATGCTGAGTATATTATGACATTTTAATTAATATTGGTCAAATACAACAAAAATCCGCCCCTTTCGGAGCGGATTATTTCTGCGGATATTACTTAGAGTTCCTCTTCTCTATAATTTCCTGAGCGATGTTCGGTGGAACCTCTTCGTAACCGTGGATTTCCATGGTAGAAGCGGCGCGACCCTGGCTCATGCCACGAAGGTCGGATGTATAACCAAACATGTTTGCTAGAGGGACGAAGCCCTTGATGATCTTGACGCCATTATCGCGGTCTTCCATCTCATCGACGCGGCCACGGCGAGCGTTCAAGTCGCCAATTACATCACCCATGAAGTCTTCTGGGGTGGTGATTTCGATCTTCATGATAGGCTCAAGAAGAACTGGGCGTGCATTCTTAATACCTTCGCGAGTTGCGAGGACGCCAGCAAGGTGGAAGGCAAGTTCGCTAGAGTCGACATCGTGGTAGCTACCATCATAGAGGGTTGCCTTGACGTCGATTACTGGGTAGCCTGCGATAACACCACCATCGAGGGTTTCTTTGATACCCTCCATGGTTGGCTTGCGATATTCCTGAGGAACGACACCACCCTTAATCTGATCGATGAACTCGAAGCCCTTACCCTGCTCGTTTGGCTCAAACTTAACCCAAACGTCACC
Organism: Candidatus Nanosyncoccaceae bacterium; assembly: GCA_045536655.1. Taxonomy (GTDB): domain Bacteria; phylum Patescibacteriota; class Saccharimonadia; order Saccharimonadales; family Saccharimonadaceae; genus UBA2834. The sequence goes on along the minus strand of JAZSOA010000012.1, from coordinate 47,576 downwards.
GTACTGACCACGACCACCGGACTGCTTCTTGTGGAAGCCGTGACCTTCGGCGGTACCACGAATGGTTTCGCGGTAAGCAACCTGAGGCTCACCAGTGTTACATTCGACGTTAAATTCACGCTTCAAGCGGTCGATAATAATATCCAAGTGGAGCTCGCCCATGCCGGAAATAATGGTCTGGCCGGTTTCTTCGTCGGTGTGAACCTTGAAGGTTGGATCCTCTTCTGCGAGCTTACCAAGACCGATGCCCATCTTTTCCTGGTCAGCCTTAGATTTTGGTTCGACGGCAATAGATACAGGTGGTTCTGGGAACTCGATTGATTCGAGGTGGATTGGGTTGGCTGGATCGCAAAGTGTGGTACCAGTTGTAGTGTCTTTCAAACCTACGACAGCTGCGATATCGCCAGCGCCGATTTCGTCGATATCTTCGCGCTTATCTGCGAACATACGAACGAGACGGCCAACGCGCTCTTTGTTGCCGGTAGTAGCGTTAAGAATGTAGCTACCTGCGGCGAGCTTACCAGAGTAAACGCGAACGAAGATGAGCTTACCAACGAATGGGTCGGTTGCGATCTTGAATGCGAGAGCGGTTAGAGGTTCTTTGGCGTCTGCGTGGCGAACAATGTCTTCGCCGGTCTTAGGATTCTTACCAAGAATGGCAGGAATATCGGTTGGGGCTGGCAAGAAATCGGTAACAAGGTCAAGAACCTTCTCAACGATAACACCGCGACCATCACCACCAGTAACTAGGTAGAACTGACCATCGATAATGCGCTTGCGGAGAGCTTTCTTGAGTTCGTCGACAGTGATAGATTCTTCACCTTCTTCGAAGAACTTGTTCATGAGGTCTTCGTCAGCCTGAACAGCTTCCTCGACAAGCATCGAGCGATACTGTTTTGCCTTGTCGACCATGTCTGCTGGGATTTCGCCAACAGTAAGCTCATGATCAGCGTAATCTTTGTAAGTGTAAGCCTTCATGTCGATAAGGTCTACGACACCGCAGATATCCTTTTCGAAACCAATTGGAAGGTGAATTGCGAAAGCGTTCTTTGAAAGGCGCTTGCGGATAGATTCGAGGGACTTGTAGAAGTCGCCACCGATCTGGTTGATCTTGTTGACGAAGCAGATGCGTGGAACACCGTACTTGTCGGCCTGGCGCCAAACGGTTTCAGACTGAGCTTCGACGCCCATCTTACCATCGAAGACAACTACGGCGCCGTCGAGAACGCGAAGTGAGCGCTCGACCTCAGCGGTAAAGTCGATGTGGCCTGGGGTATCGATAATGTTGATCTTGTGGCCCTTCCAGTGAGCAGTAACAGCAGCGGAGGTAATCGTAATACCGCGCTCCTTTTCCTGTTCCATCCAGTCGGTTGTTGCACCACCGGTATCACCCTTAACGAGGTCGATCTTGTGCTTAAGACCGGTACGATAAAGGATAGCCTCGGAAGTGGTGGTCTTACCGGCATCAATATGCGCGATAATACCAATGTTCCTATACATAGATAGGTTTTCTTCTTTATTTGCCATATATTTCCTTTAAATTATTTAGACAACAGTAATTAAAGCCGTTGTGTGCTGTTTACTATATTAGCACATATTACAGGTGTTTTTCAACGAGTTTCTGAAGCTTGTTTTATGAGTTCTTGTCGCAGTAGTCTGGCGTGTTGTAAGTGAATTCTTCTGGATTGAAACCGGAGAGTTCGAGTGCGGCTTTGGCGGCTTCGACGGCCTTGTTTTTCTTGTCTTGGCTACCGCAATTATCGACGCCGACTTGGAGTTCAGTTGGATTAGCTTTGTTCGGAAGCGTAATGGTCACATCTGCACCACCTTCGGCTTTGATGGACATTGGCAAGAATTTTACAATTTGGTTTGCACTCACATAAGTTTTGCCTTTTTTGGATGAGTCGTAGTTTACGAGCGCTTCACCATTCTTTGAAATGGTAAAGTTGTAGTTCTTGCCATCGTTCGATACTTCGACGTTGTAGGTTTCGTTGCAGCGGACGATATCGAAAGTAAGGCTCTCGTCGCCATCTGTAATGTTTTTAGCAGTGGCATTTTTATTGCAGGTAGGGTTAATTACGCTCATTGCATCATAGAAATCGCTTGAGAAATCTTTATATAGCTTTTCTGGGAAGCCATGATTAGTGATATTTGAGACATCTGTAGTAATAACCTTGTCTTGATCGGTGGCTTCGTCGCCGGTTTTGCCTCGATTATTAAGGCCTTGGACAATCCATACGATGATTAATACTACGACTAGGCCTATAGCCAGCGCGATTGCAATGATAGTGTTTCTTCTTTTGTCGTTTTGCATGGTTACTCCTTTACTTCTTAAATGCCCAAGCTCTAACTCCAGTGCTATCTTTACGCTGAATGCCGCCTTCGATAATGTCTTCTGGCACCATGCCGTTATCATGCGCGGTACATTTGCCGATTTCTGTACATTCTGCCGCCCAGTCGCGGTTCTTTCCGCCCGGATCGGCGATCAGCCAGTTGCCTTCGTTATCGATGCCATAGAACACGATGTAGTGGCCATTGTTCGAGAATGGGTTGCGTGTCGCATTGCTAAACGAGTCGCTTGACGAATATCCGGATGTAATCACAATATAACCATCATTGAGGTATTTTTCGAAGGCTTGTTTGATTTGTGCTGTACTTGAGCCTGTACCGAGATGTTCGGTGTCGCTGAAGTGCACGGATTGTAGATTGAATTTTTGTGCATAGGTCTCCAAGCAGGCTCCGGAGGCGGTGGTATCACAATCGATAACTGAGGTTAGATCTGGTGGTGTTTTGAGTTCGCCAGTGAGTGCACTTACTACCATTGCCATAGATGTTACGCCGCAGCCTGCATTACAGAAGGTGCCGCCCGACCAGGTGCTATCTTTCCAGCTGCTTTCGCATTGGAAGAGGAATGGGAAGTTGCCTGACCAGGTGCCTCCGAGAGTATTACATGCACCGTTGGTTTGGCCAGCTATGATGCTGTCGAGTTGTTCTGAAATCTTGCTCCAAATATTGCCTGGATCAGTATGATCGTTGTTTGGAACATGGCGGTGGCCTAGGACACCCTCGTAGTCTGCAAAGGCAGTCGCATCGAGGCGATTTACCGTTGACCAATCGACGTCAGAAGTGAGCGGAATGCCCGTTTCTTCTGAAATTGCGACGAGCAACTTACCAAGGTAGGCCCATTCTGGGGCGCCAAAGGCAGAATCATTTTCAAGATACCAGTCATCGCTAAATCCATTGCTGCCAGATGTCGAGAAGCCCATAATTTCAATCTGGACGCCCGCGGTTTGGTCATGCGATGCGACGCCGCAAGCTGGCTTATTAATTGGCAAGTGCTGATAGGTCTTCTTGTTTTTCAAGTCGATCGTAAAGTGTGATAGCGGCGCTGCGCTCGCATTATATACGGCGATACCTGAACTATCATTGTGGCCTTCGACTGAGTGTAGAGTAATCTTGTTTGGACCTACTGTGCCGTTCTTTGGGCTTTGAGTCGTGTAGTTCAGATTTGGCGAGTTGTCGATAGGAGTTACGCCGTGGCTATCTGGGGTTTCTTTGACGTAGCCTTCGATGCCCTGCGTAATCCAACCATCCTGCCAACTGACGTTAACTAATGCGGCTGATTCGGAGCTGGTTGTAGAAATGGCGCCACCGCCGATAGCTTCGCCAAATTTCTGAGCATCTAGGTGATCTTCGATATAGACGAATGAGTAGCTACCGTTAGAGAGGTTGGCTTTGTTTTTATGATAAATGATAGCGTTGTGGCCTTGTGGGTTGCCGGCGTATGGCCAGGCGGATTCAACCGTCATGACATCATCGCCATTAACGGCCACGACGAAGCCGGTGTGGTTACCAGTCGAGAAAATCGCGAATGGCCTTGGCTCGGTGCCGGTTTCAAGTTCTGGGTTGTTAGCCTTCATGTTATTAACGATGTCGCGACCGTTGCCGCCGCCCCAGTTGAGATCTGTCATGACGCGCGTAATGTATTTCGAAAATGATACGCAGTTATTATAAACATCGTAGGTCTCGTTGCCTGGCGTGCTCCAGCGACTGATTGCACCAGTATTGTAATCGTTTGCCAGTGCCTCGGCTTGTTCTTCGGTGAGGCCGCCAGCAAAGTTGGCCGATCCGGTCTTGGCACAGTTACAACCGCTACTCTTTGAGCTTAAGCTACCTAGTAAGGAGCCGACCGAATCGTAGATAAGTTGGCTAAAACGATCCATGCCGGCGCCGGTTGGGTGGACATCGCCAGAATTTAATAGTCCTGGGTCATCGCGAATAATTGCAGCCCAGTCAGCTACTTCGACGTCCGGGTTGGCGTTTGCGACGGCCGTGAAGACGTCGTTATTCTGAATATATCCATTAGTGCTGACTACTTCGGCATTGTTGACGAAGATGACCTTGCTTGCGCCGCCTTCGTTGAGGGCTTTATCGACAATTTCGGTTTGAATTCTATCTTGCGTTAGCGCACCTGGGTCATTCGTGCCGAGTGCGACAACAAGTACATCGCGGAGTTCACCCTTTTGGACGATATCAGCTAGAATCTTGGCGCCAGAATCACCACCGGTGGTCGGTGTACCCTGCATGAACATATGCTTGCTGCCCTGCGAATGAATGTCGATGTCTGGCAAGCGACTCTTGATGGCGTTGGTGGACATGTTGGTAATTGAGTCGCCAATCATCGTGACGTTGCCGCCCGTACTTGAACCTAGTGCGGAGCTAGTGGAGCTTACGCTCGTGCCGTTGCCGGAATATTTATCATAAAAACCACGTGCGTGTTCGCGACGTCTATCTAGATCCTGATAGCCATCATACCTTGTATCCCATTGCGAACCGACGTGTTGTGGTCGAACGCAGCGGCTACCCCATGCGGAAACATGGCAGACTGGCCTTTCGTAAGTGACCGTAAAGATTTCTGCCGCCTCTTCTGGAGTCTGCGCTGTTTTGATCCATTCAGTATAAGTGCCGTCATAGATATAGCGGTTTTCGTCGCAAATCTTGATAATCCAGTCCACCATGAGCTGAATAACTGCGTCAAGGTCGCCCTCTGGGATATTTTGTTCACCTTCCGGTACAGAATAGGCTGTCGGATGGCCGACGTATTGACCTAATCCGGCGTCCTGGAAAGCTTGGCGAGACGATTCGTATTGGCCACTTGAACGACAAATCATGGCGAGACCCCAACAGTTATTGTCAACCTCGCGCACCGGGTTGTTACCCGACTCGGCTTCGAAGTTGCCCATTAGGCCTGCAGTTTGCGCGTCATTAAAGCCTAGAGAAATGAGGTAGTTCCAGATTTTTTCTTCGGTATTATCGCCTGGCAGCTTCGTAAATTTACCGCCGCCATCCTTATTACATTCTTCTGGATCGTAATAGCGAATGCCGTTAGCATTGAACTCGTTCTTGCCGCTATAAGCGTAGATTTTTTGTGCTAAAAATGCGCCGGCAAAAACTAAGACGATTGGTATGATGGCCAGAATAATCTTGGTCTTTTTGCTGAGTTTGTGCCTTCTTTTAGTCATTTATTTTCTTCTCCACAATGTAATAATCGTCTGGATTGTATCCGCGGTCGCGAATCATGTCATCGATTTTTACCTTTTTTGGATTTGGCGCTTTAAGGAGGATACATATGGCAGCTGGGCAGTTTGGATTCTGACTATAGTCTGAGAGGTATGCCCTTTCTATTGTCCAGCGCGTGTTTGCGCCTTCGCCAGTGGTAATCGTATTGTTAAATTCGGTTGGAAGATCGTTGAAGATTTTTCGCGCCTTTTCGATTTTCTGGAGGAATTCGACGGCTTTTGGATCGTCCCGCTCGCTTGAAAGCATTTTGAGCACAAGATAATCGCTGCGGCTCTTGATATATTCGTCGTAGCTTTCGTCAGAACAATATTTCAAAGAATCAACGCCGACTACGTCTGGCACGGTGCATACACCGGCTTTCTTTTTGAGGTATGGCCTATAAACTGCAACTCTTTTGGTTTGGAATAGTCCGATTTCGAACTCTGTTTCGTAGTCCTCGATATTTTCGCCGCTAACCCTGACAGTTTTCTTGCCTGGAAACAGATTATGAACTCCGTTTTTGTATTTAATACCGTTGATTGTGATTGTGGCGCTTTCGGGTGCAACCATAATATAAACCCTTGCGGTCTTAAAAATAGCGAACACCAAAATGAGGCCCAACCCTAAAATTAGTATAGGAATAGCTATGCCTAATACTAAACGCTTACTTATGCGCATTTTTACCTCCAATTGATTCTATTTTAGCATAAGCGAGCTTGTTTTGGCTGCAAAAAACCACCGGCTATTTCCGGTGGCTATTTGTTTTTAGGCGCGACGCTTGCGGACTACGATTAGTCCGAGCAAGATTGCGACTGCGCTCGAAGTAGTAATATATTTGACAATTCCATCTGAAGTATTTGGCGTAGTTTTGTCGTCTGCGTCTCCGCCTTCGTCTGGCGATGGTTGCGGATCGTCTGGGTCTGGGTCTGGATCTGGATCTGGTTCCGAATTTGGCTCATAGTAGAGCGAAATGCCGCCGACGAAGTCCTTTCCTTGGCCAGTCATGTCGGCGCTAGCATATTTAAAGGTGTAGCCTTCGATTTGGATTGGGATCACCGTGAATTCATCAAGTGCATTTGCATTTGCAATGGAATATCCGATTTTTGGATTACCTTCTTCGGTGCTATAGCAATCGATTGGGAAGCGGATATTTTGCTGGCGATATTGAAGCTTTACAGTAATATCGCTGTTAATTGTGCCTGCCTTGCCATATTCAGAATCTGCTTTGACCTGGTCGTATTCGTACCAATCTAAGTCTACAGTTTGGGCTTCGTAGTCCTGTCCAGCGGTATACTCTTGTTCAGTGGTTCTGAATGGCCTGGTTTCGTCTGCCCTATAGTGCTCGACTGTTAGCGTAACTTCGGCTGGAACTGGATCGTAGTACAGGATGGTTGGGTTAGCGAAGTCTTTACCTTGTCCCGAAAGTGAACCACTCGCTTCTTTGTAGGCATAGCCGTCGATTATTGGCGGTGTGATAGTGAGTGTTTCGAGCGAATATGGATTTAGCTTTTCGGAGCCAAGCATCTCGTGACCTTCTTCGGTACTACGGTATTCTAGCCAGAATTCGTTCGTGGTCATAGCATATTCGAGTTGAACCGTCATGTCGGCGTCAATTGAATTTCCAGACTTTGGCTGCGAACCTGATCTGACGCCGAGATATTCATAGTAGTCTTCGTCGACCGTTTCGGCATCATATGGATCGCCAGCATCATACGTCTGAGTGGTAGTTGCGAATGGCTGTTCTTCGCCTTGATGATAGTGTTCGACCGTGAGGGTTACTGTACTTGGTACATCACAGGAATCGAAAGTTTCTTGAGGGACTGTTATTGGGAAGATACCGTTAAAGTATTTTTGTCCTAGATTGGAGTAATTTGCGTTTACGATATTCGCAATAATGGTTCCGTTTGCTTGGCCATTTACTTCTACGGTTGCAGACGGTGCTAGCAAATAGGCTGCACCCCCGCCAAAGCTTAAATTGCCGGCAAATTGCTTGTCGCGTTTGGTCGAGTCGCCGATATTCAAGATGATATTTGCATCAGAGGCGCCGTTGTTGACGATTGTTCCGATGGATGCATTTTCGTCATAGGTCTGAGTATCGACATTAATGATAAGGGTTTGACCGGAGCTGAGACCGTTTACCTGAATGCCTGGATCCCAGCCTGTAGCATGGCGGATGCTCAAGTTTACAACGGCGAGGCCAGTGCCGGTAACATTAATAACATATTGTTCGTGCGATTGCGCGCTGGAGTTATAGGTTGCGTTTTGGTCTTCTGTGAACTGTGATGCAAGATTCATGTTGAGCGTTTTTGCATTTTCTTGGAGTCCGCCTAGGTCCATGAATCCTACGCCGTCTTCTTTATATATATTTGTAGCAGTATCTTCTGCGGTTGTTGCGACCGATGATGCGAATTTCGAAGCTGGCAATGTTGAACCGGCGATAGTATATTGTGGATTATTTGTCCAATCGTTAGCTGTACTCAAGGACACTGTTTTTCCTAGTACGAGCATTGAATCGCTGTTGGACATATCCGTATTCCAGCCGAATGAATTATTGGATAGTTGTTCTGCATAGAATACGCTTGTTCTTCCCGATTCGCCGATAACATGACCGTTACCCGTAAAGCTGACTGTTGCGGCGCCTCCTGCGTGATTACCACCATTGATTGACGTAAAACCAATCGTATCAAACATGCCTAGTGAGCCTAGGTTATTGTATTCGTTATACAGTTCGCTGTCGTTTGCTTGGCTATCGCAATCTACTATGATTGCTGCGCCGTCGTCAGTGCGATCTGCTGATATTTGACCGTTATATATGGCCGCAGCGAATACGCCGATGCCAGCCAATGCACTCAAGCCTATTACGGCTTTCGTCCTCTCAAATCGAGATGCGCGTTCTAGCGCCATAAAAAACCTTATCTCTCGCGGTTTTTGTTTTGTATTATATTTTTATTTTCCACTAACTCTTAGAGTATTATACGATTTTATTGATTTAAGCGCAAGTATTTTCCTTCATTTTTCCACCAAAAATCCGCCCTTGCGAGCGGATCTTTTGACTAACCGTATTAGCCGCGTGCAAAGTGTGCGAATGCGCGGTTGGCTTCTGCCATACGGTGCGTATCTTCCTTCTTCTTGAAGGCGGTACCGGTTTCGTTGTATGCATCAACGATTTCGGCTTCGAGACGCTTAGCATATGGCATACCGTTGCGGCCACGAGCGGCAGTGACGAGCCACATCATTGCAAAGTGGAGCTGGCGATGACCATTGATTGGGAATGGAATCTGGTAGTTTGCACCACCGACGCGGCGGCTCTTAACTTCGAAATCTGGGCTGATATTCTTGATTGCCTGTTCGAGTACTTCGACAGGATTTTCGCTCTTAAGCTTCTTGGCTGCACCTTCGATGGCGGCGTAGACTGCACGCTCTGCAGAAGGCTTCTTACCGTCGAGCATCGAGCGGTTGATTAGGCGGGATACCAATACGCTCTGGTATTTGCGATCTGGCATAACTTTGCGCTGAAGGCTGCTAGTAACTTTACGTGGCATAACTACTTATCCTCCTTCTTTGCGCCGTACTTAGAACGACCCTGCTTGCGGCCGTTAACGCCCTGAAGATCGAGCGTACCACGAACGATGTGATAGCGAACACCTGGAAGATCAGGAACGCGACCACCACGAACGAGAACAACTGCGTGCTCCTGAAGGTTGTGACCTTCGCCGCCGATGTAGGCCCAAACTTCCTGACCGTTGGTTAGGCGGACACGAGCGACCTTACGCATAGCGGAGTTAGGTTTCTTTGGAGTCTTAGTTGTAACTTTAATACAAACACCGCGCTTAAGTGGAGCGGCCTGCTTGTAGTAACGCGTTTTGAGCGTATTGACGATAGAACCAAGAGCTGGGGACTTGCTTTTCTTTGCAGCCTTTGCACGTGGTTTACGTACTAACTGATTGATTGTTGGCACAAAAAATCCTTTTCTTAAATTATTATTTGCTGAAATAAACTTCAGGGCTCAGCATCTGCCACCGAAGTTTGCGAAACTCTATGAAGTATTCTAGCAAATTTTGGCGGAAATGTAAAGGGTTAGCCTAAAGCTGCGAGTCCGAGGAGACTCAATGTAAGCATGATTGCGCCAGCAAGCGCGATACCGCACGAGACGGCGATTGTAGTTTTCTTATGATCTAGATCAAGCAAGCTTGCGGCAAGTGTGCCCGTCCAAGCACCCGTACCAGGTAGCGGGATGCCAACGAATAGCACTAGCGCAAAATAGACCGATTGGCCGGTTTTCTCGGTAAGTTTTTTGCCGCCTTTTTCGCCTTTTTTGAGGATCCATTTGCAGAATTTTGACAGGAATTTGACATCTTTGCCCCATTCGAGAAACTTGCGCGCAAATAGATAGATGAATGGTACTGGGATCATATTGCCAACGATACTAACTGCGAGTGCCACAAAAGGATTCACGCCCATGGCGACACCAAAAGGTACAGCGCCGCGGAGTTCGATGATTGGCACCATAGAGATTAGAAATGTTAGCAAGATCTTCGTAAACATAAGTAAATTATATCAAATCCGAGTTTAGGTAATAATAGTAGTCGAGAAGCTCGCGCGAGTAATTTTTAATCAGGGCAAGTTTTGGTTCTTTTTCGTCGCGCGGCGGCAAAATCAGCATGCGCGTAATACCGATCTGCTCTACGAAGCTTGGATTGTGGCTCACCATGATGATTGTGCCGTCATAATCGTGGAAATTCTCCCCAATAATCTTCTGCGTTTCTGGGTCGAAATGGTTCGTTGGCTCATCGAGAATGATTAGATTAGCGCGCTTCATGAGGGTTTTGCAGAGCGCAACGCGTGCCTTTTCGCCCGGCGATAGCACTGAAACACGTTTGAACACTTCGTCATCATGGAAAAGGAAGTTTGCGAGCATGGAACGGGTCTCAGTCTCGGTAAAATCATAAGACTTCACATTGTCCATGATGGTTTCTTTTTCGTTCAAGATTTCAAACTCCTGGGCATAATAGGCGACAGTGGTATTTTGGCTCATGATAATACTGCCCTCGTTTGGTTGCAGCTGACCCACTATTAGCTTGAGCAATGTAGATTTGCCTGCACCGTTTTCGCCCACGATGAGGAATTTTTCACCACGTGTCAGGCTGAAGGATAGCTTATTGTGAAGTTGTGGGCCGTCCGGATAGGCAAAACTGAGATTTTGTACTTCTAGTGGTGTTTTGCCGCTCTGCTTGGATGGACTGATATTCATCTCGACTTTCTGATAGACTTCTTCACGTACTTCGAGCTGTTCGAGCTTCTTCTCAAGCTGTTTTTCGCGGACCTGACCCTGACGAATAAAGGCTGTATTGGATCGCTTGGCAGCTTTGGTGCGCATCACGAATTCTTCCATGCGTTTAATCTCGCGCTCCTGCTCAGTAATGCGTTTTTCTTGCTCGGCAAGTTCGTTAGCGCGTTGTTTTCTAAACTCGGAATAATTGCCACGATAAACCTTAGTTTTGTGGGTGATTTTGTTCAAAAATAGTGTATTATTACATACCGTGTCGAGAAAATCTGCATCGTGCGATATTACAAGAACCATACCACGGTAATTACGGAGGTAATTTGCGACAAATTGACGCGTGGAGACATCAAGGTGGTTTGTAGGCTCATCGAGCAGAAGTAGACCGGCGTTTTCGAACAGCACACGCGCAAATGCAACTTTGGTCTTTTGGCCGCCGGATAGCTCGGCCATCTTTTTGTCTACAATATCTTGCAGCCCCATTTTCTCGATGATTTTAAGCAATTCAACATCCATATTTGCCATATCGCAGTTATCGATGTCGTCTTGAATCTGCATGATGCGATCCATAATGACTTTGCTCTCTGGATATTTGGCGAGTTTTTCGTATTCTTCGCCGATTTTAGCCTGAAGTTCATCGACTGGGCGAGCAGCCGCGATATAGTCCCAAACAGTTGTTTCGTCGTGAATCTTGTCGATTTTGATTTCCTGTGGCAAGAAGCCGATGCGAAGCGCAGGTAGCTCAATGGTTCCCTCATCGAGTTTTTCGATGCCGAGAATCACCTTAAATAAGGTACTTTTGCCGGCGCCATTCACACCAACGATCCCGACTTTATCCCTTGGCTCCAAAATAAAGCCGCAATCTTGATAGATCGGCCTCGCGCCAAAAGATAAGCTGAGATGCTCTGCTTTCATGGGTATATTCTAGCACACAGAGAGCGCCCTGTCTCTTTACAGATTTAGCTTTTTGTGATATAATATAGACATACTACGTTTTGTCGTTCTTTTTATCGCACCTTAAAAAACGTATGTACAATCCGACTTCCGGTTTTTACTGGACACATTTCAAATAGGAGGACTTGCATATGAGAGTCAATATTCAGAAGAAGCTCGAATTTGACGTGGAATTCGTCGAGCAGGCAATCGAATCCGAGCGCAGCATGCAGGACATCTGCGCAGAGCTCAAGACCGCACCGTTTTATGTCGAAAAAAGAATCCATATGCTTTTTGAAGACATTGACGCCGAGGCTAGGATTGAGGCCCTGTACAAGAAAAAGGGTTCTCCCGCTGCAGCAAAATCTGCGGCAGTCGAATCCGCTTCTGCCCCTCAGACACCCCTGACGGATATTCCTAAGCCTTCCGGCAAGGGTCGCATCGAAGTCGTTCATATTGTCAGCAAGGATAGTCCCGAACTCTTCGTTGCTGGCTGCGTCGAAAAGACTAAGAGAGCTCCCGCCGAGGAAGAGCCGGAGGATTTTCTGGACTTTCTCGCCAAGCACATTGGCGAAGGCGTTCAGTATGCTCTTGGCCAGCTCGAAGCAGATGAAGCCGCTGGCGAGCGCTACGAAACCGTCGATACCGGCGCATCTCGTGCTGAGCTCAAAAAGCTTGAGGCCGAGATTAATGCGCTCTCCAAAAAAGTCGGAGACGCACAGTCCCGCGTGACTGAGAAGCAGGTTGCAAAAACCAGGGCCGAGGAACGCGTCGAACGCGCTACAGAAAAGCTCCGTCGCGCGAAGATGGATGTGGGTCAAGCCGCATCCGACCTTGACGGTGCGCAGTATGACCTAAAGCGCTATTCAGAAGAGCTTGAATCACTCAGAAAGAAGCGGGCGGAAATGCAGCGTGAGATCGATACTCGCGAGCTGCCAACCTTCTCGGTTGTTCCGAGTGGCGAATACGTCGTTCTGAAAGCTCTCAACTACGACGCACGCTCTTTTGACCTCGAAGCAGCTCTGAAGTGGTCTCGTCGCATCGGCGAAAAGTTTAGCGGCCTTACCGACAGCGAATTCAGCGTGATGGGACGCCTCTTTGGCATTCTGTCGAAGATGAAAGGAAAGGGCAAATTCAAGGTCACGATCGACCCGAGCCTGACCAAAGTTGTCGCAGTCTGGAAGCAGTTTGAAAATTGCTTCAGCTAATCGTTTCGGACATACGTTATATCCCCGCAGCAATGCGGGGATATTTTTTGTTGTGCGACTTTGAGATTTTTGCAGATGTTGATTGTTTATATCTCTTTTTTGGCGGTTCGAGTTGGCTGGGTTTGCGCCTGTTCGATTTTACGCTTGAGGCGTTTCTCTTCTAGTTTTTTGTTGATTGTTTCGCCAAGCAAGGCATAAGCGATCGAAGCAATCGGTAAGCCAATCACCATGCCGATAATGCCGAAGAGCGAACCGAAGACAATGATCGCGACCAGGGTCCAAATGCCCGCCAAGCCGACCGATTTGCCAACGACCTTTGGATAGATGAGATTGTTTTCGACCTGCTGAATAATAAAGGACAATACCAGGAAGACAATCGCGCGAATTGGGCTGATTGGGAAGATGAGCACAGCGCCGATGATTGCCGAAAAAGTCGCGCCAAGCATCGGAACGAAGGCCAAGACAAAGGTGATGACTGAGATAAGTAGGGCGTACGGGAAGCCACCAATGAAGAGCACGAGGAAGAATATAGCACTGAGGATGATTGCTTCAAGACATTGGCCGCTTACGAAACCGGCGAAGGTTTTGTTGGCGAGCGAGAAAATTTCAACAGTTTTATCTGCGTATTTCTTCGACATGAAGGCGTAAATGAGTTTCTTCGAGCCGCGAATGAGATATTCCTTTTGGCCAAGCAGATAGATTGCAAAGACAACGGCAAGGATTGCAGTCGTAATGCCACTCGTGACACTCGAGATAAAGCCTTTTGAGCCGTCCATGAGGCTATTGAGTGAGTTTGTTACGATATTCTGAACGCTGTTTGACGATGTGAGATTGTTAGCAATATCTACAATCTGCGCCTTCCAGTTCGGGTTATCGTTAGCGATTTGCATGAGCCAAACCTTAATACCGTCGAGGAAGCCTGGGATTTGCTCAGCGAGACTTTTAAGGTTATTTACGAGTTCTGGCACAAGGAGGAAGAGGATGAAGCTAATGATGCCGAGGAGCAAAATCATGGTAATCGCAATTGCGACACCGCGCGCCCATTTTCTTTCCTTGAGAGTTTTCTTGCCGATTAACAGGGTTTCGATCTTGGTCATCGGAAGATTCATGACGAAAGCAATCATGCCGCCAATCGCAAATGGTGCCAAAAGTTTCCAGACTCCAGAGAAAAGTACGCCAAGATTCGAAACATTATTTAGAAGCCAGGCGAACAAAATACAGCCACAGCCCATTAGCATGATTTTTTGAATATTCTCTTTTGTTAATTGCATAATTCTCCCTTGACCTCTTTATTGATTATTATATCACTTCGTTATACTATCGACCCAAGCTAGACGACACAAAGGGGGTGTTTCTATGTCTAGATCTTTAGATAGTGCAAAACAATTCAGTCGAAAAGTCCTTCCGCCAGGTTGGCACGATGTAATTGTTAGTAACGAGCTTTCGCTTCGGCTGTTTGGCAAGGAGAATCTCGAAAAAATGCTTAAAGAATGGGAGATTCTTCACTGCGCCTATGAGACAAAAGTGAAGTATCTCGAGAGAAATGGCAGTCGCGATGCGCCGTTACATAATCTTAAATCGGCAAAGTGCGATCTGCAAACCTCTGAAACGGCTATGAAAATTCTTTCGCGCGCCATTCCAAAAGCCGAAAGCGCACCGCTATTTGCGACACATCGATCGATGTTTGATACTTTTTCGGTTGGCGAGAAGGTCTTCGTAGTCGTCATTGAAGACGGATACTTTTCTCCTGTTACGATTATAGCGATCGAATATGAGAATATTTATGTCCGTTTCGACAAGTACGAAGGCAAGCCGTCTGGGAAAATCGAATATGACAGTCCGCTTCTGCAGAAGCCCGATGACCTGAAATATCTCATCGAACATCTCGATTATGCCCGTTTCTATGCTTGCGCCTGCGGCTTGACTTATGCCGAGGATGTAGAGCTTTTTGTCACAATGCTTGAGGATTGCGATAAAAGGCTCCTTCCTAAGAGAAAGCCGGCAATACAACCGAGCAATAACCCCTAATTTTACCCCGCACCATCGCGGGGTTTTTCTTGGCATTAGTCTTAAGCGTTTAGTATAATTATCTTAGTTATTTTAAATGATAGGAGTTATATGGATAGTAATAATCCTACAGGCGCAAATCCAGCGCCAACCGAAAACCAACCAAGTGTTCCAGCACCAGAGCCAGCACAGCCTTCTGAGTCGGCTCAGAGCACACCAGTTAATCCTGTTCCGCCAGTCCAACCTGCAGTCCCAGAAGGCAAGAAAAGCAATTCGGCCGTAATTATTATCGTAGTTATTTTCATCGTTGCCGTTCTTTTGTTCGGTGGCATTATTGTCCTAGCTATGATTGCACCATGGAAAGCCATAGCCGATCTCGATGGCGGCGACAACGGGGGTTCTTCCGTAGTTGACCCTACCCCAGCCAGTAAAGGCAATTGCAAGTTCTATGAATGTTTGACGAAAGTCACAAAAGACAGCACTAAGGAAGAAGTTGAAGCAGCCTTCGGTTTCGCTCCAGAAGCAGAAATCAACGAAGAAAAGGAAACCGAGAAATATACTTGGGTCTTTGACGAAGAGCATACGATCGTTATGAATGTCAGCACTTTCCTGAACAAGAAGACTACCGTAAATATTCAGCTTGGTGAATACAACAAAGACGAACTAAAGCAGAAGGGTGTAACCTTTGATAATGTTAGTGAAATCAAAGCTAACCTCAACAAGGACGACGGCGTGAGCTATGAAGAATTCAAAGAATACATGGGTGGCGTCGATGGCATCTTGACCGAGGTCGGTTCTTGGAACAAGTACGAATGGCGTTCGGCAGACAATGACGGCTACATGAGCGGTTCGTTCTCGTCCGACGGCAAGTGTATGTTCATGAGCGGGATTACATACTAAACTTATTTAAAGAAAAGGCCTCCGAGTGGGGGTCTTTTTTTGTGGGGATGAGGGATATAAACAAAACGCCGTCGTTGCTGCCAAACTGGGGATGAGGGATATAAACAAAACGCCGTCGTGGCTGCGCAACCGGGTTTTGAACGAACCCAGAAGTGGAGCGAATCCATTCTCAATCAAGTCAAAAAAATAAGCCCTTCAGGCTTGTTTTCTTGACTTGGCTGGGGATGAGGGATTCGAACCCCCGAATGTCGGGACCAGAACCCGATGCCTTACCACTTGGCGAATCCCCAACGGATGTATTCATATTAGCACTTTTGCGGTTTTTTGTCCAATATTTTTGTTTCTTTTATCTTTGTATAGGTATACTGCTATTGCTTTTATAGAGTAAATATGATATAATATATCTATTCGTATTCGTTCTTTTAAAAGGAGGCGTTATATGTGTAGTAATTCAATTCTTATTACTCGCCTTGCTTCAAAAGTCGACGCTTTTGTTGCAGGCGATGACTTAATGCCGGCATGTTACCGCGAACAGATGGCAATTGATGGCGATAAGTGCCGCTTCTCACACGCTGGTAGTCTTCCCGTCGAGTGCAAACTCGGAGATTTCATTTACTGCGGTCGCGATTATGGCGAAGGCCCGATCTTGATCGTGCTTGATCCGCGCGATTACTTCGCGGTCGATGGAATCGTGTATTCTCGCACTCCAATCTATCGAGCGAAAATCGTCGACAGTGAGCTGCCGGATTTTCTCAAAGATATCGACATTAGCTTTGTAGGCGATCATTGGTTCTTGAATTCTTCCCGTTTGCGCATCCCGGTTCACTTCGGCGATTACTGGATTCGCAATATCGATCAGTTTAATCGTTATGACATCCCAATTGTTTCAACGCTTGAAAGAAACGGCGATTCGTTCAACAAGTATTGGCGTTGCGACGAGACTGGTAAACCAATAGAGAAGCTGTCGGAATATGACGCTCGTACATACCTTGCCCCTTAATTGGGGCATTTTTTTTGATATAATAGATGTAATGAAAAAATCTCGTCAGAATACCTTGCGCAAGAAGCGTCAGGCTAAACTTACTAATCGTAATTTTTTGCAAATTGCTACAGACTACACCGAAGGATTCTTTTTAGATATTTTTGAAAAGATCGGTTTGGCTAGCTTTGTGGATTGGTATATCAAGAAAACTGAAGCGATGCGTTATTTGGTTTTCGGCGCTCTTTCGACCGTTGTAAATATCCTGGTTTTTGCCCTATTCAACGCAGTTGGCTTATCGACTATCGCTAGCAACACGATTGCTTGGGTCGTTGCTGTGATTTTTGCTTACACTACTAACAAGTATTGTGTTTTCGATGCTAAAACTACCAGCCACAAGGATTTCATTCGTGAATTTGGCAGTTTTATCGTGGCTCGTCTTGCAACCCTTGGTGTCGAAACCATCATGATGTGGGTTACAATTGATCTCTGGCATTGGAATGCGATTTTAATGAAAGTTATTGCAAATATTGTTGTAATTATTTTAAATTTTGTCTTTAGTAAGTTGTTTATTTTTAAAAATAGCAAAGAGGCGGAGATTATCGACTCACTCGACGACTAAAACGCTTCTGTTTTCGTCTGTTTGGTGTGCTTGATATAATTTAGGAGTTTTATGACGAAATATCGTAACGAGTGGAAGTATGTCTGCTCTGCGCAAGAGCTTATTATGCTCGAGCAGCGTCTTTCTCAAGTCGCAAAACTCGATACGCATGCCGGCCCAAGCGGGATTTATAATGTGCGTAGTCTATATTTTGATGATTATGTCGATAGCTCGGCCTACCAAAATGCATCCGGCTTACCAGAACGCGCGAAGTGGCGTATCCGCTATTACGGTGGCGGCACGAGTCGGCACATGCATCTAGAATACAAGAAGAAGTCGAACGGTTTAGGCAAGAAGCTGGCTTGTAAAGTTTCACCAGGCGATTGTAACCGAATTATTCAAGGCAACCATCTGGACGTTCTCTGGTCGACTGACAAGGACTTATTAAAGCGATTTTGCGGCGAAATTTCAACAAAGCTATATAGGCCGAAAATTATTGTAGATTATGACCGCAAAGCCTATGTCGAACCAATTTCAAACATCCGCATCACCTTCGACATGAATATATCCGTGTCGTACGAGTTCGAAAAATTTACAACTGGAAAATATCTCAAAATACCCCTACTACAAAACAATATGCATGTGTTGGAAGTGAAATTTGATGATATCCTGCCAAGCTACATTCGTAATATAATTAGTTCATACGGTCAGCAACAAGGTAGCTTTTCGAAATACTATCTCGGGCGCAAACGATTAGAGGAGACAATCTAATGAATTCAATCAGTGAAATATTTCAAAATATCGGGCTAGTTTATGAGAACTCGCCGATTTCGGTCTTAACAATTTTAACCGTTTTGACCGTCGTTTTGATTTTATCTATTTATGAGTTTGTCGTTTATCGTTTTATTTCGCACCGTTCATTCTATAACAAATCGTTCAATATCGCTGTTGCCATAATTCCCTTCTTTATCGCGACAATTATTCTCTGTTTGCAGTCGAATATCGTGATTACGCTCGGTACGATCGGCGCTTTGGCGATTATTCGTTTTCGTACTGCCATTAAAGACCCGGTGGACATGGTTTATCTTCTCTGGTCGGTTCACACTGGCATCGTTTGCGGCTGTCAGTTATTCCCTGTCGGCATTATCACTTCAGTTGCTGCCACGATTTTGCTAATCATTCTTGAAAACTTGCATTTTGGCCGCAAGCCATTCGTTGTAATCGTTCACAGTTCGGCCGAAATCGAAGAAAAGATTCGCCGTATCTTTAGTCAATATTGCCGCAGTTATCGCATTAAGAGTCGCAATTTTACAACCAACGGCATCGACTACGTAATTGAAGCAACGGTCAAGAAGCCAAAAGAACTTGCCCATCGTCTGAATAATGCCAAGCGCGTCGAGAAGTTCTCAATTATTCAATATGATGCGGATGATCTCGTCTAATGAATCGTAGAATTGTCGGAGTTTTAGTCGCTTTACTGACATTATGTCTTATTGGCTTTTTGTTTGCTAGCAACGGCTCTTCAAAAGCCTTCAGTAATTATTATGTTTCCGACGATGAGTGGAATAGTATTTTTGAAGGTCGCTCCGAGAATGGCGAATTAGATATCACTAGTCTTAAATTTAATGGCTACAACTTAAATATCGCAGGCGACAAGGCATATTATTCGATTATTAATAATGGCTTCCATGAGTTAAATCCACTCGTCACGGTTAGCAATTCTTACAAAATAGCCGTGCACGGCGAACAAATTAACCAGGAAAATATCGAGCAGAACCGACCGATAGAGTTTGTAGTTTATAACAAGGACGAGTACCGAAAGTTGGACTTAGTTTCTACAACACTGCCTATTCTAAATATTTCTTTCGATACTAGTTCGGGAGAGGCGCCAGAAACACGCGAAGACGAATTCTTCCGGATGTCCTTATTTGATAATCGAGCTAAGGCCATTAACCGCGTAATTCAATCCGACGGACAAGCGCATCGTCGCGGAAACGTTTCTTTTGGTGTAGACAAACCAAATCTAGCCCTCAAACTCACGAAAGAATCTGTCGGCGAAAATACACGTGATAATCCGCAAGAACTGCTAGGCATGAAGGAAAGCGACAACTGGATTCTTTCTGGTATGTATTACGACTACGAAAAGGTTCGGGATGCTTTCGCGGCACAACTCTGGGCAGATATCAATGAAAATAGCTTCGGTGTTAGCAATGCCTACGAATTTCGCTACGTCGAAGTCATTATGAACGACAGCTATCAAGGCCTATATTTACTTGGCTCGAAACCAACACCAGACAGCATCGCGTCCGAAATACCAGACGAAGAACATCCAGATATTATGTTCAAGGCTGAAGAAGGCGACGATATCGGCAGCTTCCTAACCGGACAAACCAATATTCTGAAGTATTACAAACAGGAGACTGACGTGGATGATAAAATCGCCACAAAAGTCCTGAGGAATTATTTCGAAAGCGTGTTCGGCGATGACAAGATGGCTATAGAATCTTCGGTCGATATGCAAAATGCCGTAGACTTTCATCTCTTCACGAACTTCTCTCAGAATATCGATATTCCACGCGGTGGGCTTTCCGGCTACAAGAACTGCTATCTTTCCTTCAAATGGGATGGCGAGAAATATCGTGCGATTTTCACGCCTTGGGATTTCGATATCGCCCTCGGCACAAACAATCTCTTCGGCGAATACTACGATTTGCCGCCAGAACAAAACACCATTCTTGATAATGATTCGATTGCCGCTCTGAGACGTAACGGTAGCGACGCTGCGGACCACCTAATTCAAACCCGATACATTACGCTTCGTCAGGCTTCATTGTCTAATTCCAAAATAGACGCTCTAATTGATGAGCTCGAGAAGGATATTTATGATTCTGGTGCATTTCGCCGCAACCAAGATCGTTGGGCTGGCTCTAAACATGGAGATCCAGCAGTCAAGTTGAATGATTTTCGCACCTTCATACATAAACGCCTTGGATATCTCGACGGTTATTATGGATATGGCGATGCAGAATGTCTTCACGAACCGTACTTCGAAGTCCCAAATTACATTACAGAATATCTAAACACCGGCGTTCTCCTCTCGCCAGACGATCCAGATTATTACGTCAAGCAAGAAGAACTAGGAGACGAAGAAGAACCCGAGGCTGAGCCGTTTTTCTGGCAATAGCCAAGGCGCTTATGCTATACTAGTATTAATTAACAAAAAGGTAAAAGGGTGGACAACAAACTAATTAACGAAGAAATCTATCATCCAGTCGAGACAGTCGAGGATGTAGAAGAGTTTTACGCTGCGATTCGTCGCGAAAAGCTTACACATAGTCTTTCGCCAGAGCGTCCATATTGCTACTGGACAATTGAGACATACGATAAATCTAATGGTATCCGTGGTGGCGGCGGTCTTGGCGTGCTTGCAGCCGATATGCGTCGCGTCGCCGAGCAGCTTTCGGTACCATTTGTGCTAGTAACGCCATTCTATCCATGGGAATCACATCAAACCATGAAGGATTTGGCTCAGATAGATTACCACGAAGAGCATCATTACCAGGATTATGGTTTTAATTTCGTAGATAAGGTACGCATCAAAACCGCTTCAACGACCGTGGAGCTTGATGTTGTCGAGAAGAAGCTTGGCGCATCTCGCTTCCTTTGCATCACAGAGCCGAACTTTGGTGAACTTTATTCCGGTGAATCCGGTTCCGATCATCGTCTTTATCAGGAAGTTGCGCTCGGTTTCGGAGGCTATCAGGCATTGAAGCTTGTTGGTTGTAAGCCAGCCGTAATTCAGCTCAACGAAGTTGCAACTTTCTTCGCTGCTGTAGCTCGTCTTGATGAACTCGCAAGCTCCGGCATGGATTTCTATGAAGCCGTAGTCTATACACGCAAGCACACCCTTTATACCAATCACACGCTTGTTCAGGCCGCAGAAGCAAACTTCAATTACAGTCAGTTTGAGCAGTATGTCTTCCCTAACATTAAATCCGAAGCAGTTAAGCGCTGGCTTTCCGATCAGTTTGATAATGGCCAGATTCGTCTCAGTACGCCTACGCTCGAGATTGCCGAACTACGCAGTGGCGTCTCTAAGCTCCATGCACGCGTTGCGAATTATCACGATATTAATGGCAATAAGGTCAAATTCAAGTCTGTCACGAACGGCGTTCATCTTGAGACCTGGGTTTTGCCAGAAATCATGGAATATTACCACCAGAATCATATTCTTACAAAGTTCGATCTTCCAGAAGAAATCGACTTTGAAGAAAAAGTGGATAAGATTTCTGCTGCAGATATTCGCAGGCTCAAGAATATCGCTCGCGTGAAACTTAACGAAGTTTTGAGTCATCGCACGGATCAGTATGGTAACACGGTGCAGATTCCTGAAGACGCCTTCTTGTTTGACTTTAAGCGTCGCTTCGTCGATTACAAGCGCCCCTGGTTGCCTTTCACGGACGTCGATCGTATAGCCAAGATTCTTGAAGAAAATAATGCACATTATATTTTGGCCGGACGCGTTCATTCTGGCGACGAAACCATGTATGGTAAGCTAATTGATTTGCTTCACAAGATTGATCAGAATCCAATTCTTAAGGCTCGCGTACATTATCTACCAGATTATGATGAAGAGCTTGGTCGTGCGCTTTCAATTGGCGCAAACTCGTCCATCAATACGCCTATCGTTGGCCTTGAAGCTTGTGGCACAAGCTGGGAGAAGGATATTGCGAATATGGGGCTTCTTATCTCGACCCACGATGGCGGTGTCGCCGACTGTGCTTCAAGCAACTATCTTGCAGTCGAAGGCAAGAAAGAAGAAGACGAGGTTAATAGTCTCTACGAAAAGATGGAAGAAGCCGTCAAGATTTGGAACAACGACTTCGATCTCGAATACTGGGTTCATACTGAGCTCAAGGCTTATCTCGGTATCTGTTCCGGTACCCGCATGATGCGCGATTACTTGAATTATCTTTTCTAGTATGCTAGACTCTTGACAGAGTCCAGTAGGGCTATTTTTAATGGGAGCATATATGGCAAACGTAACACGAATCAAGGCTAAAGACAGCAAATCTTCCGATAAGTCCTCGGGTAGTGCGTCTGATGCCGAAATCTCACGCAAGGTCTCTATCAAGGCTAAAAATAGCGAGAATAAGAAGCTTCGCGAAGCCGATAAAAAGGCCGTAAAAGCAAAAGCTAAAGCAATCCGTAAAGAAAAGCGCAGCTCCGAAAAGCGCGAAGTTCCTAAATGGTTAATGCCACTTTGGGTCATCTCAGCGCCTTTCCGTGCTATCGGTCGCTACTTCCGCGATTCATTCCGCGAACTTCGTCAGGTTCGCTGGCCAAACCGCAAGAATACTTGGAAGATTACCTTCTCTGTAATCCTCTATGTAGTATTAATTGTAGTTTTCATTATGCTTCTTGATGCACTACTTAAATTCTTATCCGATAAATTATTAGGAGGAAATAACTAATGGCAGTTAACCGCTATAATGGTGAACGTTCCTGGTACGCCGTGAGTACCTACTCTGGCTACGAGGACAAAGTTGCTGATTCGATCAATCAGCGTGTTGGCACCCCAGATTTCGCAGGTAACATCTTCGAAGCCATCGTGCCAAAAGAAAAGCAAATTGAAATCAAAAACGGCAAGCGCCGCGTTGCAGACAAGAAAATCTTCCAGGGCTATGTCTTCGTAGATATGAAGATGTCTGATGCTACTTGGTACATCATCCGCAACACGCCAGGCGTTACGGGCTTCGTCGGTACCGGCACTCAGCCAACCCCAGTTTCGCAGCGCGAGATTGAAAAGATTAAGAAGCGCATGGGCGTAGAAGAACCAAAATTCACAATCAACTACGAAGTTAACGAAGTTGTTTCCGTGGTCGATGGTCCATTTAAGGGTTTTGAAGGCACAATCGCCGAAATCGATCAGAGCAAGGGTAAGCTCAAGGTTATGGTCAGCATGTTTGGCCGCGAAACCGCTGTCGAGCTAGATGCTCTTCAAGTCAAGAAGATCGACAACTAATCATTCGACAATCAAAAAACTCCTCAATTCGAGGAGCTTTTTGTTGGTTTAGCTATTTAGGGCTTCTTCTGGAATCGATAGTGATTGAGCAGTTCCAAAGTTGCTATATTCAATCTTTACCGTCTGACTAATACTATCGCTTTCAGTAGCCATATTGATTGTTTTAATATAGCCATCGTTGTTAATGAAGATTTCGTAATTCATATTCACAGAACTGAGCGAACCGTTATTAACGTTAACTGTTCCATCGTTGAAACCGCTGAGCGTACCCTTATAGACTGTGCCACCATCAACTTTCTCGCTCGCGATATCATTGAAACTGGTGCCGTTCGCGATATTCACGCCGCCTGTTGTGCCGGCAGGAAGCGTAGTCTTTGTCCAGCCCTCGTCAACTGGTGCGAAGCTGTATGGCGAGACAGTCTTGGTATATTCGACGCCGTTTCCGTAATCGAAATAGATTTCCTGGCTCATGCCCATGAATAATTCGGTCTTACAGTATTCAATCTTATTTTTGCCGTCAACCGTGCAATTCATGGTCGTATCAATGTCCATATTCATCGCATTTGAGGTAATTGTCGCCGTGTAGTCAAAGCTGCCTAACTCGTTACGCATCTTGTCATTGGCGGCATTAATTGGGTTATCGGCCGGCGTCGTGTTGCCATTGTTCGAGTTGCCATCGTTATCGATTTCGTTTTCGACATCATCTACAATAGAGCTTGTCACGTCGTCAACGATATTCTTGACAGTGCCAGTCACCGTCTTGATTACAACAAATGCCAGTCCGCCAAGCAGTAGCAAAACTACTAGTACTACGACCAATACAATAATACCCGCGTGACTCTTTTTGCCCTCGACAACGCCAGATTGTGGAACTGTTGTCGTTTGTGGTGGAACCACACTAGTCTGCGGAGCTGATGTTGTTTGAGACGAAACTGCGCTCGTTTGCGGCTCTGATTCTTGTGTTGGAGTCGTATTTGTCTGCGTTTCTGTCTGAGGTGGAGTAACCTCTGGCTGTGAAGACGCAGCCTGTTCTGGCGCTACCCCTGGATTGATATCCTGTTGATCCATATTTCCTTTCTTTTTCCTTATGTCTATTTTATCATCTTTGACGACTTTCGTTTTTTAGGTTATTATTACCGCGAAGGGCAATGTGGCCCTTAGATTTTTTCAAAGGGGGTATTTCTATGAAAATACGTGTTTTGGCGGGATTCGGCATTGCTTTGACTGTTTTGCTTGGCTTGCTCTTCTTGCCCCACCTCGTGGTCAGCGCGCTCTATATCCTCATTTGCGCCTTTGCAGCCTGCGAGATTGCCTATGCGGTTAATTATTCAACCTCAATTCTCAGCACTGATAATTGTTGGGTGGAATTCTGCATGGTTGGCTTTTCCTCGCTGGCGGTGACTTTGGTTTGCGACAACTATCTCGTGGGATACATTGTCATTCTTTGCGCTTTGATGGATATCGGCGGTTTTGTTACCGGCAAAACCCTTGGGAAACGATCACATAAGGTAGGTTTCCTGAAGAAAATCTCGCCAAACAAGTCATGGGAAGGATATATCGTTGGAAGCCTTTGTTCGATTGGTCTCGGACTGGTGTTTTATTCGCTAATGCGAGACTGTCTGCCTGAGAATGCATTCTGGTTCACCTTCATGGCCTGGGCCGCTGCGATTTTCGGAGACCTTTACGAATCGTCTCTGAAGCGCCAGCTTGGCATCAAGGATTCTGGAGATTGCATTATGCATAGCCGCAACGCCTTCCTGAAACTGGTCGAAAAACCGGTTCGGAGTCACGGCGGCTATCTGGACCGCATCGACTCCTTCGTTTTCGCTTCCGTGACCTACGTCATTTTCAATTCATTTTGGCAGTGAGAAATCACTGCCTTTTTCTTAGCTGCTCTTGACTAAATTCGCTTATTGTGTTATTATATTATATATTTAATCCGACTTTGGGAATTAGATGTTCTTTATTATGGTTATTCAAAAGATCTTGATTCCCCGCCCAAAAATTCTTAAAGAAAGGGGCGCCTCACAGGCGTCAAAGGTGACTAAGATGACTACGAGAATGAACGAATTCGCACACGGATCACGCACTGTTACCATCGCGCTTCTAGTCGACCTGATGGGTCTGCCCGTCAGCATCATTTGCGGTATAGTTTTGGCAAGCATTTCTGTTTTAAGTTTAACCGGCCAGCAAAAACTAATCCCGGTAGGCATACTTACGGGAATCTGCGCAGTCGCATATGCTATAGCTATACCCACCTTTGTCAATAGATGCAAGGCGGCAATACGATGCTATAAGTCCAAACGGCGCGCCGCTTACTTATCCGAGCTAACGGAAAAGCTAAAGTACGCCCTTTACGACGAGTACAGAAGATATCTCGTAATTAATAGCGTGCTGTATTTAGCCGTAGCAGACCCCGACGACGAATTTCTTATTTTGTTCTTCTGCGTTGATGCTACGGGTGAGTTGTTCCACTTCAGCATGCGCGCCGAACTATGCACCGAGATCGAGTATCTTGATCCTGATTCAGGAGAGAGTGACTATTCGATCTACGATGAGCTCTTTGTAAATATCTACTATAGGACGAAGAGCGAGGCGCTATCATGTCTACTCGACAGCATCGCGCTCGAATAACCAATCATGCCCGTCTCGAAAGAGGCGGGTTTTTCTATCACAATGCTTTGCCTATTGACATTTACTATTGCATATGATATAATATAGCTGTTCAATCCGAACATGGATGCGAAAGAATCTTAAGACCATTTACAGCTTGTAAAGAGATTTTTGGCATCCAATATTTTATAGAAAGGGGCGCCAAAAATTGGCGTCAAAGGTGATTCAAATGTTTGACAAGGTGAAATCTGTTCTTGCTACCCTGGCGAAGCCCTTCGGCTTCAACATGCTCATGCTGATCGTCGGCATCTTCGGCGGCGGCGCAATCCTGGGCTACATGACCGACAACACTGCAGAGGCTAACTTGGCCGCAATCGGCGAAGTTTTGCTCGCAGCAGTTGTCACCGCTGTCACTATCTATGCCAAGAAGGAGGAAAAGGCCAATCAGAAGGCTAACACCTCCGGCGAGGCGGCAGACATGACCAGCACCGAGACAACCGAAGTCTACGACAAGTACGCCGACCTTTTCAATGCGCTTGCGGCTAGCGAGCTCAACGATAAGCTCATTGCCCTCAAACACAATATTGAGATCCTGCGCAGAATCCTCGATAGCACGAAGGCGACCTTTCGTTTGGATGGCACCATTTGTATTGTTAGTGCTCCGAACTATACAGGTGTCCACGATACGTACGATTACGCGTATGTGTCGAAAGGTGAGCTTACGGCTATGAACTCAACAACTATCCCCGGTGGCGTTGCTGTTTCAGGTGACATTGGTGCACTGCGCCGGATTTTCCGAGATGTACTCAGGGAAAGCTGCGACATGGCGAAGACCATGGAGGCTATCTTGCTGGAGAAGATCGGTGAGAGCACGCAGCTGAAATCAAGCGAGCCCGCTGAATGGGATGCGACCAATGAGTTTACAAATATGTCAGTCGCACTCATTATCCCCCAGTACAACAACAAGCTGTAAATGCGCTAACCCGCCCCCCCCAAAAAGAGGCGGGTTTTTGCTGTCTTTGACATTTTAAGCGTTTTGCGGTATAATAAGCAACGTTACGCATTCGATTAAATTTAATTAATCAAGGGATATTATGGCAAAGAAAGTCATTGGTAATTTGAAACTTCGCGTCCCTGGTGGTAAGGCAACTGCCGGACCTCCAGTTGGTAGCACCCTCGGTCAGTGGGGCCTTAACATGATGGATTTCATCAATCCATTCAACGAACAGACCAAAGAATTCATGGGTAAGAACGTTATTGTTCACATCCGTGTTTACGATGATCGCACGTTCGACTTTAAGTGCCTTGGCCAGCCAGTTGATGACCTCATCCGTGAGCGCATCAAGATCGAAAAGGGTTCTGGCAAGCCAAACACCGACAAGGTTGGCAAGATTACAATGGATCAGATTAAAGAGATCGTTGCAATCAAGAAGGATCTTATGAATGCTATCGACGAAGAAGGCGCCTGCAAGCAGGTCGCCGGCA
Source organism: Candidatus Nanosyncoccaceae bacterium (assembly GCA_045536655.1). GTDB lineage: Bacteria > Patescibacteriota > Saccharimonadia > Saccharimonadales > Saccharimonadaceae > UBA2834. Next base: position 19,985 of record JAZSOA010000012.1, on the reverse strand, counting down.
CCGCTCGCTCAATGGGCGTTGAAGTCGTCGAATAATCTTCAAAAAAGAGGCTATAACAGGCCTCTTTTTTGTGGTTTTGTCATTGTCGCACAATTTCCCTAAGCGTTTCCGCTCCATTGCGCCTCGATTGGAAGCTGATTAATCGTATCCTCTAGAATCTTCATCTTTAAATCATCGCCTGCACCAAACTTAAAAACCGGCATTATCCTTATCCTTCGTATCTTGATTCTTGTGGCTTTATCTGTTATAATATCCCCATTATTAATCAATGTCGGGAGGCGAATAGCCGTTTGTACCGCGAAAGGATATTTCATGGCTGAAGAAGAAGCCAAAAAACTCGAAGCAGTAGAAGAAACTGCTGCCCCAGCAGAAGCTGAAGAAAAATACGCTAAAGCTGGTAAAAAATCTAAGAAGCACGTAGAGGAAGTCAAGGCCGAGGAAGCTCGCCAGGCTCGCAAAGCTGAAGCTGCCGCTGAACCAGAAAAGAAAGCTGGTCCAAAGCCAGTTACTCGTACTCGCCTCGAACGCCGTGGTAAGAACTACCGCAAGGCTGCTGAACAGATCGAAAAAGGCAAAGCTTACGCTATCAAAGAAGCCGTCGAACTAGCTATCAAGACTAGCCCAGTTAAGTTTGATGCAACGCTTGAAATGCACTTCCGTCTTGGCGTTGATCCACGCCAGGCCGATCAGAACATCCGCAGCACCGTCAGCCTTCCAGCTGGTACCGGTAAGTCCGTCCGCGTAGCTGTCTTTGCTCCACTTGATGTTTGCAAAGCTGCCAAGGCTTCAGGCGCAGATATTGCTGAGGATGAAGAATTCCTCAAGAAGCTTGATAAGGAAGAAATCGATTTCGACGTTCTTATCAGCACTCCACAGTACATGCCTAAGCTTGGTCGCTACGCTCGCATGCTTGGCCCTAAAGGTCTCATGCCAAATCCAAAGGCTGGTACCGTTACGACCGACATCGAAAAGGCCGTCAAGGAAGCTAAGGGTGGTAAGATCGAATACCGCGTCGACAAGCAAGCTATTGTCCACGTTGGTCTCGGTAAGCTCAGCTTCGGCGCAGACAAGCTCCTCGAGAATGTTAACGCTTTCATCGATAGCTTGAAGGCTCAGAAGCCAGCTTCGATCAAGGGTCAGTACATCAAGTCTATCTACATTACGACTACGATGGGCCCAAGCATCGCCGTTGAAAACATCTACAACTAATTGATGCTAGAAAAATATCCCCAAACGGGGATATTTTTTGTTTACTTAGCTTATTTGGACCAATTTGCGCTATCTTTCAGATCGGCTTGGAGAACGTTCGTTGTCTCGATCTCCCATTCCGTTTCCCAGGTTTCTGCTGAAACAATGTTTTGAGGATGCGCATACATCACAACATACTGATCATCGCTATACACTACGAAACCCCATAGTGCCGGCCCATCTTCGCTCTGATGAGGCAAAATCGACTCGTCATAATATGTCTTCTCATAGACATCAAGGAACGCCAGTGGTGCCCATTCGCCAGCAAGATTATCTACTGAGCCGCCACTAAATTCATAGCTTCCACTTGCGAAGCTCGGAATATTCTGAGCGCCAGTCGTATTTGGCGTTAGACCACCAATCGCCAACCTTTCAACCCAATTGCTCGTAGATGGGGCGCTGGATGAGTAGTCGAGATTCAATCTATCTATGCTCTTGCCGAGTTTTAACTTGATGCCACTGCGATAGAAGGTAAAGGAATAATTATCATCTTCATTGAGTGGCGTCTCTTCTTTTGTTTCTTCCTTCGTTTCATCTACAATGGCTGTTTCGCATTTAGTTTTTTCATCCTTATTTAAAGCCATCCAGGCGCACAAGCAACTCATGCCTATCGCAATCACTGCAAAAATCGCCGTCATTATCTTCCAAACAGTATTATTGCTCTTCTCGTACGGATCAGGCATGGTTGATTTAGCGTTTTCGTAGCTTTTCGGGTCGACGCTTTGCACAGTATTATTATTCGTACTATTAATATCGTCGCTCGCAATCGCCTTGGCCACTTCGCCGGCACTCGGCGGAATATTCTTGTTATCGTCTGCCATTTTATCCCTTTCTAATACTCATTATCCTTCGCACAGCCACGTTCGCTATATATATCTTCGAGAATCATTTTCTGAATGTTTGAGAGCTGCATACAATTAAAGGCCTGCCCGTCACCTAGTCCCTTGAGTTCGGCCCAGCCTTTGCTGTCGTAGGTTGCGCGATAGAAATACAACTCACTGACAACTACACTCGCATCCTTCGTGCGATTCGAAACTAGCTTAGCAACCGCATAGCGGCCATTTGAAGTGAAGCGGATATCCGCAATTGAAAGGCTTTCGTCCGGATGACTGCCGCCAGCATTATAAATCAGGCCACTTAAATCTAGATCAAAGCTGGCAATACTTGGTAGGCTCTCGCGGTTTTTCTCACAAGTACTATTGTCTTCTTCGCAAGTTTTGCTAATTGCCGGGCCCCAACCAACATTATCGCCATCATATTCTCCACTTTGTTCCGTACTATTCGAAGTCTTAGATTGATTCGAGCTTTGGGATTGGTCTTCATTATTTTTCGGCACGAGTGGCGATTCGAAATGCAAATGAAGTTCGCCACTTTCGCCGTCCTCAACCACCGTAATTACGCCCGTCGCAAACAAGACGCAAATCGCGATACTGCAAATGAATAGGAGGCCAAAGAATATCTGAAGCAGTCTCCAAAAGAATAATTTCACCTTATTAATAGGCCGTTTTTCGGCCAATTTCCCATCCCTAAGCTCTTTCACCATACTTTTATTTTAGCATAAGGAGCATCAGTCTTTGGCACAAAAAATTCCCCATTGCGGGGAATTTTGCTGATATTAGCGCTTCTTTTCCTTGACTTCGTTACGGCCAAGATTCTTCTTAGTCTCAGTGAAGGTGACATGCTTGCGAAGAACTGGATCGTACTTGCGTAGGCTAAGCTTGTCTGGAGTGTTCATCGTGTTCTTCTTGGTGTAGTACTGACGGATGCCAGATTCCTCAGAAACGAGACCAACGAGCTTGCGCTTAGTATTATTTTTCTTTGCCATATTGAGGGTATTTTATCATATTTAGCAACACTTCGCAAGGAGGCTAAGCAAGTTCAGTGCGGTTTTGCCGTTTTTGGCATGATAATTTATAATGGTTATATATTACGGTTATTTTGGGAGGCAGCATGAATAAAATCAAACAAAGTAAGTCTACGGCATTATTTGCCAGTATTTTGCTTTTGATTTCATCTGCTATCTTTACTATCGCCGTGGCTTTTCTAGATGTCGAAGAGAATCCTGATGGCGGTCACAATATCGGTCTTTCGACCGTTAACTTGGCTTTTCATAAGGCCTTTCCATACAATTCGCTCCTGCATAATATTTCCGAATACGCCGGCTATGTCCCAGTTTTATTTGCTTTGTTCTTTGCTATCATGGGCGCCGGCCAAGCCTTGAAGCACAAAAGCTTCAAAAAAGTTGACGATGTCCTATTCTTCATGGCTGCCTACTATGTTTTGGTTGGCTTCGTCTATCTAATTTTCGAAAAGTTCTGCATCAATGTTCGCCCAATCATGCTCGATGGCGAATGGGAGGCTTCTTATCCAAGCTCGCATACGCTCTTCAGTGTCACGCTCTGTGCTAGCACGATTCTTGTGAACGATTTGTTCTATACTAAGGCAAAATGGCGCAAGCCAATGAATATTGCTGCTTATGTCCTAATGTTAGCCATCCCAGTCATGCGACTTTTTTCGGGCGTGCATTGGCTTAGCGATATCGTCGGTGGTATTATTATTTCGACTGCGCTCGTCTCGATTCTCAACTATGCCTTTTTCTACGTGCGTAGCTCAAGCAAGAAAGAAAAATGAGGAAACTAAGAAATGCAGCCAACCAACGAAGCAATCAAAAATAATGAGCAGAATTTATCACCCGAAGACCAACAGGCTTACGCTGAATTAAGCGATGCGTTCAAGAAGGTCTTTGGGCGCGAGCCGGATTTGACGCTGCTCGATTCCTTATCTGAAGAGGAGCAGGATCAGATTATCGATCAGCTTCTAAAAACAGAAGCATAATTGACTTTTTGCCTCTTTCGTGCTATAATTTTATTACTATACTTTCCTGAGGAGGGATTTTATGTACCTTTTATTTATAGTTCTTCTGCTCGGTCTTAACTTTTTCATAAGTTGGTCCAACGCCAAGACCGTCGGCCGTTACTGGTCGGAGTCGAAGCAGGTGGGAGGAAGCTTCCGCGCCGAAATCATGTGTGGCTATATTCAGGCCATTTTTGGCTTCACCATGGTGTACGGCTACGCCCTGATGCTGATTGCGCCTGTCTTCATGCGGGCCAAAGGCGTCAATGAGGACTTCATTGCAGACTTTGAGTTACTGACATCAAATCTCGTATACCTGCTGGTGGCTATTCCGATCATCGGCAGCGGCTTCCGCATCTGGTTCACTTCACTGCGAGCCGCCTGGGAAAAACACAGTCTTCGTACTATCGCTACGGCCGGATGGAACAGCTATGCACAGATTCATAACACAATCTCATTCGTGCGTAACGCTCCGTCGGCTTTTGAAACCATTGGCAGCTTCTTCGGTGGTAAAGGCAAGAAGCGTCGTTCGAGCAAAAACGACGGCGCAATTGTCATGCTAGCCATCCTGGTCGTCATTCTGGCACTGCTGGGCGGTTATTTCACCGCCAACGCAATCATGCGAAAAGCAGACGCAGAATTCGACGGCTGCGATGACTTCCTGCGCCGCCACCCGGAATACAGCAAGGCCTGACAGAAGACTAGAATCATCCCACCCTTAACCGGGTGGGATTTTTCAAGGCAAAAAGATACCCGCACTGCTGCGGGTAGGTGGAATTAGGCTATTTTCTTAATGCCTGGTCGCTTCCATGAAGACTTTCATGATATTGGCAAGATTGCCTTCAATGCGATAGATTTCGTCATGTTCCGGGACGCACTTGAAGCGTTGGCCCAGGATTTCGAGCTCCTCTTCTCCGCCACGATAATAGGCATTCGTCGGGGTGATCACCAGGTTACTTTTCGTGCTAAATAAACATCGATCCAGAGCTGCCTGGTATTTTTCGTGCGGAAGCCGAACAAGTCTGCCGTGTCTGGATGTCTTTGAACTATCAAAGGCCTGACATGCGAGTTTTTCTTCTTCTTCGGTAATACCTCTCTCGGTACGAGCATCGCTAAGTATGGTCAATATCTGGATCCAATCTGCGCCCTGTCGGATCAGAGCACCAAGTCCGCCCAATTCATATGTAAGTACTAGGTGTTCGTACAACATACAAACACCTCCTTTCATTAGAATAGGAGCATTATATCACGTTTTTGCTTATTTGTCCAGTGACTACCCAAGCGCCTCTATATGATATGATTAAGTGATGAAGCAGGACAATATTGTACTAGTTGCGATTCACGAATCAAAGCTCATGGAACCTAAGGCCTGGCTCAGTACGACCTGGACTATCTATGAGAGCCTGCACGCGATTATTAACGTGCGTTACAACAATAACGACGCCAAGGAACGCGATTACGATATCAAAATCGCCGAGGATGACTTCGAAACCATCATTGAAACCCTCGAGCGCGCTAAGTTTGAAGACCGCAAAATCTTCGCCTTCGACGTCGACACCTGGGCCTTCAAGCAGTATGAGAATAGTCAGATTATCTACCGTCGCCTTGATAGCCCAATCACTGATTTGGATGAATTCGAAAAGCTCGGCGCCATGCTCGAGAAGCTCATCAAACGCGCCAATCCAGCCAGATAACTTCTTCGAGACATAGCTTAACCACATTGACATAATGTGGCTTTTATTTTATTATATTTCTAGTTATTTAGCCCTTTTACAAGCTTCCCGACTACTGCCGAAAGGAGATTTTTATGGCCAAACAACCGAAATGGAAGGCTAAGCAAAAGAAGCAATCCGAACGTAACGCCCGCCGCGACAAGCTTCGCGAGGATGAGCTTCAGGATGCCGCGATGCAGATTATTTACTACCCGCCAACCCTGATAGATGAGATGTGTGCACCGGACAAGAATACCGCCATCTTCAAAGGCATGACCCCGAAGATCGCAGAATATCTGATGCCCGAGACGCAAGAAATCGCCCTCTTCCCACTGTCGGATTTCTATACCGAGATTCCGATCAATGGCAAGGTCCTCAAGATTCGCTGGGTGCCCTTCGAGAGCCCCGTCAGCCCCGCTGCGACTTTCCGCTACTGCCGCAAAACCACCGAAGATTACTTCAAGAACGAAGTAGCGCGCCAAAATTCGCCCATCGATGCCAAGGCCGAATTCGAGCGAATCTTTGACTTTCCGAGCTATTCGGCCGAGGATGCCTTTGCGACGCTCTATGTTCGCTACGGCGATGTCTATGCCATGGGTTTTATCTATCGGAATAAGGACGGCAAGAGTATCTATCTGGCGCCCTACCATATTTCGCTGGTCGAACTCAGGACAAAAGACACGCAGCTCTACATAGAGTGCGATACAGCTTTGCAGTATCTCAAGAAGTACGTCTACGTCATCCAGCATCTCGTGGCATTGTATCTAACCGGCGAGGAGATTCCCGCTATTCCGGCTTCGATTGCCGAGATCAAGCCCATAGATATCCTGCCCCGGCCCGACGGTGGCAACCGCGGCCGCCGACACCCGAAGCATGAACGTGCCAGTGAACCCAAATGCATCGCCTACATCCGTTATGATGCAATCGGCGCTAAGGTCCGCATCAGCAACAGCAGCCGCGATTATACGATGAACTGGTGGATTGTTTCCGGACATCTCAGACATTATACTGACGGCAAAGTTGTCGAGATTCCACCCTACATCAAAGGCAACAAGAAATGCCCGGAAGCCCAGCGCGCCCTCGAAGAATTCAAGCAAGGCTTCGACCGCATTAAGTATTATCATCTTGTTGCAAGAAGAGCAAAATAACCACATACCCCCGACCACTGGCCGGGGGATTTTTCTGATTTGCGCCACGCTTGTGCTTAATATAAAATAGACTTAAGGACTATTAAATTTAAGTGAGATAATATGTCAGAATTCATATCAAATTCACAGAGCGAAGCTCCTGAAAATTTAGAGGATGCTTTCGAACAAGACGAAGTCGTTCTTGAGCATGACGATGCTTTTCACCGCGCCGCTGGCGAAACCGTCATTCGCGCTCTAGAAAATGCCCCAAAGCGCGAAAAAATCTCCCATCCAGAGAGGTCTTTTTCTGAAGGTGAAGAAGCCCGCAGGCAACACGAGGCTGACGAAAAAGCTCGCGATATCGAACGCGACCAGAAGCGCGAGTTCAAGCGATGGCACAAAAACGATGTCGTTTTGAAGAGACGTACAAGAGACGAAAAAACCATCACGATGCGCGGCAATATTCCTATGCTCGAGCAAGATCCTTCCGCTGCCACAGAGGCTTCCGAGGTCGAAGAATCCGCCGAAGCTCGCGCAGACAAACTCTTCCGTTACTATGAAGCCAACTTTGACCGCAGCGCTCAGCGTTGGGCCACTTATGGCGTAACAGGACTGCTTGAGAAAGGCATTCTAAATCAGTCCAGTGACGCACTTCTACGAAGCGGTTTTTGGGCACACGAAGAAGATCATATTCATGAGCGTCTCGATCCAAACGATGAATTTTCTGACGAATCTATTACAGCCGAGACCGATTTAAAATCTCGCGTAATGCTGGATTTAATCCCAAGAAAGGCTGGCGAGGTTAGCGACGAAACTATTCGTGACGCCAAAAAGGCTGGCACTATTTTCGCAATTTCCGCTGGCGCGCGCCGCGACGAACGCACAGGTAAGGTCGTCTACGCACTACCAACCGAGCGTAGCGACCAACTCCTCAAATTCATGGAGGATAACGGCGTCGATACTAAAGATCAGCGCGTTCAGCTCACTTCGTATGAAGGTTTCGCAAGAATTATCGAGACCATCAAAAATGACCCGAAAGCCAGAATTAAAGGCCTCAGGGCACTCGACTGGTATTTCGATACTTTCGATTATGCTAAGCACCAAGATGAGTTTGTCGATACTATCCAGAGCTACTATCTCGAGGAAGACGAAGCTTTCGATAGGATCTTCAAAGAATTCATCGAGCGCTGCAAGGAAGCCGGCAAGTGGCACGAACAGGGAGAGTCCAGCGACGATCAGGTCATCGAAGCGCTCTCCAAAGCTCAGACCGTCACCCGCGCACAATTGCTTGAACACATCAAGAAGGTCGCTCAGGAAACTAGCGGTGCAGAAATCTTCCCGATCGAAGACAAGAACGCTCATCCTGACAGCAAGACACCTTATCGCACTAAGACCTTCCCTTCAAGTTCAGAAAAATGCTCCAGGGCAAAAGAGGAAATCGATCGTATCCTTGAACTAGACCCAAATGCAACCTTTGCGATTGGTACCGCCTTCGAAGATGACAGAAGAGGCGAACGCCACGTCAGGCCACAAGATTACATCATTATTCGTTTCGGTTACAATGACTACAATAATGTTATTGCAATCCATATCGGAGACACTTCGCGCGCAATGTACTGTTGGCGCGGCAAGACTGGCGATAATGCCGAAGGCTGGCGCGATTACTTCAAAACCAGCGTTCGTGGACGCGATAAATCCGTAAAGCGCTACATCTGCAATGGCTATGGCAAGCTTGGACCAGCCGCACTCACTGCAGAGTGGGGTCGAATCAAGAAGTATCTCGAAATCCCAGAATCCGCCTAGCAAGGAAAACCGCCTCAATGAGGCGGTTATTTTTTCCAGAATGGAATTTCTCCCGTGCGAAGCGTATACATCGCTTCATTTGTAACATCGGGCAGATCCCCATTCTTCGCGAGTATTCCTTTGTCTATAAGGACTCTGCGAACTCTTGGATTGACTTTGTTTTTGCGGTTCAGGCAATAATCATCCAGTTGCCAAACTGCATCAAAGTCTTCAACAAAAAGTGCTTGTATTACGGCCATTACCTCTTTTAACTCATTTGAGGATATCGGGGACAATGACCGCGCCGAGATATCTATTATTTTCGCCATGGAAATACACCCCCTTTTCGGCGAATACCTATATTATATCACATTTTACCCATAAATGCAATAACGCTTATGCCCTAAGGTATTTTACGTTATAATGAGCTTAACAACATAATATAGGAGAATTCTATGGGCTCAAAAGAATCTGCACCTGGTGGCGGCGACAGTAAAGATAATGGCGGCAACACAGGCTGGGAGAGTCTCGGTTATCGTAAGGTTGATACTAGACAGTACGTCGAGGAAGGCTTGGCTGATGGCAGTCTAGAGCCTTTTGAGGCCGTTAAACATGCTCGCATCACTGCCACTCAAGGTGAGATTGGCCAAGAAGTGATATCTTGGAGCGTCGACGAGAATGGTAACCCAATTCAAGAAAAGGTCGCCACCGTAAGTGCGGACGAAGAAACCAGTGAACCAGGCTGGGTTGTTACAAAAGCTACGCCAGACGGCGCACCTATTATTGACGAAAATGGCAATCCAAACCAGTGGATTATCAGTGATGCAAAATTCCGCAAGAAGTATGAAGCCGACCCAGATCATCCGGGCGTCTTCAAGCCTGTCGGCGGTCCACAAATCTTCGTCAGGACTAGTGAGGCTCTCACAATTAGCCAATGGGGTGAAGAAATGAACATGCCAGCAGGCAGCTATATTAACATTACAAATCCTGAAGACATGTACGCCGTTAACCCGCGCGATTTCGAGGATACTTACACGCCGACCGACAGCTCAGAAACGGAAGACAAGCCAGGAGAAGAATAAATAAAAAAATCCCCACCGCAAGAGTGGGGATTTTGGTTTCATACGGGTTCCACGACATTGAAGCCCATGGACTTTGCCATGGTAATGCATTTTTGGTTATCGAAATGCATGCAATAGGTGTGCTCGCGAAGCTCCTTCGGCATCAGCGAGAACAGGATCGTAATCGGCAGATGACAATCGCTTTCCGGATTGCTCGTCACGTCGAAGTACATCGCCTTGATCTTCACGCCCGACAGGATAAGCTCTTCTGCAAAGCCCATCGTAGCGCTATCTCCCGAGTAGTAAACTGCTCCCTCTTTGGTATAGAATACGAGATTATAGGCCGCATCGCAGTCGCCATGCGGCGTTTTCTTGTATTGCACGCTCGAGAAGCTGTCATAAAGATTATTGATATTCTCTGGATCAATATAGCTTTGGAAGCCCTTGCCGCCGAAGCCGTTCAGTATGTTGTCAACATCAGTGAAGTGGGCGGCACTTCTGGGAATAATCACGTTAAACGCGATATGTCTTTGCCATTTGCATTCGAGCATCAGATTGCCCGCACTGCCGATATGGTCGCTGTGGGTATGCGTGATGAAGAGATTAACCGTCTTAATACCGTCCAGCAGATTCAGTTCCCAAATATGTCTGTATGTGCCGTCACCGCAGTCGAGCATAAAGAGGGTATCGTCTTCGATAAAATAGGCAGCAGTACTACCCAGAGTCGGATTGAAGCCGCTACCGCAGCCAAAGAATTTAAGGTCATCCATATCTTAAACCTCCGTATATAAAAGTACAAGCGCGTTTGTTGCGCTCGCCTAGATATATTATATAATATTTTTGTGTTTTTACAAAGTCCTGCCACGCAGACAAAAATGATATAATTATCATAAGTATATTGGGTTAGGTATGAAAAATAGAGAGAGCTTAAGCGCACCGGCCGCTGAAGAGAACGAACAGTCAGAACAAGTGGTTAGTTTTGATTCGCAAAAAGCCGGACATCGAATCCTCGAAGCAAGCAAGGCTCTTGGCCTCGATTTTCGCGCTGACGTTTATGACCAAAAAGACAATAGCCATGACACTAAGCAAGGACAGAAACGTTCGTTCGAATCAATACTATCTAAGCACGAAAGTTTAGTTGTTCTTCGTGATAATTATCTTGAGCAATACAACGATAACTCCAGATCTGTTGCCGAGGCGCTATCTGTCAAAGACGAACTTGATCAGTACATCCTAGAGCAGCTTTCCGGCAAAGACGCTGCAAATTTCGCTAGGTCTCCAGAGTTCGAAAGTTATTCGCACTACATCTATTCCGTAGCACGAAAGAAGGCGCGAATTATTGATGGGCGCAAATTTTACCCCGAATTCACTACTAATCCAATCTTGCGGAATCCAAAGTTCCGCAGCCTGATCTTAGCCAATATTAATCTAGGCGACAAGGCCCGGAGCGTTGAGCAAACCATCGAAAGCAGCAGCAATTACTACGTTCAGACACTGGAAAATATAAATTCCCGACTCGAGAAACGCGCAGATGTTTCTCAGGACGAAGTTGATGCCGTGGGTGATTTCCTCTATTGTTCAAAGCAATACAAGTCCAAACTTGCCACTAACTATGCCGGCTACTTGTTTAATGAAGGACGCAAAAGAAATGATCTAAAAGCATCAACAGAAATTTGCGGCGCTCTGACTAATTATTTCGCACACGAAGACACGCGCGATCCTAGGCTAAAGGATACTCGAATCTATTTAGCCAATTTTGAATCATATGACCGCAAACGCAAAAGATTGATTCCTGCTCAGAGAGGCGTCTCTTATGGAAACGTAGTCATTCTCGGCCAAAAATATGCGACAAATATCGATCTGCGTTCGGACGAAGGTCTACAGAGGTCGCGCCAGTCATCCTTTACGGATTTATACTCCCTAATGATGGTTACCTACCATGAGCTAACACACTCTTATCAGGCTCTACAAATGAATGACGGCGAACACAATAGTTCCGCAATGAGCATGATACTGAATCGTATTCTAAGAGGCAATACGAGCGTCTGTTTCCCTGTCGTCGACGCTAACCTTCATACCGTTCGAGACAAAAATGGCGACACATTGACCACCAATTACTATGGTGCCAACCATGATAACGACGAGATGGAAATTGAAGCCGACGAAGAATCTTGGAAACAGTGCCGAAAGTTCATTCGCAAACACGAAAGACTGTATAACCAAAATAACCCAGATCAGGACGCCAGCAGAATCACATCTGAGCATTTGAGGCGTTGTATTAAAAATGCCGAAGAAGTCGCAGGTCGGCGCTCTTTCACACTAAAGGTCAACGAAGATGGCGTTGAGATGCCATATATTCAATATGATATCGAGCAGCTCTCGAAAAGCATTCAGCAGAGTCCCGATCTTCTAAGGACCTACCCTCAGCTCGCGCGATATTTTGACAATTCTGGCAATATTAGACCAGAGATATTCTTCAGAAGCGAGATTGCGGGTACTGATTTTAACGGCATCACAAGCACGACGGACAATTTTGGAGTCGAGATTGCAACTTATGCTCTGCTTAGCGGCAAGATGTCCAATACATTAGTCGATTATGTTAGTGATCCAAGGCATGATATTAGCCAAGAACAAACTAAGACCTGCCTAATTAACCTATGGAATACTTTGCATCAGCCCGCCCTAAAGACTCGTGCTCTAAAGGGCGTAAATTTTGACAATTATGTCGACACAGTAACCCGAGGTAAATTTAGGAGCATCCCGGAAATCAGGGGCTCTTATCTTGGACAGTACATCCGTGAGTTATACAACGGCATGCGTATTTCACATTTGCTCAAAAAGAGACACCCAGAGATGATTCAAGTGATCGAAGAACGCGAGGGAAAATACTTCGCTGGATATTACGGTGAGTTATCTAGGGACGCCAGCCTGGAGCCGGGTTTCAGAGAGGCCGCCAAAAATGCCTATAGGCGTACTGGGCATAAAGTCTTGACGAAACTGGCGGAATTTATTTAAGCACAAAAAATGGAGCCGCGACCGGGATTGCACCCGCAACTGAGCTATCGCGGCATTTTTGTTGACACAAAAAATGGAGCCGCGACCGGGATTTGAACCCGGGACCTCATCCTTACCATGGTTATCATCGACCGATGATTAAGACGAGGACGCAGGTTGTAAGCCTGCTTCGTGCTCTTAGTATGGAAAAACTCATGAACCTATCATGAGTTTGCTTTTTAATTTGCATTCTCTCGCGAGAATTTCCCTACCATCAATTATAACATAAAATCCAAGTTTTTGTTCGACAAAATCAAAAAAGTCGCGATTTCCCACGACCTTTCTGAGTGTGAGACTTTTAAGCGTGAACGATGGTGTGCTTCAGGCGATGGATTTCGTGTAAATCCTCGTTCACGACATGAGTATAAGTCATAGTGACTTGGACGCTTGCGTGGCCTAGAAGCTCTTTAACATACACGATATTGGTATTATTCCTAAGTAGATCCGTCGCAAACGAGTGACGGAGCGTATGGGGGTGGATGTTCTTATCCAAACCGGCTTTAATTGCCGCGTTCTTAACGACAAGTTGGACGACACCGGGATTAATTCGTTCCCGGCCTTTCTTCTGCTCGGCAACAAATAATGCTGGATATGGATCCTCGCGGAGCGCGAGATACTCGTCTATATACTTATGTGTAACGGGATCAATAAAGCAAACTCTAGGTTTATTACCCTTTCCGATAACAGTAAAGCTATCGATCCCGTCCTTAATCTGCGTGCGTTCCATTGCACAAAGCTCACCATTGCGAAGCCCGGCGCTAAACATCAAAGCGATCATCGCTCGATTCCTGTATCGCTTGAATTTTGTATAACCAGCGCCTTTTTGAAAAACAGCGTGAAGCATAGCCTGAACTTCCTCAACTTCGAGAAAATCTACTACGCGAGAGTCGCGTTTAGGTATGCCAACAGCTTCCGGATCTAGGATATTCTCGTAGCCGAGCGCCCGTAAATGTTTCAAAACCACGCGAATCTTTAAGATATAGCCACGAACAGTATTCGAGGTTCGCGTCTTTCTAAGATTCGCCGTCCATTTACGAACGGAGTCAAAATCTAGATCCGTAATTTTTATATCGCCGAGGAAATTGATTATCGATTTCATTGCGCAATTATTCATTTCTTCGGTCTTGGCTGATTGATTTTTATAGACGATCACGTCTTTACGGTAAAGCTCAAAAGCTTCCGAGAGAGTCAAATCTGACTTCATATTGTCCTTTCTGCCAGACGAAGCCAGTTTCCGAACCAACTACGACCAGCGTTAGTCTTTCTTCGGTCCTAGGTTTTGCTTCAATAGCCAAGACAGATACTTGACCGGACTCCGACCTTTCTTCATCGCTATCTCGAGGCAGTTATAGATAACATCCTCTGATAGTTGGTAGGCCGCCTCACAGTAAAATGCCCTTGCGCCACGACTGCCAATCTTATCACAGAGATAATCGGCAATACGATCTGCCCGAGCGATTTCATCTGGTGATTTCCGCTCTTTTGCTACATTGTCATTGACATTGTAATTCCTCTTAGAGGAATAACCATTGACAATGTCATTGAGGCTTTGAATTCCCATGAACACCGCTCCTGAAGAAGCTCGCAAAAATATACATACTCGTACCTCCATGCGAGATTAGATTAATATTATTGCGTGTCCACCTCACCCGGGGAAGCCGACACTGGAGTTACAAAAAACTCCTATTTCGCATAGGAGTAGTTGGCTCCTACACGGAGCCGCTCATCGCAATTTTCTCGTTAACTCCATTATACCTCATATGGTTATAAAGTCAACAGCTATCTCGGTTTATCAAAACTGCCACTAGGTGGCACCTCTATTATTATAACATATTTTAAGCGGATTGAGAAGCTAGGTGGCTTTCGATGGCTTCGATATCCTTGAGGTCTTTTGGACGTAACATTCGCTTTTTGAACGCCAGAATACTCTTGAGTGTTTCGCACTGGTAACCGTCGATTACGTCAAACTCAAAATGTTCGTAATCGTCCATCATTTGGCAGTTTTCAAACGGAGTATAAAAGCCCTTATCATCTTTTGGCGCAGAATACAAATTAATATTTTTAGCCAGTTTCTTTGAAGCACATAAATCTAAATCAGCCGTGGTCTTACGTAGGCCGTGCATTAGTAACGAGCCGCCGGATAGTATAATAAACTCATTTTTCGGTAGATTGAGTTTTTCGAGGGTTATAATGAATTCCTGTCTGTTCATCATTGATTACCAAGAGTATTGTTGTTCATTAAATTCTTTTTAAGCAATGCACGTATTCTATGGTATGATCTTTTAAATAATTTCTTTTGCTATCAGCCTTAAACCTTCTGTGCTGTTTCTCGTAGCGTTTGTAAGTACCGTATTTTGACATTATTCGTTCGATTTCATCAATTGGAATAATACCCTCATCATTATAACTAAGTAGAAGATATTTGAATTTGGAATTTTTAACCAGATCCTCAAAAGCTGACGCGGCATCCTTTTTGGAACTATATTTTGATTTCTTTGCGGTCTCAGCCCGGACGCCAGTTTTTCCTTTAATTTCAGGATTATCATATAATGAAATCGTTTCGAGCATATGATAGTTGGAATCATACTTGCGAGTATTATATGGCGGATCCATATAAAGGATGTCGCCGGAAATATGAGTTATTAACGAATTGCAGTCCTCATTATAGACCTTGTAATCGCCGCTTGGCTCCACCTTCAAAATATCAACCGGAGCAAGAACCATATCTTTACTTGCCGTACCTTTAAGCTTTTTAAGGAATGCTTCGTAGACGGAAGCTGTGTTGGCTACTTTGTCGGCGCTTTCGATCAAGCTAGCAAGCAAGAAATAATACTCATTGTCAGTAAGAAGACCAGTCTTCTTCCACTCTTCTATCTTCTGCCTAATTGCATCAATCTTTAGCGCGTTTTTATCACTGTAATATAAACGCTCAAACTCTTTGCCTGAGGTTCCGCCAAGACAGTAATTATTGTAAATAAAACCTTTTACCCCAGAAATAGAGTTTAGAAAATCGAAAGGATCTTCGACGCCGTTTTGTTTTAATAAATTAAAAGTAATGTCCTCGTTATTTTCAATGAAATGCTTCGCCGTGACAAAGCTATAATATTGAAGATCATTCGAAATAATATTGTAGCCTTTCTGTTTGAAATACTTTCCGACGGAACCAGTTCCTGAGAAAATATCACATAATGTTAGCGGTCGTGAGGCATCATCAACAAAATCGTCAACCACCTCACCGAGGTAGTCAAGGATAGAATACTTTGAGCCAATATAATTCATATACCTCCACGTATAAAATACTGTGTTTAATTATACCATAAAAAAATAAATAGTGTAGGTATTAACACCTTAATTAATGCAGATTATATCGCTGCAGACGTGGAATCTTTCGCCTGAATCATATATATCAATCTCGTTGAATCCATTATTCCTTACGTAAGACAAGAACGAACGAATTTTGGAGCGTATTTGGACAAAATCACTCTTTAGACACAAAGAATCGTACTGAGTTTTTCCGTCACATACTATAAATAAGCGGTTAGCCAAATGCTTTCTCTGCTGTTGGGATTGATGGGAATACATCCACTTTATCATTTCATTTTTTCCGGCTCGCGTAGTGAGATCGTAGGGATGAGATGACAGCGCTTTAGGATAAACTGTAAGCTTAACATCAAACGGCGTGCCATCGATATAGATGTCGATTTCACGATTTCTGTAATCGCTTTCTTTGGTAGCGCCATAATCGCAAAAAATCATCTCGCACTGAATTGAGGTTTTAAAATTATACCATCTATGGAGAGCATAGTCTGCGGATACGCCATTTTGCTCAGCTTGCTGAATACAGGAATCTACAGACTCTACATTATAAATAAAATTACTCCTATAATCATTAAAATTGTTCTGCATATCCCAATGCGCAGAGATAAGCTTTAAAGCCTTTTGAAGCTCTAATTCTATTGGTGTAAGAGTTATATCCGAATTATTCATCGGACGAATCTTCTTTTTGCTTTAAATGTTTTCTGAATTCAATAGGATCATACCAGAAACAACCCTCGCAGCCCGAAGCTGTACCATCGTGCATCGCACAGCCTTTACAGTATGACATCGGGTAGCCTAATCGCTTTGCATCAAAGCGTTTACCGGTTGCCCTACATTCTTTGCAAAACTGTCTTTTTGCATCATTCGCCGCTTTGCTGAGTGGCTGAAAATCTTCTTTTTTCTGCGTTGCGATATTCATTACGGAATCATCATTTTTCCATCCGTTTTTATGGTCCACCTCCGGATTCGAAGTTCCTAAAACTACACATCTTTGTTGCTTGTAATACTGTTTGATATCGTTTCTAATAGCTTGGCTACCAAGACGATCTTCTTCTTTCTTGTATCCCCTAAGTCTGATTCTATCTACCCCATTACCTGGAGTTTGGCTTTTGTCGAATTCAATATAATAATACTTTGCGATCGTAGATTCCTTGCGGCACCAATCAGCGCCGTTTTGAAACATTAGACTAGAATACTTACCGACAAACTCGCTTTTTGAAACCCACCTACTAAAACCTGCCGAATCAGGGTTGGCCAGCTCTACGAACAAATAAGGTTTAGTTCCATATTTGAATGATGGTCTATTCATACTATATTCTCCTCAAAATTAATTGCATCATTTTTTATATCAAAAGGAATATATCTAGTCGGTTCGGAATTATTTCCTAGCGATTTGCCCAATAGCGACGACAGACTAGAGATGGTATCTTCGTTAGGTGTAGGTGCGACGATTGTCGGATAAACAAAAACTTTTTTACTAAAAGTAGGCGCTAAATAGTCGTTAATCCAATCGACGTATTTTGTTAGTTGTTTTTCGATATACGAAGCCGGTTGCTCATCCTTTAACTCGCATACTACAAGATGAATACCTTGATCGTCTTCTTGGGTAAACATAATATCGATACTTTGCATTCCGACACCACAAGAAACTTCGTTTCCGATCCAACAAATAGGAGCGTCTATTACTTGTAGAGGAGTAATTTTTTCAAGATTTTGGGAAATATATGCTTGAAGATGCGACTCATAAGCATTCCTTTTTCTGACCTTATATAACAGCCTGCATAATATATCGGGATCAGCTTTCTTACCTTCATATTTCAAACTACCAGATTTGCTGCCAACGATCTTACATCTAGTAGGATCATAGTCGTAACCCTTACAATCAGGCAAAATACCAGCATTATTTTTGCGAATTTTTGACATTATATGGTTAAACTCGTAATCCGTAATCATAGTACAGCCGCGATTACCTTTTAACTTTCTATATATCAAGCTCCAACACATTTCATAAGGACGAGAAATACCTTGTAATGAATCCAGACAATCTCTCTCTGTTGCGCCATTCTCATATACTTCAGATGGAACAAGCTGCACTCGAAAAGTTAAATTCTTGCCAAGCTCAGCCATTAGATACTCGTCCGAAGCAAGAAATGGTTCAGAAGCTACTTTAAAACTGCCGAAAAACAGACCTTCATGCTGGCCCGACTGCTGTAAATAAAAAAGAATATCATCTCCCTTGCGAAGCCTCGATATGTCGGCGATCATACCAACTAAAAGGCGCTCGCGAGTGCTTTGATATTCTGAGTTTGGATCTAAGAGGAAATCACAAGAAAAATCCTTTGCACCTGTTCCCGCAAATAAATAGCGTAGATGCACGGATAACGTTTTATCGTCCACAATAAAAACGTGTGCCATATAATTATTATATCACGACACGTATTTTCAGTCTATGCAACTAGGTATAAATTAATAAAAAAAGAGCTTTCTAATAAAAGCTCTTATGTTTAAGTTTGTGATTTTGCTACTACAGTGCTTGATATGCTTCGATCGCTTCCCGAACTCCACACTCCGGACAGATTTCTGTTTCATTATCCTCGCGAGAGAGCGCCGGATGCTCCGTGAATTCTTTCTTACATTTCGGACAGCGCTGAAGTTCGAGAATCTTATAAGTCAGAGTTTTTGGCAAGGTTTCTAACTCCTCGCGCAGAATATCTTCATCATCATAACGCTTGGCGTCGACTAGGAACGAAGAATAACGCTCATCCGTGCGTAAATGCTTTCCATTGGCGTCTTTTTCGCCGACATAATACCAAATATCCTTATCGTGAATGACACCGATAACATATTCTAGGATCCCAATATAGCTCATAATATCTCCTATAAATCCATTGAACAAACTGTCTCTAGCCCGAACTTTCGACCTAAGTCCTCCCACATACCGTCTGGATAATCTTGCTGTAAAATATGCCAGACCGGATAATTGTACTCGAGCGCGATTTTTGCGACATCTTTCGGATCAACCATCATATGACAATAATAGCCGGCGGTGGTCTCCCCCTCAATCATAATAGGATCGCCCTCTTCGGTCTTGGCAATTTCTTCAAGCCTTTTGAACTCAGCCGTAATTGCCTCGTTGACGAGCTTGACCGCCTCGGCGAGCTTCTCGTCATTACGACGCCTAATGGTTTCGTCCATCTCTTGGATGGCAGTTTTCTGATTATTTTCCATAATCCTCCTAAACCTCCACCTCCTCGTTCTCCAAAGCTTCGAAGAACTCATCGCAAGCCCGAATATCGAGTGGATCCGGAAGCGGATTATCTAATTGCTTAACTGATATTTCCATAAATCTCCTTAGTTAAACTTGCCCTGCGAGGTCGCGATAACGAACCGAGAGGAGCGGCCTACTCGATCGTTTCCACAAAGATCGCGACCGGATCCTCGCAAGGTGTTTGTATTTAACCTTAATTTGAGATTTTTACAAGTCCTTTTCGGCATTTTCTTTTCGGTCGTAAATAACCTTAGAAATACCGAAAATAGCGCCCAGAAACAACTCTACGGCCGATAAGGTAGTCAATATGGCTTCCGTAGGCAAATTCCAATGCCAAGCCTCGGCGAGCGTTGAAAAGAAGACACCGAGAGCCGGCATAAAGACGGCGACAAGCCACCGTAAAACTTCATAAACTTTATCTGGAAGCATTATTTTACCCTCACTCTCTGGCCCGGATAGATAAGGTTAGGATTGGCAATGCCGGACAGCCTTGCGATCTCTTGATAGGTCGTACCATACTTTTGTGCGATTCCCCAGAGCGTATCGCCCTTTTGAACGGTAT
>JAZSOA010000001.1:0-13610 GCA_045536655.1 Candidatus Nanosyncoccaceae bacterium | reverse complement strand
TGGACAATAGCGGAACATTTTCCAAAAAATAACGTAAGTCACGCAGCTGACAGGCTGCTTACGCGTTCCACGCGTCAGCGAGGAACGAAAGGGCTATGCCCGCATAAGAAAAACCACCGGCTAGGCCGGTGGATGTTTATTTGTGAATTTTTACAAGCCAATTGCAATATCATGCAAATCATCAGTTGAAAGCTTACCGCTATCGTCCTGAATTTCATATAAGACGCCGCCGTTTACCCAAACTGCATTTGAACCCGAAATATAAACTAGCAAGCCCTGACCTTTAGCAACGGTATAGTTATCACCCCAGCGATCTTTAACAAAGTTACTTAGAACTGCATCCGAATCCCAGCTGGATTTCTTTTCAATCAAGGTGAACTTACTATCTGAATCTTTAACAAAGTTCATCGTGATTGTACCGTTTTCTTCCTTTACAAGACCTTGCAAACGATAGCTCGAAGGCACGTAGCTCGGATAGGCATTCTCGATACCGCTCTGCATTGCGGCCACGCGCACAGACAAATCTGGCAAATTCAAATAAACCAAGTAACCAAGTACACAAACCGAAATAGCCGCAAGACTCGCCGCCATAATGAAACCGCGACGCTTAAAGAAACCTTTCTTCTGTTCTTGCTGCTGACGGCGTTCTGTCGTGCTCATTGTTGCAACTTTTTGCAAGGCATCAGTAATCGCGCGTTCTTTCATTTCCTGGGCACTCATATGTACCTGAGCCTGCTTTTTCGAAGCGATTCTAGCGCGAGCCGTACGTACAACGCTAGGCTCATTTGCCCTAACCTGCGCACGAGCAGTTGAGCGCTGAGCGACTACCTTGGCCGCAGCCTGAGCCTGAGCGGACTTAGCAACCACCTTAACCTGCTGTTGTTGCTGAGTCTGAGTAGTTTTCTTAACTACAGGCTGAAGACGAACGCGTTGGTGACGAGCAATCATTTGCTGTTGGACACGCTGCTTAGCACGCGCATTAGTTGTAGCAATGTTAGCCGCACTGCGACTAATCCTCTGTTGTGCACGAGCCTCTGTCTGGATAGCAACCTTCTTTGCTGCTGGGCGCTTCACAAATCTGCGATTGAGAGTTGTAGATTTCTGGACACGACAGTGATCAACAGTACTCGAATGATGTAATGAATCACTTTGTGCTTTTGTTTTTATGCCGTCCATCTTACCTCTCTTTAATTCCGTTAAAGCTATCTTAAAACATAAGCGACGCAAAATCAATAGCGTTTTAAAATTATTGTTCAGCATTTTCCTTATAAACATAAGCGTTTTTAAGCATATAGTGATATAATTATTCATAAGTATGAACACCAAGACTCGGAAGATTCGTAACGCTCGAATCATTGCTACTGATATTTTTATGTTGGTTGCAGTTATTGCAATCGTTTTCATCATGATGCTCATCGCTATGGGCTTTAACTTCACCGACAACGGTCGCATCGAACAATCCGGTTTGGTCGAAATCTCCTCCCGCCCAACCAGCGCCAAAGTCACAATCGACGGCAAAGAACTATTTTCTGCAACCGAAGTAAATAAATTGCTCGAAACTGGCAACCACGATATCAAGATCACAAAAACTGGTTACGACACCTGGAATTCAACCATTCATGTCGAGGCTGGCCTTACGACTACCATCGACTGGGTCCGTCTCTTCCCGCTCAATCCAGAAATCTCCAATGTTGACACTTTTGACAATCAACCAGTCATTGCCAGCGTTTCAAACTCACGTCGTAGCATGATAGTTGCTGAAGATGGTGCCACGAGTTTCTCGGTTCTAAATTTACAAGACGAAAAACTCAAAGAAACCGCCAAGATCAAATTCCAAGATCTCCTAGGCACACTTAACGAAGGCGAAACTACTGCTACAGCCAACGAATTCAAAGTTGTCGATTGGAACGAAAATGACACGCGCGCACTTATCTCTTATCAGAAAGGCGAAAAAACCGAGTGGATTATTGTAGACATTAACAATCCAACCAAGAGTATCAATCTTAGCAAAACCTACAATAAAGATTTCACTACTTTGCTCTTCGCGAATGATTCTGCCACGAATATTTGGGCACTTACAGTCGATGGCGAACTGAGCGAACTTAATACTAATTCCGCTACAAGTTCAAACGTTATCGCCACAGGCGTCAAGAAAATTATCAACAACCAAGATACGGTGATTTATATTGCGCCAAGCAAAGAAGAAGTTGTATTCGATAACAACAAAATCACTACCCAGACCAACGACACTGAAGATAAGCAAATCGCAACCGATAAAATCTTTGTTTACAACGAAGGCGAAACCGCTTCGACGGCTATCGTAGACTTAACAACTGCCGACGCGAATCCAATTTTGGATACCGGCACTTACTGGAGCAAGGACTGGCTAGTTTACAACCTCGGTAACAAGCTAATTGTTCGTAAGGGTCGCTACCCAATCTACAACAAAACCCAAGATAGCGATTTCCCAATTATCAAAGAAATCGAACTCGAGTTTGAGCCAACTCTCGCCACACATAATAGCGAACAAAGAATCATCCTGGCCGCCAATGGTACAAATGTTTACACCTACGACGTAATTTATACTACCGAATCGTCTTATCAAAGCGATATCGAGCTCACGAGCATCAACTGGCTAGACGACTTCCTTTACTGGCAGAACAAAGACAAAACCACGGTCGTACGCGATTTTAATGGCGATAACCGCCGCGAGCTCCTCAGCGACGCGATTTCTACCCTACCAATCAAGATCAGCGCCAATAATCGTTATTTGTACTTCTTTACAACCGAAGAAACCCCAATGAAGACCGAAAAAGAAGTTTCGACCGAAACGACTACCGAAACAACCGAGCCGACCCAAACCACAACCCGAATCATCTATCATCTCACGCGCGAAAAGCTCAACATCTAATCGTTAAACCGCCGAACAACCGGCGGTTTAACTAGTCTTAGACATACTAATACATTCACTCAAACATGTTCATTTTGTTGCGTCATTCGCTACACGACTAAGATAAGCTAATTCAGCTGAGGTATACAAAAAAGACCGCTCCAAACAGAGCGGTCTTAATTTTCTAATTTCCTACCAACCAATTCCAGAAACCGTTCATTGGCGAGGCACTGTTTTGCGTGGCTTCCATCGATTCATTCTCAGCCGCCTCGACCTGTTCTGCCTCAGCTGCTCCACCATAATCCGGATAGACTTGCTCGCCGTAAACCAACAAACGATAACGCGAAGTACCGAGTGGCGTACAAGTAATCAAAGTAATCATCGGCTTACCCGGATTATTGCGCGAGATATTTGCCAGCTCTTGCACGTTCGTCGGCTCAACCTCCACTGCACCCTGAACGCGATACGAATAGCGTGAGCCATTGTAATCGACGTAGATCATATCACCCGCTTCCATGCGTGTTAGACCGGAGAAAATAAACTTGTAGCGACTGCGTGTATCGTAAATATTACCTGCGGAGTGACCAGAAACAGCAAAGTTACCAATCTCGCCCGGCATCGCCGAAGACACCGAAGTCCTAAAGTTTGCCACGCCGTCTAGCATTGCGACCTGCATCGACTGAACATCGTTTGCTGAATTCATAATAATTGGCACTTCAATATTCAACTTCGGGATCATCAAAGTTGGCGCTTCATGCACGGCAGCCGTCACGGTCGGATCAATCGCCTGAATCTCCGTCACCTCGCTATCGCCTGGCGAAATATACGCCACAATATTCGAAGCAATCGTCTGATTATACTCAAACAGCAACCCAATCACCAAAACAGACAAGCCAATTGCGACCGGCACAAAATGACGCGACTTGCGCATTTTCTTCGCACGCTTTTGAACCTTGCGACGAATCTTTGCGCGGAAATCATTCTCTAGAAGCTTCTTCTCGTTTAATTCGCCACTTTCACGCAAGCTTTCCGCCTCTTTTGCAAAGGAAGATTTTTCGGCCGCCAAAGCCATGCGCGCACCACTAATGCGCTTGCGCTCCTTAGCGACCTTTTCGTTAAACTCTTTACGATCTTTTTCGGCCTTTTCGATCTGCTCATTTTCAAGGCGTAACTTTTCTTGCGCAATATACTGCGTCGCCGCCTTGTTATAATAGTCGCCGTAATACTGCTGATAGTATTTCTGCCAAGCCGAGTGGTATTTTCGCCACTCAGCCTCATTAATTTGCGGTGTAACCTGATTGTACTGATGCGTCTGAGCTACATTTGTATCCGCTGGTTTATAATTTTGTGGCTGCTTTTTATAAGCGCTCAAAACCTGTTGGCGCGCCAAATTAATCGCAGTTTCGCGCTGTTTTTCTGCACTAGTCTGAGCCGGTTGCTGAGAGTGAACACCAGAATTACTTCCTGATTGCCCACCACTTTTGTTATCCATTACAACTATTCTAGCATAAAAGCCTTTTTTATGCTAAGATGTAAGTACAAGACGGGCGAGTGGTGGAACTGGTAGACACGCTAGACTCAAAATCTTGTGGCAGCAATGCCGTAAGGGTTCAAGTCCCTTCTCGCCCACCAGAAAGTATTTTAAAAGACCCATCGGGGTCTTTTTTAAAATACTTTCTGGTGGGCCGAGGGGGCATGTGAACCCGGAGGGTTCACGCTTCGTAGGAGCCGAGCGAAAACGAAGAAATGCCACGCATTTCGGCTTTTCCGAGGCGACGCCCGATGCAAGTGTCGAGCGCAGCGAGATACGCTGTCCCTTCTCGCCCTTTTTCTTTCGCTGTCCTTCCATTGACTATAATAGTAAAATCTGGTATAACATATAAATCCGTACAGGTTGCCTTTGCAGCCTAAAAAACGCACCTTACAGAGGAGGAAACAGAAAATGTTTGATAGTCTGAAAAAGTTATTCGCGCGTTCTAATATTAAGGACGCTGGATCAGACAAGACCGTCTTCCCGGCCAGCAGTATCAGTTTTAAAGGACAAAAATCCAGCTGTGATACGGTTCGAGGATACTTCGAAAGCTTCATCAGCAGCAAAAGCACCGACACAGTCAATCGACTCTTTGTCGGCCAGCTGAACAAGATTTATCCCGGCTGCGACTTGGTCATCGACGGCAAAAATTGTGGCCAGATCCACAGCATCGGCTACACTTTCGACGACGCCATGGTCGTTCTCAGAACGGCTACCGACAGTTACAACGTAGCCAGAAGCTAACTCCCCTACCCGACTCATTCCGAGTCGGGCTTTTTCTTTGACAAAAACACTTTTCAGATATCATAATATAGCCATCATTGCACCTTAAAGGAGGGATTATTTATGTTTACCCCGTTCAAATTCTTCTGGAATGGGCTCAAAAATATCAGCCCCATCGAAAGCCTGCTACTCATCTTCGATATTGCTGCTGCCATTATCGCCCCGCACTACTGCTTCGACTATTACCTCTGGAGCATCGTGCTACTCTGCGACCTCGGACTGGTCATAGCACACGGCGCCTGGATGACACATTCCAAGCACACGCGCCCCGTCTGCGAACCATTTCCTTGGTGCCGCACCGAAGGCATCACCATGCGTATTCTTATGCTTGGCTATATTGTTTGTGTCACGCTCTTCATGGGCTATACTGGCTCAGAAATCGTCGCAAGCAGTCACCTCGAACGCCTCAGTATCTATTGCTGGTATCTAATCGTCTTTAGTGCAGTTTACGAGCTCTTCTACTGCGTCCTCAAAACTCTACACGCCATAGATAACACCTGGCTCGAAGGTACCAAAGGCCACATCGGCATCCCAAATGCCATCAGTATCATCCGTATTGCGCTCGCCCTCTGCGTGCCGCACATCTACGCCACAATGAGCTTTGGCGCCGAAAGCTATACCATTGCGTCAATCGTCCTTGGTCTCGCACTCAGTACAGATGCCATCGATGGCTATATTGCCCGCAGCATGCATCAAATCACAAAGGCAGGCAAAGCCCTCGATCCGCTTGGCGATAAACTCATCTTCTATCCCGTGGCCGCTGGTTTTTACCTCGCCGCCGAAGATCACTTTATTCGCCCCATCGAAAGTATTCCAAACTGGCTAGCTTACGCTGCCGCAGCCGCCATCATCCTACGCGATATTCTTGTCGTTATCTGGTATTTCATCTTTGGCAAGAAATACAAAGACGGCATCAGCGCAGGCTACGCAGACAAGATTCGCGCCATCATCCTAAGCGCCTGGCTCGTCAGCACTGCTCTAGCTATCACTATTCCAGAAACCAGCCTCGGCATCGCTATGATTTGGATTAGTTGGACCTCGCTGCTCTTTGCGGGCATTGTCAGCCCCATTAGCTTCGCGATCGACATCCACCGCATCATCAAATACAAGCGCTCCGTAAGCGACTGGGTTAAAAACTTCAAAATCACACAATAATTCCTTTGGCCGCCCCTGCAAAGAGGCGGCTTTTTCTTGCAAAAATACCGAAAATCTTATATAATACCACACATCACTCCGCCCATCCGGGGCGCGAGGATACAATCCGTATTGTCGCCGCACGGCGACATGTTCATTTCCAAGGAGGCGTTAGTATGAACAATCTGTTCAATCTCTACCACGGTAGCGAAGACAATGATTTCTTCGCCGCACAAATCGAACTTCCGCTCACTTTCAGAACCCGCAAGAACGGCGAAGAGCACAACACTCGCACTATCAAGAGCGACTATATTCTTCGCACCGGCAGCCATCATGGCTTCGGCTTGAATGCCCTGCTGGCCCACAAGCTCTATTCCGATCTTTCTGGTCCCGGCAACTCCAGCGACCGCCTGCAGTCCATGCGCAACAGCAACCTCGAGGTTTTGACCAGCAACCCCCACAACATCGGCGCTATCACCCAGTGCATGCCTAAGGGCTGCGACCAGATCAGAATGATTGAGTTTGCTTTTCCCGGCAGCCAGTACGGCAGTTTCGAAAAGAGCGACTTCGCATTCTTTGTCAAAAATGCCGACAAGCCGCTCACAGACAAGCCCGACTCCGGCCTTCTTCTGATCGCCGAGATCTATTCGATCCTGCAGCGTTGCAACCGTATCGAAGCAGACAGTAAGCTACAGAAAAAGCTTGATGCAGTCTTCGCTGCAGCACAGAGCTAAAAGCAATCCACCTCCACCTCCAAAGGGCCGCCCTGGTTTCAGGACGGTCCCTTTTTATTTCTCTCTTCGTAAATTATCGTTCAAGAATTCCGATACTGCGGCCACTTTGTCTGCTACAACCACTAGCCAGGCTTCCCTACAACGCGGCACACGTGTTATTGTTAAAGGCCACATATGTTTCTGAATAATCTCACGCTCGCGCTTCGATAAACTAAAATCTTCTTCAGCATTCTTGAGCGCAATGCCAGGATGACGTACGCTATGCAATGTCTTTGGACGACCATTCTGCTCATTCGCACGCTCATGCCAGTCATACAAGAAATAATCGTGCAACAATGCCCCACGAATCAGCTCACCCTTACTATACTGAATACGTAATAAATCTCCGATTCTGACCGACAAATCCGCCACATTCATCGCATGCTCTTTGGTTGTCGTTTTGCCGTGCTGGATATTCTTGTCCATTTCCTCAAAACGCCCACCATCAAAAATCCTCGCCGCATACGGGCGCATTCTCTGCTCTAGTTTGTGGTATTTTTGTTCACGTTTTGTCACTAAGCTTCTATTCTAACACAAAAACATAAGCTAGTCTTTAAGAAGTGCTCGCGCAATCACCTGCTCAATCGCAAATTCACGGTTCCAGAGCGACAATACCGCCGCTCTAGCCTGCAAACTACCATCCCAAAGCGTAATTTGCGTATATTCCGTATCGCCAATTTCTTCAGAAATCACCTGGCCATCATGCGCAATTACAATCTGACCCTCATGGTAAGTCACAATCGAGAGCGGATAACTCAACGTAAACTTATGCAAGCTCTCAATTAGCTGATTCATCGGCATCGACATTGTAATCACTTTCGGGTAGTACAAAGTCCTGAGCATCTTCTGCAGCTGAGACATCGTTGCAAAGACCGTCATCGGCGCCTCGCGCATCGACCAGTTCATAATATCTGGCGCCAAAACATCCACACCGTCACGCACCACAAAAACTGGCTTGTCGCAAAGCTTCATCAAATTCGCAAATAAAATCGATGTCTCTGCGTTCTTTCCAAGATCACCTGCAATTAAAATCGTTTCCGCCCAATCAGCCTGAGCCAAAATTTCCTGTAAGGCAGATTTGCCAAACGCCCCCGAAGCTTCCGCCTTAGCAAAGTAGATTTCTGGCACCTTCGGCAGTTTTCCGCGCAATGAATCCGGCAAGAGTGCACGCACATCACCCACGCCCATTTTATTCGCCGCCTCCATCGCCTTCGCCACCGCAAAGAACGCACCTCTATTGCCACCAATAATTAGTAGCTTTCCAGCAAAACGGCGCTGCTCTGGCTGCCATGTATCCACATTCGGAAAGAGCGGTTGTTTCTTTTGCTTTTTCCAGTAGTCAAAATCTGCCATTTATACTCCTAAATCTAGTTTAGCTTGCAAAGTTTCAGGTGTTTTCTCGACAATTTCTTCGGTCAAAACTACCGTCGGATTCACGACTTCCATTTCGACCATATTCGCATTCAAAGACAGATCTTTCATTTCAATCATTACTGGGCAATGATCTGAACCCATCACTTCGTCACAAACATCCGCCTCGACTAACTTATCTTTCAGGCTATCAGATAGCAAGAAATAATCAATACGCCAGCCAACGTTATTCGCGCGCGCCTGCCCTCGATACGACCACCAAGAATACTTTATCTTTTCTGGATTCTTGAAGCGGAAACTATCCACAAAGCCTGCCGCCAAGTAATTCGTCATACCCTGACGTTCTTCGTCCGTAAAGCCTGCATGTCCAACGTTTTGCTTTGGGCGCGCGATATCGATTTCTTCATGCGCCACATTCATATCACCACACAAAACCACCGGCTTAGTTTTTTCGAGCGTCTGCATATATTCCAAGAGCGCTGGGTCCCAAACTTTTTCGCGGAATTTAAGGCGCTCCAAAGAATCCTTCGCATTTGGCACATAGGCATCAACCAGATAGAAATCGTCGAACTCCGCCGTTAATAAACGACCTTCCGTGCGCACATCGCCGAATTCATCCACCCAATCAAACTTTTCGTTTTGCTCGTCAAACATGCCAAAACGCACGCTCAAGGGGCGAACCTTGGTAAAAATCGCCGTACCAGAATAACCCGCACGCTCAGCCGAATTCCAAATTTCTTCGTATTCCGTCAAATCAACTTCGGCCTGACCCTGCTTCGCCTTCGTTTCTTGCAAACAGATAATATCCGGGTCGTACTTCACTAAAAATTCCTGAAAAGCGCCCTTCTTTAAAGCTGCGCGCAAACCGTTCACATTCCACGAAAACATTCTCATATCTTTATTATATAGCAAAAAGAAAGGGCGGCCCACTAGGGGTCGCCCATAAGTTTATCTTAGTATCCTCCTTTGTCCTCCGGACGTACGGTCTTCATTCGGCATCCGCTCCGTCCAGCAAAAATCTCGACAATAGCGTAGGCCAGCCAAGCCGCCTCATGCGCATAAGGGTGATTATGCTCGACACGAATAGAGAATTCTGCCTCGGTTCTTTCGCCTCTGCTCAGTGGCGCATCGGAATCCGACACCATCAGCGCATAGATAATGATAGATCCGTCACGATACGAATAATTCCGGATGTCTTCACTCTCGATTTCACCGGCATTATAACGCTCAAGATCCTCTTCATACTGCCGTTTCGCAGTTAGCATCTTTTCTGTCAGCCAGACCGGAATACTTCCCAGTGCTTCCTGCGAACGCTCAATGTTGCTGAGGATCTCGACTCCGTCATCGTCGACAGTCACAACACAAACCTCGTCTTCATCCTCGAAGATGCAGTACGGAATAAGCTTTTTGCCAGAAATATCTGCCATACCAAGCTCGGGATCCATACCACCATTCTCTACTCTCGGAAGCACCAGACGCTTAGGAGTAAGTGAGTCATCTCTGCTGTCGATATCTGGATCTGGAGCGGTCATCCACTGCACAAACTCCGGACTCTTCGGCGTTATGCCAATGCTGAACGCATCAATCATTCCGCCACAGAGACAGCCACCGAGAATATTCTCCATGCTGTTGATTAGATCGAAAAAGCTACCTGCATATTCCATCAGATCGCCTCCCTAAAAAGAATTTCGATGAACAATTTTTGAAAGTTTAGATAAACTTTTAAAGATCGCCCACGATTCCACTATTTTCGCATATTATTCGCATTTCGCAAGCTTAAGCTTATTCAAATCACTCATGCTTTCCATCTTTAGTATTTCGTGGCATAATATGCCAATCGGACCGGATTATCCCCCGTGCACTTTTTATACTATCGTTCTCTGCCCACCGGTCAGAAAGGATTCAATATTATGAAAAGACTTACCGGCATCCTCATTGCGACCGCAGGCGCTGGTCTCGCCTCTGCAGGCGTCATTGCGCTCCTCAACTTCAAAGATCTCAATCGCCAGCTCTCGTCAAACCTCAAAAATCTGCGCGATGACCTTGAACTGGATTGCGACCTGATCAATTCAACGATCGCGGATATCCCCGAAGTCGTCGACTCGGAGGCTAAGCGTAAGCTTAAAGACACCATCAATGCCGCAGCAAACTTTGTGACATCCACCCTCAATGTTTACGCCTTCCTTACCGACGAGCGAATCAGTGCCCTTTCGCCGCAGGCGAAGAATGCCTATATCGAATGCCTGCGTTCCATCATCCGAAACGCCGAGGCACACATTATTGCCATCGACGTCGCCAGAGACGAACTAGATAAGACCCAGAAGAGTTCCTACACCTAACCCGGAGTTCCCCTTTTGTTCCACCCGCCTACAGAACGATAGTAATCCACCAATAAAGCCCCTGCCCACCTCAGGGGCTTTTTTATGCATGATATAATAAGAATATGCAAACTACGCCTCGTCTCAAACAGGCGATCAATGTCGCCACCAAAGCTCACGAAGGCCAGCTTCGTAAGACTGGTGAGCCTTATATTATCCATCCTTTGGCTGTCATGAAAATTCTCCAGGAATGGAACATGGATGAAGATACTGTTATTGCCGGCATTTTGCATGACACTGTCGAAGATACCGATTTGTCCCTGAAAGAAATTGAAGATACTTTTGGCAAAGATGTCGCCTTCCTCGTAAATGGCGTCACGAAACTCGGCAAAGCCCGCTCTGGCATGCGCGACCTCGACGAATATCTTCCCGAAACTGGCGATAATCTTCTCAAGTTGCTCGTTGCAACCGGACAGGACGTGCGCGTCTTAATCATCAAGTTAGCCGACCGCCTCCATAACCTCCGTACTCTTTCCGCACTACCGCCAGTCAAGCAGCAAAAAATTGCCCGCGAATCGCTCGAAGTTTTCGCCCCGCTCGCCGACCGTCTCCAGATGGGTCACGTCCGTGTCGAAATCGAGGAAACCAGCTTCCGCTACCTCGATCCGCGCCGTTTTGAATTCCTCCAGAATCTCACCAAAGAACGCCTCAAGCAGGCTGATAAGAAGCTCAAAAACGCCCAGCACGCCGTCGAAAATGCCCTCAAGAAGGAAAAAATTGAATACAAGTGTGACGGTCGCGTTAAGTCCATCTACTCCTTGCACAAAAAGCTCGCGAAATATAACCAGGATATCAACCGCATCTACGACCTTATCGCGCTACGTTTTATCGTTAAAGACATCACGACTTGCTATCTTGTGCTTGGTATTATTCACTCGCTCAACCGCCCAATGGACGGCCGTGTGAAGGACTATATCGCCATGCCAAAGACCAACGGCTACCAGTCGCTTCATACGACGGTTATTACGCCAGATGGCCAGATTGTCGAGTTCCAGATTCGTACCCAAGAAATGCACGATTACGCCGAGCGCGGTCTTGCCGCTACCTTCTTCTATAACGAGCAAAAACTTACCTCCGCCTACGCTGAAGGCAAAGTCAGCAAACTTCCACCACACCTGCTCTGGATTAAGGAATTACAGGAAACTTCCACCAAGCTCAAGCAAGGCGAAAAAGTTGATACCAAGAAGCTCCGTCTCAATCTCTTTGCAGATAAGATTTTCGTTTATACGCCAAAGGGCGACATTATCGATCTACCAAAAGGCTCTATGCCGCTAGATTTCGCTTATCGCCTCCACAGCGACATCGGCGCCACCTGTACTGGTGCTATCGTGAACGGCAAAATGGTCAGCCTTAGCACGAAGCTCAAACAAGGCGATATCGTCGAGATTATCACTACTAAAAACCAACAACCAAATCCAGGTTGGCTCGACAAGGTTTTCAGCAAGCATGCCCGCACTAAACTCCTGAGCCAGCTCAATACTCTCTTTGCCAAAAAAGAAGAGACTGGCGGTAATTTCCGCAAGCCAAGCAAGCATTAAATCGAACATAAAAAAGACCGGGTGTTACCCCGGTCAGATGACAATTAGTTTTTTGCTGCTTTTAATCCATGCGTTTCGCACGAACACAGTAGCGACGTGCGCCGCGCGCAATCCATTCCGGAATATCATTGATATTCCACGCGCGACGGTCGACCATTTCGAGCTCAAAGATCTCGACATCCAGACGTTTTCTTGCGCATTCGTCCATCAGTCGATCCAGAGCCTGCATAACCACAACGTCATCCCAGATCAGGTCGAAATAGACATCTCGCCAAACAATGAAATAGTTCTGCAGAATAGACAGAAGCTCCTCAATGCTCGGACGAGTAATCAGCAAACCATCTCTTGTCAGGCGACCCGTATAGATGTCCTGCTCGTAGATGAACAAAGTCGCAATCTGATAGTTCCTACGGCACACATACATCACCTGTCCATCGACAGGCGGCAGAATCGGATGACGCGGCAGCGCATTAGCGTCAACCTTGATCAGGATTCCAGCACGCACGCTATCGTCTCTATCTCCGCCGTTCGGTGGCGGAGGCGGAGGCGGAGGCGGAGCACCAGCACCGCTTACTGCAGGCGAATCGCCATGCATCATGCGGAGAGACAGATCCATGAAGTCATATGACACACCGAAAGCATAAATCAGATTTGGCAGAAATTCTGCGTCAACTGGAATCAGCAGACGGTCCGTCATTCTGTGGATGCCCTCATAGCTAATCAGCGGAGCCTTCTGCAGGCCACTCGTCGTGCGAATCAGCACCGTAAGGCAACTGACATTATAGTTTCTGTCCAGATATTCCATGATAAACGTATGGGGATTGTTTGCCAGTCGCCACACTCCGGTAACGGAAATCTGATGCCAAGCGCCGTCGCACAGCTGATTGCCCGGAATGTAGGGATACTGAAGACTAAGCTCTTTCAATACAAAAACCTCCTCTATAAAACAGACTAGTTACAGCTAATTGCCTGTAAAATAACCTCTATGGCTCCGGAGAGCCTCGGACCAGTGTATTATATAAACATAAACCGTAAAAGTCAATCTAACCCCAGTAATAAATTCACAAGCCCTCAAAAAGCCCCGCCATTCAGCGGGGCCTTTTACAAGATTAGGCCAAAATAATCTTTAGAGGTCTAGTAGCGTAATCTAGTAGCGCGCGAAGAGTTTGCGCTTCACTACGAAGAAGCCAGCAGCAATAACACCAAAGCTTC
>JAZSOA010000004.1:0-125356 GCA_045536655.1 Candidatus Nanosyncoccaceae bacterium | reverse complement strand
AAAGCGCACATCCGCATCGGATTGTAGCTCGATTTTAATATCGAAATCTCGACCATCGACCAGAGTCATCCTAAAGCAATCTGGCGCATATTTTTCGAAGCCATAAATCTTCGTGTTAGCTGCATCAATACAGCCATTAATGTAATTGATTGCGCTCGAATAATTCGAAAAACAGGCCGCAGCATCGAGGCCTTTCGTTGCAAAAGTAACGAGATATTTCATATTTCTTGGCGCGCCTTTTTACGAGGCTTGCGCCTCATGGTTGTTATTGTAATTATATAATATTTAAGCCTGCCCGTCAAAGCCGCTTGCTTTATTTATGGGATTATTTTAAACTAGAAATTGAAAATCATTTTCAATTTGACTTTAAGATGAGCGAATACAACACCAAACAGAAGCAACGCGTCTTGGACCTGATCAAAAACCAGGCCACGGATTTTACCGCCAAAAGTATTTACGAAAAACTCGAAGGCGAAATCGGCCTAACGACAATTTATCGTTTTATCGAATCGCTCGAAAAAGACGGCGTAATTTTGAAGGTTTCACAAGAGAACAACACCGCCAAATACCAGTACGTTCAGCCATGCGACCGTGCCGACCATTTTTACCTGAAATGTACGAATTGCGGCAAGCTCGAGCACATCGATTGTGAAAAGATACAAGGTTTGGCCGAGCACATTGCCAAAGAACATCATTTTAATCCGCAGCAGACCCACATTATTATTAACGGCGCCTGCGAGAATTGTACGAGGTAAAACATGAAAAGAAGTATTAAAATCATCATCACACTCATCGTTGCTCTAGTTGCTAGTCTAGGCATTATCACCCTTTTGACGCACAAGAATGCCGAAAACAAAAAGCTTTCAATTGTTACAACGAATTTTCCGGCCTACGATTTTGCGCGTGCCGTTGCCGGAGATAAGGCTCAAATTAAGATGTTATTAAAGCCAGGCGTCGACATGCACAGCTACGAGCCAAGCCCAGAAGACATCATCGACATCGAAAACTGCTCGCTCTTTATCTATACCGGCGGCGAATCGGATGAATGGGTCGAGGGTATTCTTGAGAGCACTCACAATATCAACACGCTTCGCATGATGGGTGCCGTCAAACCCGTCGAGGAAGAAACTATTGAGGGCATGGAATCCGAAGAAGAAGAAGGGGAGGAAGATGAAGAAGAAGTCGAATACGACGAGCACGTTTGGACCAGTCTACACAATGCCCAGAAAATTGTTAGTGCGATACGCGATGAACTCAGCGAAATCTACCCAGAACAGCGCGAGACTTTCGTGCAGAACGCCGCAAACTACAACACTAGACTCGATGCACTAGATAAAAAGTTTGAGACCATTGTTAATAATGGCTCGCGCAGAACGCTGGTTTTTGGCGACCGCTTTCCATTGCGCTATTTTGTAGATGATTACAATCTAGCATACTTTGCTGCTTTCCCGGGCTGCTCAGAACAGAATGAAGCTAGCAGTAAAACTATCAGCTACCTAGTCAAGAAAATCAAAACCGAAGAAATCCCAGTGGTATTAAAAATCGAGCTCACTAATGACAACATTGCACAGACCATCGCAAAGGAAAGCAGTGCTAAAGTTTTAACTTTTAATTCTGCTCACAACATCTCGGCCGAAGATTTTAAGAACGGCCGCAGTTACGCCGATATTATGGAATCCAATCTCGCCGTACTCGAGGAGGCGCTAAAATGAAAAGTTTAATCTCACTTCGTAAAGTAAAACTAAGTTACAACAATAATGTCATCATCGACAAGCTCGACCTAGATATCTGCGAGCAGGATTTTATCTGCATCGTAGGTCCGAACGGCTCCGGTAAGACCACCTTACTACGCGGCATCTTGGGGCTTATTCCTCTTACTTCCGGCAAAATCGATTACACGATTAACCGCAACCAAATCGGCTACATTCCGCAAGAGACCACCGTCGATCCAGCCTTCCCGGCTTCCGTGTTTGAAATCGTTCTGTCTGGCGCACTTAATAGCGACAAGTTTTTCTATAGTAAAGTTACCAAACAGCGTGCCGCCGATACTCTGAATCTGCTTGACATCAAGAAGTTACAAAACCGCAGCTTCGCCGAACTCTCGGGTGGCCAACGCCAAAAAGTCTTAATCGCCCGTGCCTTGATGGCAACCAAGCAAGTCTTGTTCCTTGACGAGCCGTCCAATAGCCTGGACCAGAAGTCCAAGCAGGAACTTTACCAGCTACTCGAAAAGCTAAATACCGAGCAGAAAATCGCGATTGTCATGGTTACACACGACCTCGACCACGGAAACCTAGTCGGCAATAAGATTCTGTCCCTACACGACAAAGACTACTTCTTCGGCCCTACCGAGGAATTCATCAGGAG
This sequence comes from Candidatus Nanosyncoccaceae bacterium, assembly GCA_045536655.1. Classification (GTDB taxonomy): domain Bacteria; phylum Patescibacteriota; class Saccharimonadia; order Saccharimonadales; family Saccharimonadaceae; genus UBA2834. The sequence goes on along the minus strand of JAZSOA010000004.1, from coordinate 122,989 downwards.
GGTTCATCATGAATAATCTCTTAGAAATCTTCGCCCATCCTTTCATGATACGCGCTTTGATTGCAGGCGTTTTCATCTCGCTTTCCGCCGCACTGGTCGGCACGCCGCTTGTACTCAAAAAGAATGCCATGCTCGGCGACGGTTTGTCTCATGTCGCTTTTGGCGCCTTTGCACTAGCTCTAGCCCTCGGACTTACACCGCTCTATATCGCCATTCCGATTGTTGTTTTAGCCTCGTTTGTAATCTTAAAACTCAACGACAACTCCAAAATCCACGGCGATTCCGCCATTGCCCTGATGTCCGCCAGCGCGCTCGCAATTGGCAGCATTATCGTTTCACTCGCCGGCACCAACATCGACATTAATGCCTATCTGTTTGGCAGTATTTTGTCGATTGGAACCAGCGAGGTCTTCTTAGCGCTCGGTCTTTTGGCAGTCATTATCGCTGTTTATGTTGTATTTCATAACAAGATTTTTGCCCTGACTTTTGACGAGAAGTTCGCACGCGCCATCGGCATTAATACCAAACTTTTCAATGCACTTTTTGCGATTCTCTGCTCGATTTTAATCGTGCTCGGCATGCGTTTGGTGGGCGCTTTACTCATCTCTAGCCTAATTATTTTCCCGACCCTTTCGGCGCGCACTATTTTCAAGAGTTTCAAAGGCGTCACAATTGCCGGCGCTTTCCTATCCGTGCTGGGTTTCATCTTTGGCCTGACTAGCTCCTATTTGCTTGGCACACCAACCGGCGCAACGATTGTCATTGTGAATTTGTTTATTTTGCTTTTCCTCAAGGTTGTGAATCGCCTTGTAAAATAAAACAAGAAAAAGGCACCCCATTGGGGCGCCGGAGTCAAATGAAAACAGCACGAGTAAATAGCGCGAATCGCTCTTCTGTATCTTATGCCGTGGTAAAGTACTCATACCAACGGCGTGCCGCTTCACGTCTCGAGCTTGTAGCCTGATAGTATAAGCCAGAATACGGTGTGTAATACTCGATCGGGCTGCTGCCGTGCACTGCTCTTTCGTAGTGCACAAGAAAGACCTCAGCAGCTTCTTCCGGACTCGCAGCCGCATGAAGTTCTTCCATCCATGTCGGATCATCCTGGTCCATCGTGTAGTCCAGCATGACCGTCATGAAGGCATCGAAATCCTCAGCGGTATCGAAGCCGCTTGCGTCACGACCCCAGTAGTCATAGGTGGCATACTTACCGACACCCTGAGCATCAAAGGCCGCAAACATTTCGCGACGCTGCTCGCAGTCCATGAGCTGGAAGAGACCAAAGCCGCCCCCGCTCACGCCACGTGAGGGCTCAAGACCACTTTCGATCTCAGCATTGCCGACGATGCCGGCAATCTGCGCGTCAGTGTATCCCTTTTCCGAGAAGAAGTCGTGCATTTTTTCAGCTACTTCCGTATCTGAAAGCACGAAGACTTCCGGAGCATTGGTTGGTGCCTCGGTCGGAGCTTCCGTAGGCTCGGCCGTGGTCTCGGCCACGGTTGTTGAGGTTTCCGCAGCGAGCCGCACAGTCAGAGCTTCAGTCGTGGTCGACTTAGTCTCCCGTTCGGCTGCACTAGTCGTCAAGACCGCGAGAGTTTCGACGGCCTCACTGGGATGGGTTTCGGGTCGAGCCTCAGCCAGTTCCTCCTGACCTCCGCACGCGCTCAGTGCGCAAAGCACTGCCACCGATACTGCCACCGATACTGCAATCCTCTTCATTTTTCTACTCCTTTAAAGAACTAAAATTTCGCGACTTATAGCTCGCGATCAGCATACTTTTATTATACAATACATAACTAAAAAAGTCAAGAGAGCGCTCTCTGTAGAGCCGGCCGCAGATATAGTAAAATAAAGACAATGTTAGTACAAAAACTTTTTGACAACCAAGTTACCCTCGTTACCTCCATGCGCGAGGATGGCAATATGCGCGCTTTTTCCGAGGAGGAATTCAATGAAGTAATCAAAAACCAAGGCAAAATCTGCACCGAACTGGGCGCTAGCACCGATAATACCGCCCGCGTTTTGACCACTTATCTCGAGCGCAAAAACTTCACGGAATATTACGAAATCAACGAAAAATCGATCACTGAGCATGCCATTACAAAGCCAGAAACTGAGCTAAAACTTGCTGACGGACTTGTAACGAAAGACAAAAACTTCGCACTCCTACTACCGCTTGCGGACTGCCTCGGCGTGGTTTTCTACGACACGAAGCAAGGTATTCTGGGACTTTTACATTCCGGCCGCCAGAACCTTGAAGAGGATGGCGCATTTAAATTTGTAGAGTTTTTAAAGCAGAATTATGCCTGCAAGCCTGCCAACTTAAAGGTCTATTTTACCGCCCATGCGCAGAACTTTGAAATCTATGCCCTGAATCATGCCAAGCTAGCCGAGGCGGCAAAAGAGCAGCTCCTGCGCGCTGGCGTGAAGGCCGAGAATATTGAGAGCTCAGATATCGACACAGTCAGCAATCCAAACTTCCCTTCAAATTCAGCTGGCAACAAAACAACACGCTTCGCGGTGGCGGCCAAGTTATGTTAACGGTTTACTTGGATGTCGATGGCGTTTTGCGCGGTTGTGCTTCGCCGACAGAAGACATCGAAAACTTTCTCTGGTTTTGTCTCGACAATTGCTATTGTTATTGGCTCACGAGTTATTGTCGCGGCGGCGTAAACTATGCGGTTTCGAAAATTGGTAACATTTCACAAAAACTCCGGTTTGAGCTCGAAGCGCGCATATAGCCTACCGATTGGCGCTTTTCAAAAAGTGAGGCGATTGATCGCAGTGAAGATTATATTTGGTTCGATGATAACGCCCCGTTTGATATGGTAGGCCAGCTCAAAGGCTATGGCCCGAGCGGAGAGCATTTCTACTGGGTTGATAGTAGTGACCCAGAATCCGCCAAAAAGATGCTCGCATATCTCAAAGATCGAATTTCGAAAGAGGAATAAAATGCCGCCCCGTTGCCAGGGCGGCTTATTGTTGAGGTTTAGCTGTCTTCTGTCTTTTCTTCTTCGTCTTCAAAGAGACCCAGCAGCAAGGCGTAGTCGAACAGATAGGCCGGCAGCGCAGTGCTATCAACACGGAGAGGAATCTCGATCGGATCAGTATCGCCGGCGGGGTCGAAATATCTGACATAGATTTCCGAGAGCGGCATCTCGTTCTTGCGAACGTTGCTCATCTCATCCTCATCGCTCCCCCAGCTGAACTGCTTTCCGAAATCGCCTATCTTGCGCTGTTCACAGAAATCGAAGGGAACGTTAATCGAGTGGCGGAATCTGGCCAGAACCTCCTCGCAGCACTCTCCTTTCCACACAAACTCGGTATAGGCTGCACTATCCGTACCAAGATCGGCCGTCGAGAAGATGAAGCTTTCGTCCAGGCAGTTAGATATCGCAACCTCTTCGCTTTCAGACTTAGCGAAAATATCGCGACGCATCGCTGCGCCATATTGCGCGAAGACTTCACACAGCTTTGCGACAACCTCGTTGTTGTTGCCTCGCATTACGAAGAATTCTTCGCTATCGTCCGCCATGAAGCTAAGAAAACAGGCATGATCTTCGTTGGTTGGGCGCTGCGAGCAATGCACGAAGCTGATATCTCTTACCCACTTCGGGAGCGAGAAGATGTAGTTTGAGTGCCAGTCGAAATTATAGATGTCACGACCGACACAATACAGAGAAGCTTCTGCATGATCAAAGATCATACAGAGCTGCGCGAGGGACAGGGACTGCTTTTTCATACTCTAACCTCCTATAAAGATACTTGCCACGTCGGATACGTGGCATACCCCATTATTATGCAATAATTTGAATCATTTTGCAAGAGCATCTATAATTATGCTAAATAGTAGACAAATCTCAAGGTCAATTCAACCTCAATTAAACTGAGATAAAGGAGAAAATATGGCAATCATTGAAGCTTCACTCGCAAACTTCGAAGAAGAAGTATTGAAAAGTAAACAAAAAGTGCTTGTAGATTTTAATGCTGATTGGTGCGGCCCCTGCCAAATGCTTAAGCCAGCCCTCGAAGAGCTCGCCGAAGAAACCAAAGATATCAAGTTTGTCTCAGTGAATATCGACGACGAAATGGAACTTGCCGAGCAATACGAAATCGCCTCGATCCCCTGCCTGGTTTTATTTGAGGGCGGTAAAGAAATCAAGCGTAGCTTCGGTGCCCAGCCAAAAACTAAGTTAAGGAAGTTTATCAATGACTAAGAAGTACGACATTATTATTATTGGAGCCGGCCCAGCCGGTTTAACTGCGGCGATTTATGCTCGGCGCGCCGCCAAGACCGTTTTGGTACTAGAAGCAAACACTTACGGTGGACAGATTATTAATGCCCATGATATCGAGAACTACCCAGCCGCAGCGCATATATCTGGTCCTGATTTCGCTCAAAATATCTACCAACAGGCCGTGGATTTAGGTGCTGATGTCGAGTTTGAAAAAGTGACCGAGATAAAAGATGGTGAGGCTAAAACCGTCATTACCGAGGATGAAGAATATGAGGCTGGCGCCGTAATTATTGCAACCGGCTCCGGCAACCGCAAGCTTGGTCTCAAGAACGAGGATGAATTGGTTGGTCGTGGCGTTTCGTACTGCGCAACTTGCGACGGCGCTTTCTATAAAGACAAGATTGTCGCGGTTGTGGGCGGCGGCAACACTGCACTGGCCAGCGCGCTTTACTTAGCAGATATCGCGAAGAAGGTTTATTTAATTCATCGCCGCGATGAGTTTAGAGGCTCCGAAACGAGCGTCGCAAAGGTCAAAGCAAAACAGAATATCGAGCTGGTTTTGAATAGTCAGGTCACAGAATTAATCGCAGATAAGAAGCTGCAGGCTATCAAGGTCGAGAACAAGGACGGTTCAGCCAAGCAGCTCGAGGTTGATGGGCTATTTATTACGATTGGGCACACACCAGAAACCAAGGAATTTGCAGGCCTAATCAAACTAGACAAGGATGGCTATATCGCGGCAGGCGAAAACTGCCATACTAACGTCGAAGGCATCTTCGTTGCCGGCGACAACCGCACCAAGGAAGTGCGCCAGATCGTCACCGCCACATCCGACGGTGCTATTGCCGCCACTGAGGCCGTCAATTACCTGAATAAATAGCACAAAAACTCCCCAAAACGGGGAGTTTTTGTTTTAGTCTTCCCAGAACAATTCGTCGAGGGTTTTATCCAAGGCTTTGCAGATACCAATACAGAGATTGACGGTTGGATTGTAATCGCCCTTCTCTACAGCGCTGATGGTTTGGCGAGAGACGCCCACCTTTTTGGCAAGCTCATCCTGAGACATATCGCAGGCAGCGCGAGCAGCTTTGAGTTTGAGATTCTTCATGCTACTGCTCCTTCTTGTCGATAAGTTTCTTGATGCCAAGATCAATTACAAGCACGGCAAATAATACACTACAGAGCAAGTTCATGAATGGAGCCTGCAAGGCGCCGTCACGAACCATTTCGCCACTAATGAATGCTTCAACGGTGGCTGCAATGTTAATCAAAGATACAATCGACATGAAGATCATGTATTTGCGGAAGTTAGTATTGAGGCCGATGTATGCATCTTTGAAGATGGCATAGCTCATCTGAACAATAATACCAACGAAGATAGCGATAACGTAGCCATGGAAGCCAAGGAAGTTGCCAAGACCAAACATGTGAGCCATCATGAAGACGAAGTTCGCGACAATCGTGGCATAGAAGCCATAAGTATACGATTTGCCGCGGGCCTGCTTCTGACGTTCGTCATACTTCGTTTTTACCGCCTTATCTTTGTTAATTTTCGTATTAGCAATTAAGCTAATAAACAATGCTGCAATCACTGCAAAGCAGAGGATTGTACCTAATTGTAAATTCATAATTTAATTTCCTTTTGTTAATTATTATACCCCTATTGTAATGCATAGATTACACAATGTCAAGTATTTTTTACATTTTTCATATATTTTAGTTTTACCCCACCTTACTAACAGATACCGAATTGCTATAATTACTGCATGGAAGAGATTACTCAAGAGATTGTAGATTTTATCAAAGAACGAGACTGGGATCAGTTTCACTCGCCCGAAAACCTAGCCAAATGCATCGCAATCGAATCCGGCGAGCTATTGGAATGCTTTCAGTGGGGCGAAAAGTTCGACCAGAAAGAAGCCGAGCGCGAGCTAGCCGACGTCTTTATTTATTGCCTTCAGATGGCCGACAAACTAGGCGTCAAACCCGAAGAAATTATCCGCTCCAAAATGGCCGAAAATGCCATAAAATACCCCGTCAGCAAATCTAAAGGCAACCGCAAGAAATATACCGAACTCTAATTTCACTCAATACAGACAAAATGGCCAGTTTTAGAGATTTATTATTGCCGCTCGCCGAAGAAGATTTTCGCGAGTTTACCAAGCGCACGATTCCTTGCGAGCGCGAGATTTTGGGCGTCAGAATTCCACTGATTCGCAAACTCGTAAAAGCAATTCCAAAAGAGGATTTTTCGGATTATTTAAACAGCGAAACTCAGTCGCTCGAGGAAGTCTTGGCGCGCGGCTTCTTGATTGCGCGGCTTCCCTACGATGAAATGCTGTCGTATTTCGATTCACAAATCGCCTATATGGACAACTGGTGCGCCGTCGATACCTTTTGCGCCGCGCTGCGCAAATGCCTCAAAAAGCACGAGGGCGAATTCTTAGGATTGAAAGTTAAGCCACTACTGCTTTCGGATCAGGAATATGTCGCGCGAGCCGGAGCGGTTTTGCTATTAGATTTCTACGTAAGCGCAGAATATCTGTCGTTCGTTTTTGAGCGCATTGAAGCCTTCAAGGATCGCGATGAGTATTATTTGAAGATGGCGGTCGCTTGGTTACTAGCGGAATGCTATATTAAATTCCCGGCCGAGACAGATGTTTTTATGTGCGAAACCAAGTTGAATAGTTGGACTTACAACAAGGCAATCTCGAAAATCTGCGATTCGTATCGCGTGAGCGCAGAAGACAAGGATAGACTCAGGAAGACGAGACGGAAATAGCTATGGACGAGAAGATACGAGAGTACGAGCAGAAGATTAAAGCGTTGTTTAGGGAGTATTGCCCGAAGTTGGCGGAAGAGTTTTTAGGGCGCTAGCTTACGATACAACCTAGATTTGCCCAAATCCTCGAACCATATTACAATATAGCCATAAGCATGTAGACACAAACATTGCGATTGGGAGAAGTAATGAGGAAGTTGTTTATTGGGATTATTTTAGCCGCATTCGGTCTGGTTTTGTTGCCAAAAACTGCCAATGCATCGTCGGTTATTAATAGCCGTATCGATTTGAACACTGGCGAGATTGCGCTAGGTGTCGTAGATGACGTCATTCAGGATGAGTGGCGCGTAAGCGTTAGCACTGGTGTTGGCGGCGGACAATACAGCCTCGGCAATGCTGGCTCCGCCTCAATCCAGGATATCTTGAACCAAATCTGCTACCACGATGGAACACCAACTGGCAAATGCACGAGAACTCTAAACGACAGAGATTACGTATTCTCCTTTGATGCCTATAAAAACGGCCAACAGATTGACGGCGCAACAGTGGTTTATCGAATTGATCTTTCCGGAATGCCAGATAACCCTGTTTACAAACAATGGTTCCAATCCACAACCGATCCAAACGGTGGTAGCTTGGGAGCCTGGACCGGAAAGTACTCTCATAACTCGGGCGACGTCTTAGATATTCGTAGATTTTACGAGAGAATCATTAGCAATTCTCTTAGAGCACCAGACGATTCAGAATTTGATCATCTTGAAATTGACGGCGAGACTTACGATCTAGACGACAGTTACCCGATCACTCACGACTTTACCATTAAAATCTTCTGGCGAGCTAGCGGCTCACAGCCAAGCGATGATGATGAAGAAGAAGAGACTGACCCGGTCATCCCATCCGAAGACGATACGGAAGAGGCCGAAGATGAAGAAATCGAAAACCCAGATACCGCCATCGGCGAAGTCGTAGAACTAGACGACGAAACCAAAACAAATACTTCTCTACTCGTCTTTATCCTTGGCGCCAGCGCAGTTGTTTTAGCGGCTATCAAATGCGTTGCAAAGAAGCGAAGGTAGTAGGCAGTTTCCAAAAGCCGCCACACTGAGCGATAATAAATAAAACGAGGAGATATAATGTCGGAAATATACGATTTTAAAATCAAAAAGCGCGACGGCAGCATTATTACACTGAGCGAATACAAGAATAAGGTATTAGTAATCGTAAATACAGCTACCGGTTGTGGTTTTACGCCACAATACGAAGGCTTAGAAACACTCTACAAAAAGTATCATGATGACGGCTTGGAGATTTTAGATTTTCCGTGCAACCAGTTCGGACACCAAGCCCCAGGAAGCGACGACGAGATTCACAATTTCTGTACCGCAAAATACAACACGTCTTTTGACCAGTTTGCCAAGATTGAGGTTAATGGCGACAAGGCCGACGAGCTATATAATTATCTAAAATCCGAGATCAAAGACGATCCGGAGCCGAGCGGCATGAAGAATAAACTCGCCATGAAAGCAATTTCAAAAATTCCAGGCGTATCGCACGAAGAAGGTTATATCAAATGGAATTTTACAAAGTTCATCATCTCGCGCGACGGCAAAGTAGTACGCCGATTTGGCCCAACCGACAAGCCAGAAGATATGGAAGATTGCATTAAAGAGTGTCTCAAATAAAATACCGCCTCGGATATACCGGGGCGGATTTTTTGCTCATTCTTCGATAACCTCGGCCGAGATTACGACGAATGGGCGACCACCATTCCGGTGGTCGGGGCACTCAATCGTGAATGTCGGACCGCCGTCGATCGTCTTGCAACCCTGTGCGACTGCATAGAGTTTTGGAATAACCTGCGCGGCACATTCCAGACAAAGCGGCGGAACCGGGTCGCCATCGCGCCAGATAATTTCCTGGCCATCACGGACAATACCGTCGGCACAATTGCCAGCGATCGTAAGTCTGACCGTAAGCATGAGATCACCTCCAATAGAATATATTATACCATGTTTTTATATTTTGGTCAATGATGCTCATGTTTTGCTGAGAAAACAGATAAATATCTTGCCAATGATACAATAATAACTAGAATATTGAGTAATTATATCTTTAAATGGAGACCTTTATGGCGTTACAACTAACTAATGAATGGGATAAAGTATTCCCAAAAAGCGACAAAGTAAACCACAGAAAGGTTTCTTTCAAAAACCATTTCGGAATTGAAATAGCAGCAGATTTGTACGGACCGAAAGAAAGGAACGGCAAGTTGCCGGCAATTGCTATTTCTGGACCATACGGTGCAGTTAAAGAGCAGTCATCTGGCCTCTATGCTCAAACCTTAGCGGAACGCGGTTTTTTGACTCTAGCTTTCGACCCGTCATTTACTGGCGAATCTGGCGGTGAAACTCGTTACATGACTTCCCCGGATTTAAATGTAGAAGATTATCAAGCCGCCGTAGATTATTTGTCTAATTTAGACGAGGCAGACGCAGATAAACTCGCCATCATTGGCATCTGTGGTTGGGGCGGTATGGCGCTTCAGACCGCCTGTCTTGAAACTCGTATTAAAGCCGTTATTGCTAGCACGATGTATGACATGACGCGCGTGGCTGGAAATGGTTATTTTGATGTCGATAATAATAGAGAGGCACGCAAGAATGCTCGCGCGGCAATAAATAATCAACGTACCGAAGATTATAAAAATGGCGAATATAAGCTCGCTGGTGGCGTAGTAGATCCAGTTCCAGACGATGCCCCGCAATTCTTAAAAGATTATCATGCATATTACAAAACACCGCGCGGCTACCATAAACGTAGTCTTAATTCTAATGGCGGCTGGACTATTCAGACGAATGGCTCCCTCGCAAATACGCGCATTCTAACTTACGCTAATGAAATTGACATGCCAGTTTTGATTATCCATGGCGAAAAGGCACATTCGCGTTATAATAGCGAAACAGCATTCGACATGATTACGGGTGAAACCAAAACCAACGGCGTAACTCCAGAACCATATACCGGCGTCTATCCACTCGGAAGTACCAAAATCGGCAATAAAGAACTCTACATCGTAGAGAGAGCTTCGCACGTAGATCTGTACGATAATCTTGATAAGATTCCATTTGATAAGATCGAGAGTTTCTTGAACGAAAGCTTTAAGGCATAAATAAAGAAATGAGTAAGTGAACAAAGGAGATTTTATGGAACAGACAATTTGCCAAAGCTGTGCAATGCCGCTAACTTCGGACGATATGTATTCTACCGAAAAAGACGGTAGCATCAATAAAGACTACTGTAAGTGGTGTTATAAAGATGGTGAATTCGTAGATAAGGTTTCCATGGAAGAGTATATTGAAATGTGCTCGAAGTTTGGCGAACAGGCCGGTATGACCAATGAGCAAATGAAAGAGTATTGTGCTAAGGTTTTTCCAACTCTCAAGAGGTGGAAGAAAGCGTAAGATGGCAAGCACCAAAGAATACCGCGATTTTATCTTAGAACAACTGTCAGAAGCGCCGAACATTACCTGCCGGCCAATGACGGGCGAATTCTTGCTGTATTCCAATAACGTCAATGGCATAGATTTCTCAACTTTACGTTTAAAATTGTCTCCAACCTCGATTTTTAACGCAAAGTTTGATATAAAGATATGATAAATCAAGTTACAAGAGATAGAATTAATGGCTTATCTGAGCAATATCGTAAGCTAGCCGTCAAGTATAAAGAAGCCATCAAAGAGCTTACTATTTCTGAACTTCCGGAAATGGTTTATAACTCAAACGCCATTGAGAATTCTACTCTTACACTTGAAGACACCGAAGATATTTTGATTCGCAACCAAATCCGCACGGATCACGATATCCGCGAGATTTATGAGGCTAAAAACCTGGCCAGCGCCATAGAATACCTGATAGATAATCCAGAAAAAGAGATTTCCGTAGAGTTAATCTTGAAGTTACACAAAACTCTACTTACAAATATTCGTGACGAGATCGCTGGTCGTTTTCGTTCCGGCAAAGAATGGGTACGCGTTGGTACACATATTGGCGCTAACCCAGAATTCGTAAATGGTTTTATGCATGATTTGGTTAGAGACTATAACTCTGATAACGGCAAATATTTCTTGGAGAAAATTGCCTACTTCCATGCTGAGTTTGAAAACATTCACCCATTCGGTGATGGCAATGGCCGCATTGGGCGTTTGCTCACAAACGAGCAGTTAGATATGCTTGGTCTGCCGCCAATCATTATTCCGAACAAATCGAAATTCGATGAATATTACCCTGCTCTTGACGAATATGCAAAAACTAATAAAGCGAACAAACTGACCGAGCTGTTTGCGAGACTTTTGATCGAGGCACTATATCGCCGTATTACTAAACTGACCGCCAAAAAGATTATTCCAGTTGCCGACTGGGCCAAGAATAATGGTATTAATCTTCAGTCAGTAACAAATAAGGCTATCCGCGGAACCATACCGGCATTTAGGGCTAGAGGACATTGGATGATTGACGGGGAGTATCATAATGACTAACCGCAACGCCGTAGATGCAGATGAGTGCGCGAAACTAGTCGGAAGATCGATAGGCGAGTTCAATTGCCGCGAAAAGTATCTAATCGAACATAATCTCAGCGAACGCTGTATTTGTGCGCGCTTTGCAAGATATCTAGAAGACGAACTGTATCGTAATGGACTTCGCGATTATGTTGTTGATGTTGAGTATAATCGCAACGCGGGCGATAGCAGCGGCAACCCAAAAAGTCCCCCGGCTAAAAGAATAGGCGCGCGCAAGAGGATAGTAGTAGATTTGATTGCACATAAACGAGGTGTGGGGCTAGACTATAATCTAATATGCATAGAAATGAAAAAGCTAACTAATCAGAAAAATTTGGAATCAGACAAGGAAAGGTTGCGACGCCTTACGGATCCATGCGGTGATTTTTGTTATGTATCCGGTTTTATGATCATAATCGACGATAATCCAAAACGGCACAACTATCAATTAGAGATCAGTTCGAAATATCCCGAGGAGTGAGCCGGGTGGGACATAAACAATGCGCCGTCGTTTCCTGCGGAAACCGGGCATTGGGCGCACCTAGCGTGGCCTCTCGCCACATCCGAGCTGACGCACAGAAATTAAAAAAGGACCCGATGGGCCTTTTTGAATTTCTGTGGTGAGCGTTCCACGGAACCTTTTGATGCTGTGGCCAACATGAAAGCTCGCCTCTGCGCGATTGTTGATTGGCTATTCTTGAATCCGGATTACGATCCTAAGCCGAAGATCATCCCTAAGGACCAATCCCCTGTTTTAGTAGATGCTACGTTCTAATTAGGAATCACAAGGAGATGAACATTGAACCAATGTAATGGAATAACTTATTCCTACAATGTCATTGAAAAAAAGAAGCCTTTGCGGTGCAAAAACTTCGATAATATTATGACGCAGAATAGGCGTCTATAATTTCATTTTCGCGAATAATTTCAGTCTCAGAGCATTCAGAAACGAGCGCTTTTGTAGTCCTATTACTAAAACCAACGTAGATGACCTTGCCGCCATCTCCTTGAATTTCCCTAACCGCCGGCAAGAGATCAGTGTCTGAACTTAGCAGGACTTGTTTTTCTTCCTTATTCTTTAGTCTATCGCTAACCATTTGCACTGCTAGCCCCACGTCAACGCCTTTTTCCTGAAAATGGAAGTCGCTATTATTGCATTTCTTGCATGGATCAGTTTCGCGAACCCGTAATTGGCCGGCTTCTATAAATTCGACATTCCTCTTTCTAAGTGAGTTCCGAAGCCTCCTAGAGACATCGGAGAATTTTACGGACTTACTCTTTATATCTTCGGTATAATTCTTAACTACTTTTACTTTTGCGCCAAAGTAGTAGATATCTAAACTCTCGTTCGGAAAGATATTACTGATTATTCTCGGTATATCGATATCGCAAATATCATTCTTATCAGAAATAAGGCCTGCAGAAACTAACGTCTCGGCGACTTTATACATGAAATTCTGGCCATCAATGTATACCTTCATATTTCTATTTTACCAAATACTCCATATAAGAATCAAAAAACCTTGACGGGGACGAACCCAAGTCAAGGCGCTGTACCTATATAGTAGCAAATTAATGGCAAAATGTCAATATCTCGAAAAGCAACAGGGAAAGATGCCAATAAAAAACGATTCTTTACAGATATAAAGAACTGTTTCAAAGTCTAATTTCAGGCCCAAAATTAGGCCAAGTTACATTTGGTGAGCCGGGTGGGACATAAACAATGCGCCGTCGTTTCCTGCGAAAACCGGGCATTGGGCGCACCCAGCGTGGCCTCTCGCCACATCCGAGCTGACGCACAGAAATAAAAAAAGGACCCGATGGGCCTTTTTGAATTTCTGTGGTGAGCCGGGTGGGACTCGAACCCACGACACCAAGCTTAAGAGGCTCGTGCTCTAACCAGCTGAGCTACCGGCCCATAATAGGGGCAAGATTTGTATCAAGCTCACCAATACACAATATTATACCAAACTTTTTCGTTCTTTGCAAGAGGGTACAAGAAAAAGCATCTACCTCGCACGAGGACAAAAAAGAAAAAAGGCCGCAAAACTTACGTTTGCGGCCATCCTGAAGCCCCCTCATATGAGGATTCCCCAGGAAAGAATCGACATGAAGTACTTTCGTGCCGTCTCGTCTTCCATGAATTTGCTCGACCGAAGCATGTCACGCATCGTGCTGTTCACGTGCAGCTCATACTTGGCCACGTAGTGACAATACACGTCCATAACGACATACATCGGCTGTCGGCTAAATCCGTAGATCGAGCCAGCAATCGCCTGATTTACATCCTCCATCACAGGTCTGCCTAAATCCTGATCGATTTTGTCCATCAGAGTATTTTCCAGCAGCGCCTTGACAAGTGCGTCGCGGCCATGGATCAGATCGTACGCTTCGGCAAACGGATAGGCGAAATCATAGGAATAGTCACCTGTCGGCACGATTTGCTGCGCCAGGTACTCAGTTGCGCCTTCGAGCATGTAATTAGCCTCGGTCTCGGGCGTGCAGGTCAAGGAATGAATCAACTCATGCACGGTTATCTCGAGATCCTTGCGTGTGCCTTTTTTCATGTCGCGCACGACATAGATTCGGTTCTCGTCCGGAAGGTAAAAAGCGATTACGATACCAGTTCCTTCTGGCAGATCACATTCTTTCACATCGATACTATCGAAAGTATCCCAGTGAAGATCTTTGTAAACGCCCAGCTGCAGCCGGATCATGCCTTTCGCCTCATCAACGAAATTGACAGTTTCTGGCGTGGGCTCCGTAACGTTCTGAATCCTGGAATCTCCCTCAATCCTCTTCTGTAAATTTTCGAAAATACCGTCGAATCCAGGCGGGTTTTGCGGTTCCGCCGGCGTGTCCAGAAGAGCGCGAGCCTTCTTGAGATTCACCGAATATTCGTCATAGTAAGCCCAGGTCTGAGCCTCAGACTCATCCATAACAACCGTCGGTTGCACTCGAGATATTACGAAGCAAACGGTAAACAAGATACCGAAAACGACGAGAATATCTCTGGCGATTTTGAGTATTCTGTGATTCTTTTTCATGGAATCAACCCCCTTTTAAACTTCTATTCTGCGTTGTGCAGATATCTGTATAATTATATCATTTTTTGGCAATTTTGTCAATCTAAGCAACAAAAAGCCCCCCTCTGTTCGAGGGGAACTTATTGGCGTTTTAGAAAGGAAGGAAACTTCGATAATGATTTCTTAGGCTTTTTGCCCGTCTTGTAATACATTTAGAATCCAAGGCCTTTCAGCCACTCTTCAATTTCTTCTTCGCTTGGATCCATCGCGAACCTAACGCCGTTTTTCCAATCGCCCGAGCTAGTCATAGCGCGGAGCTGCTGGTCACTGTCGCCGAGCGGACTGGAATGAGAAACACAGAACGGCACAACGGTTTTATCTGCAAAGCTATTAATCTTCATGAATCGGTTCACTGGCCAGGCAAAGATACCGTACCAAATTGGGCAGCCGATAAACACCGTATCGTACTCTTCCCAGTTTTCCGGTGTTTCCTGGACTAGGTCTACATCGCGCAAGCTTTCGTCGCCATGCTCTTTCGAGACGCGCGATTCTGGATTCGTCCAGTCAAAATCCGCCTCAGAATATGGCGCAGTTGGCTGAAGTTCGAACAAATGTGCGCCGAGTTTCTCCGCAATAATTCTTGCTACGCGCTCGGTTTGTCCGGTTGCCGAGTAATATGCTACTAAAGTCTTGCCCATTAGAGACCTATCCTTTCTTTTACTTCGTCTATTGTAATTCTAGTATACTCAAAATCTGCCAAGGCGCGAGCCTCATCCAAGCTCACGAAGCGTGCCTGCTCGACTTCTTCGGCCTGCAACTTCAATTCGACATTCCCGACCGGGCGCGCCAAGAAATGCGGCACCTGCTTTAAAACTTTGCCCTCGTGCAGGAAGTAGTTATTCGTGATTGGATTCTCGTCGATAATCTCAACATCCAGACCGACCTCTTCCTTAGTCTCACGAATCGCCGTCTGGATTTCTGTCTCGCCAGGCTCCATGTGCCCTTTCGGAAAGGCCCAGAAGCGGTCGCCGTTACACGAGATTTCACGTTCGAGCAAGACTTCATTTTTGTCATTCAATACAATACAGCCACAGCTAATTTCGAAGCGTGTTTCTCCACTCGCAAGCTCTGCCACGCCAGGTAGCTCAGTCAAACCAACCTTGTGCCCCATGTGACCAATGTTTTCAATCAAAATTCCCTCGCCATCAATCAGCTTTGGGAATGCCCGCAAGGTAGCATACGGTACGAGATGGTCATTATTACTATAGATACAGAAGCCTTCAGAAATCGCTTCGCGCGCATGCGTCAGCTCGACTTCGCTCAAGTTTAGCAGAGCAACCTTTTCGTTGAGCGTATCCTTGCCTTCAACCACAAACGACGTTGCAAAACCGGCCAAAGAAATAAAACGTTTCACGCCCAAGCCATGTTTGGCGATATACTTCAAGAACATCCCGTTACCAATCGAGTGTGCGATCACTGCCACATCATTACCAAAGAAATCCCGATACTGATCAAAGACCGCAAAATACGCCTCAACCGAAATATCCTCGCGCACCGGAAAATCCGGCATCGCCACTTCTAGGCCCGCAGCCTCAAGCTGACTCTTGAAGCTCTTGAAAATCTCTGGAAGGCCATTGTATCCATGCACTAACAAAACTTTATTAATCTGGTCCATAAGCTTATTTTAGCATGCGCAAATCTTGTATAATGAGCCTAGAAATGACTTCAATTCTATTTATAATTTTTGCGATTATTGTCATCTTTTTTGGTATTTTTGCCTTCACGGGCGCACCCTACGTGCCATCACATAAACAGGAAATCGAATTACTCTTTAAGGAGCTTTATCCGCTCAGCCCAAAGGAGCACGTCGTTGACCTCGGCTCGGGCGACGGCATCGTGCTCAAAATCGCGGCCGAAAACGGCGCCAAAGCTACCGGCGTCGAGCTAAATCCCCTGCTAGCCTTCCTAAGCCGCCGACGCCTGCGCAAATTCAAAAAGGCCACCGTGGTATGCCAGAATTTTTACAGTTTTCGTTTTCCTAAAGACACGACCATAGTTTATCTTTTCGGTCTCGACCGTGACTTTGCTCGCATCGAAGCCAAAATCCAAAACGAAGCCAATCGCCTTAATAAAACCCTCTATTTTGTTTCATACGGCTTCCAGTCGCCGAACATGAAACCAGAAAAAAGTTACCGTGCATATTTCTTATACAAGGTAACTCCGAAAATTATCTAATTAAAGCTTGGCGTTTGGGTCGTAGCTCAGAACTACTACCTGGCGCATATTGGTCTGGCCCTGACAGGTCGACAATGCGATATACTTACGCGACGGATCGAGCGTGTCGCGTTTTTGATCGGCGTGCGATTCGATATAGTTCCTAAACGGTGTAGCATCCTTGCGGGATTGTACTACAGAATAAATCTCACTCGTATTCTTATCAACAATCAATTCAGCCTCGACGCGCAACGCATAATCTCCGTTCGGCGTATAGAGTGTGCCGGTCTGATGTTCGTCAAAGAATTGCTTTTCGTGGTAGCGGCGCAGCTGGCCAAACATCAAATCGTCGTTCATGTTGTGACCGAAAATTAGAATATACGCATTATCCCAGCCACGGCTGTTTTCCGAATCCATAAACGCACCGCCCGCCATCGCATATTTTTTATCATAACCGTGCGAAAGGTAAAAATTATTATCGTCACCATGCAAAATTATCTGATCAACATTTGTACCGTCCAACACAATCCAGCCCATCACGTCATCGTTGACGGCCAGGAGGCTATCAAAATCAATCTTTCTGCGCCCATCCTCTTCTTCGAGCACAAATTCCTTCACCTTACCTATATCCGAGACCTCTTCATAAACCATCGCCGAATCATAAATCGCGTAGAGACAAAATAGCAGAACGACCAAAAAGAAGATAATAAAAATCCAGTCCACCGCGCGATTAATTGCAAAAACAACGCGTTCGCCCTTGGTATTTAGTTCTTTCTTTTCTGGCTTTCGCATTTAGACCCCGCGCGTACGCAAAATACTAATCACTTTACCATCAATCATATTCTTAGGATAGGCGCCGAACTCGCGCGAATCGTTCGTTTCGTAACGATTATCGCCGACTAAGAAGAAGTAGCCTTCTGGGACCTTGTACGGATATTTCATTTCGCCTAGGACATTATCATCAATATCAACCAGGGAGCCACTAAACTCACGATCAATATCAAGCGAAGAACCATTCACGAGAATTGTATTCGAACTTGTAATTGTTACCTCGTCACCGCCACAAGCGATCACGCGCAAGAACTGGCGCTCGTCCTGGTTTTTAACCGTCACAACATCGCCAGCGTGACAGGTCTTATCCAGATGATAATAAAAAGCTAAATCACCCCCATTAATATTCGGGTACATCGCGTTGCTCTTGATGCGCGAAAAGCCAAAAATCACAAAAAAGAGCACAAAATAGATGATTTCAATAACAATGATTTTAGCGATAAGAGTGATGATTTTTCTTTTCATTTTATAATTCTAGCAAAAAGCCCGAACCGGTAGGCCGGCCCGGGCAATGTTCAATTTTTAAGCTTCGTTTTTCTTGTTCGCCTTGCGGAGAGTTACAACACCAACCGTAGCAAGAATTGCGAGAATAATGAATGGAATAATGTTGAAGAAGCGACCCGTAATATCATTTGTCTTTCTGTTCTCGAAAGCATGAGTCAAATTCGTTGCATTGAGCGTCTTTGTACCAGTCGAAGAACCAGCCGAACCGTCTACATATGGTGTATGATTATGCGCATTAACTTCCTCGATCATATAGTCTACACCATTGAGCGGAAGGGTACCGCCATTCGTACAGCTAGCACTACTACATCCAATATAGGCAGTTTCGCCGTGATTCAGACGGAATTCACAATCATTCGACGTATCCGACATATTTGCAGCAAAGTCACAGGTCCTTAATGCATGTCCATTGACATAGATTTGGTACTGAGTATCTGGAATTGAGCTATATTTTTTCGCAACTCTCGCCTTAAAGATAAAGCCGTTCTCACCCGAAGTATTAGTTGGTACTGGAATAGCACCATTACCCTTGACGGTCTTCGTCACTTCAACGTGCGTATTAACACGTGTAATAGCAGCAGAGTAGGATGGATATGCCTTAGTCCAGAATTCTGCCTCATACGAACCAGAGCCAGAGGATGTCGTTGGATTACCGTTCTGGTCGGTCGAGAGCTGATAACCAAACATAAAATCCTTGCTAGCACTATCAATAGGGGCATCCTGATTATCAGCGGTTACCTGACCCATTGTGACGGCATAGGTATCAAAGCCTGCCGATGGAGTGAGCGCATTACTAAAGTTGAGCGAGGCACACTTTGTGGCTGAGCTCTGAGAACCATCTTCATTGAATTCGAGTGTAAAGCTACCCGCCGTTGCACTATTTGAAGTATAGTTAGTGCCCGAATTGCCTGCAACCAGATTTAATTTGATCGGACTAGACGCTTCGACCGTCATAGGAATCGTATACGTCGCTGCAAATGGCGCCGTAATACCGGATACCGTGTAGCATATTTCAACAGAAGCTGGGTTATAGTTAGCCGCAACCTGCGTGCCGTTATGGAAGCCTACTTTTTGCGAGTAATCATATGCGCTTGCGCTGCCTGCGCCGACCAAGCCAATGGCCCCTGCTAGAGCGATGGCTGGCAAGATTTTTTTGATGTTTTTCATTTATTCTCTCTCTTTTCCTTATTTTTTATTTTAACATAAGCTTTTTAAATTCACAAATTCGCATATTATGTCTTTCTCTTCGACCTCACGAGAAGCATAATTGCCACACAAGCGATTGCGACAGCTCCAAGTATCACAAAGGCCCCATTGCCGAGTTTAAGTCCAGTGTTTACAATTTTATCGATCGGAGATTCTTTTTCACGTCGGTTAATATAGTCTGTCTTGTTGTCCGCTGGTTTTTCGTAGACTGTCTTCTCAACCTTCAGACGTTCGCCCGAATCCTTATTATCGATCCAGGTCGTGTAACCATCGACATTCAGATATTCTGCGTAACTATATTTCAGACCAACCAGAATCTCGCCCTCGCCCGATTCATTCTTACCAATGATGACCGATTCGCCGTGTTTGAGATAAAACACCGCCACTGTTCCCGGGATTACTTCTGTATCTGATTGAACAGTCTGGCCGCCGAAAGTATATTCGCCTTCTGGCGCGATGACCGTATAAACATCGCTATCCGAGCCTTCGATCATGAATTCGAACTTAAAGACATCGTTTTCGCTCGAATCGTTTCCCTCGACCGTGTTCGTAAGCTCGATGTAGCTATACTTCTTTGGTACGAAATCGTTATAGCAAAGGAAGGATGCCATTTCGACCTTGGTTGGCTGAGTGCTACCCGAAACGTTCCTTTGTAGGTTCGATAAGAAGGCAACGTAGCCATCCGTTGGCTGGAAATCTTCGTCACGCGCGTTCTGAACCACAATGTTAAAAGTATAACTAATCTCGGTATTGCAGGTTAGGTCATCTGGCGCCGAAGCGATTGAGAGCGCCATCTCATAAACCGCTGGCGTGGCCGGAACCGTAACGTCCGAGAAATCCAATGTGAGATTCTTTGTAGTCTGCTTGCGGTTCATTGATTCTAGCGTAAACTGAACGCTCGGCAGATTCGAGACCGCGTTTAGTCCGTCCGTCTCGGTAATCGAGTAGGCAAAGTCGCCACCAGGAATATTCAAGGATTCATATTTCACTTCCTGCGCAAGCTGGAAAGAAGATGGACCATCATCGGTATTGTCGCCAATAGTAATCGTGTCGGCCGCGCGCGCGATGGAACTCAACCCCACAATTCCAAGCAGACTAGCTAGAGTTAGGCAGATTGTTTTCAGAATTCGCTTCGTCTTCATTGGCACCTCACTTTTCTTTAACTTAAGCATAAGAGTATTCATATTTCAAGCTCCTCTAGTGGCGGAATCTCCTTGCGATTATAATTCCGAGAATCGACACCGTGCTGCCAAAGACAATTGCGATTGCGAGGCTTGGCTTCTTGTTCGAAATACCCGTGATTTCCGTTGAGCTATTATTATCAAGGATCACTATCTGGCCGGCTTCTGCGACCGTTGGGTACTGTCCAGTATTAGCGTCTTCAACGAAGGTACCAGTGTTAGACGTATCACTATCACAGCCACCATCCAAGTCGCGATCAGTACAGATATAGCTTACTGTATAGCCCGTAGCGTTTGATTCGGTAATCGTATACTCGCCACCGACATAGAAACCGTCAATCAAGAGACCTCTACCATGGTCTAGCGTGATTGTCGCCGTGCCATTCGTGAAGACAACTGGATCGCCGTACGAAAGATAATCTCTATCCGATTGCAGATAGGTATAGCTCGTCAGGCTACCGTTGAGAGGCTGACCTGCCAAATCCGTGGCCTGAATCGTAATCGTAAATGAATCCTCGACCCTAGCCGTATTACCCGAAACCTTCTTTTCAATTGCTAGCGTGGTTTCAGTCTGCTTTGCGTTCGAAACGATCCATTCGTAGTTGGATTTCAAGACCTCAATTTCGATGCCAGTATTGTTGCCGTTTTCTTCGATAATATCCGCTTCGTGCTGGGCGACTGCGCGGTTAGCCTGAGTGCCAGACGCGAGAAGCTCTTCGTCATATAGCATAAAGTAATGCTTGGCCGTGCCGCTCAATGGAACATACGGCGCCGGAGCGGAAACTTCCTGCCAGTAGTAGAGCTGGCCGCCATTTTCGCATGGCGAAGATTTGGCGCTCGTCGAATAACCGCAGAGATCCGAAAACTCGATAATACCAGAGTTATTCGTCGTACCATCCATACCTTCAGCCGCGCCATTCAAATCGATTATCGTTTCAGTACCAAGGCTACCCTGCGAATCATACGCAACCTGAACAAGCTTAAAAGTCGCGCCTGGAACTACTTCATTAATATTCGCAGCATTGACCTTCTTAATCTTCATCGTGCCATTACCGATAATGTAGCCAGATTGACCGTTCACGATGTGTGCTTTTGTTGTGGTGCTCTCGAATTCAGTGCCATCAACTTCCAAAACTGCCGTGTTGGAGTAATCAGAGCGGTTGTTTGGAATTGGGTTAGCTACTACCACTTCGTAGTGAATCTTGCGCGCATAGCCGTCTGGAATCTTGGCCGTAAGAGTACGAGTTTCACTGTCGTAGAGGAATTGACAGTCATTGACCGTAACGTCATTGATATCTGTACAGGTAATCGAGCCCGTAAGGTTTACATCGGTCGAAATTACATCCGTGACGGTTAGCATTGGGCGAGTTGCATCCTGTGCATATGGCTCACCATTATTACGATAGGCATAGGCCGTTTCATTAACTGTAATAACATAGGCGATCTTGTTAGTAGAATCAAGGTTTTCGCCAGTCGTATCGCTCTTAGTAAGAATTGAGTCATTTCTGTAAGTTACAGTCTCTACGTCATTATCACGTTCGGCGAGAGTAGTAGCATCGACCTGTTCGTAGAGTTTAGCTTGGTTTGAGAAGCTATGCTCGCTAAGGATATCGTTATAGACTTCATCTGCGATAGCCGTAGCATAGTTGATAATGTAGGTCGCATTATTGATGCCAGCGCAGGTCGAAGATGGCACCATGTCATCAGATATCACACAAGAACTATCGTTAAAGAGATCCGCAAGATTAATTGGCTGAATTCTGCCGTCACTATTCACTGTTACCGGCACATTCGAGACGGTCACCTGTTGGCCGACAGATGCCGACGGGATAATGCGCGTTACATTAATGGTCGTGGAGTATTTGCTCTGATCGATATCAACACTTGCGTCGCAGGCGCCGGCCGTTTGGCAGACTGGATCAGGCAATGAACCCTGACCATATTGATTGGTTAGATATAGGCCCTGAGGAATAACATCTGAGAAGTAAGGAGCGTAGTCGCCTCTGTTGGCATCAGTTACGACGCCAGCGTCTGGGTTAATCGTAGCTTCCCAAGTGTAACCTTTGCGCGTGCCGTAACCATATTTATTGTTTGACTGGTCCATTTTCCAGTAGAAGACGCCGCTGTTAGATTGGGCAGTCTTGGTTATTACTTCTGCGTCTGGCGACAAGATTGTAGCGCGAATCTGTTCGGTGCAGCGATTCTCTGCAACGCGGCAAGCCTGGTTCGTAAGAGCGATTGATTCACCAGCGTAAGCCGTCTTAAAGGCGCTATCGGCGGCCGTTTCGATACCGAAGCTATAGACTTCACCGACCCCAAGCGTCGGGATAGTAATAACAAGATTGCCGTTAGCGTCGGTCGAAGTCGAGTAGTTACTTGTCGTCGTGGTTGTATCATTAACTGTAACCGTTGCCGAATCAACCGAGACATTGATTGTGCCGGTCGAGTACTGGTTAGCGTCGTACCAGAAGTTGTCTTTCACTTCGACATTCGTCTGAGCGCTGCCAGTTGCCGGGCCATAGACACGAATCGTCCAGTGCACATAGCCGTCGTTTTCATGCGTGTAGTCCTTTTCCTTTTCGATGGACATGGTTGGCGCAAAATCATAATGCGTCGAGGTCTGCCAGACGTTCGAGAAGGTCGACTGGTCGATTTTAAGATCGATCGTGTTATCTACGTGATCACCACTAATGCCAGCGTCGGTAGCGATTTTTACGCGGTAGCTAATCGTCCAAGGGCCAGTGTTACCACTCGTGAAGGCGTGCTCAAATAGCCTCTGAGAATTGGTTGAATAAGTTGTGTCGATTGCGGCTGGATCAATACAGTCATTGCCCGTGTTCGTAGCAGAGCAAACATCGTTGTTCAAAGAAATCGTAGTCGTATTGCTGCTTGAATCCGCCAAAGTAATATCACTCACGATAATCTGATTATCCGTGATGCGATCAATAATGGTCGTGTTACTCAAATCCGTATTTGCATCGCCAACCGTAACGACGTAGTCGATATAAATATTGCCGTTGCCATCGTCGTTACAAGTCGTAACGCCATCCGTAGTCGTAGAGCCGTTCACGCAGGTACCGTTCTTCGAACCGGTCATACCCTGGCTATATCTAACCGTGCTTGAAGCCGTAAGCGCGCCATTGTTGCCCGAAATCGTAGCAGTTGCACCATAGCTCTGGCCGCTGCCAGCTGGGTTCGTTTGGCCAAGGTCGGCTTTGTACTGAATATAATAATCACTACCATTGGCGTTGTTCGCCTGCATTGGATCGTTGAGCGTATAACCATTGATACCTGCGGCTGCACAGGCAGTGCCGCTACCGCAATAATCATGCAGGAAGCCTTCCATATCAATGGTGGCCGTCTTGTTATCGCCACTCACGGTAATATAGTTCGAAGGAATCGAAATCGTAGTCTTGCTTGGATCATGAATACAGTTATTGGACGTGCAGGTCGTCATCTCGAATGTGCCACCAGAGACGAAGGTCTGATTGCCATCAAGCGCGATGGTTACCGACAAATCCGAAGCGTAAGCATCCGTATAGAAGTTCGTATTATAGGTTGCAATATAGTTACTGTTTTCTTTTGCGACAGTCACGAGCTGATCATAGTTGCCCGTCTTGAAATACTGCGATTTCTCATCAAAGACCGCCTCATTAATTGAGACATGTGGCGTATCGTAGTACATTGAGTTAGTCGAAACACCGCTGGTCTGTTCTGGAGTCGTAGTACCAGGAAGGATGAAGCTATCGCTGTTATTAAGACCAACGCCTTCCTCGTCAAGTTCAAGATTAACCGACAGGCCAACCTTGACGTTCGAAGTGTGATCATTCCACCAGTTTTGCGCATCAGTTGTCTGAGAAGGCAGAACCGTAACTTGTCCATTTGCGACAGTATAGGTCGCAATCACTACGCCATCATTCACGATATCAATTGGCGATGAAGTACTATCAATTGCAGCAATAAAGGCATTGTTGGCCACAACACTACTAAGGTCATAAACCCAAGCGTCAGCACTCTTGGCGCTTTCAACCATATCATTGGTAAAGTCAAACTCGAGGTTCAATTTGACGGTACCGTCACGATCTACGTTACTGGCTTGAGAATTATCGGTCTTGGTAAGCTGGCCAGAGATATGGCCATTTGTAAGACCTTTGTTGATTGCATCTACGTAGCCTAAATTGTAGCTACCTGCAGCTTTTACGATGGCATAGATTACCATCGACAAGACCAGTAGTAGTCCTAAGACACCACCGATAACGAGTTTGCGGCGCCTCTCAACTATACTCTTGCGCGCAAACATTCCGTGACGTAAAAACATCATCGAAAACACCTCTCTTTATTTTGTTTGACCTTTTTGTTTTGACCTACAAAACTTAATTACATTATTTCACAAGCATTTCAAAAAAGCAATAGCTTTTTTCTATTTTTCTGCTTTTGGTTTTTCAGAATCGTTCGACGAGTCTTTTTCGTCGGCTTTTTTCGTGTTTTTAGCCGTCGTTTTTACCTTGCCACGTTTCAAAGGAGCCGGCATTAACTCATTCCTTAATCTCTCGAGCGCCTCAATCGCATTTACTTCACCCGCTTCCGCGGCACGACTATAATACTCGACTGCTTTCACTAGATCTGCCTCAACACCCTGACCCGTTTCGTACGCGTAGGCCATATTAGATAGACCTGTAACATCGCCGAGTTTTGCTGCCTGTTCGTAATAATAGAAGCCCATTTTTGGTTCCTTGCGCGTAATCCCCAAACCCAAGCAATACATGCGCCCGAGCTGGTTATAACAATACGGATCGTTCATACTGGCGCCCGCCTGGTAATACCGGAGCGCTTCAGAATAATTTTTCTCTACCACATAGCCGTTTTCATAATAAAGCCCCATATAGAACGGCGCCTCGCGCACGCCGCATTTGGCTAGTTTTTCAAAGATACAAAAAGCCGTCTCGCGGTCGCGACGCACGCCACGTCCGTAGTGCAAAAGGTTAGCGTAATTAAATGAGCCGCGCTTGTCTCCAAGCAAGGCTGCACGCTGATACCATTTAGCCGCTTCCTTGTACTCTGGCTTACCCGTACGCTGGCCGTATTCGTAAATATTGCCAATGTTCACCATGGCAGTTGTATTGCCAGCTTTAGCTGATTCTTCCAGGATTGAGAGCGCCATCATTGTCGCACTGCGCGAAGTACCAAGCAAGGCTAACAGATAGCCAAAGTTATTTGCACCCTTTGAACTGCCCTCTTCGTAAGCCCGCTTATAGAGTGCGAGAGCTTTCGTCTTGTCTTGCTTGTACAGAATGCCGTTTTCGAGATTATAGCCTAGAGTGCAGAGCTCTTCTAGCTCGTCTGGGGACAGCTTGCCGTCTTTTAGTTCAATTGTAATTTCGTTATCCATAATTCAAATACTGGTACACCCGGCGGGGGTCGAACCCACGACACCTGGTACCGGAAACCAGTGCTCTATCCACTGAGCTACGGGTGCACTACTCTAAATTATACATCAGGGATAGAGCTACGGCGCTTCCCTATATCTTTTACCCCTTAAAAAGTGTATAATTTAGCTATGAAAATACGCGAGAATGTGCCAATTGCCAAATTAACCACAATGCGTCTCGGCGGTCCGGCGCGTTACGTTATCGAAATCGAATCTAATGAAGACTTGCCAGAAGCCTATGCTTTTGCGGCCGAAAAAGATTTGCCAGTTTATGTCTTGGGCGGCGGCAGCAATATCGTTGGCCGCGACGGTGGTTTTGACGGCGTTATTCTCGTTAATCACTTGCTTGGCATGGGCGAAGTCGCGCCAGCCAAAGACGACAAGATTGAGCTTTGGGCTGCCAGCGGCGAAGCGCTCGATGACTTCGTGCGCTATAGTACTAAATATGGCTGGTCCGGCATGGAATGCCTCAGCGCAATCCCTGGCACGGTTGGCGCAGCTCCGGTTCAAAACGTTGGCGCTTATGGCCAAGATATCGCGGGCGTACTCAAAAGCGTCGAGGCCTACAATATCAAGACCAAGCAATTCGTTACCCTTCCCGCTTCTAAGCTCGATTTAGGTTACCGCCGTAGCATCTTCAATACCGGCGAGCTCGTTGGTCGTTACTTTATTACAAAGATTACCGTCGTCCTCGAGAAGAAAGAACTTAAGCCACCATTTTACAATTCTCTACAAAAATATCTCGACGATAACGAGATCGACGAATACACCCCAGAAAACCTCCGCAAGGCCGTCCATGCCGTGCGCACCAAGTTACCAAATCCAGAATTTATCGCCAGTAGCGGCAGCTTCTTTAAAAACGTTTATCTAAACGAAGAAGACACCAAAAAAGCGCTCGATAAGGGCATTCCGGTTTGGGACGGCGGCAAGATTCCTTCGGGTTGGCTAATCGAAAACGCTGGCCTCAAAGGTCAATTAATTCATGGCATGCGCGTTTGGGAAACCGCTAGCTTGGTACTCGTAAATGAGAGCGCCAAAAGCTACAAGGATCTCGATGCCGCCCGTCAAGAAATTATCAAAACAGTACAAGACAAATATGGACTCACGCTCGAGCAAGAGCCGATGGAACTCGGAGACGAATAATGAGTGAAAAACTTAACGGAAAAGAATTGGCGAGCTTTATTAAAGAACGCCAAGCCGCGCAGGTGCGTAGCCTCAAGGGGCGCAAAATCCAGCCCAAACTGGCGATTTTTTACGATAACGACAATCCAGTAATCTTGAAGTACATTTCGCTCAAGCAGCAATACGGCGACGATATTGGTATCGCGGTCGAGACGATTAAATTCAACAAAGACAATGCCGAAGAATTACTCAAGAAATCTGCCGAAGATAAAGCAACACAGGGTATTATCGTACAGCTCCCACTCAAGGACGTCGATAATAGTATTCTAGATTTGATCCCACTCGAGAAGGACGTCGATGGCCTGCGCGAACAATCCGACACGGCTACTGCTATGGCAATTCATTGGCTACTTACGAGCTACGGCGTAGATCTGCCAAAACTTAAGCTCGCCGTGGTTGGTCGCGGCAAACTCGTCGGCCGCCCACTAATTAAGATGTGGACAGAGAGCGGCTATGATGTGACGGTTTTTGGCCACGATAGCGACCTGAAAGATCTAATCAATTTCGATGTTATCGTTACGGCCACCGGTGTTCCAGGTGTTATTACGAGCGACATGCTCAAAATCGGCGCCACTGTCGTCGATGCCGGCACAGCCAGCGAAGACGGCGTAATCAAAGGCGACCTCGCCGAAGAAGTACGCGAACGCGATGATTTAATCCTCACGCCAAAAGTCGGTGGCGTCGGACCACTTACCGTCACGATGCTCTTTGAAAGAGTCTTACAAGCCTGCGAAAAGCAGAAATAATCTTCACAAAAATACCCCTCTTGCGAGGGGTATTTTTTATGGTGTTGGCGGATGCGTGGCGTTGTATTTATTAATTTCTTGTCTAAGACCCGTGTAGTCGTCCGCCGTCGCACCCTGATATGCACCCGTTCGCTTCATCTCAGCATAAGCTGCCGCAATCTGACGCTTAACATCATCATCTGCGCCGCTCTTCATGTAACTTTCTAGCTGTTTAATCTGCGGAGGAGCAACACCCGCAAGCCAATTGGCGGTAAAGTTATCCGATTGAACAAGCTGCTCAACCCAATGATTCTGAGCGCCATTCCACTTTGGAATCGGATCGGTCGAAGATGGATCCATGGCGGCCATTTCGCGATAGTACTGATGCAAGGCGCCATTCTTAGCTTTAAGTACACCTTCACTATCCGCAAGACGCTTGCGCGCAATTTCGCGACCAAGCTCTCTTGCGCGTGCTTTGTCATCGTCCGAGCCTTCCGAAAGGTCGTCAAGATAGCGCGCAATCACATCGTCGGCGTTATCACCTTTAGGCTTAGCTTCGATAGAATCCCAGAACCTAATAGCGCCAGACAACTCTGCGGCAATTGTCCTCGCGTCGCCATCCCCCTTCAAGATGTTCTGAATTGCGCCAGGCATATCGCCTTCTTTTGTACCCGTGAGCTCTTCTTGCTTTGTATTAGCAATCTGCTCCATCTCCTCGTATTCAGCCATTTCTTCGGCATTATCTTCGCTGCGCTTTATAGCACGGTCATTCGCTGCACGCTTCGCAGCATCCATCCGCAGTCGCTCGCTGCGCGAGCGAGTTAGCCTGCCGAGTCTGGTTTCGTTACCGTTGCGATCGACGCCTGCCTTCATGCGGTTCGAGCGTTCCTTCGCACCACGATCAAGACGCTGCCCAATCCTAGTACTGTACATGCCTTTCGTTAACGCACCCTTTAGCTTATTGGCGAGACCTTGCAACCTTGCGCCCAACGCACCAGCCGATTTAATAATCGTATTCGGGATCAGGAAGATTGGCACTATGCTAGCCGCAACCGCAATTACCATCGTAAAGAAGTTCGGCGAGCCATCCTCGTTGGCTACCCCCATCGCTGCCGTCAATATGGTAGAAGCAAAAGCGCCTCCTTTCACTAAGAGCGAACAAATCGGATAGGCAAAGAGCAGCCCCTTAAACAGACTAAACCACTGATTAAAGGTCTTCTTCGTGCCTGGCAAAATATAGAGCAAGACCGCCACTGGCGAAGTAATTGTTAGGATAATAATCAAAGCCTTGCGCAACTGGATAACCGTTAATAGTAGCAGAATACCAATAACTGCAGCGAGCGCCGCGGTCATAATTAGCAAAGTAATCGACTGCCCCGAAGCAAGTGCTGTCTTAGTCGCAAAGAAAGCCGAAATACCCGTAATGACCGCACCGCCGCCGATAATCTTTGCTTTCATTAAGGTCTTGCTCGAGCCATCCGCCAAAGTATTAAAATCAATCTTCGCCTTCGCGGAAACCGTCAGCCCATCAAAGACCGCACCGATACCATCCCCGATAATATTCGCAATATCGATCGCCATACGACAGATGAAGAACGACAAATTTAGGATTAACGCCATCGCAACAATGCGCGGCAAAGCCTTCTTAATGCCATAGTTCGAAATACCCATCCCAGTAACCTGCGAAATTATCGTGACCATGATCATGATAACCAAGATGAAGTTCGCAAAAATCCTAAAACGATTCCAAGCCGTATGCATGGTTGGTGCCTCAAAGATATCTGGGTCTGTCGTCATATATTCCTGAACTTTCGGATAAACAATCGCTGTAATACCGCCTGCCGCCTTATTAAGACCGCAAGCAAACCAGCCCCAACCCGAAGCATCTTTCGTACAGTTCGTCGCCTCACGATCCATTTCGGCCGGAGATTGAGTCGATTCCATAATACTCTCGGCATCACTAAAACTAAATGACTCACGACTTGTTTCGCCGCCGAGCCTATTATATAGCTCGCTGCCAGTAGTTACGTCACCCGAAGTCAACTCACCACTCATACCCAAAGCCGTCTTAGCACAGTCATAATAGAAGACCGAGTCGGTCGCTACCGAACCACAACGCTCCCAGACCATATCCGCATCAGCGTTAGCATAGGCCGCAGAACTCAAAGACAATCCAAAAACACCACTCAAAACGAGCGCAATCAATCCAATCGTAATCTTTTGACCTAGTTTTTTACTCATCTGTCTTCTTCCAATCTTTGACATCCTTCGGTTCAGAATAGCTCGATGCTCCGCCCGCACCGCATTGAATTTCGGTACCAGGCTCAACATTTTTGATAAACTCATCTAACTCATCGAAGAAACCCGGCATGGCTTTATCGAATTGTGCTCGCGTGAGCTGAGCGTGGCCAAATTGTCGAGCCGTATAATCCGCGTCATAGAGCTCACCCCTTTCGGCCAAGAGTGGTACCGCTGACCACATATACACGTCATTGCCGTTACCGTAAATCGAAACATAGGTGCCATAAAACTCGTATCGATCCAGATAGAAGACGTCGCCGTTCTTTTCCATCGCAAAAGTCATAGTCAATTTGGATGGATTCGGGATTTCGCCTAAATCCGGCTCGCGCCCCTCTTCGCTCGGCTTCCAAGTAATTGTACAGTTCATATTCTCGCGGTTTTTGAGCATACTAGCAAATTCGCTGCGCAAGACCTTTTCTGAGGCGATTTTACCGCTGCGCACGCCCATAATAACCAAGCCAACCACTACTAGAAGGAAGATTGCGGCTAAGATTACTACGATGATTATTGCCCGACGGCGCGCTATTTGTGCTTCTCTATCCATTTTATCCCCTCAAATTAATCCGCTGTGTTAAGACGTCACAAATCGACTCCGTGCCTCCAAGCTTAGACCTAAGTGCGTCAACTTTCTTCTGAATATCACCATCGCTTGTACCCGCAGCCCGTTCGTCAGCTCTTAACTGACTTATTAGCCGGCTTGATTTCTCATTAACGGCCTTGTCGACGTCTTCCATTACGCCACGCATAATATCGTCGCGCGCCGCAGTAAGCTCCGCGCCATGCAAACCCTTACCACGCAAGATTTCATCCAGCTGTGCATTCGCAGCCTTCACGATCGCCTCCATGCGCGTCGTATCATAGCCACCCATCGCGCCAAGAATACCCTCGTTTCCGCCCGGCTTAAAGGACTCTTTTAGGAAGGTATTTGCGAAGTCTTCACGGAAGCTAGTACCAACCTGTTCTGGATTCATAGTAGAATAATCCTTACTGCCCGCGGTCGCCGTCGCATCGAGTGCCGCACGATCGCTGCGCATCGTCTTGGCCGCTGCTGCCTCCACGGCAGTTTTGCGCATATTAACAATCTGTTCAAGATTGGCAACCTGTTCTGACGACATCGTGGCACGGATCTCTGCATTACCCAGGGCGCCTTCAGCAAGGCCAAGTGCCTTAATAATACGCGGATTATTTACCTCGTTCGGATCGGCCGCAACCGCATTCAAAAGATCCTCGACAACGCGTTTCTGCGCGCTCGCATCCATCTCAGAGAGATGCTTCGGCGAGAGACCGTCCAGCTGTTTCTCAGTGATTCTAAAATTATTATCGTGACTCAAGTCGCCAACATTAAGCGTACCGTTTTTGTCTTCCCTAATTGCCATAATCTTGTTGTAAAGAATCGGGTTTTTCTTCTTAATCGAATCCAATTCTGACGGAGTTAGGCCTTCAGCAATTGACTTAATCGCATCAACATTCTTCTGAACGTCCGAATCCGCAAGCAAAGCCTCCAAAGCATCACGGCCAGCCACACCGTCTGCGACTAGAGCTGAGGTATATGCACTGAGCTGCGCCGAATCAAACTTCTTGTTCTCATCGGTTGTAATCTGTTTCATAACGTCGCTAACCTGCTGCGCACTAAGGTTATCGTTCTTAATCTGCGCGCGCCATGCAGCAATTTCGAGATTCTGCTCCTGACTCGCTAGATTAGAAGCGCGCAGCGCACGAACTGTATTACGAATTCGTTCGACGTCGCCAGCGCCGGCATCCCTAAAGTCCGATGAGCCAGAACTTAAATTTAGGCCCTTCGTCTTAGTAGCACAGAAGAGCTTTCGACCATCGGCCGTCCTACCCAGACGAATCTGTCGATTCGTAACGTGCCCACTTACCTTCACGTATTTACCTCTACCTCCATCTGCAGTAGGGTCGAAGACGTAGAGATCCCGATTTCGCATGTCGTCATACTGCCTATGGAAGCTATTTGCACGGCGCTCTTCGGCCTTAATGCGCGCTACATTCTTAAGATATGGCGCACTCAAATATGCATTCGTATTATTATGGGCGCGCGCCAAGGAATTAAAGAGTCTTTTGCCATTCCTACGCAGAGCACCATCCGAGCCATTTATCTCCATCTCCTTTGGGCTCCATTTCTTTACAATCTTGCCACCCTTGCGCTTATATCCCGCGCGCGCAAGCTGCTGATCCTGATCGGCGCGACGATGTAAATTGGTCATAAAACGCGTACCCATTGCAGCATCGCGGCCGTTCTTTTTCAAAAAACTACCTATTTTAGCTACAGCACTCTCAGCTTCCGCAAGAGACTTCATAATGACAGACGGAATAAAGAAATACGGAATTGTAGAAATTATCAAGAAACTTAGATTACGCAATATTTCGGCATAATCTCCGTTATCTACCCAGGTGCCATATATCACCGCTCCTGCATAGCTACCGCCATATATCATCAGACTACAAATTGGATACGCAAACAGAACCCCCTTGAACATCGAGAACCACTTATCAAAGATTCCTTTCGTACCCGGAAGCATATAGCACACAAAGGCGATTGGCGAGAAAACCACCAACAAGATACAGAGCGCCTGGCGTACGACCATTATCACGAATAACATAAAGACTGCGAGCAGGACCGCAAGCACGCCTAGGATAGCCAACAATATAATCTTTGTACCTAAGCCCTTAACCTTGATTACTAAGAAGCTTACGACCGCAATAATAATACTCGCCAAAGCCGTATTGCCTACCGAGAAGCCAATATCTGGCGGCATCGAGTCTATCATTAAATCTTCGAAGAGCGAGCCGAGACCACCACCAAAAATATTCGCAAGGTCAACTGCGCCCTGACAGATAAAGTACGACAGGTTCACCATCAAAACACCTGCCACGAGACGCGGCATCATCTTTTTAATGCCGTAGTTACTAATACCAATTCCCGTCACCTGCGACAGCACAACTACAATCAGCAAAATCGCAAAAGCACCATTTGCAAGCACACGCACCGTAGACCATGCCGTATGAAGCGCGTAACCCGGCGAGCCAACATATTCATAATCAAAAGTTGCAGGATCGATCTCTAGCCAGCCGTCCACAAATATTTCATATGCACTCGTCATGAAGGCCGCAATATGATCGAGTGACGTACAGGTTAAATCTTGAAATAGACCGTCACATTCCGGCTTCGAATATTCGCCATTGGCCGCAAAAGCCCGTGGCGCCATAACACCAAAAAGCACAACAAGTACAGTAACTGCCGTAGCTAGGCGCTTGAGGATCTTTTTCATTTGACACCCTCAGATTTTATATTCGTGAGACGGCTGACGTTCGGACGGAAATAATCCATGGTTTGTCCCTGAGCTTCACAATGAATCTTGCGTTGGTCGTCATCGGCAAGCTTTATGCCATCTGGAAAATCTAGGCCAGTACGCTTAGCGAATTGCTCTTTGCTTTCGATGAAGGATTTTTCTCTTACAACGTTTTTATCATTTTTTTCGCCTTTGTATACGACGGAATAAATCGTATCATTAACATAGATTACATCCATCAGTTCGTCTTTTAGCCAAATATTGCGCAGATAGACTTCGCTCCAGCCATCATTCGCCATTACCATATAATCCGAATTGCGCGCTTTGTCAGTTTCGTACAAGGTGCACTTCATTGCATCATGATATTCTACGCGTAAATTAAAGTTTGCAATATCAATATCGCCAGCGCCCGCATTCGAAAAACGACGCAAAGCCAAAACAATCATTGCTAAAACCACCACAACCGAAACGGCTGTAATGACAATTCCGGTCAAGATGCGACTACGCTTCTGAGCGGCTTCATCCACCGGAGAAGGCTGCGCACTACTAATAACTTGCGCAAAAGCAGCAGTAGTTTTTGGGCCAGAAAAAGCACTCCTGCCAGCTGTCCTGGCACGGCTCGAAGAAGCATATTTTGGTTTTGATTCTTTTGATTGCATTTTCCTGGCTTCCGCCTTGTTTTTATTTTAGCATAAGCTTTTTAATTCTTCCCTATGAACTACGAGAGCGGAACAGCGAGATTTGCCCCACCACCGCATCGCGACTCACGCCACTCTTAAAGCTAAAGCCTGGCGCGACAATCTTGTCAAAGGCTGAGCTCATGAAGGCTGCTTGCTGAGCTTCAAGCTCTTGTCTTGCATCACCCGTAACACCCGAGAGCTCCGAGGCCGAGATATCGCGAAGCTTCTGAACGGCCGCTTCAAGACCAATTAAGTCGCCGCTTTCTGCATACTTCATCGTCTGGCCAATCAAGAAAGCCTTATCTGCCGCATTTGCACTAGACAAATCCATCTGAATTCCATCCATATAGGCCGGTGGCGCAGATGGATCAAGCGTAAAGCCGGTCGGCATTTGTAGCTCACTACTACTCGCCCTTGCCGCAATTTGCGCATCACGCTGAGAAATAAAATCATTCGCATTATTCAACGAATCAAGCGTGACACCATTTGTAAGTTCGGCATTCGAAACCATCTCCTCCATGGCGCGCGTATATTGCACTGAAAATTCACTATCATAACTACTTTCGGCATTAGCACGCAGCTGCGCCTTAGTCCAATCAGAGTAGTTCTCGTAGTCGGCGCCCATATTGAAGGTGAGCGGCGATTTGCTTAAATCGAATCCAGCCATACTGCCCGTACCGACATTCTCGCCACGCCTTGCGGCATCCAAGACGGCGGCAGCAAACGGTGAACTATGTGCCATGCCCTCAATTTCTTTCTGGCTAAAGGCACTACCAATTGCAGCCAATTCTTCCGAAGAATGCACGCCGGTGCCCAAGAAACCCTCGATTTGCGTCATGCCATCCTGCGTTTTCGACAGCGAATGCACGAGCGCTGCGCGACCAATATCGTCACCGTTCTGATGCGCATCGGCCAACATCGTACCGAGTTGCTCTGGAGTATATTCGCGTGTCGCATATTCTTCTTCGCGCTCTTTAATACGCATATTACGTTCAGAGTTGGCAATGTAATTTGGATCGGTTTTTCTGACTTCATGATCGGCATCAAATTTATGACCGTTCATCGCATCCTGCAAATAGCGATCTGCACTTACTGGGCGCCGAGAATTATACCAATTACGGAATCGGTTGCGCGTATTCTTGAATGGACCATGCTTCGCTTCTGGCATATAGTGCGCAAGACGATCGAGGTGTTTCTGGTTGGCCTTCGCCTGTAAACCTTCCGCGATACCGCTCTGGCTGAAGCTACGCGAAGCACTGGCGTTCAAATTATGCGAAGCCTTTGCGACAATTGAATTGAGTTTTCCGAGCGAACTACTGATCACCTTCGGAATAAAGAAATATGGCGTAACTGCGACCGCAAAGCCACCCAAAAGGCTATACCACACTGATGGACCCCAAGTCGCAATCAAAACCTTAGCCGCAAACAAACCGCCATAGACCATAATACTTGTAATCGGGAAGGCCAAAAGCAGAGCCTTAAACAGATTAAGCCATTTATCAAAGACCATCTTTGTATTCGGCAAAACATAACATAAGAAGGCGATTGGCGAAACGGCAACTAGAATAACAATTGCTGCGCGACGAATACCAAGCGTTACAAACAGCGCAAAAATCGCAATCAGACCAGACAAAAGCGCCAATATTAAAGGAATCAACAGTGCTGGGTTTACCGCGAGGACAATAATCGCACCCACAATCAATACAAGAATAGCGGTTAGGTTCGTAATAACACCAAAGCCATCGGCCGCCCCTTTCACTGATGGGATTTTAACCTGCTCTGCCATTTTTTCAATCAAATCACCGATCGACTGACCGAGTACGTTACTTAAATCTATCGCCAGCTGACAGATAAAATACGATAAATTTACAAGAACCACACAAGCCACCACGCGCGGCAGGAGTTTCTTGATACCATAATTACTAATGCCGAGGCCTGTAATCTGCGAAAGAGCCATAACGAAAATCAGAATCGCGAAGGCAATGTTTGCGATCGTGCGAAAATACCCCCAGACCTCATAGGTTGAATCGCCGGCCGACATACTACTAGAATCATCGTCGAATTTCAACAGCTCCGGCGGAACATTCAAGGAGTCTGCAATCGTACTTTCGTAAATACCAGAGATTGCATCCTGCAAGCCATCCACAATCGGACAAAAGACATAGCCAATCAAGCCATTCTCAGATAAACAAGTTGGCTCCTCTTCGTCCTTGTCATCTTCTTCGATATTAAAAAAGCCCACATTAACCGGATCGTCTGCACGCATCGTCAAAGCATAGCTCGACGAAGTTGCCTTTTTGTTGCTACCAAAGCTAATTTTGTCTGTACACTGCGCAAAAGTATGATCCTCAGCGAGCAGACACATACGCACATTGTAAGTGTATGGACTAGTCCTATCGTCATAAAAAGGACGGCCAGAGGCAGAAAAATAATACATACCATTGTGTGGGTCGCCATCTTTATCAACAATCGTAAACTGATTTACATCGAGCGCAAAATACCCTGTATTGTTAGCCGGGTCTTCGCTAATCATTTGAATCTCGTTATAAGCTAGCGCATAATCCGTACCGCCACCATTAACATCGCCAATATAGCCCTTAATTGTAACCTTTTTAAACTTCGTTGCGCTCGCAAGACTCGTCTCGAGATCGTAGAATTTTAGCGAATCCGCCGGTCCATCAGCATAAATCGGCACATTTAGAGCTGAAAGCACCAAAAACACCGAAAGGAGAAAGCTCGCAACAATACTAAGCTTGCTTTTTTGCCTTAATGATTGCATTAAAACACTAAAGCCCACTTTTTTGCTCATATTATTATTTTAGCATAAGCTTTATGTTTTTATTGGCGCACAATTAAATTGTCTGACCGCTAACAGCATTGATAATCGTGCTTTTTCTAGCAGAAGCCTGGCCCATAAGGTCCCTATCGCCAGAAGCACGCTGACAATGCGCATGGAAGGCGCGCGCAAAGTCGTCTGTGCGCATTTGGAAATGGCCGTCCTGAAGGGTCTTTGCGTCGACCGAGGCACCCGGAGTAGCCGTATTCTGTGCGGCCTGATCGAGCATTTCCTGCATAATGTCGCCGTCGAGTTTTGCAAAGTCTTCGTCCGAGAAGTTATCCAACATGTCTGCCGTGTAGGTACTGAGAGCAGGAGAGTTGAAATCATCAAGCCCTGGAGGTGTACCAGGCGCCGAAGAGGCCGGTGCATTGCCCCATTGCGTAAAGGCTTTGGCGAGGCGTGGATCCTGCTTCGCAAGCTCCCCCATAGCGTCCATCGATAAACTACTACCCATGGTACGCTTAACTTCTTCCGATAGTGGCGGACGCGAACCCCCAGCGCTTGCATTGCTCAGATTCTGACGCAAAACTGCTCGACCATCCGACGTACTCGAAAGACTGCGCGTGAGCGCTCGAATTTCTGCTCTCTGCATACGCATCGCCTGTTCGTCATTATTGCCAGCTGCCTCACTCAAAGCATCCTGCGCTCTTTCCAAACGTTCACCTAAAGCCCGAGGCAACTCACCACGCAAGCGGATACGACTCTCGGCCTCTTGTTCTAGTGCGCGATCCTCGCGATCTCGCATGAGATTTGGATTATCTTTCATATTCTGGATCTCACGTTCGTCCGCCGCAAAGCGTAGCGCCGTATCAACATAGCGGTTGCTCCCAAAACGACTGCGCTTAATTGTGCCATCCTTGTTAGTTTTAATATTTCCCTTGCCGTCAGTCTTAATGCCAGCCCAACGGTAAGCACGGTTTCGATCCGTCTTATACTTCAAATCTCTCGCCAAATCACTACGACCAATCTGTCGCCCAGCAAAACCATTAATGCCACGCTTTGCCGACTCCGTAAAGTTCGCTAGTGCGCCAATTGAACCTTTCAAAACACCGGGAATAAAGAAGTATGGAATAACGCAAATCATCATCGAGCCAAGCGCCGCGAAGAAGTGGTTATCGCCATCCCAAACCTGATACAATATCTGCGCTGCAAGCGAGCCGCCCCCCATCATAAAGGCCGCGATCGGATAGGCCAAAAGCACCGCCTTAAACATATCAAACCATTTCTTATACACCCCCTTCAGTCCTGGTACCGAATAACAGATAATTGCTACCGGCGAAACCACCACGAGAAGCACCGCGAGCACTTGGCGAATCCCCAATACCAAGAACAAAAAGATTACGGCCAACAGCAAGGCAATCGCCGACATCATGACCGGAATAACAAAAACTGGGCTAACTTTCATCAAGACTATTACAATACCCAACAAGCCGATTACGACTGCCACAATCGCAATCGTAATGCCAGTATCCTGCGTACCGCGCGCTACGAGTGCACTATCCTTGATCAGGTTATCAAATAAGGCACGCACGCCACCGCCAACGATATTACTCACGTCGACTGCGATTTGGCAAATCACATAGGACAAGTTCACGAGCAAAGCGCAGACCAAAATACGCGGCAAAGCCTTTTTGATCCCATAATTGCTAATACCAACCCCTGTAATCTGCGACAGAATCACAATCAACAAATAGATTGCGAGGCCAATATTAGCGATTCCCTGAAAGTATTGCCAAGCCGAGAATACACTCGAACCTGGGGCGTCGGCGCCAATATGTTTGAATAGCTCTGGCTCAATTTCTAGCCAGCCCTGCAAAACATTCACAAAAATACCATTTACGGTCTTTTGAACCGTATCGATCATTGGACAGCTCATCCAACTCGTGCCGCCACCCGCATCAAGACAAGCTGTTAAATCCAGCTCGCCCACTGCGTGCGCCGTGCCAACCGATAGCAACAAACTTGTTACTATCGTGGCGACAGCCAGTATTCTCTTGAAGGTTTTATTGCGCATTTCCGGCGTCAATCTCCGTCTTGTGCGCCTTTAGGGTATCCGCGTAGCTATCGATACCGTCACTCTTACAGGTAATATTCATAGTTTTAAGCCTTTCGCTCTGATACTGATCAGCAGTAAGCTTAACATATTCATAGAAATCTTCTTCGAAGCCCGCTTCAAACTGAGCACGGTTAACCTTCTGCGCGGCAGCAACCTTTTCGTCAGAATTGAGACGATACTTTTGGCTACCATCACCAGCCGAGCGAACCGTTTCTGTTACCGACCAGAGATAAGCATCCTCGCCGCTAAAGTAGATGGATATTGGAGCCTTTTCGAGACCTAAGCCACTCACGATCGAAGATGCGCTCAAGTTGCGAGTTGCGTCGAAGTTGCTCACGAAGACTTCCGTCCAACCATCATTTGCAGCAAGCGTCCAGGATTTTTCACTCAATAGCTCATACTCGCCTTCGGCATAACTTTGACCAGTATACTTAGCAATACCGTAGCTAGCCGTACAGTTCATCGCCTGGCGCTCGGCGATGCGCTTGTTGTATTCTTCATAACCGATAGTCTCTTCCGTGACGACTGGCGCAACTGGAGTATCTGGCGTGTCTGGAGTATCTGGCTTTTTATTAGCGTTAATAATAGATATTACCGCCCAAATACCGCCGCCTAACAAAAGCAAGACAACAATCACGATAACAATAATTAATGGCAAAGACAGGTCAGACTTCTGCTTCTGCGGCTTAGGCTGGACATAAGGCGCTGGCGCTGGTTTTGGCTGCGGTGCCGGTTGAGGCTGAATAACCTGCTGCGGAGCTTCTGGCGGAAGTTCTGGTTCCGGTTCTGGACGCGGCATTGGTTTAGGCGCAGGTGGCAAAACTGGCTCTGGCAATGGCTCTGGCTCTGGCTCGAAAGCCGGCATCGGTTCCGGTTCCGGTTCTGGCTCCTCTGGACTGGCCAAAAATTGAAGGTCACCCTCCTTAATGCCGCCAAAGGCCGTCGCTGAACCACCAATCGCAATCTGCGGCTGCTCGCGCGTGTTAGTTACGCTAAAAGCGTTGGCGCGGTCATAGCTAGAGGTTGCATACGCGGAATTATCGATTTGTTGGCGCAAGGCAGCAAGCTGAGGATCATCACTCAAAGAATTACCCGAGGTTGGATTCGGATTACTGTTTCCGCCTTGATTAGCAAAAGGATTGTCTTGCCTTAACTGCGGATTGTTATCATTCGCGCCATTTTTATCCATATTATTATTTTAGCATAAACATTTTGCAGTAGCGACGCGAGATTTAACGCATACGATCGATTGAAGCACGTTTGACATTCGTCGCATTCTTGAAGGACTCGCTTGCCGCATAAGCTCGAGCGGCAGATTGAATACTGGCAGCACCCGCATCGAGGTCTGCAATTTGCGCAGGGGTGGCACCTGAAGTAAATTCTGCCGCCGTGCGAGTACGAATCGCATTAGCACGACCTTCGAGGTATTGGATTTCTGAAGTATCTTGTGATTCGAGCTTGCGACCAGTCATACGGCGCAAAGCCGCACCGGATAGCTGATAATTATCGATTCTACCAACCGCCGCCGCGTTGCCACTAGTTACCATATCCCTAGCCCAGTTCGCAAGCCTTGCGTTTTGGCTTTCCATTTCGCCGAAGCCACTCTGCATAATAGCCTGCGCGGCCGCCATCTGATTATCTGTGCTGATACCATTACTGGAGAGCGCCTGCATCAAAACACTGCGGCCTGCTTCGCCCTGCGACAAGAGATGCTGGACAGCTGCCTGGGTCTGATCGGCGTTGTTGGTACCACTCAGAATATTAGTCATGCGCTCAAGCTCTGCAGACTGCGAGTTAGCATCTTGCGACTGCTGAATCTCGCCCTGTTCTGAAATGCGCTTCGCTTCATCGCGCGACGCAATCATACCTGGATCACTATAGCTGCCAAAACGATTTAGTGCCGAATTGCTCTTTTGCGCACCGGCTAAGTTGCGATCCATATCCGCAGTGCGCATACTGTTTAACCTGCCCCTTAGCGCAGTCCTTTTATCATCCGACAAGAACCTTCGCGCTAGTCTACTATCCGCTATTCCATCGCCTAGAGTATGCAAATTCCCGTCTTTGCCACGATAGGTAAAGGAACGGCGCCTCTGAGCTTTTTCAGCCTTAACCGCATTCGCATTATTAGCAAATCTCGACTCGTTCAATCTATTGCCGGCAAACTTCGTAATACCACCTTGCGCCTTCAGGGCTAGGCCATCCAGTGCCGTCAAAGTACTGCGCGTAACTTTAGGCAGCATTGTGACTGGCACAATACAAATCGCCATCGAGACAACCGACATAATAAAGCTTTCGCCATTCCAAACTTTCATCACGAGCCTGGCTGCAAAGTTGCCACCCATCACCAACAAGGAGGCGATCGGATAAGTCAAAAGCAAACCACGGAACAGCTTAAACCATTTATCAAAGATGGACTTAGTACCCGGGAGAATCGATAACGCAATCGCAACTGGCGAAACAACAACCAAGATAACCATGACTGCCTGGCGCACCACCAGCATTAGATAAGTAAAGAATACCGTCAACATGCCGCCAAGCAAGGCCATAATAATCGGCATCAGGAAGGCCGGACCGACCGCAATCGAGGCAATAATAATCGCCACTGCCGCAATCAAAACTGCCGCAATCACTGAGGCTAAAATCGAAGCCCCAGCCACACCTTCAGCATTTTCGAGCTCGATATGGCTTGAGAATTCAATAAACAAGTTCGAGATGCCAGACCCGAGGATATTGCTAAGATCTACGGCCATCTGACAGATCGGATATGAAATATTCACCACCAGCACCAACGCCAAGAAGCGCGGAAGCATCGCACGGAAATTATAGCGACCCTCACCGAAGCCTGTGAATTGCGCAAAGATCATAAAGAACAGCACGATCACAAAGAAAACGTTGGCATAAATCCTAAACTGGCCCCAAGCATCACGCGCCGCATTTGCACCTGTCGTCGCATTGGTGGACATCGTTAGAATCTGCGGATCGAAGTTAAGCCAATCCTCAATAATGCTCGTATAAAGCCTGGTCATGAAGGTCGAAAGGCCATCGATTAGTGGACAAGTGAACCAGCTCAGCGCCTCGTTCGCGGCGTAGCACGGATCGACGTCCTGGTCCGAAAGAGCCACCGCCTCTTTTTCGTCTTCGCCATTTTCGTCTTTTGGCGTAGTGCGCACGCGAATCCCTTCAATCGCATCGCAGCGCACACGGTTTTTTGAAGCCGTATCCAGATCAACGCCGCGCCCGATATATTTCGAGTCGCCACATTCCACCATTGCTTCCTGCTCGGTCAAATCGGCATTTTTTACGCACTCAACAATCGCGTCTGCCTGTTCGTCAGCCTCCTTCTTTTCGTCTTCAGTCTGCGGATTAATATTAATATCCATCTGCATACAAGCCTCGAAAGCGGCCCGTTTCTCGTCTGTCATTTCCGCATAGCTCGAGCGTTCTACAAACAAGTTCAGACTAGCGGCAGAAATCAAGATAGCAAAAAGACTCGTTACGCGAAAAATCTTCAGATGCCCTTTTGCTTTTAGCATAATCTTGTTTTTATTTTATCATAAGCGCGTTTAGCATTTTATTCCAAAATCTCAGTTTTTTGGAAACCACAAAAAACCTCTTAGAAATATCTAAGAGGCTTTTTGTGGGGCGAGTCACGAGCAGGCAGATACACCTGCTCGATTTATTTGACTCGTATGACTAGTAAGTTTTCAAGCTGCACTAGCCCTGCCCCAGCATTCCCTAACCAATCTAGTAGTTAGTTTTTGGGAAAACTCTATACTAGGCGGTCAAGATTATTTTTTGCGACTAATGATATAGCCAGCAGTGGCAGCAGAGAGCGATGCAATCGCTACAATGGCGCCAAGCGTGCTTTCAGCACCAGTAGTTGGATACTCTGGTACATCAGGCGTTTCGCAGACGATACCGTCGACAGTTACGTCAGCCGTATCAGTCTTTTCGGTGTTGTCATCGTTGTTGTATTTACCAGCAACAATGTTAGTGAGCTTAGAATCTTCACAATCATCAGCAAACGAGTTGTCGACAGTTGCGTAGAAGTAGATCGTAGCGTCAGAACCAGCAGAAACACTGCCAATGTACAAGCCGCCCTTTACAATGTCGTCACCTTCGATAGCTTTACCGTCAGTGTATTCTTCATTGTGGAGAACAGTTTCACCGGCAAAGTTCATACCAGCAGGAAGAGTATCGCGAATTACGACATTCTCGAGCGTGGTATTACCAGTGTTCTTGAACTGGATGCGGTAGCGGACCGTGTCGTTAGCCTTAACGGTAACGTTTTCGCTCCAGCTGTCGCTACCCTTGACCTGAACCATCTTATTGATTTCGAAGCCTGGGGTATCTTCGGTACAAACCTGGCCATCAACCGTAACAACAGCGTTGTCGGTCTTGATGGTGCTGTCGTCATCACCGTATTTACCAGTAACAACGTTTTCGAGTACAACATCTTCACATTCGCCAGCAAGTGCTTCATCGACAGTTGCGCTGAAGTAAATGCCAACAGTTTCACCGGCCTTAACAGTACCGATGTTCATACCACCATCGAAGAAACCTTCGCCAGTAGTAAGCTTGCTGTCCTTGCCTTCGACGATAACGCCGTAGTTGACAGCACTGATATCAGTCATATGCTCTGGGAGCTTATCCTTAACAACGACGTTTTCGAGGTCAGTGTTGCCAGTGTTAAAGAAGCGGATGCGGTAGTAAACCTTTTCGCCAGCTTTAGCCTTAACGGTTTCAGACCATTCCTTGTCGTTTTCAAGGCGAACCATCTTATCGATGTCGAAGCTTTCAGTACAGACGCGGCCATCGACATAAACTTCAGCGGTGTCTTTCTTTACTTCAAGATCAGCACCGTTTTCGTTCTTAGCGATAACTTCAATCACGTTCTGAAGCATCGTGTTTGCACATTCATCGCTTAGACCATCATCAACCTTAACATTGAAGACGATATGAGCATCAGACTTTGGAGCGTAGCTACCGATATTAACACCGGTCTGCGAGAACAATACATCATTATCAAGAAGAAGACCCTCTGGGTGTTCTGGAGTGATGAGGTATGCAGTGTCGCGTACAAAAGTTACGCCCTGTGGAAGAGTGTCACGAAGGACAACATTATATACATTAACATTTCCGGTATTAGTGAAATGTAGATCATAAACGAGTTCGTCACCAGATTTGGCGTTGACTTCCTGAGCGAAGTCAGCATCAGAACCCTTAATCTTTACAGTTTTTTCAATGTCATAGCTTGGCTTTTCAGCAAACTGAGCTTTAACATGGAAGGTTACCCAACCAGAGTAACCAATACAACCTGGGATTTTACCATCCATCTGGTTGTAACCAAGAGTAGAACCATTCGCAGTGAATAGGTTGTTATCAAGGTCGAACTTACGTTCTTTAGTACAAGCGCGATCGTCGGCACGAGTGCTTTCGTCACAGTTCGTGTACTTTGCAGTACCTTCGACGTAGGCTAGGTTAAATACTTCACCGTTGCCAGAAACGAAGGTAGTTTCATCCCAAACCTTACCTGGATCTGCGTTAGTCGAGGTAAGAATACCCTGAACCGTTACAGAAGTACCAGCGTCGGTTGGTAAGTTAACAAATGCTTTAACATTTTCAGCTACGAGATTGAGGTTAGACGCTGCGTCGTTGTGAACATACATACGAACAACATATTCTTTACCATCTTCAACCGTAGTCGTGTCGCCCCAAGAATTCTTGGAAGCATCGCCAGTGAATTCAGAGGCAGTGACGAAGTAACGCTCATCACAAGCGGCACCAGC
The DNA here is from genome assembly GCA_045536655.1 of Candidatus Nanosyncoccaceae bacterium. Lineage (GTDB taxonomy): Bacteria > Patescibacteriota > Saccharimonadia > Saccharimonadales > Saccharimonadaceae > UBA2834. The sequence goes on along the minus strand of JAZSOA010000004.1, from coordinate 78,140 downwards.
GTTCTTACAGTCTTCAACGTTAGTCGAACCAATAAGAGTTGGGTTGTTTGTGATAGAGTTGAAGGTTACCTTATCTGCTGGGCTTTCCATCGTATAAGTCTTACGATTTTCAGGACCGAGAGCAGAGATAACCATAGCGCTAGTCGCAACAGCAGCAACAGCTGCAACTGCAAGACCAGCCTTAGTAGTCTTTTTCATGAAATTCCTTTCTTAAAAGATAAATTAAGTGGAAGTGTTAACTATATCATTTTTCGCTTGTTAATTACGTCAAAGTCAGATCGTTACTATGCAAAATCCTGAGATATGGGAGGAGCCTTGTGGTGGCCCCTCCCGGGGAATGTGCTGTATCTCAAGTTACATCTTAACCGAAACGATCAAGCGCTCCAGCCGGGACGGTACCCGTCTGGACACCCGTTCCGTTGCCGGAAACGGTTGGCGCATTATCGTTATGGTCCTCCAGTGGCGGGTTGGTAACCTGCGGCGGCGCAACCGTATAGGTCTTGTCGTCATGAGTTACCTGCGGAGCCTGTGTTGTGGCCGGAGTTTGCGTTGCTGGCGCCTGTGTCTCCGTTGTCTTTCTTGTGGTACTTGCACCGGTCGATTCGGTCGGCGGCTGCGGTGCCACGTAAGTGCTCGGGAGATCACTGATGTCCGGCTCCGGGGTCGGCTTCGTGCTGATATCATCCGTACGAACCTTGCCACCGATATCCGGATCATTCTGAACCGGAGGAGCCTCACTTGCGTTCTTCGACTGCAGAGTTGTAGTCTCGGTCGGCGTGGTCTCGGTCGGCGTGGTCGGCGTGGTAGTGGTTGTCGGGGGCGGCGTATCGTCGCTCGGCGGATTCCAGTCAGGAACATCCGTCGGCTGATAGCCGCACTCCAAACGGAGCTTTACTTCCGTACCATCTTCCCACTTGAACACCAGGACATGTCCGCCCTCGTGCTGGGTATCCTTCACGGTAATCGCCGGGCGATCCGTGAAGTACTTACCTGTAGGAATCTGGTACATTTGAGAGGTATAGGCGTTGAGGTCTTCAATGCTTACTTCTGCAGACTCGAACTGAGCCTTCAGTTTGTCGTAGACCTCCTGACGATCCTTCTCAGAATTAAGCAGACGCTCGGCAGCCTTATTCGGGCGCTCGCCAAGCTTCAAGCTCGCATCATGAGATTCTTTTAGGATATCGGTTTTTCTGGTAAGATCAATCGCATATCCGATTTCTGCCATAAGGTTCGGATCACATCCCTTCTGGTCTTCCTCTCCCGTATAGTCCATACGATCAAGGAGTTCACCATAGAGGATGGGATACTTACCGCTGGTAACATCGGGATACGCATCCGGACCATTATTGCAGTTATTGGTCGGGATGTTATCCAGCTGAACGTCATCATTGTAAAAATGAATGCCGTCAGCCGTCTCGGTATGTCCGGGCTCCGGATCCGGTTCCGGATTGATGCCGGCCTTCACGACCTGCGCCAAGCCAGAGCCTCCGATGAGCAGCAGGATGGCAGCGGCGGATGCCGCTACGCCTCCCAGTACTCCAAAAATTTTCGCCGACATAGGAACACCTCCTTACTTGCGGTGTCGGGAAATCAGCTTCGTAATCCCGTAAGCGATCGCAAAAAGCACGACCGCTGCGAGGATTCCAAAGGCGATGCCAATCCCCCAGCACTCAAAATTCCCGTATTTCGGAACAGCGCCGATCGGGGTCAGATTCTCATCGTAAATCTTTTCCATCACACGGCTTGCGCCGCCCTTCATCAGGAAGCCGACGATGACGCCGACGATGATGGAAATGATTCCCTCGATGATGATTGCCGGGGTGGAAACATAGCTGCCGATGCGGTTGCCGAGGTCTCTGAGGCCGTCAATAATGCGGTTGCCCCAGGAGTCCTGGTTTGCTCCGAGTCTCTTCTGTCCAGCCTTGATCTCCTGCAGATTGCCGAGAACGTCGACAATGCTGTCGTGGAGCTGGTTAGACAGGGTCTCGAAGCGGTCCTTGCTCGACTTCTCGAAGCCCGCAGCAACGACATCCAGTCGTGCCTTGAGCTCCTCAGCCTTCTGCCCCGTCAACTGAGCGGAGCGGAGCGCAAGAGCATCCATCTGTGCGAGGATTTCTGCCTTGTCAGTGGACTGCGCAGTGCGCATGCGCTTTGCGATGACCTCCATCTCGGCGGCCATCATGTCGATAGTGTACTTTGCCATATGATCACCAATCCTTTCGTATATGGCACATGGAAAATTCTGGAGACTTACTCGGATTTTGGTCCAACTACCCTAGCCTCTCCGTAGCTTGAGATAGTACCATGCAGTGTATTCTGCACGGTAACGATCTGATTTTAACGAAACGCTTCTTGCGAAGCCTTGCCAGGCACTCCCAATTAAGCTGTGTTTATTATATCAAATCTTTGGCATTTTGTCAATAGCATTATAGATGAGTTTACAAAAAATGCCGATTATTTTATACATTAGCGTTTTAAGATGAGTTTTTGTTACTATTTTGCAAACAATTGCGCCAAACCTTCGGCCTTGACAAAGGTTAGATTCGTGTTCTGCTCTAGATATTTTTGAATCGCGTCATGCTGCGACAGATCAGATTCGAGGACAATCGCACCATTTTTTGTCAAATGCTGCTCCGCTTGACTAATTAGGCGTTTGATGTCATAAAGTCCGGTATCTTCGGCATAGAGAGCTTGGTCTGGCTCAAAGGCCAATTCTGGGCTGAGCCAGTCCCAATTTTTATCGACATAAGGGAGATTTGCGACAATTAAATCATAATCACCCTGCACTTTTTCGAGCAAATCCGACTCTTGGAAGGCGATTTTCGCCCCTAGTTTTACAGCATTTTCCTCTGCTATTTTTAAAGCTTTTGGCGAAATATCTAGCGCCAAGACATCACTTTCCGGCAACTCAAGCTTGAGCGTAATTGCAATACAGCCACTCCCGGTGCCAACATCAAGGATTCTATGCGATTGGAGCTCTTTAGCGAGATTAATAATCGCCTCGGTTTCTGGGCGCGGAATCAGCGTATCTGGCGTTACGGCAAATCTGCGACCATAAAAATCCTTGTAGCCTAAGATATAAGCGAGTGGCTCGTGATTTGCGCGGCGCAAACTATCTGCATCGGCGCGCTTTTCAACCTCCTCACTTAGCTCAAATTCGGGGTGAGCACGCAAAAAGACTCGGTCTTTGCCGAGACTATTTGCTAGGATAAGTTCTGCATCAAGACGCGATATCGCTGCTTTTTTCAGCCATGAGCTCACGTTCATTCTTCTGTAGCTCCTCTATGATATCTTCAATATCACCATCCATTGCGGCAGAGATATTACTGCGAGAATAATGAATGCGGTGGTCCGTAATGCGGTCCTGTGGGAAGTTGTAAGTACGGATCTTCTCACTGCGGTCACCTGTACCGATAAGAGATTTACGCGCATCGGAAGCGTTGGCGCGATCTTCAGCAAGTTTGCGCTCGAGAAGGCGGCTACGCAAAACTGTCATAGCTTTGATACGGTTCTGCTGCTGGGAACGTTCATCCTGCATTGCAACTACCAAACCAGTTGGCAAGTGCGTAATACGGACGGCGGAGTCGGTTGTGTTAACACCCTGACCACCATGACCGCCAGAACGATAGATATCAATGCGAAGGTCTTCTGGATTGATTTCGAGATCCTGCTCTTCGGCCTCCGGGAGGACCGCAACAGTAGCAGTACTGGTATGAATACGGCCCTGAGATTCAGTTACAGGGATGCGTTGCACGCGGTGTACGCCACCTTCAAACTTGAGCTGACCATATGGGCGGTCACCCGAAACACGGAAAATAACCTCTTTGTAGCCACCGGCGTCGTTGACATTTTCAGACTGAAGTTCAACCTTCATGCCGTGAGTTTCAGCGTAGCGCAAATACATACGATAGAGGTCGCCAGCGAAAAGGCTCGCCTCGTCACCACCAGCACCGGCGCGGATTTCAATAATAGCCGGTTTATCATCGTTAGGATCGCGCGGGAGAAGCATTTCCGATAGCTTTGCCTCAGATTCTTCGAGCTCTTTCTCGAGGTCAGCCTTAAACTCGGCCAGTTCTGGATCGGTTTCGGATTCCTGAATATCACTTTTCAGCTGTTCGATTTTGCGGCCCAGTTCAAGGAGTGCATCAATTTCGCTAAGACGGCGGTTTTTGGCGGCAAAATTCGGGTCAGCGTAAGCATTTGGCTGGCTAAGGAAGTCGGTGATCTCCTGTTTTTCTTTGTTTAGAGCATCAAAATCTAAGTTCATTAGATGTACTATAGCATAAAAACACCTTTTAAGCCACTTACGGAACGGTGTCTCGTCAGCTCGTCGCCACGAGTGACGAGCACCTCCTGCTCGGCCGTAGCCTGCGCAACGCCCGTAAGTGTCTTAGGTGTTTTAGTTATAGTACTTTCAGCGAGCTCGGCCGTAGCCTGCGCGACGTTTACGGATGGTTCAGTAAGCTTTTAGTATGTTCTCAAGCTGCCAGGGATGTCCCAATATCCGGTAGCAGTCCGAGGCACGCCCGAAGTAATGTAATTATCAACCGTTAAAGTGTGTGGCACTTCCCAGCCAGCCAGTGCACTTACATCCTCTAGTGCAGTATCGTTACGCCATGTACTGCTATATTGTCTAATGTTGCCAGTCTTCGTCTTCCAGCCCGCTAGGCCATAAGCGTAGTTGTTATTGTCCGCATCAATGCCGCCCAGAGTTTTAAGGCTGCTACAGTTCGCAAAGGTATATATCAGGGCGTCAGCATTAGACACATTGAAGTTTTCAATGCCACGAAGCGAGACGATGCCAGACCCGTTGAACGTATAGCCTAGGCTGTTCTTACCTGGACCAATCGTTGGCGTCCAACCTACGAGATCTTCAAGGCTAGTCAAAGCAGTCGTACCGCGGAAAGTAGCATAGAGCTCGGTAATATTAATGACATTCCAGTCCGAAAGGCCGGAAATGTCGCTAAGCTGCTTCGCGCCATCGAAGGTACTGTACAATTTTGTCAAAGAATCGAGCTTCCAGTTGCTCAGGCCGTCCACATTTTCGATCTTCGAGCTAGCGAAGATACTTACCATGCTCGTAACTTTTCTTACGTCCCATAACGCCAATGCGTCGACATCCTTAATACCGCTCGACACGAATGTCGAATTCATACTTTCAAGACTCTTCGTATTCCAGTTCTCTAGACCAGCCAATGATTCGAGCGAAGAAAGGCCACAAAATGTATAATCTAAGTTCTTTAGATTGCTAACATCCCAAGAATAATACGACCCTTCGCCGTCTTTCTGCACAAGACGAGGTGCTAGGCTTTCTAGGCTAGTCACACCGCTACTATGAAAGGCCGACTGCATACTCTCGAGGCTCTTCGTATTCCAGTTCTCTAGACCAGCCAATGATTCGAGGGTTTTAACATTATAAAATGTATACGCCATATTCTTGAGGCTAGAAACATCCCAGCCGGAAAGCCCAGTAATGCTTGTTAGTTTCGACGATGCAAATGTATTCTGTAGTGATTCCAAATCCGAAACGTTCCAAGCATAATATGGATCTTCGCCATCAAGCTGAACTAGTCTAGTCGCAAGGCCATCAAGATTTGCAATACCGGAGTCCTGGAAAGTGTAGTTCATATGAGTCAAATTTGACGTATCGAAATTCTTAAGGCCATCAACGTTCGTGAGTGCCTGAGTCGACTCAAACGCGCTGTCCATATTTTCAAGCTTATGCGTGGTCCAGGTTTCCAGATCATCGACATTTGCGATTGGCGTATAGCTGAACGCATCATTCATAGCAATCAGACTATCCGTCTCCCAACCACCTAAGCCGTCCGCGTTAGTCAATTTGGAATAGCGGAATGCATAAGCGATTGTTTCTAGACTGCTGGTATCCCATTCCTTTAGCGCCTTAACGCTCGTAATGGCAGTATGGCTAAAGGTCTGATACAGGCTCTTCAGATTGGAGACATCCCAAGAGCTAAGCGCATCAATATTAGTCAGGATATCATCATATAGGAAGGCATCTTCCAAGCTCTCGAGCGATGCAGGCTCCCCGTCTACGCCCTTTACGAGATTTTCTAGGCCATGCAAGTTTACTAGGTCATAATCCGAAGACCATGCCGCCTTCAACGACTTTAGCTTTGGCGCAGTCCAGCTAAGAAGCGGTGATAAATCATACAAGCTATCGCAACCATACATAAACCGATCAAGATTCTCAACATTCGAAGCATCAAAGTCAGCGAGACCAGAAAGATCACGGAAACTTGAGAAATTCTCAAACATATACGAACTGTCCGCATTCAAATATATTGTTTCGGCGGTCGTAAAGTATTTATACGCCAAACATCCAGTTCTGTGCGATGCGGAATGGTTCTGGAAGTCTTGACAACCATGCGTGCCACCTTCGTGCCACATATAGACAGGAACCGGCGATTCTGGAGCAGAAATCATATAGATAGGATTGGTTGTATCTATATTATCCGGGAGGGTCTCACTGCGCGTTAGGCTCTCAAAGAGGAATTCATTCGGGTTAATGTAATCTCTAGTGAGCGGATCAATGCTATTTTCAAGAAGAGCAGCAACGTGACGCCTAAACATGTCGCCGGTCGTCAGAATTGCGGTCGTATTCTGATAGATTTTACCCTCCATACTCTTCTCAATACTATGAGAAGTCCATGCGGCAGTAACAATGACATCCTCTGCAGGCATTATAAAGCTCTCGCCCTGCATGCGTATGCCATGATCCGTAGCTGCCGTAAATGATTCTAGGCGCCAACCGTTGCAAACAAATGGCTCTGGGAGTGCAACGCGCGCATAGATATTAACGTTAGTACTTAGTGGGTAGCCCTCTGGCAATTCGCAGCCATCTGGCAAATTGTAATGATATTCAACTGTATACTTGTTGCGAACGTGCGGAGTTTCCGAGTTTTGATTATCGTCATCAGTAAAGCTAGTGGCGCCAATTTCGTTTTGGATGCGCGTAGTGACGGCAGTATTCGTCAGGATAGGATATGTAAAGTCTGAACGCTCTTCGTAACCTTCCTTGAATTTGATGTTTGCCGTATAAGAATAGCTCTTGCCAGAAGAAATCGTGCCTGGATTCCAAGTAATCAAGCCCGATTCGTTTGCCGTAGCGTTTTGACTATCAACGAATTCGAAGTAGCGCGTATCGAGCTGCTGCTGAATATTGAAGGTCTGATAATCGAAGCCTTCGTCATAGAGTATATAACTATCGAAAGTGCCATCATATTGCGTGACAAGTTTGGAGCCATCTACACGGAATCTGGAACTCTTGTATTGATACAAGTTATCAGAAGCGGCGTCGAGATAATCACCAATTTCTTCAAGCGGAGTCATAATTTCTTCAAGCGGATTGCCAGCATTATCGCTCCAATAAGGATAGATCGAGACCGCGTTAATCGTCAGCCGTGGATGCTGATCTTTAAGAACATGGTATTCTGCCTCGTTAATATTATACTGATATTCAAGTTTATCCCTAAGGAAATAGAGCTTCGAGTGATCATCTAGCTCAACAATTGCCGTAGATACCCAGTGAACTTCCTCTGCCAAGTAGACAATATAGAGGTCGCGACCGCTTTGATCTTCGTAACTACTTAGATATTGTTCAGCGTCAGCCAGGGACGCTACATGGCGTCTCTCCCAGTCGAAAGTCGTACTGTTGCAAGAATATGGAGAAAGTTCCGGATAAAGCGCGACTGCCTCTTTTGCCGCATCAGCGTCGCGGCCAAAAGGCACATAGTCAAGCTCATTATTTCTGTTGTAGCTAAGTACCGCTACAGTATTACTTTCATTGGCGTTCAAGATATCATCGATGGCATATTCCGCGATAGCGTTCAAATATTTAGCCTGAAAACCACCAATACCATAATCGTCTAGGCCAGCGCGAGAGGCGCAGCTATCACCATAGACAATCATAACGTCACGTGGTTGATTGGAACGCTTAAGGTTCGTATCAAGATTTAGGTCGAGCTTGACCTGATTTTCAGCCACAAGACTGGCGCTAGTCGAGACGCGCCAAGCACCCTGTGCGCCACCATCAAAGTCAGCGTGACTTTCTAGAACCGCTACATCATCGCTTGCTGCCGATACATGCTTAATAATCATGAAGACACTCATGCTAACCACAGATACAGCGAGCACCGATAGAGCAATACGACGCACAAAGATAATCTGCCTTCTGTCAGCCGCTCTGCAGAGCTTATATGCCACTATAGCAATTACAATGCTCAAAGCCGATATAATGAAGATTTTACCGATCGTATCTCTTGTGCCTGGATTAGAAATGAGAGTAATTAAATCGGTTTTCTTTTTAGTATCAAAACCTACGATAGCCTTACAGTCTTCCGAATCAAAGTGATGATCGTCGTCACCAAGGGCCGTCAAAAGTTCGACCGTATTATCATAATGCGCATCCTCATTCTTTTTAACCTCATATTGAGCGTGGAGGTTTGCGCTAGCGCCAGCAGGAATTGAATCAATAGCCGCAATTGTATCAGATCTAACCGTATAGCCATCACCTTCGACGAACTTAACACCATCCAAAATTTCGTGAAGTGTGAGGTTGGTAATATCAAAAGTCTCATTATTTGAAACAGTTATTTCAAAGAGAACCACATCGCCCTGCTCGAATTTGTCCTTTGGATTTGTGATGCGAATTGCAAGATCTGGTTGGAAGAGCGTAGCACTTCTAACAAAGTAGCCAGAAATTTCAACATTCTCGCCGTCGATATAAAAATCATCCTTATTCCAACCGCGGAAGGTATAGCCATCAAGTACTGGCGTCGCCGCTATTTGTACAAAATCACCATTATGATAAGTCGCAGTTTCCGGCAAAGCTGGCGCATTTTCTGGGATATCACCGGTGTATTTATAGCTAACTGTAAAGCTCGGGCGAGTAAATGAGCCGTGAATCGTAACGTTTTCGGCAGGCATCGTAAATGTACCTTCTTCGGTAGTCTGCAAGCTTTCTATTTGCCAGCCATTGAAGGTGTAGTCGCCAATTGTTTCCCCGGCCGTGAAAGAATCCAGCTCAACAACGTCGCCTACATAGTGCGAGCGAGTCGTTGGTAACGTATAAGTTTCTGGATATTCGCCATCGATAACATAGCTTACCGTATACTGAGGCTCTGGATTGCTTACGAATACACCCGTAAAATGCACATTCTTGGCCGGCATCGTGAAGCTATTATTCGAAACCTCGATAGATTCATCATCGATCTGCCACCCCTCGAAATCATAGTTCCTTACGGCTGGAACATCAGCAATAGTAACTACAGTATCCGCGGCATAGCTTTCTGTCGCAGGCGCTGCCGGGGCATCAGCTGGAACATCGCCGGTATAGGAATAACTCACCTCGTGCGGGACGACCTCTTCGCGTGCCATCCAGGAATGAACCGTATTCGACTCTTTATCTAAGCCCCTATCAATGGCGTTAGCATGATTATAGAAGTCCATTCTTAGAGCGCTACCAAGATATGGTGTCTTAGTTTTAATGCCAACGTTTAATTGGCAGCCAGCCTGCAAGGCAACCACCGTAAAGCTAACCGTGCGCGTTTCTTCTGAGTAGTGCAAGCCATGGTAATAGTATTCGGTTTGCTCGTCATTCCAAGTACCTTCGTCATATTTGTTTTCGCGCGTATCGTCTAACACCATTCCCGAGCAAACTGTTTCTTCGCCGTCACGTGTCGCAGCACCAATTACGCCATTGACACTCGTAACGAATCCTTCGAAGATCAGGCCATCCGGAATGCGGTCGGTTACAGCAATCTGGTTGCTAACACTATCGATCTTTGTTTGGTCGCTGGAGACTACGCCCTCACGATCGATACCGTCATATTTAACATGAAGATAATAGGTCAAATCAGAGTTTTCAAAGACACGAGTGCCTGCATCGGTTTGCTCGGCTGACGTGTCGTTGCTTTTTGCAAACATAAAAATGCCGCCAAAAAGTGCGAGCACTAAAAAACTTGCCAACAATAAAGTTTTCCTTCGACTAAAAAGCCGCCTCATCTGATTCACCTCCGCCGTTCTCTCTACGGCATTTTTTGCATATTTATTTTGACCTATGCTAATTTGATTATATACATAAGCATTATATAAATACAAGTCTGAAAAATAGTGCAGTTTTCGCAAATTATGTTATAATTTGGGCAAAATTGCACCTTACAAGAGTGTTAATAGTATAATCCGACCCACAACGGATCCTTAGCTCAGCCGGGAGAGCGCGTGATTGACATTCACGAAGTCGCCGGTTCGAGCCCGGCAGGATCCACCACCTTCCCTTCAGAAAGGTAGTGATATATATGGGGAAGTTACACTTTTACTGTGGTGAGATGGGCAGCGGCAAAACTGCACGTCTTATCACGGATGCCGCCAGAGCCGAGGTCGAAGCAGAAGATTCGACCGAAATCACCATCATGAAGCCCAAGCTCGACACCAAGAATGGCAGCAAGCTCCTGTCCAGAAACGGTTCTGAGTGCAAGGTCGACCATCTGATTGCCAAGGAAGACAACCTTTTCTCCCTGGTCTCACATGAATTCCAGAGCACAAGGAAACTTTTCGTGGACGAAGCGCAGTTTCTCTCTGCCGAACAAATCGACCAGATGCTGGAGCTGACCGCACTTCGAGACATCGATGTCTTGGCTTACGGGCTGCGTCTGAACTTCAATCTCGGCGACGAAAACTTCGAAGGCGCCACGAGATTGCTGCAGATTGCGCATGATATCGTCATCCTGAACTCCAGATGTGATATCTGCGGCAAAAGGCAGGCCATCTTCAGTTGCCTCTTCAAGGGCGACAAGATCCTCAGGAATGCTCCGACAATTCTGATTAGTGACGGACAGCATGAGGTTAACGCCAAAGCGGTTTGTGCCGATTGCTACTATCATTCACTCTAATCCACCAAACACCCGCCCCACAGCGGGTGTTTTACACTCTTGCAAAAATAGGCAAAAAGGTATAAACAATAATATATGTTAGGCCTTGATTGCGATTTTAAAGTTAAAGCACAAAACAGTGACTTCAGAGTCGCCGAGGTCTCCCTTCTCCCGGACATGGAATCTGGTCCAAAGAAATACAGCTATCTACTCCTCGAAAAATCCAACCATACCACTTTTGGCGCTCTCGAAAAGATCGCAGACTTCTACAGACTCGGTTTTAATGACGTTGTCGCCGAGGGCCTCAAGGACGAAGACGGCGTTACACAACAGCTCATCTCTATCAATAAAAAAGTCACGAAGGCTAGTTTAAAAGAGTTTAATCAAAAATACGCTGGCGACATTACTGACTTTATTAGGCTCGAACTCAAAGGCTTTGGCGCCGAACCGTTGCGCGCCAAGTCTCTCCATGGCAACGCCTTTACAATCATTGTTCGTAATCTTAGCCACGAAGAGGCCGAAAAAATCATCGCTTACAGCCAAAAATGTCACTTCTTTCCCTTTATCAACTATTACGATAATCAGCGCTTTGGCCTCCCGGGCGGCCCATACACTACTCACCTAATCGGTAAGGCCATCGTCGAAGAAAAGTGGGACGAAGCCTTCAAAATCCTCAAGACCTCTGGCAACGAAATCCCTGAGGGCAAAACCGGCAAAGATGCCTTCTTGGCACTTAATCCTAGCCGCGTCGGTTTCTATATCTCCGCTTACAATAGCTACCTCTGGAATAATGCCGTTTCAAACTACATCAAACAGCAAGGTCACTCCAAGGCTACGGATTTCCCTGGTATCGGCGAGCTATATCTCCCAGTTTCCATGGAAATTTCCCTACCGATTGGCGGTTTGGCAGCCGATGGCTACCGTTTTGACCGAGAGACTTTCGAGATTACCGAGCGCAGAGTCTCCAGAAACGTCTTTTCTTCGACTGCAATCTACGCCGACAGTCTAGCCGAAGATGAATTGTATAATAATAAATATCGGGTAACCCTTTCATTCTTCCTGCACACCGGTAGCTACGCAACGATGATTGTCAAACAATTTATAAAAGCATCATTGGAGGAAACAGATGTCTAAAGATATAGAAGTCGAAATTAGCGGCCCACTCAGCAAAGAAAAGAATGCTGAATTGATGGAGTTTTTCGACAAAAACGGCAAGAAAACCAACGTCAAACACCGTGTCTTAATCGATTATTCTACCTTCCTAGGCGACGGCCTAAAGAACCGCAAAAAGGATATTCGCCTTCGCATCACCAATGGCAAACCAGAAATCATCGTGAAGCTTGGCGAATGGAACAGTTCAAACCACCGCAAAGAGCTCTCTGTCTTCACTGAAGCCGGCAGCTTTGACCGCCTCGTCCAAATCTATGCCGCCCTCGGCTACGAAAAAGGCATGCTCTGCGAGCGCATCACCCAGGTTTACGAATATAAAGATATCGAGTTTGCTCTCGTCGAAGTTCCTGACCACAGTTTCCACTACGAAGCCGAAATCATGTCTACCGAAGACGGCGTCGAGCAAGCCAAAAAACATATCGAAGACGTCTGTAAGGAACTCGGTCTAGAAATCTTTACTGACCAAGGCTACATGGACTACATTGAAACCCTCAATAAAGAAGCCAACGAAGTCTTTGAGTTCAAAAACTACACCGAAGATTACTTCGAAAACCGCTATCATTTTAGCCAAGAAAAAGGAGCGAACTAAGCGTTCGCCCCTTTTGGGTTTTAGAGGATTAGTTTTTGCCGTGATGTCCGACTACGGTGACTTTTCCGCCGATAATACGATGCGCGGGACGGCCATGAACCATCGCCTCACGCGCAAACTGCTGGCCACATTTCGGACAGTGCAGCTTGACATTGGTGTGATCCTCGAGAATGTTGCTCACATAGCACTTGATCAGCTCGCCGCCGCCCTCTTTTTTGTACTTATAAAGCAGGGTCTGACACTTCGCGCAAACAACCTTGATCGTATAGAAGTCACTCTTTGACATATCATTCCCTCCTTTCGGTAAAGTGTATCGCATTGGCACCGCAAACGCTAGCGCAGGCAGTACAGCCAACACACTTTGTCGCATCGACCTTCGGACCACCATTGAAAGAGATGGCACCAAAGTCGCAAGCCATAACACAGCGACCACAGCGCTTGCAGCAGGCGTAGTCGATAACCGAGAGCTTCTGGTCAAAGCAATGCGTATCGCGCTTACCCTGCGCCAGACCAACCACATCAGCTATGGATGCTTCCTGGGCACCAAAGTATCTCTCAAGATCATTAGCGATATTGGCAAAAACCTGAGGGCCGTTCAGCGCAGGCTCTGTATAGAGCTGCACTGCACTAGCGCCAGCCATCAGCATCTGCAGAACGTCGTCCGCGGTAGCAATGCCACCACTGCCAACAATCGGGATACTAACAGTCTGCGCCAGCTTATAGACGCAGTTGAGCGCAATCGGGAAAATCGCCCGACCAGTCACGCCACCTGCTCCGCCCATAATGCCGAGCTTCGGAGTGGCGCTTTCGGTGTCAATAAACATGCCCGGACCAATGCTATTCGTGCAAACAATTGCATCGGCACCAAGAGATTCCGCCAGCTGTGCCATATCCGTCAGATACGACGAATAGGAGAGCTTCAGCCAAATCGGGGTTTTAGTCAGGGGACGAATCTTTGCCAGAAGCGCCTTAGCGTGACTAAAGTCGATGTTCAGGTTGCCATGGATAGCTCCCGAATGCGAACAGGAAATATTAATCTCGTACGCGTCGACGTTGAGTGCGTCAAACTCTCGGATTAGATTGCAGCAGCTTTCGATATCTCTACCAGAAAGCGACACGATCATCGTACCCGAGGCATTCTTGACTTCTGCCACGCCCTGGTCTCTCCAATAGGTCCAAGGTGTAGAATTTCCCCATTCGCAGTTCAGCATGCTATGACCGTTATCGAAAACGACATAGCGCGGAGCCGGAGTGTTTTTGCGCTCAGGCGGCGGAAACTCCTTCAGAGAGCGAGTTACCATGCCAGCGCAAGCTTTGGATTTCAGGAAAAACTCAGTGTTTTCCGTAATGTGCCCCGATGCCAGAAGCAGCGGATTCGACAGCTTTACGGATCCCACAGAGCATTCAAGTTTTCCTTTCAACTCATTCACCTTCTTTCATAAAGTCTGAAATGATTTCCTGCGCAATATTCGGAATCTGCGATTCATTCTCGCGAGATACCAGAACAATACGCTCGAACATTGGCGAGTTAGCCTTGATGGCTTTCATCTCGTCGATTGCAGCCTTGAGGCGAACCTCAACTTCTGCGGGGTCTTCGGTCTTACGTTTTAGCAGAAGTCTTTCTCTGAGAAGATCCAGATCTTCCGTGATTAGTCCGACCATTTTTATCTTCGGGTTGATACTTCTTGCTTCCTCGACGGCAAAAGGATGAATTTCCGTCAGCCAGATTCCTTCCTTGCCCTGCAGTTCGTCAACGGCGAGACCATAACGATGACCGAACATACCCTGAACCAGAGTAAGTTTGTCTGCGGCGACAAGCTGTGCGAATTCGTCTTCCGAAATGCTTTTGCGATTTGCCTCATTCGGACGCAGAGCGCGCGTTGTGTACCACACGAGCTCATTGATGTCGGGATGGTTAGTCAGGATTGACTCCTTCATGAAACCTTTCCCGATGCCAGATGGGCCACTTAATGCGATAATCATCTGTTCTTCCTCCTTTAATGTTCAACGGTAATAGTGTTTTGTACCATTAGGCATATAGTATCATTATTTCGCGAAAAAGCAAGCTGCACAGACGTGATTCACCCCTATACGAAGCGGCCTTTTGTGGTATAATCTTAGACATATAGTTCGTTAGCGGATCCTTAGCTCAGTTGGCTAGAGCGTGCGATTCACATTCGCAAGGTCACTGGTTCGAGCCCAGTAGGATCCACCAAACATAAGCACAATAAAAGCCCCGTGGGGGCTCTTTTTGTTATTGTGTGTTTTATCTAATAAACGTTGCACCCTTCTTTTCTAGCATTTGGAAGTATTTATCTTTCTTTTTCTCGAACATAGTTCCGATAGCTTTCGTATTCACGATGACTTTGAAACCATTTTCAATTGCACCAAGCGCTGTCAAAGCGACACAACCGCCGCCATCAACGCCTACTACTTCTACGGTGTCGATACAATTCTTCTGTAAGTGTTCGAGCAGTTGTGGATTAGAAAAAGCATCGCCTTTGTATTTATCAAAAACCGCATTGCCTTTTTTGAGCAAATCTTCGGCTAATTCGGCACCCTTGTCGCCATCAAATATTTGTACTGGCGCAAGTTTATTAATGAAGTTTTTCTTCATGAGATTGCGGATATAAACAATATTCTCATTAGCTTTTATTTCTTCATTAACTTTAGCGACAATATCGCTGTCGTATTTAAAGAATTCTGCGTGGTTCTTACCAACACACGCTTCTTGCATATCAATTACAAGTAATGCTTTGCTCATTTTAAGTCGTCCTTTTAGCTGATTATATCATTTAGCGTCAGCTATTCTTCTGGCCCAAATTATCAAGAATGTCGACCTGGATTATAGTTCTAACTTTGCACGCTGTGGCTTTGTGGCGTATTTTGCGTTTTCCAGAGGTAGAATAAGGCCTATCATTGACATTATATACCGTTTATGGTATAATTATAGTTATGTTCCGAAAGTAGGCTACTGCACATTTGAAGGAGGATTACAACATGAGTTACTACATCCATTTTGGTTCCGACAAATTTGATCCCGACCGCTTCTGTACCGTTACCAATTATCTAAATAAGCCGAAAGGAGGACTGTGGGGTTCGCCGGTCGACTCAAAGGAAAATTGGGAACATTGGTGCAAGGAGGAACAATTTGCACTGGATAGACTTAGTACCAGCTTCCGCTTCCAGCTTACTCCTGCCGCGCGGGTCTGCCATCTTTACACCAGTGAAGATGTAATACTCCTGCCAATCCTCACTCATCTCTTTGATACCCTCATTCCAGACTACGAGAGGATGCTAAGAGAAGGCTGGGACGCCGTCGAGCTGCACTTTGCGAATCCAGATGCCAAGCTGTTTCAAATGTTCCAAAGCTGGAGCTGTGATTCAATCTTGGTTCTGAACCCGAAAGTCATCATGCCGCTCTGAACATCACCCCTGACCAATAGTCGGGGGATTTCTTTTTCATCGATAATCTTCGTAATCTACGACATCGATGGCGAAATCTTCTACAAATTTGCATTCATTGACTTTATGCTTAAAATCTGATATAATATATAGGTTGCCAATCCGACATTGGGCAATGAATCTTATATAAGGAGGTGATTCTATTGGGAAAATCCAATAGAGTTACAACGGAAGAATATAGACGCTTCAGGGCGGCTTACAAGAAGTATGCCCTGCTCTGCGAGGCTGCAACAAACATCTTACTGGCGCGTATCGCCAATCTCAAGATAGGCATGCAGTACTCGGAGTCAAGAGAGCTAATCGATACGGTAACAAGCCGCATCAAGACCGCCGAGTCGGCTGAGAATAAGCTGATTAATGGCGGCTACGAGCTAACTATCGAGAACGTCAAGGAGCACGTCCGCGATGTCGCAGGCGTAAGAATTATCACGCCATTTGTCGACGACATCTACGTCATCGCGGATGCGCTGCAGAACCAGAACGGCTTAAATGTTCGCCGAGTCAAGGACTACATCGAAGGCCCCGACAGTAAGCGCTTTGCACAGTACGTGCGCTGCGGTTGGACACGTTTTGGCCCGAAGGAGAGCGGCTACAAGAGCCTACATCTCACCATCGAGGTCGAAATCAACTTCATCGACGGAAAGTATTGCATCCCGGTCGAGGTACAGATCCGAGACAAGACGATGGATGCCTGGGCCGCAATTGAGCATATCTGCGGTTACAAGTGCACAGATAAGAGTCCGAAAGCCAAGGAGCTCTTCCAGAGAGCCAGCGCAGGACTGTCCGGCCTCAGTGATATGGTCATCGAACTCAGAGACTACGAGTCTCCTGAGGAATAGGTCTGATTCTTCCCTAGCCACCGTTTTCGGACGGTGGCTTTTCATGTACACAAAAAGCGCCGGGATTAGCGACGCTTATTATTTATTCAATTGATTCTATCTCGCCATTCTTGAGATGAAGGATACGTTGGTTGCGCGAACCGCGGAATTTCAGCGACAGATCACGTTCGGCCAAGATGAATGGACCATCAATCAAGGCGTCGAGATATTTTACAAACTCCCAAGCCGCAGAATCGCGTGGGATTTTTTCATATACCAAGCCCGTGAAAGACCAGACATTCATACCGAGTTCTTCTTTGGCGTATTTCGCAATCTCGAGACAAGCTTTCGCCTGCAAGAGAGGTTCGCCACCACAGAAGGTAACGCCCGATTGCCCCTTGAGCTTCGCGAGTTCCTCTTTAACCTTGTCGATTTTAACCAACATGCCGCCTTCTTCGGCCCAAGTCTCAACATTCTGACAACCTGGACAATGCTGGCGACAGCCCTGCGTCCAGATCACGGCGCGCAAGCCAGGACCATTCACGATGCTGTCATGCTCGAGTGGACCAGAAAGCTGAATATACCCTTCTGGCGTCTCGATTTGCGGCTCACAAAGTTTCTCAAACCAAGATTTCGGCGAGCTAGCCACGGCGGCAGGCTTGCCAGCCTGCGCACCGTCTTTCAACTCGCCCTGTTTATTATCCGCAGATTTTTTAACCACCTCTATTCCTTTCCAACGGCTGCTTTCGCTTTAGCCTTCTTAGCCTCGCGTGCAACCTTGGTCTTCATATCGTACTGGCCGGCTTTAACGTTATGCTTAACGCGGTCGTGTTCTTCGGCGCGCTTGCCATCATTCCAGCGCTCAAGCGAACCAACTAGGTAGCCAGTGATGCGGCGGAGACGCTCGAAGCCACAGGCACCTTCATCTTCGTGACGGCCACAGCTTGGACAGGTATCGCCCTTGATAATGCCAGAGTAGCCACAGACAGGGTCGCGATCGACTGGGTGGTTCACTGAGCCGTAACCAATACCAGCTTCTTTCATATGGCGAACAACCGCTTCAAAGGCTTCGATATTTTCTGAAGGGTCGCCATCCATTTCGATATAGGTAATATGACCGGCATTACAGAGGTTATGATAAGGGGCTTCAATATCAATCTTCTCAAAGGCAGAGATTGGATAGTAAACCGGAACGTGGAAGGAGTTCGTGTAGTATTCGCGATCTGTTACGCCCTTGATTTTGCCAAAGAGCTTGCGATCCATGCGCGTAAAGCGACCAGAGAGACCTTCGGCTGGCGTAGCGAGCAGCGAGAAGTTTAGATGTTTCTTCTTGCTATATTCGTCACATTTATCGCGCATGTGACCAATGATATCTAGACCATATTCTTGAGCCTCGGCCGATTCGCCATGGTGCTTACCAATCATTGCAACGAGCGTTTCAGCAAGACCAATGAAACCAATCGACAAAGTACCATGCTTAATAACATCGCGAAGCGTATCGTTTGGATTGAGCTTTTCGGAACCAAACCAGTTGCCTTGACCCATGAGGAATGGGAAGTTCTTTACTTTCTGGTTAGCCTGGAATTCGAAGCGCTCGAGAAGCTGGTCACGGCAAAGATCCATAAGCTCATCGAGCTCGCGATAGAAACCATCCCAGTCAGCTTCTTTGCGTTCGCCAGTTGCGATGCCGTGCTTAATACCAAGGCGAACCAAGTTCAAGCTCGTGAAGCTGTTATTGCCACGGCTAACTGGTGTGCCATCGGATTCTGGGAAGACGGAACTCATCACGCGTGTGCGGCAGCCCATCGTTGCGATTTCGGAGTGGTAATCGCCTGGCTTGTAGTACTGGAGGTTGAATGGAGCATCGATGAAGGTGAAGTTCGGGAAGAGGCGCTTACTCGAGACTTCCATACTGCGTTTGAAGAGGTCGTAGTTTGGATCACCCGGGTTGTAGTTGACACCCTCCTTGACCTTGAAGATCGAGATTGGGAAGATTGGCGTTTCATGATGACCAAGACCGTTCATGGTAGCTTCAAGCAACATCTTGGAGACGAGGCGACCACTTGGGCTAGTATCTGTGCCGAAGTTAATACTTGTAAATGGCACCTGAGCACCAGCGCGGGAATGCATCGTGTTAAGGTTGTGAATAAAGCCTTCCATGGCCTGAAGCGTCTGCTTTTCGACATCTTCGTTTGCGTCTTTCACGACGGCTTCTGGGAGTTTGAGCTTCTTAATAGCCTTTTCGTCGCCGTAGGCTAAATCTTCTGGAATTTCTACCTTGAGTTCTTTACCGGTGAAGTCCTGATATTTCTGAATATTATTACTGAGACTCTTGCGGAAGGTCTTGTCGACACTTGGAGCAAGGGCGAAGTCGAAGTTAGGAATGGACTGACCGCCGTGCTGTTCGTTCTGGTTGGCCTGAAGGATGATTGCACAAAGGGCGGCAGCAGTACCGATGCTCTGTGGCGTACGGAGGAAGCCGTGACCAGTATTAAAACCATGTTCGAAAAGTTTGAGTGGATCAGTCTGGCAGCAAGTAAGGGTACCGGTCGCAAGGAAATCTAGATCGTGAATATGGATATCACCGTGATCGTGCGCATAACTAAAGCGAGGTTGCATAATACAAACCTTGGCATACTCCTTAGAGCCCTCTGCGCCGAACTGGAGCATCTTGCCCATGGCCGAGTTGCCGTCGACGTTAGCGTTGCCGCGCTTTACATCGGAATCTTCGCTGGCGTCAGCACCAGAAATCGTGCTATAGGTCTGCATAAGTTGCGACTTGGCGATGCGTTTACGGTTGCGCTCAAGGCGATATTCAATATATTCCTTAGCAGTGTTCTTGAAAGCGGACTGCATGAGGACTTTCTCGACAACATCCTGAATCTGCTCGACGGTCGGGATACGTTCTTTAATTTCGTCCTGAGCGACACGTACGACCTTTTCGGCGATATTCTCGGCACGATCATAACCAAACTCACCCGTTGCGGCACCGGCTTTTGCGATAGCTTCTGTAATTTTTTCCTGTTTGAAAGCAGTGACCTTACCGTCACGCTTGCGAATCGACTTAAACATATTACCTCCGTATGTTTCTGCTGTTTCTGCAATTTTGATTCTGTTTTATTCTTTTCCACTCACGCCATATTTAGCGTTTGTTAAAATAATGGTAACGCTATATATAGGGCTTTTCAATAAGGATTGTAAAAAACACAACGCTAAACAGATGGACGATTTTTTCGCATAAGCACTATATATAGCGGTTGTGCTTTTATAGAACACACTAATTGTAGAAATCAAGTCTTTTTTGTTGTATTTTTTACAGCATCTAGCGCATTTTTTATAGTGCATTCTTGAACATTTTTATGCGTCTCGTGATATAATATAAGCATTATGAACGATGTAGCAGATTTCATGGTTCGCATTGGGCGCAATATTGCCTCCGCACGCGAACGCCGTGGTATGACTCAGGCAGAGCTCGCCAAAAAGATTCATACCAGCCAATCAGCCATTAACCGTATCGAGCACGGCAAACAGAACGCCTCTCTCGAGATAATCAGTAAAATTTCCAAAGCACTCGGCCAGCAGATTGTTAGTATTAGCTCATCTTCAACACAGAGTTATCGCATTCGTGGCGGCAACACTTTGCACGGTGAAGTCACGATTAATACCTCAAAGAACGCCGCAGTCGGTCTTTTGTGTGCCAGTTTATTAAACCGTGGTACCACAACTCTACATCACCTTGCGCATATCGAAGAGGTCTATCGCATCCTCGAAGTCTTCGAATCGATTGGCGTTAAATTCAGCTGGATTAACAATAACCGCGACCTCAAAATTACCCCGCCAGCCAAGCTAGATCTAGACAATCTCGACGTCGCTGCCGCGCGTCGCACGCGCTCCGTCATTATGCTCATGGGGCCTCTCCTACATCATTTCAAACAGTTCCGTCTACCTTATGCTGGCGGCTGTTCGCTCGGCTCGCGCACAGTCTATCCACATTTGCGTGCCCTAACTCATTTCGGCCTCGAAGTCGATAGTGTGAGCGAATCCGGTTTCTATAAAGCCAAAGTTTCGAAGGTTACCGAGAATTACAAAAAGATTGTCTTGATTGAACGCGGCGACACCGTGACCGAAAACGCCGTCATGGCTGCAGCGCTCGATCCTGGCACGACGGAAATCGTTGGCGCCAGCCCAAACTACATGGTGCAAGATGTCTGCCGTTATATCGAAGCACTCGGTATTGAAATTAAGGGTATCGGCACCACGAATCTCGAAATTACCGGCCAAAAAGCTATCGATAAAGACATCGACTTTACTCCAGGTGAAGACCCAATCGAAGCCATGAGCTTTATCGCGGCCGCCATCGCAACCAATTCCGAACTTCTTATCAAGCGCGTACCGATTGAATATCTCGAAATCGAGCTCGAAGTTTTGCGTAGCATGGGTCAAATGATGGATGTCAGCCCGATTTATTACAGCGAAAACGGCTTCACAAAACTCGTCGATTTGCGCATTTATCCTTCGAAGCTCGTTGCGCCAAACGACAAGATTCACCCAATGCCATTCCCTGGCCTCAATATCGATAGCCTGCCATTCTTCTCGTTAATTGCCGCACAGGCCGAAGGTCGCACCATGATTCACGACTGGGTCTTCGAAAACCGCGCAATCTATTCAACAGAACTCACGAACCTCAACGCCAAGGTCGAGCTACTTGATGCACACCGCATTTTCATTACTGGCCCAACCAACTGGCGCCCAGCCGAAATGATGGCCCCACCTGCCCTACGCCCGAGCGTTGTGATTATGCTCGCGATGTTGGCCGCCCCTGGCACTTCAATTTTGCGCAATACTTATTCGATCGCGCGTGGCTACGAGAAATTCGCCGAGAGGCTCTGCGCACTCGGTGCAGACATTGAGCTACTGAGCGATTTGGACTAATCCGACAGCTGCAAAAAAATACCTCCGCGTGGAGGTATTTTTTAATTTCAGCGAATTCGTTGAAATTAAAATTTGTTTGATACAACTCTCAAACTGTCGCTAACATCAACACGACTTTCTACATGTTCAGTTATACGATTGTTTGATACGACTCTCAAACACCAACGCTCAGAATAGTCATGGATGAAGCGTTCAGTTATACGATTGTTTGATACGACTCTCAAACCCAATAACTCCGTAATCTGTTCTTTAATATGTTCAGTTATACGATTGTTTGATACGACTCTCAAACGTCAACCAACTTCAAGATAGTACCGCTCTTCGTTCAGTTATACGATTGTTTGATACGACTCTCAAACGCTTAAAGAGAAGTGAAACTTATGAAAGGCGTTCAGTTATACGATTGTTTGATACGACTCTCAAACCTCAAATTAGCTTAAGCGCGTATTTTTTTCAACCTACGACTAGCTGCAAACTATCGTATAGCCTACTATTCTCATTATATCAAACCCTATTCTAGTCGTTTTATATCTTTTTCCGGACTAATTCTTCGAAGCGCTTCACTCCTGACACTCGCCACACGCCTTAACTCATTCAGCCTATCCTCTTTAGATAAACCTTTCTCGATTAATTCCGCATTCATGAGTTGTAATTCCTCCAAAATTAGCAGCTCAATAATACTCGCCGAATCACGTAAGCTCCTCTTCTTTTTACCAGACTCTCCCCATTCCGCTGCGGTCATGCCAAATACGGCCAGATTCAAGATATCAGCTTCGCTGGCGTATTCGTATCTAGCTTTCCAAGGAAGCGTTTTAGGAATTACTACTTCTTTTATAGCATCGGTTTGCACTAAGTAGGTCGAGCTCGCCAGAATCCTACGAATATCCCATTCGAGATTTTTTGTTTTATTCTCAGCGTCCTTTAGCCGCTCATAATCTTTAATCAAATAAAGCTTAAAGGCAGGACTAATCCACATACCAAACTCGAAAGCAATATCCTTTTGCGCATAAGTTCCACCATAGCGGCCAGTAGTTGATTTTAAACCAACGGAATTCGTTCGTCTAATCCATTCCTTGGCACTAATCCTAAAACTATTGAGTCCGGCCTTACTTTTAATTTCATCGAATTCGATGAAATTAAAATTCGGATTATACATAGACTCCCATATTCCTAAAAATTCAATTGTATTTCTATTCCTAAGCCAGTTTTCAATATGAAAGTTACTGTCATTTGATTTTAGGATATCGGTCAGCGAAATGTAATCTTCACCACCAAAATCTTTTATTCTAATATTAGTATTATTAACATTTAACATGCGATTATTCTTCATAGTGCGCAGACTATAGCACTATACCTCCCAGAAACTAAGCATAGCTTAATGATTACCTCTATAACTCACACAAATCGCTATCGATTATAATTCGCTCAACATCAGCCAACTTTACAACTTGCCGACTTTCGATCAAGAGTACATCCAGTTGATGATTTTTTAGATTCTCTATTAATCGTTCCGTTTCCTCATCAAGCAATATCGCACGAAGGTTCAGAAAGACAAATAGCTTAATTCCCGCCAGCTCGGCCATCATAGACATATAATCCGTTAACAACTCAACAAAATCATCTTCATCATCGACAATATGAATATTTACCGCCTTCGCAATATCATCTAGAGCAAACTCGCCCGTCGCAACTTCAAATACAAAATTCTCCGAATCGATAATTTTATCCAAATAACGGACAATTCGCGCCTTAAATTCATTCGTTTCAATATAGAAGTCTTCCGATAAAGACGCCTTTACCAGCATCTTTAACAATGTCGACATTGCGCGGCGATTATTAAAATCTAAGCACAGCGGGTTATATATTACATCAATTTCTTTGGCGAAGTTCATCGCTTTACCCTCTTGTGTAAAGCTAACACCAGAAGCCATCTCCTGATTCGCTAGTCCTCGTAAGATCTTCCTCAAGAATACCGGAGATTCAACTACGAGTTCATTTATATGCCTGCCTTCATTCCAAACAAGCTCTTTTCGTAAATCAATATGCGCAAACCTCATAAAACAACCAATCTCGCATCGTTCTGAATATACGTCTCGTCAAGCTCACCTACCACAAGCTTCATGCTCGCAAATTGCCGCTCCGTTACGCTCATAATCTGCACTAAACCTTTTGGTGGCTTGTTTTTCTCAATATTCAGCTCAACCTGCTTCACGGCATGCATATTTAGGCAAATCTTCGTATATATCGACTCCTGCATCATGACAAAACCATCATCAATCAAATATTTTCTAAACCACCGATAATGCCTCCGCTCCATCGAAGTCTCAGTCGGCAAATCAAACATCACTATTACGCGCATATATCTATAACTCATACCAATTCGTTATTTTACTTACGTCTTTTTCGTCTATTGCTGAGAATACACTGCGAACATAAGCTCCAATAGCATTATTTAGAAATTGCTCGGCGCCATTGATCTTTACCTTCGAGTTGAGCAGATTAACCACCTGAAGTTTTTCGTCTTTCTCGAACTCCTTAAAGCCACAAGAATACGCGAAATAATCCACGATTGGCCGAAAGGTCTCCATTAAGTCTGAACCAAGATTAAAAGGATTACTCGCATTGTCATGCCAAATACCAATCTGAGTCAAATAACCACTTGTCGCTATTTCTCGGTTAAAGCATGACAATAAGATGGCGTACCCATAGTTCAGCACAGAATTACGAACATCCGCGCTATCTCTATAGAAATCCATCCCAAAAAGCGCATTAAAATACACTTTTGCCGCATGCCCCTCGCGATTAGTAATATCTCCCGGCATCACTTTTCGCGCAAAACCATCAAGCTGCATCGCCTTCTCGACGTTGCCGATTTTTCGTAACACGTTTGCTTGGTTTTGAATCTTACGCTCTGTAATAGCTTGCCAGATATTTGCTTTTATAGCATCCGTCCACTTAATTTGCGAACGGATTTTTCCAGAACTCACATAGTGTCCATACATCGGAATTAATTCCGCCGCAGGATTATGAGAATTATCACAAAAGATTATTTTGATTTTACGCTCGGCGATTTCCGCGAGCAAATAAGCCGTCAAAGAAATCGCCGTCGTTTCACAAATAATTACAGAGATATCGTCTAAATGAATTCGTTTTTCGTCTTCGCCACTCCGAATCACTAGCGAGCTCATTTTATAGTCAAGCTTGCAACGACTCGAAATAACTACCACCCGCCAAGACATTTAGATTTCGCCCGGTTGAACCGTTTTAAGATCTATTTCTTTTTCGTAAAGCCCCGTGACTGATTGAAGGATTATCTTTATGGACTTAATTCCCGTAATATTCATTGGGATTCTGGAAGTACCAACTGTTTTTGCGCCAGCAACTATTGATGACAAATTTCCCTTTTCAGCATTACAACCAATCGTTTTCAAAACTTGCCCAATGAACATGCTCTGGTCCTCGAGCGTCAATTCTTTGAAGGAATTTCTTGACTTTTTAATCTCATCAATCTTACCGCCAAGCTCCGGCATCTTTCTATAAGCATCCAACTTGCCGACTAGCATATCAAATATCTCAATCATATCAGCAGAGCTAATCTTATCGTTTGCGGAACTTTTATACTTTTTATCAGTTGAAATCTTATTATTTATATCTACTATTCTCTTTAGTCTTTCAGCATACCTATTATCAATCTTTAGCTGAACAGCATTTTGCGTCATGAGCGAGCTTCCGGTTCTACCAGAAATATGACAAGGAAAGCCGTCGACTTTCAGATAAGTCTTAAAGTTAATCTTCGGAACAACAATCTTCGCATCGGCATATTCATTCTCGACATATTTTCGAACGTTCTTCTTCGCAACAATTGGAACCTGAACAATCCTACGAGTTCCGTCTTTTTGCTCTATTAGAGCAAAGTACGCCCCACTAATCGAGCGATAACCACCATATTTCTCCGTCTTCTTATGCCTTTCGTCGTTTTTAATCGGCAGAATACCATCACTGTCATCCGCCTTACCAACAATTTGTAGGTCCGACATAGCACCGCTTTGCTCATACGTCATCTTTGTCCACAAAACATCATTGCGTTTCATGGTTTCCGAAATAGTTTTTACACTATCGGCATAGTCCCACGCCTTAACTTCAGGCATATCCGTAACCACATTACTAGCCAACTTATATTTTTCGCTATTCCTGAATAGCCTTTCAGTTCTAATCGAGTAGTTATAGTTCGAATCTTTTTTGCGTCTCACCCACTCATATGGATTATCTGTAAAAGTCGAGTTTATTACATTTCCAACTACGATATTTAGGTAAGCATCCTTGGCATGATGAATATCATTCAGCTCGCGAATCTTAATAAATTCCGGCATCACATCAAGATTATTCAGCTTATCACCAGAATAGCCATAAAAATGTCGCAAATCAGAAACACTACCAGCTTTTACCATAACGACCTTGGTGTTAGGCATATGTTGCTGAATTAAATCGCGAATCGCTTTTACGGATTGGCTCGTCTCTACAATCTGGCGAGAGATAAAGCCAGCAAGCTCATCGTCCGTTAGCGGCGTAGCACGAGTTAGACGTTCGTACTTTTCTTTCGTTATTAACCCGGAATGGCACCAGCTACCCCAAATACCATGCATTTTCGAGCGAATATCATCCTCGATTGGATAACGATTGGTCTTTTCGCGGTTTTCTTTAGCATGTACGAGAACTAGATTTCGCATTATACTATCATCCTTCGTCTTTGAGCGAGGATAAATATGATCAATATCATAGAGCTGATTATTGTTGATTTCTTCTAAGTCAATATGCTCGCCACAATAGGCACACTTACCTATTTGACAGTAGTACAAAAATAGCTTCTTTGATTGTAAATCCCTATCGTCGCATTTTTCGTCATCGAGCCCAGTCAATAGGTCTTTTGCTTCCTGAGTTTTAATCTGTTTGTATTTCTCAATCAAATCTTTACGACGAGCCAATTTTACTTTCTTTTCACCTTTTTCTTCGCCTCGCGTCACCTCCAAGAAAATCTTTTCCGGCGCACAACCCATCACCTGTTTGATTTCCTGAACGATTTTTATCGCCTGCCAAACAGTGCGTTTCACGGCTGGAGAGCAATAGAGTTCCTTCACCATTTCATAGGTGATATCCTCGCTCTGTTCTTTAATCGAAGCGCGATTAATCCTATCAAGCTCTTTTTTAAACTCAAACTCGCCACCGAGTAATTCCATAAGATTATGTGGTGTCTCCCAAAGCGCATCCAGAATATTCATTCTCCTGCCACCAATCTCGACCACTACGCCCGTAAGGAATTTTTCGCTAAATTTTCCCCAATCCTTATAGTTCAGCTTAGCTAACTTAGAAGCCTGCTCGTCATCGCATTTTAATTCTTCCTGAATCTTTTCCGCGAGCATCCTTCGCTCATTATTCAGAATTGTAATTAATTCAACAATCTTTTCGAGACTTTTAGAACTATATTTCTTAGAATAATCCGCACCCAAAATCCTAGCAAAATCCGCATTCGTAGATAGTTTTGGCAAAACTTTTACTTCATTTGTACCGCCGAGCTCATCTCCGTCCTTCAAAATACCAGCAGAGTGCATCCATTCTTTAAGCTTCTTTAGAGAAATATTATTCCCTTTTAGCTCGCCGCTTTCGTACCCTTTTTCGTAAATCTTCTGTTTAGTCTCGTTGTCAATTCGGACACCATTAATCTTTAGATTATTAAGCTCATTTAGCACCATATATTTCTGATAGGCAAACGAATTCTTAGGCAAAACATCTGCACCTACAACATAAGTACATTCATTAGTCATTCGAGCAATAAACTTATCTGCACGCGCACTCTTATCTATTAATTCGTCGTAATTCCACGGCCTAACAATTTCTATTATCTCGCTATCCGCCCATGAAAAAGTCGTCTTCTTTTCACTCCTTGAAAGCATAGGGCCACAATAATACGGAATCCTAAAATCATGAATTCTCTCGATTTTCTTCAGCGCCGTGTTGTATTCCTTATTCTCTTCGACAGCCTCTCTAGCAAAACTAGGATAATCGCGCGCGAGTTTCTTCAGAATCGTCTTTAGCTCATTATGGTGCAGCTGCTGCGGAATTGTGCCTTTCGCAAAGCCTCTTTGTTTAGGTAATAGTAGGCCTTCTTCGGCCCGACTCAGCAAATCTCCAACAATACCATGCGCCTTAAATAGTTTTACCAGTTCTTTATTTATATCTTCCTGGCTCACAGAATAGCTTTTTCTACGCCCCTTTTTATCTTGTGAATAGGCCTTGCCCACATATGCCGCATAGAACACCTCACCATCTTTTTCGGTCTCCTCCGTTTTAAAGAAGTATTTATAATCTTTTTCAAATGGCTTGAGGGCGGCCTTTATCTCTCTCAGATCTTCTTGATGCTGATTATAATTTCTCACCATCGCAGCCGAAACGCTATCGCTTCCGCGTAGCAAGTCGCTCAGATAGATGTAGTCATATATTCGCTTCGCCGACATTATTAAATCTACCCCATTTTCTATATCAGCCAAGTAGTCCTCTATTTCAGGAATCTTGTCCTCAAAAACACCCTCAGCGAAGCTCAATTTATAGTCTTCTTCAGATTCAATACCAAACAATTTTTTGAGTGATATTTTACTCCCGCACAAAAGCGCCGCCAAATCTTTCTGGTCGCCAGCAAAATCCTCATCCGCGACATCAAACATTTCGTTTCCGAGCTGCTTTTTCTTGTCCGTTTTACTTATTTTCTTTTTTAATAGAGCCTCTGCATTCTTTTTGTAGCCCGTCAAAACCGCAAAGCCGCTATCGTTTGCATAGCTACAAAAACCATCCCAAAGCTCATCAAAATCTCCGGCGCCTTTTAGTGCACCTTCCTTTAGAAAATGACCGCGGCGCTTAATAATGTGCTCTATAGCAAGATAATAAAGTCGAAGATCGAAGCGTTTATTTTCCGGAGCGCTTATTATTGCATTCCTTAAATGCCAAATCGTCGGGTATTCTTTATGATAATCTTTATCTTTAAAGTCAGCATCATTGAATAGGGTATTCTTGGAGTTCGCTGTCGGATCCGCGAAGTTTTTATCTTCTTCTAGATAGAAACTTTCGCGAAGACGTGTATAAAAGTCGGGATCTACTTTTGCCATTTCTTCACGAAATAACATTTGGAGAAGTTTTATTCGACTTTTCGCTCTAGCAAGACGACGACGATTAGACCTTGCCGTTCGCCTATCAGCCGCTGTTTTCGCTTCGTCAAACAATCTCATTCCCCATAAAGTTTTACCTTTTCGGCGCAAGAGATTATATTTCTCGTCAGTAGCCGCCCAACCAACGGAGCTAGTGCCACAGTCCAGACCTAGATAATATTTTTGCTTTTCAGACATATTAACTCCTTCGCGAAATTGAACTTGTTTTAATTATAAACCAGCATTACAATGAAATTAGTTCAATTATACGATTGACTGATACGACAAGTTCAAATAAGCGCCTTGACCAACGAGGTTAGCGACACCATAGGCCCATTGTGGGCCATTTTTGTTTTTACGTCTTAATCTTCAACGAATTCTCCAAAATTAAACCCTCCCCGCCCCTGTTAAAACGCTAAAAATGTTGTTATAATATACCTATGTCAATCACCAGAGAAGACGTGCTGCATTTAGCAGAGCTTTCTCGTTTAAACATCAGCGAGGAAGAGATCGAGCCTTTAAAGAAGGATCTCGATAGCATCGTATCTTATATTTCTCAGCTTAATGAGCTAGATACCGACGGCGTCGAGCCTACTTACCAGTGCTTCGACATGCAAAATGTTTGGCGCGAAGATGAAATCCAAGAAATGGAAGCTAAGCGCGAGGATTTGCTTGCCCTTGCTTCAGATACCGAAGATAACCAAGTAAAGGTGCCAAAAGTTCTATGAAAATCGCAGATAAAAACACCAAGGCTGTCGATTTAGTTCAAGCTGCACTCAAAAAGGCCGAAGAATACAAAGACTACAACGTCTTTATTTCGATGAACGCCGAGGCTGCACTTGAGAAGGCCAAAGAAATCGACGCAAAAATCGCGCAGGGCGAAGAGGTCGGCAAACTTGCTGGCGTCCCTTACGCACTCAAAGATAACTATTCCAGCCACGAAGGCAATACGACTGCCGCAGCTCATATCCTTGATAGTTACCATTCGCCAATTACGGCTACAGCCGTAGCTAAGCTCGAAGCCGAAGGCGCTATCATGATTGGTCGCGCCAACCTCGATGCCTTCGCGCACGGCGGTTCAACTGAGAACTCTTATTTTGGTCCAACCAAGAACTCTGCCGACAATACACGCGTCGCCGGTGGTTCTTCTGGTGGTTCTGCCGTGGCAACCGCTCTCGATATTGTTGAGTTTGCCCTCGGTTCAGATACCGGTGGTTCGATTCGCCAGCCAGCCAGCTTTAACGGCGTTTATGGCATCAAGCCTACCTATGGCGCAGTGAGTCGCTACGGTGTTGTCGCAATGGCTTCATCGACCGATACGATGGGTTGTTTTGCCAAGAAGGCCGAAGACGTTGATCTCGTTATGAGCATTATGGCCGGTCAAGATCCAAAAGATTCGACTACGCTTCCAGATTACTGGACCAAGAATCTCGACGAAGTTCAGCCAAGCAAGAAGAAAATCGGTTTGATTCGCGACTGCTTTGGCGAAGGTATCAATCCAGAGGTTGCCGAAATCGTTCGCAACTACGGCAAAAAGCTTGAGACTCAGGGTTACGAAATCGAAGAATTCGATATGCCAATTTTGAAATATGGTCTTGCGATTTATTACGTTGTTCAGCCAGCCGAGGTCGCTTCAAACCTTAGCCGCTACGATGGCATTCGTTATGCACTTCGCAGCAAGGACGCCAAGAGTCTCGACGAGATCTATACCATGACCCGCAGCGAAGGTTTCATGAAGGAAAACCAGCGCCGCATCATGATCGGCAACTTCGTACTTAGCTCTGGTTTCTACGATGCTTATTATCTGAAGGCTCAGAAAGCCCGCACGCTTCTCATCAATGCTTATAACGAAGCATTTGAAAAATACGATGCTTTGCTCTGCCCAGTCGCACCAACCCCAGCTTTCAAGCTTGGCGAAAAAACGAGCGATCCTTTGACGATGTATCTCGAAGACGCCATGACCGTTCCTGCCAGCATGGCCGGTTTGCCAGCTCTATCCGTTCCAGCCGGTAAGACCGCCGATGGTTTGCCAGTTGGCGCTCAGCTAATTGGTCGCGCTCAAGATGATCAGCTTCTTCTCAGCATCGCGAAGAGCTGTGAGGAGGAAGCATAATGAACAATCTTACGCTCGTCTTTTTGATTGCTGTATTGATTGTTGGTATTATCATCTTCGTTACTGCTTTCCTCACGAGCAAGCACACACCAAAGCTCGACCAGGAACAATACCAGATCGATTTCTTAACTATCCAGAACAGCCTACAAAAGGAAAACCCAAGTAGCTACTCAATGGCGATTATTAAGGGCGACAAACTACTCGATAAGGCTCTCTGCGAAATCGGCACCCCTGGCCGCACCATGGGTGACCGCCTCAAGAAGGTTGGCAAGGATCGTTTCTCTGAACTCAATTCTGTCTGGCATGCCCACAAGCTACGCAACCAGATTGCACACGAACCAGATTTCGAGCCAAGCTATGCTCAGGCTAGCCATGCGCTCGAAACCTACAAGCAAGCACTAAAAGATTTAGGAGCAATTTAATGAGCGAATACAAGATTACAGTCGGTATCGAATGCCACGTCCAGCTCAACACGAAGACGAAACTCTTTAGTGCTGTCGACAACGATGCCGTAGACAAAGAACCAAACAGCTGCGTTAGCCCATTCGACTACGCCCTTCCTGGTATGCTTCCAGTTTTAAACAAGGAAGCCGTCCACAAAGCCGTTCAGGCTGGTCTCGCCATGAACTGCGAAATCGGTCTCGAAAGCCGCTTTGATCGCAAACATTATTTCTATCCAGATTCACCAGCTGGTTACCAGATTACTCAGATGTACAAGCCAATCATTGGCGCTGGTGTTATCCATCTTCAGGGCTTCGATGATGTCCGTATTAACCACGCCCATCTCGAAGGCGATGCTGGTAAGTTGACTCACTTTGACGATTATTCTCTCGTCGATTTAAACCGTGTTGGTACGCCTCTTATCGAGATCGTTTCTGAAGCAGATATTCATTCTGCTGCTCAGGCCCGTGCCTATGCTGAAGAACTTCACCGCCTCATGATTTATGCTGGCGTTTCCAACGGCGACCTTTATCAGGGCAACATGCGCTTCGACGTCAACACTTCCGTTTCGAAGACCGACAAGCTCGGTACCCGTACTGAGGTTAAAAACCTCAACTCCTTCCGTAGTGTCGAACGCGCCGTCGAATACGAAGCCGCCCGCCAGATTGCTTTGCTCGAAAAAGGCGAAGAAGTTATTCAGGAAACCCGTGGCTGGAACGACACTACCGGCAAAACTACTGGTCAGCGTAGCAAGGAAGGCGCAGCAGATTATCGCTACATGCCAGAACCGGATATTCCACCAGTTGTTTTGACTCAAGAATACGTCGACAAGGTCGCAAGCGAAATGCCTGCGATGCCAGATTTTTATCGTAATAAATTCGAAGCGCTCAAGCTCGACAATAGCGAACGCGAAGCTATCCTAAACTATCCTTTGCTCGCCAGCCGTCTTGCTGAAGTTTGCGACAAAAACGTCAAGCTTGCGCCACGCGTCGCGCACTGGTTCTCCGGTGTGCTCCTCGCCGAGGAAAACCTCGACAAGGACTTTAATCTTGCAACTGCCAATGAATTAACTGAACTATCGGAAATGGTGGAGAAAAGCGAACTTTCTTCAACTGCTGGTAAAGATGTGTTCATTCAGTTGTATAATAAGAAAAACACTAGTAAGACGCCACACGAGCTCGCAAAGGAGATGAACCTCCTCCAGGAGAACGACGAGGGTGCCCTAGAGCAAATTATCGACGAAGTTTTGGCCGCTCCAGAATGCCAGAAGGCAGCAGAGGACGTCCGAAACGGCGAAATGAAAGCG
Source organism: Candidatus Nanosyncoccaceae bacterium (assembly GCA_045536655.1). Lineage (GTDB taxonomy): Bacteria > Patescibacteriota > Saccharimonadia > Saccharimonadales > Saccharimonadaceae > UBA2834. Next base: position 45,224 of record JAZSOA010000004.1, on the reverse strand, counting down.
ATCGGCTTCTTAGTGGGACAAGTTATGAAGAAGTCGAAAGGTAAAGCTAACCCTGGTGCAGTCAACAAACTAATCCAGAAAAAACTATCGTAATTAGATAAGGAGAAACAAATGTCCTACAAAAAACCAACCAAAGCAGTCATCACTGATGCAGGTTTCGCAAGTCGCTTCCTGCCAATCACCAAGACGATTCCAAAAGCCATGCTTCCGCTTGGCGCAAAGCCAATCATGCAGCATGTCGTCGAAGAATGTGTCGCTGCTGGTATTAAGCAGATTATCATTGTTGCTACCCCAGATGGTAAGCCAATCTATGAAGATTTCTTCAATAACCCAGTCGAAAAGATCGAAAAGCAGCTCGCTTCACAGGGCAAGTCTGATCGCTTCGAAAGTGTCAAGCAAGTTCTCGATATGGCTGACATTACCGTTATCGAACAGGACCAGAGCCTCCCATACGGCAACGGTTCTCCAATCGTTAGCGCCAAGCCATACCTCAACGAAGATGAAGCTTTCGTTGCTCTTTACAGCGACGACCTAGTCTTCGGCGAAGGCGACGTTAAGACTTTGATCGAAGCCTACGAAAAGAATCCAGAAGCCAAGGCAATCATTACCGCTCAGGAAATGCCAGAAGAAACCTGGAAGAAGTACGGTATGATCGCGCTCGCTGATAAGAAAAAGATGACCCTCGACCACATCGTCGAAAAGCCAGCTACCCCAGATCAGTCACCATCCAACTTGACTTCTTACGGTCGCTACTTGCTAACCCCAGATATCTTTAAGTACCTCGTTCCTGGCAATACCGGCCTCGATAACGAGCTCTGGACAGTCGATGCTATCACCCGCCTCACCAAGGACGGCGATGTTATTATCACCAAGAGCAAGGGTAAATGGCTTACCACTGGCGATCCAGCAAACTTCTATAAGGCTTACCAAGAGTTCATGAGCATGGAGGAGAACCAGTAATATGGAAGCACCAGCATGGATTTTGGTTATATTCCTGTCTGTCGCTTTGTTCATCTTCCTCGTTGTTGGCATCATCCTCGTTATTGCGTTAATTCGCCTGACGAAAGAGGCCAAGAAGATCATGATCCAAGGTCAAGGAATTGCCGAAACCGCTGGCGACATTGCGGATAACGTCCGCGATTTTACCACGGTGGGCGGACTTGTTCGTTATTTCGTAGATGCTTACACGGACGGCTCAACACGCCGCAAGCGCAAAAAAGCCGCCAAAGCATCTGACGAAGCTGACGCAAAGAAAAAGAAAGAAGAATCCGAAGAGGAGGAAGACGATGAGTAAGTTTTGTAACTGCGGCAAAGATAGCTGCGATTGCAAGAAGCGCACTGGTGCTAAGTTTGCAATCGGCGCTGCGCTCGGTGTAGCCGTTGGCGCTGTCGCGGGCGTACTCTTTGCACCAAAGTCTGGCGAAAAGACTCGCAAAGATCTTAAAGATTTCGGCGACAAAGCCCTTAAAGAAGGCAAGGACGCTGGCAAAGATTTCGCCAAGAAGGCTAAGAAAGCCGGCAAGGACTTCTCGAAAAAGTTCGGCAAAAAGACCAAGGAACTTGGCATCGACGAAAAAGCTAAGGCCGTCGAGGACAAGATCGAAGACGTCGTTGACGAAGTCAAGCCAAAGCTCAAAGAAGCTGGCGAGAAAATCAAAGAAAAACTCGATTAGCCTATTTCCAAAAAAAGAATCCCTGTTGCGGGGATTCTTTTTGTGGGTTATTGTTATTTCTTAATACTATTCTTAAACAAGACGCGCTTGAGATAAGTAAAGACCGGCTTTACCTCTTCGACGCGCAAGATAACACACATAATAAGATAAGCTACGCCAGCGACCGCCGAGATAATGCAGAACTTCGGAAAAGTACTAAAGAAGGAGTTGTTTGCGATGCGGAGTGGCATCAGTCTGGTCATAACATAACAAACAATACCAGCCACGGCGGAAGAAATCGCAATACGGATTACAGCGCTCCAGAACTCCGCATTAAATAGCTTGTGATCCATCGCGCGATTCTGAAAGATCAGAAGCAAGCTAAGCTCCAAGACTGTACCGAACGAAACCGCATAAGCCAAACCTTCTGGGCCGAAACCGAGCTTATAGAGGCCAAACATTACCGCGCTCTGAACAACAAAAGTAATGACCGAAATCGTAAATGGCGTGCGCGTATCCTGACGGGCATAGAAACCGCGCGAAGCAATATGGAAGCAGGACGAACAGAAAATCGCAACCACAAATGAGCCGAGCACGCTCGCAATCTTCGGATCGCCGCCATTCTTGATAAAGTTCACAACATAGCCACGCTCAAAGAAAGCCAGAATTGCCACTGGCATCGCAATCCAAATAATCGCACGGAGCGCCTTACGGAAGGTACGCATAAAGATTTCCCTATCCTTGCGCGCCGCATCCTGACTGAGTTGCGAGAAATAAGCCGTCGAGATTGCCACGCCAATCAAGTTTACGGGCATACCCTGAAGACTCGAGGCCTGTTGGAAGGCGCGAATCGACTGCTCACCCATGCGCGAAGCGAGGTTTGTATTAAAAATACCCGTAACATAATCAATGCCCTGATCCATTGAGCGCATCGGCAAAAGCTTGAGAGCCGTACGGAAGCCCTGATTCTTCCAGTTAACCTTAAAGCGATAATTAAAGCCGAGCCCCACAAGGCCAACCACACTTACGACCAACTGCAATAAAGCACCCAAGACCACACCGAGCGCCACACCCATGATGCCACCCTCGAAGAGCTGAACGCCAAAGATATTAATTCCCTTTGTGAAATTTAGGATACCAATAATAATGCCGATATTATAAAGAGCCGGCGCCAAGGCGCAGAACACAAAGCGCCCAACAGCCTGCTGCACGCTATTAAACACCGTAGAAATCGAGAACAGAAACGGATTAATCGCAATCACGCGCATCATATTAATCGCGAGTGCCATCGACGATTCATTAAGGCCAGGCGCAACCACATAACGCACGAGCGGATCGGCAAAAATCATAATAAGCGCCGAAGCAATAAAACAGAGTAGGGCCAAGAAATTCAAAAGACTCGAACAATAATCCCAGGCCTCTTCGCGCTTATTCTTGACCAGGCGCTCGTTCAAAATCGGAATAAAGGTCACCGAGAGCGCACCGGAAGTAATAATAAAATATAAGAAATCCGGCACCGTAAAGGCCGTCGTGTAAGCGTCAAGACCAGCCGGATAGGTGTCGTAATACATCGAGTTCAAGAGGCGGTCACGAAAGATACCGAGCAACGCAGAAACAAGCGTCGAGCTAGCAAGCACGAGTGAGGCGGTCTTAATTGACAACTTCGAATTAGCCGCCGTAATGGCGTTACGGATATATTTCTTCGGTCTTGGCATCTTATCCTATTATATCGCAGGAGAGGTCTTTTTCTTTCAACTCTCGCAATTAATTTTCAACTTAATTTCGAAGGCGTCTGGATTGTAATTATTCGCCTTTAGCCAATCTTTGGCAGCCTTTTCGATCGATTCGCTCTTCTCTCCATCAGCACAGCTCGCCGAGCTAATTACGAGGTGTTTTTTATCCTCAAAACGCAGAGCAAAAACCGTACCGTTCATAGTTTCGATTTCGGCAGGAAGCTGTTTCTTGAGTGTCAAATAGTGGCGATAATGCGTAACTTCTTCGCCGGCGCGACCACTCCAAACGATACTCTCGCCGCTACGTAGCTCAATTTGCCAATCATTGTCATTTACTACAAATAATTCGAATCGTTTGTTGTCTAGAGCCAAATCCGCATAGAGACCAGAGTCATCCGTGCGAATGCTCTTGTGGATAATCAGAGCATTTTCCGCCTCTGGATAGGCAATTTCGAGATAGTCTAGCATTTCGCCTCGCGCACGTTTTACGGCGTCGGACGGAACATCATAAGATTCGAGTAAACCTAAGTTATCTAGCCTAAACGCCCCTGTTTTATCGCCGGTTGAACGAGAATAGCAGTGCGAGTTTTCAAAATGATTCGCCTCGCCCGTCGCGCAATCAATGCGCGCAATAAAGCTACTATTGGGGCTGCTAAAACCACTATTCCAGACAATTTGCACTAGAGCGGAGATTTGTAAATCTTCACTATCAATATAGAAGGCACTGTTTTTATTCCCATCCTCATCTTCATTAATTACTCGGTTTTCATCTTCGCGCAAAACAAAACGAGTTTTTGTTTGCAGTTCACCAGTATTCAGATAAACAAATTGCTCCAGCTCATCCCTCAATGCACTGCGCGTGCTATTTGAGACATCGAGGTATTTCTTATCAAAACCTTCAATACTAACTTTGGCACGGAAAACAGTTTCGAACATAGCCGAACCAAGACAGACCACTGCGAGAATTACGACAACAACAAGCGCAAAGCGCCTCACTGTGCGGTTTTCTGTAATTTTTTTTATAATACTTTTACGCTTTTTTGCCATTACTGCCCCATTTTTCCAAGTTTTACTTCTTCTTCGTTAACTACTGGACGAAGATAAGCGAAAGATACGCCATATTTGCTGTTTCTAAGCTCGGCCAACGAACGCTTTTTAACAGACAGCTTCCCTGAAGGATAGCTTTGCTCGATCGTAGTAGCCATGCCATTTTTGACTGCCAAAACAATACCAACACTACCACAGCGCGCTTTTCCGCAAAGCGCATCACTATCCGTCGAAGAAAACACCGCATAAGATTCCGGGTCGTTTCCCGTCTCGATAATCGAGTAGGCTTTGGCGAGACTATCCGCCACATCGCGTGGCTCGCCCCAGTTCAATTCTTTAGTCTCCAGAGTAGTAAAACGCTCCACGAAATATGAGACAAAGCTAGCCGGCATCTTCTTCGAGTTTAGCGGCAAGCTATAGTCATTCAGCGAGACTGAACGATTGTAATAATTCACAAATCGTTTCACTTCGTATTCCTGTAAGCCGCTATCCGAATCATCCAGCGTACCACATTTAATCGCCGCTTTATGGCTCGATAGATTAACGTTTTCCGAAATCTTGTCCCAAATCTGCTTCGAAACACCTTCGGTCGGGAGTGAAAGCCCCATTTCGTTTTGCTCGTTGATTGCTCCAACTAGCTTACTCAGATACTTCCACTCGGAATTGTCATTCTTTTCTGTATCCCAAAGATAGTAGCTCGAGCCATTATCTTCGGTATAACCAACAATATCAATTACGATGCCATTCTCGAGATTTTTATTCCCTGCTGCCGCGCTCAGGTTGATTGGAAAATACTGAAAAACACGTTTCTTTTTAATATCTACAACAAAATGCGGATAGTCGCCATCTGGATAAGCGGCATACGGATCACCATTCACGATTGCCTCATTGCCGTTTTTAATACGGAAGCTAATCTTTTGCTGTGATTCAGGCAGTCTCAGACCATAATCCTGTGCGGCTAGTTGTTTCTCGGCCTTCGTACCAATTACCGGCGCCTTCTGTGAACCAAACATAGAGTTATTAGCTACCCAGAAATTCGACCAGCGCACCCCAGAGGCGCCTGCGTCACCACCACAGTTACATTCCGTCGAAGAACTATCTACAACATTACCAAAATTATTCACGCCCGCGCCGCGATTCCTTTCGACATTCTTCTCGATCGCGGAAGATTCTTTGTAGATTTCCTTAGAGCTACTCAAGCCACTACGTTCAACTAAAGCATTAATCTCGCCCGTAAGCGTCCTGAGTTTTTCTTCATATTCCGCATTTCCTGCCTGATAACCAGAGGCGATGATTGCGTCGATATAAAGCTTGGAATCATAGAAAGCATCGGTCGTAAAAATACGGCCACGATTGTCCCCGGCATTCAGGCGCCAGTACTCAAAAAGCACGCGCCATGACGACTCCATATCTGTATAATTCGCATCTTTAGCGAGGCCGTTTCCATCTGGACCAAGCGCAAAAATACTCCCGCGCTGCTCGTAAGCCTCAGAACTGCCATAGTTCGACTCAAGCGCACCCTGCGCCATGATTGGCTCCCAAGGCAAGCCATACTCCGCAGACAAACTCGTCACGCTGGCGTAGTTTTTTGAAACCCATTCCGCCAACACGGAATCCTTTGGCGTATTAGTAATATAGGTCGTACGATTAGTCGAGTCACTAATTGGACAAGTACTAGGGCCATAATAACGAATACTATTGACCGAATCATCGTCGTTGTAGGCGTAGGCTTTAGCGCCGGCCAGAGTTATAACACTTGCGATAAGTATAACTAAGGATAATCTTTTCATTTTCTAGTCCACCAACTCGTATTGTATTTCGTAATTATCTGGATCAAAACCAAGAGATTTAATTTTCTCAAGCATCTTCTCTTTTAGCTCTTCGCCATGGTCGGTAATTTTTAGACAATAGCTACGCGTGCAATCTTTACCACTCTCGAGGTGCGAGAATTCATCACTATCCTCTCCGACAATCGTAATCGGCAAGATATCCAAAATAGACTTGGCCGCCCAATAATCCGAGGCAAATTGTCTGGCCTTCTCGTCGCCAATTAAGCCAAGAAGCTCAATATCTTCTTCGTTTAGAAGATAGGATGAATAATCTTCAAGATAAAGATTAATGGACTTAGTTTCGCCGACTGAGATTTCGAATTCTTGAGTCTTAGTTTCGGAGCCGTCTTTAGATAGTTCAATCGTATGCTTGCCAGCACGAATGCCGCGCGCGCCATTATGAATCTTTTTGCCATCAAGACGAATCGTCGCCTGACTTGGAGCAGTCACAACGATTAGCTCCGCATTTGGACGAAGCAGTAAATAGATAATTGCAATCAGCAATACGACCAGAAGCACCCCCGCCCCAATCGCAAGCATCTTTTTTTGAGGGAAAGTAGTCTTTTTCGCTTTTCGCGCCATATCTAAATTATAGCATAAGCATCAAAAAGACCCCTCGGCGGGGCCTTTTGTTTTATTCGTGAAGCTTAGCTTCAGCTGGCAGGGTTGCCCCCTTCAAGATGCGCACCACGTCGCTCTCGTCCAAAGTTTCCTTTTCGAGAAGTTCAGCCGCGAGGGCATCAAGACCTTTGCGGTTAGCCTTAATAACCGCCTCAGCACGCTTTCTAGCCTCACGATTCAAAGCGCGAATTTCCGCATCGATTTCTTCAGAGGTCTTTTCGGAATAAGTGCGAGCACGATCACCAAAGAAGTTAACTTCGTCCGAGTTGAAGACCTGATCACGCAATTTATCACCAAGACCTTCCTCGGTTACCATCTGGCGAGAGAGTTCGGCAATATGCTGAAGATCGGAGCTCGCACCAGTCGTAACACCATCTTCGCCGAACATTAAGCATTCAGCTACACGGCCACCCATCGCACGAGCGAGAACGTCTTTAAGCTCATAAACGTTCTTGTAGCTGCGATCTTCCGGCGACAAGAACCAGGTAACACCACCGGCATGACCACGTGGAATAATAGTAATCTTGTGAACTGGGTCGGAATCTGGCAAGACATGGCCAACAATGGCATGGCCAGCCTCGTGGTAGGCTGTAATCTTGCGCTCAACATCGGTCATGACCTTGGACTTGCGTTCTGGACCAATCGCAATACGCTCGAAAGCATCAGTAACGTCTTCGTTGGTGATTTCTTTGTGGTTTTCGCGGGCCGCAGTAATAGCTGCTTCGTTCGCGATGTTCGCAAGATCCGCACCGCTACTACCAGCAGTCTTTGCAGCAAGAGCGTTAATATCAACATCTTTTGCAACTGGTTTGTTCTTGAAGTGAACCTTGAGGATTTCAATGCGGTCTTTGCGCTCTGGCAAAGTAACATTGACGTGGCGGTCGAAACGGCCAGGACGGAGCAAAGCCTTATCGAGCATATCAACACGGTTTGTAGCCGCAATTACAATCACGCCAGTATCATTATCGAAACCGTCCATCTCGACGAGAATCTGGTTCAAGGTCTGTTCGTCTTCGCGACCAGCACCACCACGCGCGTCACGCTTGTGCGCAACAGCATCAATTTCATCGATAAAGATAATACTTGGAGCATTTTTCTTGGCCTTTGCAAAGAGGTCGCGTACGCGTGAAGCACCAACACCGACAAACATTTCGGCAAATTCAGAACCGGAAATCGAGAAGAACGGAACACCAGCCTCGCCTGCAACAGCACGCGCCATGAGAGTTTTACCCGTACCTGGATCACCCGCCAACAAGACACCGCTTGGAATCTTTGCACCGAGCTTTTCGTATTTCTTTGGAGCCTTCAAGAAATCGACAATCTCACTCAAGTCCTGCTTAGCGTTTTCGTTACCGGCAACATCGGCAAAAGTTACGCGCTTTTTCTCGTTACCATAAAGGCGAGCCTTGGCCTTACCAAAACCCATCGACTGATTATTCATGCTCTGCGCCTGGCGCATCATATAAGACAAGAAAGCAATAACTAAGATGACTGGCACGACAATCATCGCAACATCAAGAACAGTACCTAGGATATCAACGTTTTCTTCGACATTAATATTAACTTTGCCCTGTTCGATCGCCTCAGCAAAGCCTTGCTCAGAAAGAGCGCTAGCGCCTTCCTTGCGCGACACCATGTTCGGCAAATCAGTTTCAGCGCGCGGAGTAACATGAAGCTCATTGCCACGAACGGTGATAGTATCGAGTTTTTCCTCGTTGGCGTAGGTTAAAATTTCGGAAAGAGTTTTCTCTTCTTCCATAGAAGAGCCACTACCCGTAAGATTAAAAAACAGTGCACCACCTAAAGCGATGATGATTAGCCAAAAGAACAGCAAACGTACAACGTTGCCAGCCTTGCTTGGCTTCTTAGATTTTTTTCCAGCGGTTTTCTTATATTCCGGCATATTGCTCCTAATAACTCCTTAATACGGACAGACGTCCTGAATATATATAGTATATCATCCTTCCAATCTTATAAAGCTGAAAGATGCAGAAATAAATCCAGTCCGCACGGCTTATTTTTGCCAAAAATCGCAAATTTTGTTAAAAATGCCAAAATGTTAATTTTCGTTGCGGAAATGTAAAGCGTAGTTGGTGGTAGTTTTCATTGCGCAACGCTAAAATAGAGCCATAAATCATTAATTTTAAGGACATTTAAAATGACATTACCAGAAAGACTTATCAAGCTTCGCAAGCTTGCTGGCCTATCTCAGGAAGAGGTAGCAGACAAGCTCGAAGTCACAAGGCAAACCGTATCTAAGTGGGAAACAGGACAATCAAGCCCAGATTTAGACAAGGTCTTGCCTTTATGCAGTCTATACAACGTAACACCTGACGAGCTACTACACGATGGTGGCTCCGAAGAAGCTGACGCTGAAATGGTCAAAAGCAATTTCGAACGTTCCGAAGAGCAGGCAGAGAGAATCATTGCCAAGAAACGCCTAACCGGTATTCTCGGTGGCGTAATGCTCTACTTCGTCGCGATCGCTTTCATGATCATTTCAGTCGCAGTACTCAATATTAACGGCGCAGCCGCATCCGCGATTTTTATTATGCTATTCGCGCTCGCAACTTTAATCATTATCTACTCGGCGATTATCTATAAAAAGAAAAGCACCGAGAAAAAGCCAAAAACCAGAGAGGCAAAAATATACAAGCAGATAGATTCTATCCTAGCTTTTACAACGTTAGCTATCTATCTTCTTCTCAGCTTTCTCACCATGGCCTGGCATGTCACCTGGATCATTTGGATCATCTATGCCGTACTCAGCCAAGCCGCGAAGCTAATCGTCATGCTTGTGACTGGAAAGGATGTCGAAAATGAAGAATAAAACCGGCGCCATTATTGGCGTAATCCTACTAGTCTGCCTCGCCTGCGGTCTAGGCTTCGTAATGTTCCTCGGAATACTACATACCGATATTCGCAATTTCAGAATCGGCGGCAGAGTCAGCGAAAGACTTGCGCTCGACAAAGAATTTAGTTACGAGGAAATCAAAGCTATCCAGACCGACAGCGACGCAGCCAACATTAAGTTCCTAAACAATACCGAATCAGACAAAATTGGTGTCAAAATCTATGCCGACGAAAGCAAAATCGTTCGTGCCGAGAAGGAATCAGATAAACTCGACATCTCTATCAAAGGTACCTGCGAAATAATCTGCCTAAACTTTACAACCGATCGTATCGAGATCTCTATTCCTGAAAAATATGTAGGCGATTTTACTATTAACAGCGATGCGGGCGACATCGAAAGCGAAATCCTTACGATGACAAACTTCACCATCAGAAGCGATGCGGGCAAAATCAAGATTCCAGCCGCAAAGAATCTTGATATCAAAGCTGATGCCGCAACTATCGAGCTCGGCAGCATCGAAAACATCGTCATCAAGAGCGATGCAGGCAAGATCAAGATCAATGATTGCTTCGGTAGACTAGACATCGAAGGCGATGCAACTAAGATTGAGATCGGTGAGCTACAGCTCAGCCACAACTCCTATATCAAATCCGATGCAGGCAAGATCAAAATCGATAATGCGGGCAACATTCGCATTAATACTGAAGGCGACGTTACTAAATTCAATATCAATAACAATCACCTAGATTCAGATATTGAACTCACCATTACCGTCGACGCCGGCACGGTAGACGTCAATTAAGCAAAGAGCCACTGCAAATGCGGTGGCTTTTTCTTGCAACAAAAAAGAAGCCCAAAAGGCTCTTTAATCTAAATATGGTCGGGGTTAGCAGGCTCGAACTGCTGACCTCGCGCTCCCAAAGCGCGCGCGCTACCAACTGCGCCAAACCCCGGACGATGAATGTATTATACCACATCTGTGATAGAATTAAAAGTATGAAAAACTTCTTACAGCGCCACAAGCGATCCTTTTGTATTTTTGGGCCAATTTTAATTAGTCTAATCTTTATTATTCTCTGCATCGCACAGCTTAATCAGTCGATTTGGTTCGACGAATCCTATGGTGCATATATCACGCGCTTCAAGTTTAGTGATATCGTGCATTTTACCAGCAATGATGTTCATCCACCGCTTTACTACTTCGCCCTAAAAACTTGGGCACACTTCTTTGGCTACAACATTATCTCAATGCGCCTCCTATCTACCTTCTTCGGCGCGTTCGCTATTCTCTTCGCCTTCAAGTGGCTCAAATATAAGTATGGCGCCAAAATCGCCTTTGTTGGCAGCCTCGCCCTAGCAATCAATCCATTTATCGTGCGTTATGGCCAGGAAATGCGCATGTATACCCTCATACTCGTCATTTTCTTTGCGGCAACCTATTTCATGCAGCTCGCAATCGATACTAAGAAGAAGCTCTATTGGATCATTTACGGCATCCTAGTCGCGGCTGGCATGTGGACGCATTATTTCATGGCACTCGCTTGGTGCGCGCAGCTCGTCTATATTATTTCATTTTACAAATTAGACTTCTTTAAGAAAAAACTCTTCCTCGTCTATGTTTTGGCAGTTTTACTTTTTGCGCCGTGGGTACCATCTCTACTTTCTCAGTTTCACTCCGTTCAGCAAGGCTTCTGGATTCCAGAAATCAGCGTCCAAAGTTTAACGAGCGCATGGACAGAATACACAATTTACAGCAGTGGCAGTTCTGCTTCGAACTGGACAACCATCCTAGTCCTTATTCATGTAATTGTTTACGCTTATATCGTTTCGAAGACTTTCAAAAAGCAGCGCTTTCTTAGCATTTTAGCCACTTTGCCAATCTTGCTTCTAATTCTCGTTTCGTTGCCACCATTCAAATCGATGTTTGTTTCGCGTTATGTTTATTACAGCGCAGCTTGTATTGCAATGTTGCCAGCTGTCGGCATCATGCTCCTGATTAATTCAGATAAGGACTTGCGCAAGAAAGATACAAAGAAACAGAAGTTCGCCTGCTATCGTTATATAGCCATGAGTGTTGTATTAATTACAACAACCATTTTTGGCTTAACTAATCTTTATTTCACCGGTAACTTAAACTTCTCGACTGGTTCCTATCCTACGGCGCGCCAGCTCTTCGAAAACATCGATGGTCTCAGCGTCGAGGAAGAGGCGATTGTCGTGAGCGCAAAAGCCCCGCTCTTAATCTACGATATGGGATTCTACAGTACAGACGAACATCCGGTTTTGTTTGTTAATGACGAGATGGAATACCAGTGGGGTTCGCTCCTTCCTCTTAAAGAAACCTACTTCGGACGTATCGACAACTTCGAGAAATTCAAGAAAGAAAATCCAAGCTTTTGGTATGTTAGCGAAAATCTCGATCCAGAAAAAGACGTGCCAGAAGGCCTAGAAATTATTGAGGAAGCCAATTTACAGCTACACGAAAAAGGCGTGCGCTACACGCTCTGGAAGTTACAGAGTAAAGAGTGATATAATACAAAAAGTCGGGGCGTGGCGCAGCTGGTAGCGCGCACGGTTCGGGACTGTGAGGTCGCCCGTTCGAATCGGGTCGCCCCGACCATTTTGTAACAATATAGCCTTAGCGGGCTATTTTTCTTGCTCGCGCAAAAGCTTACGGATTAACTCTGCTGGATTCTCCACGAGACGGTCTTTACTCATCTGCTCGAGCAAACGCGGGTGCGAATCACGCATCGCATATCCATTAAAATGCTTGATCATATCCAAATCATTCAGATCATCACCCAAGGTATAGATATCGCCCTTCAGTTTGCGCGATTTCACCAACCGCTTCAGAGCCTGCTCCTTACCAGAATGCTGCGGCGTGATATTCACGAAGGCTTTGTATTCTGGGCCAACCCAAGGCAGACTCGAGGGCATCGCATTTCGCTCGACATGTAGCTTGAGTGCATCTGGTCCAAATTCTTCTTCGAGACGGCAATATAGATTCTCAGCCAGTTCCGCATCGCGCGTCCAGGTACGAATCTTACCAATCGAGGCGATCGGATAGCGATACTCTTGTAGATAACCATGATAACTAATCAGCATGAGGCGTTCTGGGTACAAATCGCGCACGAAAGCCGTAATCTTGCCAATTTGACGCGGTTCAAAAACAATCTCATCAATCATCTTACCCGATGAAAGTTCCGTCACGAAACTGCCGTTGTCTGTAATCAGATAGTCTGCATAATCCGTAATATCTGAAAAGCCACGGCGCATACTAGGCAAGCCTCGACCAGTGGCCAAGACTAAACTATGCCCTGCCTTTTGCCAACGTTTTGCGGCGGCAACATTCTTCCGATAGATTTCGAAATCGGTATCAAAATGCTGCCAAAAGGTTCCGTCAATGTCACAGACGAGAATCATTTTTTACATTCCTGGGATATGGAATGCGCCCGGATCAGCCTGAGGATTACTGGAAGCCGGAGTTACTGGGGTTGGATTTGGAGCTGGAGCTGGTGTAGCTGGAGTCGTCTGGCCAGGCATTGCAGCTGGGGTTGACGATGCAAAAGAGGCCGGAGTTGCAGCTGGCTTTGGTTGAGCTGGCGCAACATTTGGCATCTGAACCGTCGGCATGACAGGTTCTGGCTTCGGCGCCTCGACAACTGGCGCAGTCTCAACGACAGGCTTGGTAGCTGGAGCAACTGGCGCGCTTTCTACGATTGGCGCAGTCGATGTCGCAGCCGGCGCTGCAGGAGCCGTCGGCTCGGTGCTAATATTAATCGTCGGCAAAGCTGGTGGCATTAGAGATGGACCAACTGGAGCTGGCGGTGGTGGCAAAATACCGTTCTGATTCACTTCGGTTTTTATAACTGGGGTTGGATTCGGTGAAATTGGGGCCGTTGGAGCTGTCGCAACTGCGGCCGGAGCACCAACCTCGCTAGTGAGCGTTGGCGTATCGTCAACCGATGACGGAACATAACCTGGACCGCCTACCTTATCTAATTCAGTCGAAATCATCTTGGCATAGTCTTTTGGCGGCTCTGGTGGAAGCATATCCTTCTGGAGCAAGTCATGCTTTGCGCTACCCTCGCCTGCATCCTTCATCGCCTCGTTGCGCTCAGCGATGAGTTTTGTCATGACTTCTTCTTTGGCAGCGTTATTCTTTGCGCGTTCTTCTTCCTCGCGTCTCTTACGTTCAGCCTCTTCTTTGCGAAGCTTCTCTTCGGCAGCGGCTTTATCTGCCTCCTGCTTTGCTAGGCGCTCTGCAACAATACGCTCCGTTTCAGCCTTAGGATCGTTGGTAGCTGACTTTTCTGAAGCAACTTCAGCTTTTGGCTCCTCTTTTGGTTCTGGTTTAGGTTCTTCTTTTGGTGCTTCGGCTTTTGGCTCTGGTTTTGGTTCTGGTCCAGCCTCTGGCTTAACTTCTGGCTTCGGCCCAGCGACTGGCTTAGCTTCTTCTTTAGGTTCTTCCTTCGGTTGCTCTTTTGGCTCTTCCTTTGCCTCCGGCTTTGGCTCTTCTTTCGGAGCTTCAGCTTTTGACTCAGACTTTTGTTCTGGTTCAGCTTCTGGCTTTTTGTCCTTATTCTTATGATCAACCGAGAAGTTAGTTGGATCCTGAGGTTTTGACTCTGGCTCCTTTTTCTCCTCTTCGGGCTTCTTCTCTTCTTTTGGTTCTGGCTTTGGCTCTTCCTTCGGCTCCTCTTTGACAGGCTCTGGCTGCTTAGTGAGGATATCTACTGGAATATTCTTCGCGATAAGTTGTTGGTTAGCACCAGAAATCATGAGGTTCGAAGCGACCGACATCGTATCTGCACTCGTGCGCTCGTTCGAGAAGCGGTTCGTAGCAGCAATAATACCAGTCAACAAGGTAGTAGCAACATTCTCATCAATTACTGGCTCATCTGGATCCTGAACATCAAGAGCAAGACGAACAACCATTTCACAGATCGAAGATGCGCTTGGATCACCCCATTCGACATCACCAAACTTACCTGGCGCAGAAGCCGAAATATTTACCGAGCTTGCATCATGCTTAATGCGGCCGTATTCGCGGAGAGCATCATCAAGTTGAGCCTCCTCACTAATATTCAAAGAGATGATCAGGTCAACATTAAAATCACCATGGCTAAACTGCAAGTCTTTTTCGGTGATGGTTTCCTTGCGGTAAGGCGTAAAGAAAACTTTCACATAATCGCCTTCAACCTTATAGCGAAGATGGTCAGCTTTTTCAGCGTTCAGGGAAACAATAAAATCCTGAAGGCTGTCAGTGTTTTCTTCGAAGGTTTTTTCTGGCTGCAAAAATTCAATCATGTTCGGGATTTTACCCGAAAAGATTGCCGTAGCCCGTTTGTTGAGTTTGTCTAAAATTAGAGAGAGGCCCAGTGCGGCGGAAAGCTCATCAATATTCGGATCTTTTGAAAGCGCAATCAGGACATTGCTCGCATTGCGAATTCTATCCGATACTTCTGCCACAATATCAGAACCAGCTCTGGTATCTTCATTGTTTTTCATTGTTTTCTCTTTTTATTTTGACCTGTTATAATCTCAGATTAGCATAAGTGTAAACATTTCGCAAGCCAAAAATACTCTCTCGGTGCATCTCTTTACATTTCTCGAGATATAGCGTATAATATGAAATTAATTGTATAACTAATATTTAAAGGAATAGATTTTAATGCCGATTATTAAATCTGCGAAGAAGGCTGCGCGCCAGGCTATCAAGCGCAAAGCTAAGAACGAAGCGATTAAGAAAGAAATCAACAACGCACGCAAGGCTGTTCTTAAGAACCCAAGTGCCGAGAACGTTTCTGCCGCTCAGTCCGCATACGACAAGGCTTTCAAGAAGGGTCTTATCAAGAAGAATACTGCTAGCCGCCGCAAAGCTAAGATTGCTAAGCTCGCAAAGAGCCTTAGCGGTGCTAAGCCAGCCAAGAAAGCTGCAGCAAAGAAGGCTACGACCACTAAGAAAGCAACCGCAGCAAAAGCTCCAGCAAAGAAAACCACTACTGCAAAGAAGCCAGCTGCAAAGAAAACTAGCACCAAAAAAGCTGAATAGTTATAACTAAAAACCACCTCTTACGGGTGGTTTTTTGATGCTAATTATGACTGTTTTCGAGACGCTCGATTTCGGCGTAGATATCTTCTTCTGCTGCAGGAATGTCCTCGACATCATGCAAGCTAGTTTCGAGTAGCTCGCCATAAGTCAGGCCAATCGCTTTAGCATTGCGCAACTCAAGCACCTTAAAGGTCTCAATTAAATCCTGGCGCGCCGCAGCCGGATCATCACCCTCCTCGAGGACGGTTTCTATTTTAAGATAATAGCCATCAAGGCCATCGATGTTATCGATATAAAGCTTTACGGATTCGCCCATCTGAAGTTCTTCGCGACGGCGGCTAAAATCCGAACGGAGCGTGTAGCCTAAACTATAAATAATATGTGCCGCTTCGGCGTAATCTTCAACCACGGTGCGGTTTATGACGTCTAGACCATTCTTAGCGAAGTGCTGACGCATAACAAGGGCGTAAATAGTTTTGCCATCACGTCGCACCACGGTGCGGAGCGAGAGACGTGGGCTATTCTGCGCACGATCATAATTCTTTGGTACGAAAATACGGTCGTTCTGCCAATAGGACGGCTCAAAATTAAAGCCGATTTCATCGAGGACCGCCAGCAACCCGCCACGGTTATGTAATTTAGTTTTTACGATAACTTTTCTCATTTTTGCCCCTAAAACTTAACTGGCTCGCCGCCTACTAGTACTTCCCCGTTCATGATTTTAGCACCCGCACGGGCCTTATTAGCCCATTCATCGGCTAGTTCGTTGCCTTCGGTACCGACATGTCCACGTGTCCATTCGAGCTTCGTGTGGGGATGAGCCTGATAGGCCGCATAGAGAGCTTGCACGAGGTCGAGGTTCTTAATTTCGCCGTTTTTCTTTTTCCAACCGTTACGCTCCCAGCCTGGCGCCCATTTCGTCACGACATTGATCCAGAATTCGCTATCAGTTGTAATGACATCACCTGGTTCGGAAAGATTAAAAGCAGCAATTAGCGCCTGCGCTTCCATACGGATATTAGTAGAGTTTTTCTCGCTACCAAGCGCAACAGGTTTACCATCAAGAATTACAGCAAAGCCACCATCGCCGGGGTTTGGGATTGCCGAGCCGTCCGTATAGAAGTGTTTCATACAGATATTATATCACGCGGCATTCTAGCATGCGGTTTCGCGCTTATCTGTTATAATAGAGCTATCCCCGAGTGGCGGAATTGGCAGACGCGCTAGCTTCAGGTGCTAGTGCCAGCAATGGCGTACAGGTTCAAGTCCTGCCTCGGGGACCACATTTTAGACACCAAAAAGACCGCTTTATAGCGGCCTTTATTTTATTCAGGCTTAACAACGCACTCCTCGGTACCCTGAATGCAGTTCTTAGTAACGTAGAAGCTTTTATTAATATCACCATTCGTGCTAAGCTCGGCAGTCGGAACCAGCGATGCGCCATTGTCCGTACCGATACGTGCCTCGACGCGGCGGAAGAGGTCGCCCGAGCGGCCCGTTGCATCAACAATAGGCTGAACGTCAAAGAAGTCAATATCTTTACCGCTATTATTCTGCATAGTGGCCGTAACCGTAATTGCTGGCTCAGAATAGAGCTGGTTCAAGACGAGGAAGAAGTTGTTCTTATCGCGACTATCGCCACCTCTTGGCTTTGGCAAATTAATAATCGCCGTACAAACGCCAGAGCTACATTTAATACTCAAAGGAGCATTCAAGTTTTTGTCTGCCGACTGAGCAAATGCATTCTTCTCGATTTCAGTTACACCATCAGTGGAAGCTAGAAGCATCAAGGTGCCACGATTAGTGTTCTCGCCATCCGACGAATAGTATTCCGGATTCGTTGCACCGTCCGGCGACTGAACAAGCATGACCCGCATGCCATTCAGTTCAGTTGGCAACTTTTCGCTTTTGACACCTCTTTTACCCAAAATACTATTCTCGACTCGGTGAGAAATCGCGCTCTCATTGTTTACTGTGCCATTGATATAACTATCGGCTAGACCCTGAAGCTCCATGCCATTAAAACTAACCGTAGAACCGGATTCGTCTTTATCGTTCATATACCATACGAGCTTAACCTTAGCTACATCGTTTACTGTTTCGCCAGTATCGCCGCTCGGCCTTAGGGGAACTACGAGGGTTGGATTATTGGCAGACAAGGTACCCTTAAAGTCACCACGAAGGCTGATTGTTACGCAGGTGTAAGCTTGGTCTTGAAAGGATTCGTTCGAGCCAATGTTCTGTTCACCGTTTTCATGACCACTAAGGCCCGGGAGTAGATTAAGCGATTCCGGGATGATGTCGCAGTTATTCTCGGAATTATTCTCAATTTCATCAACTAAATCACTGGAATGCTCATCTCGGCCAGCTGCGATTTCTTTTTGATACTGTGCAACAATAAATTTAGCATCTTCGACACCAGCAAGAGCAGCATTATAAGCAGAATCCGACAAGGTATCATTGAGCGTACGACCGGATTCAGAAAGCATAATCCTCAAAAAGCTAAGTGTAATAATGCCAATCAACATTGTAGTGAAAACTACAACATAGATTGCGGCCACACCCTGTTTAGTATTTTGTGCTCTGGACATTTTTACCTCCATTATTCTTCCTTTCCAGTTTGTCTCACTACAAAGTCAAATCGATTTACCGAACAGTAGCTAATTCCGTGATCGGCAACATCTTTTGCGTAGTCAGCATCATTAGACGCCTTGCTACTCTTCGTGCAATAGTTATTTGAGCTCTTGATATCAATGCCACCACGGGTCGTACCAAGTACAAAGGCAATATCATAAAGCACCTGATTCGTTGCTTCGCTCTGCGTAGCAGACATGACTGCAAAATCATAAAGTTGAAGGTCGGTACCCTCGTCGCTCGTTGCGCCATCGAGAAGAACCGTCATGTCGTTTTCGTCTGCTTTTATAAATCGCTGATCATTCGAACCTTGCCAAAACGAATCCAGCTCATAGGCAGGCGAAGGCGTCACGCCCGACGGGAAAGTTTTTTCATATTCGCTCTGAGTCATACCCAAACGACCAAACTGGCTACAACCAGTGTCTTTTATGCGTACCAGAGCATACGGCCTATTATTGGACTCGTCAGGACCGACGCTTATGTAATCATTATGATTGGTCGAGCCATTGCGATATTTTAGCATCGCTGCCTGATAGTTGAAGATATAAGTATAACTATTTGTACAAAAAGCACCAAAATCCACATATTCATCCTCTTCCCCTACAATGCCCTCGTTAACTTTGTATGAATGGCTGCGATAGTATTGCCTTTCAGCTTTCTCATAATCATCTTTCAGCTCAAAACCATCCTTGAGACTCTCCGTCCATAAGCGAGAAGACGTCACATGTGAGCGTACATCATCAACAATTGCACTACCAACAGAGTTAACTGCGCGCATTGTCGCACCCTTGGTATACATATCCACAAGGCGCATTGCAAGCATCGCAACAGATAGCAGTAAAGTACCCAAAAAGGCTACCGCAAGCATGAGCTCAATCAGCGTAAAACCCTTTTTAGTATTTTGTTTATTAGTTTGCATTATATAACCTCACGACACTAGTAAATGTTGATGGAGATTTTGAACCAACTGGGTTCCAACAAGTACGCACATAGAAATCGTAACCAGTTGCCGTCTGCTTCGGGAAAATCCAAATACCTTCAGCCTGCTTAGCAACACGCGACTGCCGGTTGCCGGCGGAATCACCAGTACTATTCAGGATAGCCATTGCTTCAGTCGAACTTGCATTGAGATTTCCAGAATTATCCATATTTTCATAAATAATGCGTGGGTATAGAGAAGCCGGTACAATTCTGTCTGCGGATAATACTTGATAATTAAGATAACTAGCTTCGGTCACCGTAGTCTTACCAAAGCCGTAAACACCACCAGTAGGCAAACTGTTCGTCGCGGAAAGCGCCCCTCTGCCTGATAAGGCAAATATTGCCGAGCCACTACCATCATCCTCAAGTGCTTTTTTATCGGCATTAATCAAACCTTGACAGCTATACTCAGTCAATAGAGAAGAATCTAGACTGGTCGGGCTAGCCGCGCTGCCCTTAGGGTTAATCATATTCCAGATATCCCCATAGTGCGCTTTATCTTTTTTGCTATTCTTGGCCGACAAATAACTCTCGTAATAATAGCGTAAAGCATCGGACTGAGAATCAATCGCAGCGCGCTGCATTGTACTTTCGAGGTTGCGCTGCGCCGTAGACAAACCACTACTCATGGAACTAAGCGCCAGAACAGCAACAATAGAATAGATAGCGATTGCTACCACCGCCTCTACAATTGTGTCGCCATATAGGGTCTTCTTCGTCTTTTTTGCCATATTTATCGCTTGCCCACTATCCATTAATTACACTTATTTTCATTCGAGTCTGCTTCGATAAGCCTGACCGAGTTAGTATTACTACCATTAGCGTCGATCGTTACCATACGGATACCACCATCGTAGCTCATACCAGAGCCGCCAGTAATACATAGACTCACATCTTTATGTTCGAAGGCGCTAATATTCGCCCCAAGATTATCTCCATAAGACTTAAACGTAGATTCGCTATTATCGTTGTTAATCGTAAGGGACCGGGTATTTAAACTTCCTGTTATCGGCGAACGATAAATAAACACCAATGCCTGATATCTTCCCGACGAACGAATATTACCCGAATGATTACACCCATCAATCGACTCGTTCGTTTCGCATGGAATCTTCAAATCCGCACCCCATAGAATACTATGGTCTTTAGCAACCATTTCTTTTCTTTCGTCATCAACATATGTCCAGGTCCTAATTTGAGCCGCATTAAAAAATTCTTCGTCGCTAGATTTACCCTTAATCATAGATTGATCTACGCCAGTAACCCAGTAAGCCTCCACGTTATCTCTTCCGCTATCGGAGGACGTAATGCTAGCAAGAATACCATATACCGAGCAGCTGCTACGACCGCGCCCTTCTCCTACTAATTGCCCACCACATTCCGCTGGGCCATGATAATCCAATACTTGAGTATTTTCGGTAAGAGAATATAAATCACGCAAATCATCAACAAATCCTTGAACGGAATCTTTATAGCGTTGGCGTCGGATTGCGCCGTTAGTGCCTGCGACAAGTCCAGCAAAAATCAGACCGGCAATCGCCAAGAAAAGCATGGTTTCAATAATCGTGAAACCTAATGCGATTTTGTTTATACCTTTTGAAACAGGAGCGTCATGCTTGCTCGCCCTTCTTGCCATATTTTTATTATACATTAGCAATTTGGATTATTAAAGCCGCTTATGGTTTTTAAATACAAAAAGAGAGGACGGAGCCTCTCTTTTTGTTTTATAGTCTTGGAGCTAATGTTTCGGTATATGTCGTTTCGAAATGAGGATTCTTTTGCGATTCCTTGTATGCCCATTCGACAACCGACGGGTCGTAATTGAAGATTTCTGCACGTTGCGCCAGGGTTTTCGGTTCGGCACTAATCTTACCCTCTGCATCCATCACCGAGCCGCCACCAAAGGTACGTGGAAGCTGTAACTTTCCTTTCACGATAACCGGACCATTGATAAACAGTGCTTTATTGCAATGTTCCAGCAAGTTTTGATTACCCGGTTTTTCGTTAATAGTAAATCCAGAACAGGTATTGAACTCAAAATCACCTTCATCACTAGTACCGGTTGCAATCAGCCAGGCATTTACTTCCTCAACCTCGGCGGCAATAGAAATGCTAGGCGCAATAATGATTAACCGCGTTGGATAACCCCAGTAATTCATATCGTTCAGATAAGATCCGTTAGTAATCCTCAAGGCGCCCGTACTTCTTATTACTAGTGTATCCTTTTTGCCTGGATTAAAATGTTCCAAATCACCGGCGCCAATACAGTGCAGATAGTTATTATTTTCGTCTTTATCACCAGAGCAGCTATCGCCACCACCATACTTGTCTATGATGTTTTTCATGAGCGTTTCGGAATAGTTCCAGTTCATCGCCGCCTCATAGCTTGCACCCGACGGCTCATAGGACCATGATCCGCCCATATTGCTCGGTTTATTACCAAGCGATTGTAGATACAAATGAGAATTTGGCCCAGTCGATAGTTGTTCTGGTTCGGCAGCCATGTTTTCCGTAATAGGCCCGGTCAATGTATTATTCAGTGCATAGGCAGTTACAGCGCCCGATGATGCATTGTTTTTGCCCCCTGCAATTATCTGATATTCAGACCAGCTAGTATAGACTTTATACTTGGAGTCTATTTGGTCTTTACGAGTGAGACTACTAGAAGTAATGGTGCCAGTAGTAACTACGCCGTTCCCCTCAACGCTCATCGTCTGTCGTTTTACGACAGTACGACAAGTAACCTTGAAGCCCGTATATTTACCACTATCCGTTAATGCAGCAGACTGGTCTTCCCCAATCTCAATAACTTCACGATCGCCAGCATCGTGACTGTCCGACGGGTAAGCGGCAATTGCAGCACAAATCTTAGTGCCTACTGGATAGTTATTCACATTAATAGGACCCGGATTAATCTTATAATCAGTTCCCTGGTTCAAGACTGGAGTCGTAGAGCCGTTCTGCGTTAGAACGCCTTGTCCTAAAATATCCTGAATACTTGTATGCAATTCGTAATCGACGGCGTTTTTGATATTTCTAGCTGCTTCATAAGGATCGCCTGATCCAACCTGATCGCCAGCAATAGTAAAGCTCTTATGATCTTTCAGTGTATTATACGAGAACTCATCGCCCAACGTAAAGACAATCATGCCTGCCTTGGTCGGCTTGGTCGGCGTAGCGTATTTTTCACAGTTTGCAAAATCTAAACCGTTAGCGCCAGCGCAAACTAGTTCATTACCGCGTTCCGCACTAGTAATACTTGCCTCAAAGTTTACATCCTCATCAACATCAAGAACATCAACGCCGCCATCCAGCTTGAGATTAAGCGAGTAGTTGTATGGAATCTTGACCGTGATCGAGGCAGCTTCACCATTTGGGTTCTTAAAAGTAGTTGTCTTGGCGGTACCAAGATTGCCAATTGTTGCCTGGACGGAAGTTGAGGAATCTCTATAGTTATTGGCAATACGTTCCTCAGGCGTTGATTCGCGTGTTGCGTATTCTCCATCCGGAATACCAATCTCAGACGCAACAAACGATTGATTTGCATGCGATCCGGTCTTAGAGGATCCAGTAGCCGCATCAAACCACGTATTTACATTCAATTCCGTAGTTAGCTCGAAGCGCTTATTCTTTGAAAAGTCAGCATTCTTTTCCCAATCTTCCCTTTTCCATGCGTTAGTTGTCCACCTAGTAGCCGCATCCTTATTGCTAGCATCGACAGCGATCTGGCTACCATAGCAGGCTACCTGGGTGATAGAAATTTGGCTTTTTGGATTGAGCCAAAACTCACCACTCGTTATATCGGTCCCATCACCAACAGTTAGATGTTTGCCATCGCCATCTCTCTTGATCGTAAGCCAGCGATAATCATTTGGATTATCAACACCGATTTTGTAACTATGACCTTCATAACCGCAGTCAATGTCTTTGGCGTCGAGATTGATTGTTACCTTGGAATTCTTATCAGTCGAGCCAGAGGCGGCCGAGCCGCTACCCGCGTTAACTATCGATGGATGTTTTAGCTGCTGCGATTCAGTGTAAGTTTCGCCCGGAAAAGCACCTATATTCTCTGAAACATTGCGCGGATGCTTACTACTGGCGGATGGATAGTCTAAGGCGTTTTCGTTAAGATATGCCCACGAATATCCACTCATGCTATTCGTACTTGGATCTGCATACTTAGAGATTTGCAACTTATGATCTAACGCGCCACCGCCTTGAAGATTATAGGTCTGCGTCCAAACGCCATTTGATACGTTTCCACTAAGATTATCATAGCCAATATTGTGCGCCCAGCTGATCGTATTGATTGGACCCGCCCCTACATCAATTGAACATGTTTTCTCCGCATCTTTTCCATTAACATGCGAAGAACATATCTCGCTAAAAGTACCATTATTATCGCTCACTTTAGCCACGGAATCCGCATAGACATCAGCAGTGACCGGTACGTACTTTACCTTTACACAGGCACTCGAAGACGACTTGCCGCTAGGGGTTGTAGTTGTTCCAGAAACGGTTATTGTTCCTGGCTGAGAATGAGAGGCACAAAAAGTATACTCAACATCGGGCGTCATGTCAGATGTATTTATTGTGGCGCTTTTTCCATTTAGATAGCCAGTCGTAGGAATCGTGCCAACTCCAACGCCGAACGCAGGAATTAAATAATCATCTGACGCAGGAAGCCCATTAATTGCGGTGGAGGAGCTAATACTGGATGCAACAGCTTTATCTATTTTATTAATAGCAAAACTCGTCACGTCCCTATTGACCGAATACTGCGCACTAAGACTAATCGTGCTAGATTCAGTAACAGTTAGCACAGTATCGCTGGTAACTTTTTTATCGTCATTCCAACCACTTTCCTTACTAGTACTTCCTTCGCTCGTTTCGCTGGCTGTAGCCGTAATCTTTGTCTTAGACTTAAGATTTGTAGATTCGTCATTATCAAAAGAACAAAACGCCCAAACATTATTGTTGACCATCTGCTGACGGATAGCTTCATCCGTATCTCCCGCAGGAGTTCCACCGGTCCTTTCGAGATATTTTTTGTACGCCGTCGTAATCTGATTAAGGCTTGTTGCTGTCGCATCGTTTTGGTATACGCCCTTCCATGTACCATCAATTTTCTTATATAGCCTTTGTTCCGCTATAGCCGTAGGATCATAGGTAATACTACCTTCACTAACATTATTTATCGATAATGTGTCATAAGGAGCAAATCGACCCCTATAGTAGTGAGCCGTACCCGAGGTGTTACAATTATATTTCGAACCCATCTTCCAGCAACCAGCATCTTCAGTACCTATACTAGTATTAACGTAAAAATAACCACCTTTTGGATATACCGGATTCCCTTCGTTTTCTGTTTCATTAGTATACCAAGGCATCGGTAAGGCTGGATCTGCAGCTATATTATCCCAGTCCTTCTTTGCGCCGTTAGTACCCAACGCAAGGATCCAAAATCCCACATCAGTCGAAGCACAACTTCCGCTTACGACAGGAACCTTATTATCGTCGTTCCCCCATTGTGGCACTATGCGCACTTCTTGCCCCTCAGTACCACTCGTACCTAAAAATTTAAAATGATACCACTGATATTGGTGAATACCGGCCGGACTAGTAGTGCCGCCACCCCACGGGTTAGAAGACGAGGCTGTTGTAAAATTATTGTTCCCGCTCCATCCACCACTATCAGCAAAGCAATCGCTGCCTACGAGGCACAAAAATACAGCAATTAGTAGCACATAGATCTTTTTATTATTCATGGTCTACCCCTGTATAATTTTTAATATTATCTAGCCCGATTCTTACGCAATCTTTTTCATTGTCAGTCTTCAGTTCATTTTTTATATCATCAATCATCGAATAAGCCTTTTCTGCGTCATACTCTAAAGATGCAATGTATTCCGCATATTTGACCGTAATATATATTTTTTCTTCCCTATTACAATCTTTTAATGCATCCTCGAACTTTTTCTTTGCATCTTCATAAGAACCGTCAAGGCGCACCACCTCGGCGTCGTTATAAATTGACTGCGCGCGCCCGATAGCTAAATTGTCTCTTTCGAGAATCTTCTCTTCACTCTCTGGCATACTTTTAAATATTAGCAGTACACCGCCAGCAATAATTGCTAGTATCACAACAATCGTCACAATCTTATGCCAGCCACCGAACAAAAAGCCTAGGATTCCGCCCCTTTTGCCAGACTGCTCGTCTTCGGCTTTTTTCATCTGCTCCGATGCGGCGCGCACGTCTGCAGCGTGAACTTCTGCAGCCTCTTTCTCGGCAGCTTTTTTGGCACGCTCGGCAGCCTTGGCGCGTTCTTCGGCACCTTCCACATTCGAGAAGTGCTCTACATCTTTCTTATCTGAGATTTTTGCAGAATCGAAAAATGGCGCATTCTCGTTCTGCTCTTGACCTTCTTTTGAACCTAATTCTGACATCTTAGATTTATTTTAACATAAACATAAGCATATTTCTAACCATCAAAAATGCCAGCTCCATATTCCGGAGCCAGCATTCTATCTTAGTAGCGCGTCGAGAGCTCTTCGATATAGGTTGTCGTGATTGCCTGGTTCTCAAACTTATAGTTGTATCCCCAATTAACAATCTCTGGATCAAAGTTGAAAATTTCCGCACGTTGAATAAGCGAATCCGCGTTCAGATTCATGCCATCCGTACTGCCGCCACCATAGACGCGATCAAGCGCGATACTCTCGTTCGAGAAGACTACGCCGTTTATTACTAGTGGATTGTAACAGTTATCAAGAAGCTCGCCATTGTCCCCACCCTGGTCTCCTTCTGAACAGGTATCTACTTTACCGTCAGCAATTAGCACCGCGTTAAGTTCTTGTACCCCGTTCGAAATCCTGATATCGCCCGTAGAGTATATGATTACTAAGCCATTATTTGCCTTAGCATTAATATCGTTCGCTAGGCTTGGACTAATCTCTACGTCGCCATTATAGTTCGTATTGACGTAGGTTTTATTATTGAACTGCTTAATAGTTTCAGAACCGCCCGGTGTCCCGGCAAAGAAGGTAGCCTTAACATCTTCTACATAGCTTTGCATCTGCGATGCTCGAAGCTTTGCTTCTGCATCGTCTCGCAAACCGACATCAGCCGACATATTGCCTAGGGTCTGTGGCGAATCAAGGTATTCCGTCTTAATGCCGCCAGGATTACCGGCTGCTGAAGCGTTGATTGTCGTCTGCGGATTAGTATAGGCAGCACTGGCGCCGCTGGCGAAGTTTTGAACACTGTTTGCAATTAAGCCATACTCCGTCCAAGAGCCGTAATTGCGGCCAGTATATGTTGTATTAGCGCCAATTACGCTACCACCCGCTACGATTCCATTGCCTTCGACACTAGTTGTCGGATATTTACCGACTGTCTTACAAGAGACCGAGATGCGTGTAAATGCACCGGAGCCAGCGCCATCCATAAGTGCGTTGTCCTGGTTTTCACTATCAATGGTCTCAGCACGACTGTTATGACTATCTGCTGGATAAACACCCGCAATTACACATAACTTATTGAAGTCCGTATCGGCATCATCTGCGCTTACTGTGACTATAGCCTTTTTATCTGCATTTATATCCGCTGAAGATAATTCGCCGCCGCCCATGATACCAATTGAACTGTGCAGACTAGCCCGGATAAAGCCGTCAAGATTATCGGTAATATCACCGTCCGGCGTCTCATGACTCTCCGCCCAGGTATTAAGATCCGAATACTTAATATCCGAAGGTAGGCGGAAGGTAACATATTTAGCCTTCGTAGCCGTTTTAACCTCGGTCTTATATGTTTTGGAAGTATCAACCTGTTGATTCGAACGCTCGTCTCGCCGGACAGAAACCTCAAACTTTGTTTCGTCCCCGATCGTCACAATACCCTTCGAGGTCGAAATGGTCGGATTGAGTATATAGTTGTACGGGATCTTCATCGTGACTCGCGCATAGCAATTCGAACCAGCAGGGCAGCCACTTAAATAACTGCCATTTCCATTAGTATCAAGGTTACCAAAGTCATTATCAATAACTTTGCCGACATTGCCAACTATGGCCGAACCAGAAGAAGCCGCATTGCTGCCCGTAAACTGATATCCATTCGCGACATGAGTATTGATTGTTGTACCAATCTTTTCATAAGCCCCGATATTTCTTCCTTCTGCGCTGTCCAAATCTACGGCACTAGCTTCTATATTCTTATAGTGCGAATTATTCAACAAGCTCCCTGTTGTTCCGACCGCGAGCAAGACATTATTATCCTTATTGTCATCACTCCACGCCTTACCACTGTTCTTATCCCTACTAATCTGTTCGCCGATACAAGCCTCATATGTTAACTTTACCGTATCATTTGGATCGAGCCAGACCGTATTGGCAGTGCTCCAGATTGCGTTTTCTCCATCGAAATTGTTGCCAGAAACATAGGAGCGATTGTCATTCTTTATGACTGTCAAGCGACCGTAGTTTACTGAGTTGGTCAAGCCAAATGGCTTATTATTGAGACTACAAATCGCATCTTTTGCTTTGGCCGTAAGCTCAACGCTCGAACTTTCATCTATTGCGCCGTTAGCTGTCGTGCCGTCCGCGCGGACGCCAGATTTATGCGAGATGCCCTGCTTTTGTCTGATTGATTCGCCTGGCAAAAGGTCATAGCTCTTCGAGTTAGCTTCAGGTGCAGCCGAGTAGCCTGGACTGCTGAGCGTACTCTCGCCAGTATTATTCACAACATCCCCTACGCGATTGAATGGAACCTTGAAGCTACTTGTAATACTAGTTTTATTCTCCGAGCAGGCTCCGTTCTTAAAGTCGCCTTCAAAACAACGCTTGGATGAGCTGAGCAAATAGCTCCATTCAGCACTGATCGCATTCGCGCCGTAGCTTAAATTATCACCAAGCGAATAACTTACTGGTTTGTCTACTTCAGACGTTATGACATTGGAGCCTATTTTTAGGGTAGTCACAGAATCAATTTCGGCAACGGATGGGGAATATTTCACCTTCGCACAGGCCTTAAGCTTTTGATAATCACTATCACCCGGCTTCTCCTTGTAGTCCAAATTTATACAGATAGTATTGTCACCTTCGGCAAGCGTAAAGCTTGGACTCAAAGAAGTAGACACCGTAGCACTAGCATCTTTTTCGTTCGCCTTATCGCTACTAGCCCAGTTAGAGCCGTCAAACGAATACTTGATAGCGCCGTTTAGAGACATGGTGGCTTTATACTTGGTATTTCCAGATTTTTCTTTCGCCTTCTCAATCTTCATAAACACATGGCCTGGCGTATAGTTTTCGGAATTTACCTCGCCCAAGTTGATCGTATTATTAGTCGCATCACCAGAGCCACCCTCAAGGCCCTTCTTTGCGTCTTCGCCATTTTTCTTGCTATGGTATGCATAAACGGAATTTGAGCTACCAATTTGCACCTGACCATCATAAGGCGTGCCATCCGAATAGCAGAAGAGAACCGTAGCATCCCCGGCATCCTGTCCATCCGTCGTGCTCATGAAATAATCGCCATAATCAAAGTCATCGGTCGTATTATTGAAGGATCGATACAGTGCTAAAGCCGCAGAATCGCCGATTGCTCCCTTGGTCGTATCCATTTTAGCCCAAACTTTAGTCTGGTTACCATTATATAGCGTATGCTGACCGAGACTACCATCCCAGCCACCCAAAAATTCACCAACAGTATGTGGGTTAGAATTTATACCTACTTGATCGGCGGTCTGGATGTTATCACTCGACCTCCCCGTAAAACCTATTGGCGCGACCCCGTTCTGTGTTGCGCCAAAAGTCAACCCATTATAGGTTCTTTCCTGGTAAATATTGGTCTTGCTCTGAAAATAGCCTCTTCGCCAAAAGCCACCATTCGCTACAATACAATCAGACATACCAGGTTCAACAATAAGCCAGCCTTCTAGGCCGTCCGCTACACCATTGCCCGAATTCGCAATACCAATTGGAGGAATATACTTTTTACCATTGCTGTCGGTCGGCAAATTGCTCGTATTTACAGCATAATAGACCCATCTAGAAAGCCTGTAGGTCGTAGAACTACTCGACTGGCACACATTCGAACTTAACGGTGCATAATTAATGCCAACGCTTGAACCACAAGTTTGCGAACTACCATCAGCGTCCTGCATATCACCAAAAGCGAGCGTTGAACCAATGCAAACTCCGACCGTAGACAGAGCTAGTGCCGACAAAACTCCCACGCCGGTTTTACAATTCACAATCTTTAACATATTCCTCCCAGTTGTCCGATTCATAATATAAAGCCTTGTAGATATCGCAAAGTGCCTGCTTATTTTCTTCGCTATAATCGCCAGCCACATTGTCGTCCAAGAAGTTCTTCACGCGACCCGCATCGCCATATTCAGACATGACATACTTTTCATATTCCTTGAGAAGTCCAACTTTTGTGTCGAGATTCTTTTCGTTTGAAATGTATTTTTCAAGATCTTCCAGAGCATTAAAGCAGTAACCAGATTCAAGGCTCTCGCTACTACAACTCTCTTTGAATGATTCTACTTTTTTCTCGGCTTGTTGTTCGCTAATCGTGCCGTTTTTCGAGAAATAACATACAGCCCCAATCACGCTTAGAACAACCATCAACACAACAATTGTCACCCACTTGTGCCATCCACCAAACAGCAAGTTCCAGATTCCACCCTTCGAACCTCGAGCTTCTTTGTCAGCTTTCTTAGCAACCGCCTTAACTGCGCTTCTGTGCTCTTCTTCGGCCTTCTTTTCTGCCGCTTTCGTTTTGCGCTCAGCTTCTTTTTTGCGCGCCTCAACATCTTCGATATTCGCGAAATGATCGGCCTTTTGTTTTGCTTCGAGCTCCGATGAATCAAAAATCGGAGTGTTTTTGTCTTCGTCTTGACCTTTATTTGAACCTAATTCAGACATCTTATATCTATTTTAGCATAAGCGCAAATATATGTCTTTGCAGCCCCACTCTTTGGCCACAAAAAATCCCGCCTTTTTGACGGGATTTTGGTAAATTATTTTGCGTATTCGATTGCGCGGGTTTCGCGAATCACATTCACTTTTACCACACCAGGATATTGCATTGTAGCTTCAATCTTGTTGGCAATATCACGCGCAAGCTTGAGAGCCGTAAGGTCATCAACGGCCTTTGGCGAAACAATGACACGAATTTCGCGGCCAGCAGAGATCGCATAGGCCTTATCGATACCTGGAAAACTAGTAGCGACGTTTTCGAGACCTCGCATGCGCTCTGCGAAGTTCTCAGCTGAGACGTTACGCGCGCCAGGGCGAGCCGCCGAAACAGCATCACAAATCTTCACAATAATTGCTTCTGGCGAGGTTGGTTCGATGTCGTCATGATGCGCTGCAATTGCATGCACAATGCGTTCGTCCATGCCATATTTGCGAGCAAGCTCAGAACCAATTTCAGCATGCTTGCCTTCAATCTTGTGCGTAACGGCCTTACCCATATCATGCATAAGAGTTGCCGTCTTGGCGATATTTACATCAGCACCAATTTCTTCAGCAATCATACCGGCCATGTGAGCCATTTCAACCGAGTGCAGCAAGACATTCTGGCCATAGCTCGTACGGAACTTGAGTTCGCCAAGCAAGTGCAAAATCTCGCGTGGGATGCCAATAACGCCGACTTCGCGGGCAGCATCTTCACCGGCACGGACAACTTCCTTTTCGATTTCGCGTTCTGCCTTAGCAACAGCTTCTTCGATGCTAGCTGGATTAATGCGACCATCCTTCATCAAACGCTCAAGTGCATAGCGAGCGACCTGGCGGCGAATTGGATCAAAGGAACTCAAAACTACCATGCCTGGAGTATCATCGACGAGCACATCGACACCAGTGGCGTGCTGAAGAGCCTGAATATTGCGGCCTTCCTTACCAATGATGCGGCCCTTCATATCATCATCCGGAAGCTTAATGCTCGTAACGGTACGATCAGCCGTAACTTCGCTACTCATGCGCTCCATGGCGGTCAAGAGAATCGCTTCAGCAGTTTCATCGACAGAGTCATTGAAAGCTTTTTGCTGCTTAATAATGAGATCGGCAAGATCCTTCTTTGAATCCTTTTCGACCATTTTGACCAATTTTTCGTGAGCTTCTTCACGGCTAAGGCCGGCAATCTTTTCGAGCTTAGCCTGAGCCTTATCGCGCACCTCGCGGATTTCGCCCTTGAGATCTTCGAGTTCGGCTTCGTCTTGGCGGAGTTTATCCGAACGTCTGTCTAGCTGATCGAGCTTTTTATCCAAGGTGTCTTCACGCTCCGTGAGACGCTTTTCGGTCTTTTGCCACTCTTTGCGACGCTCAGATTCTTCGCGGTTTACCTGTTCAGTAAGCTTGGTTGCCTCTTTTTTGGCGCTCAAAACAAGCTCCGAAGCCTCATGCTTAGCCTTGCGAATAATCTCGTCGGCTTTATTCTGACCGCCACGCTCTTTACTCTTGTTATAGATGGCAAAAATCCCCGCGCCCACCGCGATACCAACAACAAGAGCTATGACAATCCAAAGTATTTGCATAGTTCCTCTTTTCTAGATTTTAATCAGTAATTCAAAAGTTTATAAAAATCCCCCGTTGTAATTATATCACACAGGGGATATTTTTCTCTATTCTCGCCAGTTATTCTTGCCGCTCAGAATATCGTAAATCAAGAGGCGATATTTCTTGGCTGTTTCGGAGTCTACTAATTCAGAATCATCATAATAGCTCGGTGCAAGAATTGGCGACGTTGAACATACCTCATCTAGGAAGTAGTAACGCGCACTCTTCTGCCAGTTTAGGACATTAAAAGTAGCATTCATAGTACAGTTCGGCGTGACCGTTGGCAAATGTCGCGACTGATAGTCCGCTTCGTAGTTCGTATAAACAAAGTATGGCGTTAGGCTAGCAAGGTCGCGCACCTGTTTGTTTTCGTTATCTTTTACAACATCAAAGAGGCCGGCCGAATGATCACCAAAGTATAAAACTGCAACTTTTTTGTCCATCTTCTCAAGCGAATTGATAAACTCACCGAGGTAGGCGTCGGAATTGTGCAAGCTCTGGTAATAGGTCGCAATTTGTTTACGCTGCTCTTCATCGATCGTTTCGTCCGTAATCGAGTATTTTAGCTCTTCATAAGTATCCTCGTTATACGGCGTATGATTTTGCATTGTGATTAGCAAGATTGCCTGCTTGTTATCATTCTCTTTGAGAGCTTTGAGAGTTTGATTATATGCCGAGCGGTCGTTAATATACTCCGAGTTTTCGTCATGTTCTGTATAATCCATTTCATTCTCAGTAATAAACTCGTCAAAACCTTCCTTCACGAGCGAGATGTTGCGCTTGTACATACCGCCATTAAACGGATGGATTGCTAAAGTATCATAACCCTGATTCTTTAACATGGAGGCAACCGATGAGACACTGTTCAATTTCGGGATAATTGCCGTGTACGGAACGGTATTTTGCCAGTAGTTCGAAAGGCCGGTCAAAGTTTCGAATTCAATGTTTGCCGTACCACCACCGTAATCCGTCGAGTACATAATACCGTGTGGGTATTTTTCCTGGATTTTGCGCAAATTTGGCAAGATTTCGCCACCACTGTGCGGATAATAATCTTCGAACTTCTTACCCTGCCATTCTACGCTCGGATCATAGAACGATTCGTTCAAGATAACAACCAGACTAACATCCTCTTTACCTGGGTCAATGCGCGATTTGTTGCTGTTTTCAGCCAACTTTTTATATTCATCGGACATCTGAGCCAGGAATTCGTCTGTATATTCGTCCGGCTGAGTCACCTCGAGCTTTTGCAAATTATACAAGAAACCCAAGACGAAGCCGTTTTCGTCGTAATTACGATTCTGATTCCAAGCCGTAAAAGTTGAGCCCAGAAATGGAATATCTTCATAGCGCTCACCAGAGTTATGACGAGCAAACTCCGTAATGTTCATAAAAATCGTCGTACTGAGCAAGAAAATCACCAAGCGTGCCGTAATCATATGACGGAGGCCGAAGCTCTTGTGTTTGTTTTTTAGGTATGGATTCCTGAGACAGAGCCTCTTCTCAAGCTTTTTACAAAAGATAATTGTCATCACAACAATTACCAAGCAGGCTAGAACTAGCCGCACGATAGACCACGGATCGATGAACTTCGTCAAACTACCGCCTGCGCCGGCTAGCTGAAAATCTTCCGGCAGAAGCGGATTAGCACGCGCCAGATACTTGTTTGCGTTGATATAACAGACGATCATAAAGATAATCCAAGCCGAACAGGCTCCTACCGCTGGGCGTCCAGTCAGACCCCACAGCGCAAGCAAGAACAAAAATACTAGTAGAGCGTTAAAGATATATGGGCGAAAATGCCCAATCATAAAATCCCAGGCATGCCACATATCGTCAATAAAGTATCGATACTCAATAAACCAGGTTAAAAACAGCGCAAAAATCGCCAAGAAAAATACCGAACTCGCAATATACTTCGTATGCGGCTTAATAGCCTGCAGACATGTACGTAAATTCTTCTTCCTAAACTGATTCATTGCCTAGATTATATCATTTTTCATCTTCTACCTTATGAGTGGTCGCAAAATTGTAAACTTTAAACAATAGCGCTTTTGGGCGCTTTTCTCATGATCGTAGTCCTCATCTGTTGTATAATACTCATGCTTCGCTTTTGTTTGACCTTCTGCAAAATTAGCTGCATGAAGAAAAGCGCGAAGACATTTCATTATTCCTGCATTTCCATCTGCTTTTGTGCAGGGATAGTTATTTCCATCTTTACGTTCATTGTAACCACCATCGATATAAACATTCATCTAGGGCCGTTTCTTGTTGTTCTTGCGGCGTTTTTCTTCACGCTCTTTAATAGCCTAGTCTTCAAGCGCTTAGGCCGTATTATTTTCGCCGTGCTCGCTGGAGTATTATTTGGCGCACTGCGCACTACCCAGATTAACCAGGATAGATTATCCGCTACAGATTATATTGAAGGAAAGCACGATGTTGAAATCACCATTAGCAATAACCCAATACTCAAGAACGACAGCTGGCACTTTGAGAGCGATTCAGTTTTTATCAACGGAGAGCAAAAACGATTCTTTACTTATGTTTCCATACCAGCGCAGGATTTTGCGCTCGAAACCGGTGATAAACTCACGCTACGCGCCAAACCGAGTACCGGATTCGGAAAATATAGCCTTTCCATAGCCAGACCAGAATTAATCTTAATCTCCAAGCCAGACCCGCCATCCCCGTTTTTAAAGCTGCGAGATTGGTTTTCTAGCGAGCTAGAGCGGCTTTTTGGTGCGCAAAATACGGACGAGCTGGCGCTCGCCTTAGGTTATTTGACTGGCCAAAAAACTTTTCTCAGTGATGAATTAAACGAAAAACTCAAGATCGTCGGACTTTCTCACGTTATTGTTGCTTCAGGTTTCCATCTAGGCATTATCGTGAATCTCGCGAAACGGTGCTTTGGTAAGCTCTCTCGCTTTGGGGCGCTTTTTGCCGCAACTATCGCAATTGTTTGTTTTGTTTCGATTACTGAATTAAGCGCCAGTATGCTGCGTGCGGCATTAATTTGCGTTTTGAGTCTTTTCGCTTGGTATTTTGGCCGAAAATTCCATCCCGCAAGACTTCTGCTTTTCGCCGCAGCAATTAGCCTAACCATCAATCCACTTTACGCGCTCGATGTTGCTTGGCAGTTATCCTTTGTCTCTTTTGCCGGATTATTATTACTAGCCCCACTCATCAAAGAGTTCTTTTATGGCCAAGGGAAGCCCGGCTTTGTCTCTGGATCCCTTATCCAGAGTTGTAGTGCGCAGCTTTGCTGCTTACCTTTAAGCATTTATACTTTTGGTAGTTTCTCAATTATTGGGCTCATCTCTAATCTTCTGATTTCGCCAAGTATTCCACTCGTCATGCTGCTGTCTTTGCTAGCCGTCATTTTTTCACCAGTACGTGGCTTGGGCGATTTTATCGTATTTGTGACAACACATTTGCTTAGGTTGCACGTTTTTATTATCGAAAAGCTCAGCTCGCTTAAATTTGGTTTCATTGAGCTCGAAAACGGAAATGCCGCCACGCTTTTGCTGTTTTTAGTTCCAATTATCCTGTTCGTCTTTTTAAAACTCCGTACCAAATTCGATTTTCGTCCACTCTTCGTCCGGCCGCCTCTCCTGGAAAAATCCCAGAAATATGGTAGAATATATTCATGTTAATTCACTCCGAAGCAGAAATGGTAGAGTATGGTAAAAAGCTTGCTCAGTCACTCCAGGCCCCACAGGTCCTAGAGTTACTTGGCGATGTCGGCGCCGGCAAAACTACTCTTACGCGCGGTATCGCAAGCGGTCTCGGAGTGCAGGAGCCAGTTAGTTCCCCTTCCTTCACGATTTCCAAAGAATACCAGGGCGAAAAATACCGCCTCGTGCATTATGATTTTTATCGTCTCAATGATCCGGGCATTATGGCTGAGGATTTGCTCGATTCTGTCTCCGACAACAATACCATTACAATCGTCGAATGGGGAGAAAGCATCCGTGATGTTTTGCCAGAGAACCGCCTCAAGATCACAATCAAAAATCTCGATGAGAATACGCGCGAAATCAGTGAGGAGAAATATGAAGCTTAGCCTCAACACTTCTAGCAGCACTACCATCCTCGAGCTAGACGACAAGCATTACGAGTGGGAGTCTGACCGCAATCTAGCGCGCGACTTGCTCAGTTATATCCATGACAAGCTCCAAGAAAACAATGCCGACTGGAAAGATATCACCGAAATTCACTTCTTCTCTGGCCCTGGCAGTTTTACCGGCCTTCGTATCGGCGCCTGCGTCGTAAATACTCTCGCCGATCAGCTTAAAGTTCCGCTTTATAACCAGCGCGGCGAAAAAATGGATATTATCCTGCCAGAATATGGCCGCGAAGCCAACATCTCGAAGCCTAAAAAATAACCTCCACAACGGAGGCTATTTTTACGATTAATTCTTTGGGAAGAGTGGCGTCTTTGGCGCAGCAATGGTTTCTGCTGTAAACACCGCTTCAATCTGCGCTGCCGTATCAGGAACAAAGATAGCAAGATACGGACAAAGATTAATCAAATCCTGCGATAGATTCGTTAGAACCTCAACCGCCTTTTCCGGGTCAGTCTTAGCAAGCGACCATGGCTTCTCTTCATCAATACGCTTGTTGAGCTCCTGAATCTTGCCCCAAATAATTTCAAAGGCTGCGTTGAACTCATATTTGTCCATGCGCTCGACGAATTCAGGAACATCCTTTTGCTCAACCTTGAGCGATCTAACGCCATTCTTGCCGCAAAGAGTTGATAGGCGCTGGACAAGGTTGCCAAGATCGTTGGCTAGCTCGTTGTAGCTTGCTTCATATTTATCCCAAGTAAAGTCTACGTCGTCCGTCGCTGAACCATGGCGAGCAATGAAGTAACGTAGTGGCATGAGACCATGCTTTTCAAGAATGTCTACTGGGTCAACGACATTGCCGATACTCTTACTCATCTTCTGACCATCTACCGTCACGAAGCCATGCACGAGCAAATTCTTTGGCAATGGCAAGCCGAGTGCAAAGAGAATGGTCGGCCAAATGCCAGCATGGAAGCGCAAAATATCCTTACCGATCACCTGAGTATCGGCTGGCCAGCTATCTGAAATATCCTGATCCGGATAACCAAGCACTGTAATATAGTTTGCAAGCGCATCAATCCAGACATACATGACCTGATC
The DNA here is from genome assembly GCA_045536655.1 of Candidatus Nanosyncoccaceae bacterium. Taxonomy (GTDB): domain Bacteria; phylum Patescibacteriota; class Saccharimonadia; order Saccharimonadales; family Saccharimonadaceae; genus UBA2834. Next base: position 8,086 of record JAZSOA010000004.1, on the reverse strand, counting down.
TTCGTCGCCAGGCACTGGGACACCCCACTGCACTTTTTCCTTCGGGCGAGAAATCGAGACATCTGGCATATCCTTAAGTTGGTTCAAGAATTCCTTTTTACGGAAGCTAGGCGTAATTTTCATTTCGTCTTTTTCGATAGCTTCGCGAATCTGATCTTTGTAGTCTGCAATGCGCAAGTAGTAGTTGTCTTCACTGAGCTTTACATAAGGCTTCTGATGATCTGGACAGACACCATTGTTTTCATCGTGCTCTTTATCTGTAACATAGCCTTCGCAGCCTTCGCAGTACCAGCCTTCGTAGCGGTCTTTATAGATATGCTCGCTGAGTTTCTGCCAAATCTCCTGGCAGCGGCGCATGTGATCTGGGTCCGTCGTGCGGACATAATCCGTATATTCTACGCCAAGCTCATGAATGAAATCCTGGAAGCGAAGCGCATTTTTGTCGACATATTCCTGAACTGGAAGGCCAGATTCGCCAGCCTTCTTAAAGATTTTGCTACCATGCTCATCGGTGCCGGCCTGGAAGCGAACTTCGGTGCCGCGCATCATCATATATCGCCTCAGCACATCGGCCAGGATATAGTCCATAACGTGGCCCAAATGCGGATTACCGTTGACATATGGGATTGCTGTGGTGATATAGTATTTTTTCATACAAAATATTATATCATTTTAATCTGTTGACGACCACCCTATATCCCTGCCAACTACTGCTTAATTTCGGCTTCGAGCTTTTTCCAGTCCTCAATCGAAAGCTGAGCTGGGCGAATATTCAAATCGAGATTGAGTTTTCCAAAGATTTGTTCGAGCTTCTCGCGTGGCATTTGCAAGCCAGCCGTCAAATTACCAAGCAACTTTTTGCGTGGCGCAGAAAAACCAAGGCGAATCAGAGCCAAGGTCGATTCTTCGGCAAGTGGCTTATCATAAGGCTCAAAAACTACCACCTGCGAATCCACCTTTGGCGGCGGCGTAAAGAATTCGCGGCCAACCACTGGACCAGCCGTAACCTTAGCATAAATCTGAGCCGTCAGGCCCAAGACCGAATATTCGCCTTGTTCCGCACAAAGACGTTCAGCGACCTCTTTTTGCATCAAGAAGACAATCTTGCGTGGCTTATGCGCCTCGTGCAAGAACTTCATAATAATCGGCGATGTAATGTAGTACGGAATATTACCTGCTACAACATAATTGTCTGGTAAATCGAGCGTCGTAATATCCAGATTCAAAATATCTTCATGCACGACGCGCAAGTTTTTGCCTGGGAAAGATTTTGGCAAATTTGCCGCAAGGTTATCATCGAGCTCAACCGAAATGACTTGTTCAAAAAACTTAAACAAGGCCGAAGTAAGCGTGCCGAGGCCAGGACCAATTTCTAGCACGGTTTCGGTATTTTCTGCGCTCGCCAAATCCGCGATATCCAGCAAGATATCGCGATCCTTGAGCCAGTTCTGTCCTAATGATTTACGATTTTTCATATTCTCCTACCACCAGTTATGTGACACCCAGAATTGATATGCGCCAGCCCACGAGCCGTAGCGTCCCGTAGCATACGAAGTTGCCGAACGGAGCTGACAGACCGGGTCGTTCATCCAACCTTCACCACAGGCCGCAATGAGGCGAGCCTGATTTGTCTGATACAAGCCATAATAACCATTCGAAGATACCGCGTATGGGCGCCAGCCAGATTCGTGCCCAATAATGAAGTTTACGTAGCCATAATCACTCGACGAAATACCAGCAGCCGCCATCCAGTCCTCATGTGAGCCTGGTGGGAGCGTAGCTTTACGACCTACGGTCTTAATCTGTTCCACTGCCTCACGCGTGACAATTTCCGAAACATAAACACGCGAAATCTCTACGCCGTCTTGCATATCAATCTCGTAAGTAACCGTCTTTTGACCGTTCTGACCAGCCTGCGTAATCTTTTCCTGACCCCAAGTCAAATCATAATCATAGTTAATTCTCTCAGTAAAGGAAATTGTTTCGTCGACCGTAATTGTCTGTTTGCCCTGGCGATAGATCGAAATCTCGTTCGTACTTGCCAATTTTTGTTCGAGTGACATCGAAACCCAGTTTTCCTCTTTATTTGTCGAGATGCCCTGCTCGTCCAAGAATTCCTGTACGGTATTTTTCTGTGTGCGCAAGGTGGTCTTTTTACCGTAGTAATCCAGTTTAACCGTCTTAGCGCGAACCACCTGGAAGGCTGAAAGCATACCAGTCTCAAGAATATCATCATAATGGACAAGCTTTACAATGTCTTTATCTTTCAGTTCTACGCCAGCCGCCTCGGCAACGTCTTCAGGAATCATCTTGGCAGTGTTTGCGTAATATTTATTGCCGCCATCCAAAACCAAAACACGTCGCGCACGGTAAATATTGATATTATAGTCACGGCCATCAATTTCCTCATCAAGACCCGGCTCGATATTATCGCGTTCCGTATATTCAATTTCGGCACGCTCGAGGACCTCGCGTACCGTGCCAGCGTCACTACGCACAGTAATATGCGTGCCGCCATCATAAATATTTACGTAGTGATTATTTTCTTTTTCTGGCGCAGTTTCGATTGAATCAGAAATAGAGTCACTCGGGGTTTCCGCAAAAGTCGATCGTCCTCTGAAGACGATTCCTAAAACCAGGACCGTAGCGACGACAAGGAGGAGTAATAACAGGTTTTTTGCCTGCTTCTTACGAAATCTCATATTTTGTAATCTTATCATAATCTTGATGCTTAAGCAAATTTAAGACCTAGCTTTTCTCTATTACGAAATAATACTTATATACATGCAAATAGTAATCTTTGGAGAGACTAAAGCGTTTGCCTGGCAAAAATTCTCGCACCGCATTTAGAGCACGTTTAAGCTGCGGACGAGTCAGACTAACCTGCGGCGCTAGACAATGACGTAAAAATTCCATCGCCAAATCATCAGGAAGGGCCCGGAAAAAGTCGCGCGAAAACTGCGGGCCGCTCGGCGAATTGCCCTCTAAAATCAATTCGATCTCGTCAGCTAATTCACGTTGGCGCAGGCAGAGTTTTAACAACTCATCCTTCTTCGCTTGCGGCAATTCGGCCATTTTTAGACGCACACGATTGCGCAAATACTTATCTTCATTATTAGTCTGGTCAAGCCGAAAACGTAGTTGATGCTCGGTCGCATAACGATAGATATCTGCCTTAGTCCAGCCCAGCAACGGACGCTCAATACTTTTATCCCGCAGTGGCGCCAAACCACGCCATCCCGTGCCGCGCAAGAGATTAATGACAGCCGATTCGAGCAAATCATTCTGGTGATGTGCCGTATAAATCTTGTCTTCCGGCGACTCAAGCAATCCTTTAAAGAAAGCATATCGACTCGCCCGAGCTTTCTCCTCCGAACAGCCCTCTCCTAGTTCCGCGTGTTGCGCATAGAAAGGCAGACCGTATTCCTGAGCCAGCCTCTCCACAAAAGCACAGTCCGCCACCGAACTCTCCCGGATACCATGATCAAAATGCACCACTACCGCATTTTTGTCCGTACGAAAAAGATGAAGCATCACGACAGAGTCAATGCCACCCGAGACCGCGAGGAGTTTTCTCATATGCTATAATTATTCCATAAGCGGAGTTTAAAGAAAAATGCTAGTGATTGGCTCTAACCTAATTGATTTCCCCATCCTCAGCCTGCATGTCGGCGGAGAGGTTGCGCGCACCCTCGCTCCAGTCATCGATCCAGAATCACTCAGCGTTATCGCCTACGAAACCAGCGGCGCCGAGATTGACGATCCAGAGGCTGGCGATATTCTCATGGTGAACGATATTCGCGAATTCAGCGACGACGGTTTTATTGTCGATTCAACCGATCGCTTCGTCGAACGCCGGGATGTTATTAAGCTCGACAAGGTAATGGACCTAGATTTCAAGCTGATTGGCCTTAAAGTCGTTACAAAGGATGGCAAAAAACTCGGTAAAGTCATCGATTATACTCTCGATTCGGGCAGTTTCTCGATTTTCCAGCTCATTGTTCAGCGCCCATTCTTTGATTCCCTGATCGACCCAGAGCTCACCATTAATCGTTCGCAAATTGTCGAGATTGACGATTCTAAAATCACGATTCGCCACGAGCGTGAAAAAGTAAAGATCGCCAAGGCGAACAAAGATAAAGAATTCGTTCAGAATTACGTCAATCCATTCAGAAAGCCACGTTATTCCGACGAAGAAGCCGCCGAAAGCGCTTCAACCACATCCGAATAATTAAAGCCCTGACGCAATAGATATTGAGTCAATTTCTGTTCGTCGGGGTATTTTTTGGCCTTCTTCGCGATTACTTTCGCAAGCTCTTCCTGCTCATTTCTAACACCCTCCGACAAGCAGTTATCAATAATATCTTGCGAGACTCCCTTGGTTTGGAGCTCGAGACGGAGCTTTTTCTGACTAATACCCTTGCGAACCGAACGATTCTCGATCCAAAGCCGAGCAAAGCGCTCGTCATCAACATAACCACGCTCAATTAACCGCGCTAAAACTGGCTCGACCAAACTTGTACTATACCCCTCTTTAAGCTTCGTCTGATACTCGCCCGTCTTTTTATTCTTAACGCGGACCGTTCGACTCAAGGTCTTTTTCTTCAGATAGTCCCGCAACTCTTTTTGCGAATGCGGGCGCAGCAAAGCGTATTCTAGCGCGCGCTGATAAAGCTTGCCAAATTCCGAGGCGCGTTTTAGTTCAACCAACTCCTCATCGGTCAATACTCGCCCGATCTTTAGCTTTAAATCTACCACCTGCGACAAAGCGAGCGAACAGAAAAACTTGCCATCAATATAGATATTAAGGCGGTCCTGATCCCGAACCGCCTCTTTTATATCCGTAATGGCTTGTTTTTGAGCCTTTTGCTTTGGCGTCTCTACCTCATCAAAAATCGTAGCGATTTCGAGCGCCATCGAAATTATTCCTCAGCGTTTTTCGCCGCTTCGCGAACCTTCTTTTCGATTTCGTCCATCAACTCAGGCTTTTCCTTGAAGAGCTTCTTGACGGCTTCACGACCCTGGCCAAGCGTTTCGCCGTTATACTTCAAGAAAGCACCAGCCTTGTCCATGACGCCATATTTGACAGCTAAATCAAGGACATCACCAACCTTACTGATGCCTTCGTTATACATAATGTCAAACTCGGCCGTGCGGAATGGTGCAGCAATCTTGTTCTTTACGATCTTAATCTTGGTACGGTTACCAGAAATATCTTCACCACTCTTAATCTGACCAATGCGGCGAATATCCATACGAACAGACGCATAGAACTTAAGCGCATTACCACCAGTCGTAGTTTCTGGATTACCAAACATAACGCCAATCTTCATACGAATCTGGTTAATAAAGATAACCGTAGCCTTAGTCTTGCTAATGACGCCGGTAAGCTTACGCATAGCCTGGCTCATAAGGCGAGCCTGGAGACCCATCTGAGCATCACCCATATCGCCGTCGATTTCAGCCTGAGGCACAAGAGCAGCCACAGAGTCGACCACAATAAGATCAACTGCGCCAGAACGGACCAAAGTTTCACAAATTTCGAGCGCCTGCTCACCGTTATCTGGCTGAGAAATCAATAAGTTACCAGTATCGACACCAATCTTGCGCGCATAGGCTGGATCCAAGGCGTGCTCAGCATCAATGAAGGCTGCCTGACCGCCCTGCTTCTGAATTTCAGAAATAGCATGCAAGGCCAAGGTAGTCTTACCAGATGATTCTGGACCATAAATCTCGATAATACGACCCTTAGGATAGCCGCCACCGAGCGCCAAGTCCAATGAAAGCGAGCCTGACGAGAAGAGCTCAACATCAATCTTGGACTTTTCGCCAAGTTTCATAATCGAACCGTCACCGAACTGCTTCGTAATCTGAGATAAGGCGAGATTTAGGGCCTGCTTTTTGCCCTCGTCCATTGCTGCCTGTTTTTTATCTTCTTTAGCTGAATTTTTCGAAGTTTGCTCTGTCGCCCCAGCCGCGCCTGCATCTTCCTGACTTTTCTTAGCCACTTATACCTCCTGTGTTATATCTATTATTTTAATCGATAGCACCTTTAAAAGCTAGCACTGTCCAAGGGCAGGCATGAAGCGCCCAAAACCCTCCCGCGCCTTTTTAATCCGGGATTCAAAGATCGGCAAACCTGCAAAGAAATACTCAATCTGATGGCAGATCTCCTTGCGCGTCTCTTCAGGTATTTCACCACCGTAACCTACCTTCGGATTGCGTCGGTTAAAGCTCTTGAGAAAGTTCACGTCGCCAGTCTCCATATTTAAACCAACACAGTAGACATTTTCCACCGCAGAACGGCGCTGCAAAAGAACGTCACGCAAATCCCCAATATATTCATCGCCCGCACACAACGCGCCGCGCTTTAAATCCAGCGCAACCCAAACATAATCGTCTAACTCGTCGCGCATGCGGTCCAGCTCCGACAAAGAAATCCTCATTCTGCGATACACTTTCATTTGTATTACCTCCTTTTTACTTAAGTGCACCAAGATTAGCACCAGTCTCACAAAACGCCAACCATAAGCATGATTTGCTTTTGCATTTTTCGCATTTTAGGGGCTAATATGTTAAGATATTTAACAGATAACAATAAGATTAAGGAGAAGAGATGAGCGGACATTCCAAATGGGCAACAACAAAACGCCAGAAAGCGGTTGTTGATGCCAAGCGTGGTGCCCTTTTTACAAAAATTGGCAACCAGATCGCTATCGCCGCACGCGGCGGCACTGACCCGACAATGAACCCGTCTCTCGCCATGGTTCTCGAAAAGGCGCGCCTTGCAAACATGCCAAAGGCAAACATCGAACGCGCCATTGCTCGCGTTGCAGACAAAAACGCTGCAGCCCTCATTGAGGAAACTTACGAGGCTTATGGTCCGGGAGGCATCGGTATTATTATCGAGGTCGCAACAGATAACAAGAATCGCACAATGCCAGAAGTGCGCCATACCCTCGAAAAGAACGGTGGCCGCATGGCAGATCCAGGCTCGGTCATGTTCCAGTTTACCCGCAAAGGCGTAATCTTTACCGAGAGCAAGGGCGACGAAGTCATGATGGCAGCCCTCGACGCTGGCGCCGAAGATGTCGCCGACGAAGATGACGGTACAACCATCTATACCGCCTCTGGCGATCTTGCCAAGGTGCGCGAAGGCCTTATCGCAGCCGGCTACGAAATCAAGGAAGCCGAACTTAAATACGTACCAAACAACGAAGTTGAGGTTGAAGGCGATACCGCCGAAAAGGTCGAGAAAATTCTCGACGCAATCGATGACCTAGACGACGTCGTTGCAGTTCATACTAACGCAGCCTAACCCCAAAAGAGACCCTATAATCAGGGTCTTTTTTGACGTTTCTAGCTTTTTATAGCATAATATACATATCGTTCTTTACTATCCTAGAGTGCGGAAAACCGCTCAAATTCTTACAGCTCTAGAAGAGGAGAAAGTATGAATACGTTCTTAGATCACGTTCACGTTGCTACTGCAAGCCTTCGCACCCCGAGTAGCGTAAATAAGAACTATAGCGCAGACATGGTCGGTATCGAACTAGGCATTTTTATGCGTGCCAATAACGCCTGTATTCAGTCCGGTATCGAAATCGTAGTCTCGGACAGCAGAAAAGTAGCCGCTTCCTGCAACGAGAGCGCCGCAATTACGATTAGCTCAACTTTTACTGCCACCGTTGTTGAAGACAATGATTATACTCAGTGGTTTCAGGCTTTCGAAGAAGCCGTAATCTTTCTTCTGAAAGAGTTCAATACCGAAGACGAGGCGGTCGTTATCCTTGACGGCTTAGGATATCTTGTTACTCTCTAGAAAACAGCGGGCTCTTCTGAGCCCGTCTTTTCTTGACTTTTCTTCATGCTTATGCTATAATATAGGTATCTTAGCCTACGAGGCGAGATTTCACCAGGTTGCGGAACACCGCTCAAAATATGATGCCTGGTTATTTGGAGGAAAACATGAAAGACCTCAGCACATTTACGGAAAGAAGGGTTTCGGCCCTCGCATCGGTCATCATCTACGACGGCGCCTACGAGTTCGAAGGTCAGCCCAACCTCAAGAAGATCGACGATTTGC
>JAZSOA010000005.1:0-14835 GCA_045536655.1 Candidatus Nanosyncoccaceae bacterium | reverse complement strand
CGATATTTCGGCGCAAAAACTAGGTGATATTTACAATTCCACTTCGTATGACTTAAACTATTTATATCGTTAACGGACATAAAACTCCTTTTTGCATGTTTATTTAGCTGACAGGCTACACGAAAAGCATAGCAAAAAGGAGTTTTCTGACTCATCGGTAAACCTAAACGGAACCACCAGCCTAGCTGGTGGTTTTACACTACAATTAACCGCTCTCTTAGGAGGGCGGTTTTTATTTGTCATATGGAGTAAATTATGGCATAATGCGACTGTTAGCCTATCTGTTAGGCTTGCTCTTGTACTTTGCGTAACTATGGACGGTCCATAGCGCTTCGCGAGTCATCTTTTTCGAAGGAGGAATATGGATGCTATACGCAATCAAGCCCAGCAATCTTCTCATGACTTCAGGTTGCTATTTCGAGACTTGCTTTACACTGAACGAAAAGCGTGAGGTTGTAGTCTCGGTATTTGCGCATGATCTCAGAGACGGCAATACCTTCAAGAGTTTCGTCGGATATATGTCTCCGCAGGATGCTCTGGCAGCTTGCGAGCTGCCCGATGATTATCTAGCAAAACTTCGTCCTAATGAAACTCATAGAACCTATGCGGACTATCTACCCGTAGCCTGGAAGAATCGCTCGAGATATCTACTGGCACTCGACAAAAAACGCAACAGTGCAATTGTGCTGATTGCGCCGTTCAAGCAGATTGTTCAGGTGAGCTCGCCGGTTATGAAGCGTCAGCCGAGAAATTTTGGCGGTTTTGGTCTGGTGCAGCTTATGGACGGCGAGTTGATGATGGTGGATGGCAGATTCCTGATTTTTACCGATTCTCAGCTGCGCGCGCCGTTTGAGATCGAAATCAAGGAAGATGACCTCGTGGATTGCACTTCGATCCTGAACAAAGGCGCGATTCTTGGTCCGTCGATTACGCTGTTTTGAAAAAAGTTGCCCTCGAGTCTGACTCGGGGGCTTTCTTTTGGGGTATAATAGAGTAATAGAGACATGGAGGAGGCGTAATGATTGAATTTGACTACAATATTAAAGGTTTTGCGAGTGAGGACGAGCTTAAGGCTGAGATTGAGCGTGCGCGGGCTTTTGTACAAAAAGCTCAGGAGGATGAATTTGGTGGCTGGGTAGATTTGCCGGTAAACTACGACAAAGACGAATTTGCCCGTATTAAAAAAGCCGCAGAGCGCATTAACTTGAATTCTGAATACCTAGTTTGTATCGGTATTGGTGGTAGCTATCTTGGTCATCGCGCCGTAATTTCTGCGCTTGGCAATAATTCACGCACGAAAATTCTCTATGCTGGCAATTCTTTAAGCCCTTACGAGGTCGAAAAAGTCCTCGAAGAGATTGGCGAGTCGAATTTCTCAATCAATGTCATTTCGAAATCTGGCACCACGACTGAGCCGGCTGTCGCCTTCCGCATTTTCAAAGAAAAACTGATCGAAAAATATGGTGCAACCGAAGCGGCGCGCCGCATCTATGCTACGACTGATGCGAATAAGGGTGCTTTGCATGACGAAGCAGTTGAAAAGGGCTACGAAACTTTTGTAGTACCAGACAATATTGGTGGTCGTTATTCTGTATTGTCCGCGGTTGGCCTTTTGCCAATTCTAGTTGCCGGTGTCGATATCGATAAGTTGATGGATGGCGCCGAAGAAGAACGCGCGGCTTTAATTTCGGACGGTGGTGCGGCAGCGGAATATGCTGGTTTGCGCAACGTTCTCCTAAATAACGGCTTTGATATTGAGGTTTTGGCTAACTTTGAGCCAAGCTTCATGTATTTCAATGAATGGTGGAAGCAGCTCTTTGGTGAAAGTGAAGGCAAGGAGCAGAAAGGCATCTTCCCAGCTAGCGTGATTTATACGACTGACCTTCATTCGATGGGGCAGTATATGCAAGAGGGTAGGCGTAATCTGTTTGAAACTTTCGTAAAGATTAAGCAAGCACATAAGGGTGTAAAGGTACCAGCATTCGGCGACGATGTTGATGGTTTGGCTTACCTTGAGGATAAGGAGCTAAGCTTCATTAGTAAAAAGGCTAACGAGGCAACCGAGAAAGCGCATTTTGCCGGTGGCGTGCCAACTATTTCGCTTTCAATGTCAAAGCTTGATGAGCGTTCGCTTGGCGCCTTGATTTACTTCTTTGAGATGAGCTGTGCTTTGAGCGGTTTCTGCTTGGGTGTGAATCCATTTAACCAGCCGGGTGTCGAAGCTTATAAAACAAAGATGTTTGAACTTCTGGGCAAGCCTGGATACGAAAAATAATTAAGCATGTCAAAACCCCGCAAGCAAAACTTGCGGGGTTTGAGTTTTAGAACTTACGCCATCTGTCAAATGCGCCAATTTCCTGAAAAGCCTTATGTAGTTCTTCGATTCCATCGAGAAGGTCTCTGTCTTCAATTCCGGCCGTAGCGACTGCCTCTTCGTACTTGAGCAGGTAATCAGCCAGTTCAATGGCCTTAGACATTGTTCCGAGGAGCTTATCGTCGAAGCAGATGATAGCGTCGGGGCCGCCCGCGAACCACATAAATCCGACCTGAGCGCGGAGCTTGCTGTCGAAGTTGTACTCTGAGGGACAGAGACACATCATGAGCTTTCCGAAGTCCAGTTCGTCGGGCTCGGGATCAAATTCCTCAAAGTCGGGCAGGACGGAGTCGGGGCCATCGAATAGCTCGTAGGCATAGCGAAGCTCCTCCATGAGTATGCCAAACTTGAACAGGTTGCTTGTTTCGTTGAATGAGGCATCGCTTCGTGAGGACATAACCTCGAAAAGCAGATTGGTTTCGTTCAGTTTATTCAGAGCGTAACTGATAGAGTCGAGAAGAGGTCTGCCACAGCATCTTTCTGGCAGATACCAGTGCAGATCGTGGAGTTTGCGCATGAAGCCGAGGTAGCGGCCTCGGCGCCAATCTTCTTCCAGAGTATCCGTGATGGCGAGCGTATGCATGAGCTCGATCTGTTCCGGATATTCTTTACTGATTTCGAGAGCAGCGTTTTTGAGCTTAGCGATAATTTCACTAGCTATAAGGTTTGCGTTAGCGATTTCGGCATAAGTATACATAAAAGAGCCTCCTTTAAAATCGGTCGCGGTGGATATCGGATTTACTTATTATATCACATTTATGGTTATTTTGCAAGAAAAAGCCCCGCCGCGTGGGCGAGGTGTTATGAAGAATGTTGATAGCGATTAGCTATCGGAATCAGCCAGAAGTTTTGAGCCTTGGATGATATCGACCATTTGATGGACGTAATCTTCGGCCTTTTTGCCGCAGGGATGGTCTTCGTGTCTGAGGCGATAGTCGAAGCTACAGATTTCCTGGTAAGCCTTTTTGTCGAACTCGTCGTCGAACAGGCTGCTGATAAGATTTAGCGAGGCCATGTAGGGCGAGATGCGGTTTCCGGGAATCTTTGCGACGGCGTCGATTGCTGTCTGAAGTAGGCATTTAACCTTGACGACTGCGACTTTGCGGGGCGTAAAGAATGTGATAAATTCTTCTGACTGTGTAGTAGGTGCGCGCATTTTTGGTCCTCCTTGGTGCATATGCGGAACGCGGATTTAGCCTTTTGAAAAGGCTAGGTTTTAGATTTTAGCACAAGATTTTTTGAAAAGAAAGACCCTGTATTCAGCTACAGGGTCTTAGATTTTCCAAGATTGCAATTCGGCGGTCTCGAAGCTTGTGATGAAGTCTTTGAGTTTTTTCTTTTCGTCTTCGGATAGGTTTTGCGGGTTGTCGCGCTGGTAATATGCTTGTAAATAGATTTCTTTTGAGAGGCTGATTTCAAGCAGAATAGGGTGCGGCGTTGTGGTGGCTTCCTTGCAAATCAGGGTGCTGATTTCGTTGGTGGAATTTGCGCCTTGGCTTCGGATGAGACTCCATTTACGGAGCTTTGCAAGGAATTTTTCCCGGTCTTGTTCATCCATTGCATTGAGCTTGTCTTCGACATAACTATCTGCGTGTTTATTGAGAGTCTGTGCGCTCTCACGCAGGATAAGTTCGAGATGTTCTTCTTCGGGTCTCGAATCGTCGAAGTAATGTCTTCTGCGATAAAAGAGCAGGCCAAGCTGTTTGATGCCAAAATAGGCGGCATAGAAATCGCCTTCTAGGAACTTGTCTCTGATATTCTGAATATCCTTGAGTGAAACCGTGAATCGTCCAGGGTCGGTGCTGTTTTCGAGGGTGTTTTTAGCGTCCTGTAACCAGTTTTGGTGGGCGGATTCAAGCTCACCGAGAGTATCGAGGATATCCTCTAAGACTTTGCCTATTTCGAGATAGAAGTGCGCTTTTTCGATTACTGTCATGAAATTCACCTCCTTCAAAACAGAATCTATATCAAATTGCGATCTTGTTGGTTATAAAAAATGCGCTTCAGCCAGGCTGAAGTTATGCATATTATACCATAAAAAGCACCCCTTTGAAAGAGGGGTGCTTTTGAAGTCTCGCTTATTTCTTGAATGGATTTTCGAGCGCAAGGGAATTGTTGGCTTCGGAAATACGCATAAGTTCGTTGTACTTTGCGAGGCGATCGGTGCGGCTGAGTGAGCCGGTCTTGATCTGGCCGGTGCCGAGACCAACTGCGAGATGCGCGATGCTGGTATCTTCGGTTTCGCCCGAGCGGTGTGACATGATGCAGTTGAAATTGTTTTTCTTAGCAAGAAGCACAGCGTCGATGGTCTCCGAAAGTGAACCAATTTGGTTTGGCTTGATCAAGATAGCATTACCGGCGCCCATATCAATACCTTTTTGAAGAAGCTTGGTATTTGTGACGAAGAGATCATCGCCGACGAGCTGTACGCGGCCACCAAAGCGTTCGGTAAGCATCTTCCAGCCATCCCAGTCGTTTTCGCCAAGACCATCCTCGATACTGACTACTGGGTAGTTATCGATAATCCACTGATACCAGTTAGCGAGATCTTCGGAGCTCTTCCAGTCGCCGTTGGTCTTTAGCTCATAGTGACCATCGTTGGCAAACTCGGAGCTGGCGATGTCCATAGCGATTGAGATGTCGTCGCCGAGTTTGTAGCCGGCAGCTTCGACAGCTTGCTTGATGAGTTCGAGCGGCTCATTGTTGCCGTCTTTGACGCGTGGGGCATAGCCACCTTCGTCACCAACGGTTGTGACATAGCCATGATCTTTAAGAATGTTCTTGAGGGATTGGAAAACTTCTGCACCCATGCGGACGGCCTGGTCGATACGATCGGCGCTGAGTGGCATGATCATGTATTCCTGGAAGTCGGTAGACCAGTCAGCGTGTGCGCCGCCGTTCATGACGTTCATCATTGGCATTGGGAGACGCATTTCGCTCTGTGTTCCGGCGATTTCGGCGACATATTCGTAGAAGCGCTGATTCTTAGCGTGAGCGACAGCCTTAGCGATAGCGAGGGAAACGGAAAGAATTGCGTTTGCGCCAAGGTTGGATTTGTTGTCGGTGCCATCGAGGTCGATCATGAGTTGATCGACTTTGCGCTGATCTTCGGCGCTGTTACCGATAAGAATGTCGGAAATCTTGTTATTGACGTTCCATACGGCCTTGAGGACGCCTTTGCCATTGTAGCGATCTTTGTCGCCATCGCGAAGCTCTAGAGCTTCACCAGCACCAGTCGAAGCGCCGGATGGTACGGCAGCGCGGCCAGCGTGACCGCTTTCAAGGATAACGTCGGTTTCGACGGTAGGATTACCGCGCGAATCAAGAATCTGGCGAGCCTTGATGTATTTAATATTAAAGTCATTTTTTTGCATATATGTTTCGATGCCTTTCTCCACTTAAAACATAAACAATTTTCATTATCTATTTTAACAGAAGTTGCTGCCTTTTGTGAAACGGAAATCGCGGCTTTGCGGTTTTGTTTTTAATGTTTATTTATGGTATGATAGATTCAAAATTAATAACCATAAGCGCTAATGGAGGGCATATTAGCATGGCTACAAAAAAGACAACAACAAGAAAGGCGACAGCGAAGCCAGCCGTAAAAACTAGCGGTGTAAAGCGCCTCGTTCGTGAATCGAATCCTGATGCACACGTCGCAACCGGTAAGTACCGCTTCTTGCTTTGCTTCATGATGGTCGCAATGATTATCTTCGCTGGTATTGCAGTTTGTGCAATGTCGGTTGCAATTTCTGCAATCAACCAGTCAGCTGAATACGAAGCTTGCTACATGGAAGACAAGAACTGTACTTTGCCAAACAAGGCACGTGACAAAGCTATCGAAAAAGACGGCGACAATACTAGCTACTACAATAGCGATACTGTTGTAGAAAACGCAGAAGAATCTGCTAACTAATAACAATAAGGGAAGTAATGGATAACGGAAATAATCCAATTAACCCCGCTTCGCCAAGTGCCGCTCAACCAGCGGCACCTAATGGTGTTAGTGGAAACGCTCAGGCAAATCCAGCCGCTCCGGCTCCTGGTGCGCCTGTAGATAATCTTGTACAGGATATTACGCCAGCTAGTAAGCCGGTCGAGGCTGCACCTGCTGCTGCTCCTGCGGAACCAGTTGCGCAACCAGCTGCTCCAGCTCAGCCAGTACAGCCTGCAATGAACACTAATTATACTCAGCCAGCAGCTGCTCCAGTCGTTCAGCCATATGGCGCACCAAAGAAGAGTCATGCCGGTTTGATTGTTGGTATTGTAGTCTTAGTGTTGCTCGTTCTTGGTGGTATAGGTGGATTCTTGTTCTATCAGGCACACGAAAAAACCGAACGCGTGATTGCAGATGGTTTGATTCAGCTCCTAAGCGCAAAAGAATTAACCGCAAATTCAACCTTTACAATTAAGAATACTAGCGAAATAACTGATGATACTGATCTTGAGTCGATGAAGCTTACGCTCGTTTCTTCGAAGAACGCTAAGCTCGATTCTTCAGTAGATGCAACTGCTGAGTTCAAATTGCACGGCTACGATGCAGTGAAGGTTCAGGGCGAAGTTATGGAAGGTGAAAATGCGATTTACTTCCGCATTAAGGACACCGGAAATCTTTCTTCGTTTGTTGCAAAAGTTTACGACAATGAAGGTGGTGAAGAAAATATCGACATCAAGTCCATCGTTGAATCGATGTTCGCAAGTGTTGGCGATTCTTGGTATGAAATTCCATACAGCAAGATTGATAGCACTGGCCACGTAAAGGAAACTATCGATTGTGTGCGCGAAAAAGCGGCGAAGGTTACGGAAGGTGAAAATCTAAAGAAGATCACTAGCCTTTACGAAAGCTATCCTTTCATTTCGGTCTCAAAGGATGCCAAGATTGAAAAGGTAGACGGCTACAAGAAGTATCCGCTAACAATCGACGAAGACAAGGCTGAGGATTTCATGGATAAGCTCGAAGAAGAAGAGTTCATGAAGGAAATCGAAACCTGTGGCGAAGAAGTAGAGACGAATTCGCGCATCTACGACGATTACGACTATGATGATGACGATTACGATTACGACTATGACTATGACTATGACTATGATGATTACGATGACGATTATACGAGTGATGTTATCGTAGAGCCTAAGGAAAAGAAGGACGAAGAGAAGTATAATATCGTTCTTGGTATCAAGCCTTGGTCGCACGATCTAGTCTGGGTTGGCTTCGATTACGAGAAAAAGTCCGAGAGTAGCTACGGTTCCAACGTAAAGATGGATGGCGAAATTAATATTAGCTACACTTCGAACGTTGCAACTCCTGGCGATACGAAGTCAGTTGATGAGCTTATCGAAACCGTCAAGAATAGCATTAACGACAGCAGTAAGCAGATCTATTATGACAACTACTGTACTGCCGAAAAGAACTACTACGGTTACGATAGCGAAAAAGAGTGTAAAGATGCAGTCGATGAGGCCTTTGGTGAAGGCGCCGAATCGGAAGATCTTGAAGACTTGCTAGACGACTTAGGTTATCTAATCTAAAACCACAGATAAACCCACCGTCTCAAAACGGTGGGTTTTTGCTTGTGCTTGCGCGGATGATATAATTATTGCAATGAATGTAACGCCTAAGCTCAAAGCAAAATTGAAGCAACTTCCGGCCGAACCGGGAGTTTATTTTCATAAAAATCGCGAGGGTGAGGTGATTTATGTTGGCAAAGCGGCGGTCTTAAAGAATCGGGTTCGTCAGTATTTTCAGTCGCCAGAGCGCAAGGATGCGAAAACCCGGGCATTAGTAGCCGAAATTAATGACACGGATTGGATTGTAGTTGATACTGAGATGGATGCGCTATTTCTCGAGTCTGAAATGATTAAGCGCTATATGCCAAAGTGGAATATTTTGTTACGTGACGATAAATCCGTAAGCTATGTGCGCATAAACATGAAGGACGAAGTGCCATACGTAACAATGACGCGTAATCCAGACGACGATGGCGCGGAATATTTTGGACCATATTACGGCAAGACAGCAATTACGCGAGCGCTAAGGATTTTGCGTCGCATTTTCCCGTACTATACGAAGCCATACAATGGTAAAAAGACGCTCGACACGGATTTGGGTTTAGCCCCAGGCGTTGAAGTGGGGAAGATGACGGCGCGTGAGTATAAACATGTGCTTCGTCATATGATTTCATATTTGAAAGGAAATCGTAAAAAGCTTTCGCGCGAGATTGAGAAGCTAATGTATGAAGCTTCGGCGGAGGGGAAATACGAAAAGGCGGCGGAGTACCGGAATCAGCTGTATGGCTTGAAAGGTATTAACACTAAGATTGTATTTTCTGACAAGGAATTTTTGGATATTTCGAGCGATCAGGCTTTGGGTAGCTTGCAGGAAATATTGGGGCTCAAGAAAGCGCCAGCACGCATTGAAGGGTATGATATTTCGCATCAGTCTGGCACGAACGTAGTAGGTTCGATGGTGTGTTTTATTAATGGCGCGGCAGACAGAACAAAGTATCGGCGTTTTAAACTGCGCAAGCAGCAGAATAATGATCCAGAGAGTATGCTCGAAGTGATTACGCGCAGATTGCATCATCTCGAAGATTGGGGGAGGCCAGATTTGATTGTTTTGGATGGTTCGGTGGGCCAAATATCAGCCGTGCGCGCGTTGCTTGAAGAGGCGAAGATCCCGGTGATTGGACGCGACAAGAGTGGCGATCATGGCAAAAATGCCCGTGTGCGCATTGTGATTCCGAGCGGGACGGAAGATTATGAGATGGTTGAATTGCCGCCAGATGGGCACATTGCGAAGTTGATTGCGCGCATTGATGAAGAGAGCCATCGCTTTGCGATTCAGTACCATACTATGCTAAAACGCAAAAATGCGCTAAAGTAAAGCTTATGGTAAAGAAGCAGTTTGCTAACTTCTTGTTTAGCTGGATGATTTCGAGTATTTTGATGCTGGTCTGCTTGAATGTTTTTGGCAGTTTTAGTTCGGACGCTTGGCTGCTAGAACATACTTGGTGGTTCTATGTTTTGGCTGGTTTAATCTTTTCTTTAATTAATGCGATGTTGCGCCCTCTGGTAATGCTATTAGCTTTGCCGCTTTTGAGGCTTAGTTTGGGAGCGGTTACGATTCTTGTCAATGTACTAATGATGGCTTTGACGGTTTGGGTATTGCCGGGTGTAACAATGGGCTTTTGGGGCGCCTTGCTCAGTTGTGCTACGATCTCGATTGCGAATTACCTTGTCAATTTAGCCACGAGTAATGTAAAATAGGTGTATGAATATAGGTGTGATTTTAACTGTAATTACTTACGTTTCGGCAATTCTGCTTGTCCTATTGATTTTGCTTCAGCAGCGCGGCGCATCGCTCGGTGCTGGTTTGAATGGTTCTGGCGAATTGAATACTGAACGTCGTGGTTTGGAAAAATCGATGTTTAACGTTTCTGTCGTGATGGCAGTTTTGTTCGTTGTGTCGATTTTAGCAATGCTAATTATTGGATAAATGAAACTAAAACTTAAAAAGAGTGGGCAAGAGGCGAAGGCTGAGACTTCGCCAAAACAAAAGAAGGCACGCGTGCCGATTAATCGTCGGGTTCGTGAATTTAACGAAAAAGCCGGCAAACATTTTGATGACTTTTTTGTAAAACGTTGGAAGAACTTGCACAATGTGCGTCTCTGGATTCTAGAGTGGGGTTTGTTGTGTCTCGTAGTTTTGATTTTGTCGATCGTGCAGATTGCTTGGTATGCAGATGCTTATCGGGCGACAACTTTTGTGAATGGCGGCGAGTATAGTGAGGCAACCTTGGGTAAGATAAACTCAATGAATCCGCTCTATGCTAGCACGAATAGCGAGAAGGCTTTGGCGCGTTTGCTTTTTGCAAACTTAATGTCTCCAGATACGACTGGTCATATGAAGGGTGAGCTCGCAAAGCAAGTGAAGCGCATTGATAACGATTCTTCGAAGTGGCGCTTGACACTACGTGACAATATTTATTGGTCGGACGGTGAGCCAATTACGGCAGACGATTTGATTTATACGATTGATCTACTGAATGATAAGCGCGCAAAGACGACTATTGGAGTTGATTTTACGAGTATCAAGATTGAAAAGATTGACGACAAGACGGTTGAATTTACTTTGCCATCGCCATATAACGATTTTACGGATAGCTTAGAATTCCCACTCGTCCCTAAGCATATTTTGAGTGAGAATGATCCGGCGTTGGTCTATGAGGCCAAGTTCTCGAAGGAGCCAGTTAGCTCAGGTGTGTTTGTTTATAACGCAATGCAAACTTCAAGTCTTTCGAACAATGCCATGCAGGCGATTTATCTGCGTCGTAACGACAAGTATTTCTTGGGCGGTACGAGACTCGATAGCTTTACTTTGAAGACTTACGACAAGATTTCTGACATTAAACAAGCCTTTGAAAACGAAGATGTTTCGGCAACGGCTGAGCTTGACGACAATATGACTTTCACGCGTCAATCGGTCGCAAAACGCGAGAGTTTGTTAAATGCTGGTGTCTATGCTTTCTTGAATAATAAGAGCTCAAATGGCTTGAGTGATAAAAAGGTTCGTCAAGCGATTCAGCAGGGGATCGATATGGCAACCGTGCGTGGCGACGAATACGCAAAGCGCGATTTGGATTATCCGATTTTGGATGTTCAGCTCGAAGGCTTGGATTATCCGGAATTGAGAAGTTATGACCTAGAGGCCGCCAAGAAGTTAATTGGCGATGCTGGATACGCTTATACAGACAACAAAATCACGAAGGACGGTAATCCAGTTAGCTTGAAGGTAGCTTACCTAGATAGCACAGAGCTTAGCCCAGTTGCGGAAAGGTATATTGAGGGTCTTAAGGCGCTTGGCTTTGAGGTTATCGAGAGCAAGTTTGGTGAGGCAGAAATATTGTCTGGTCAGGATTTCTATTCAAACATCATCCAGCCGCGTAATTATGATATTTTGTTATACGAAATTAACTTGGGAGTGAGCGTTGACCCGTTCGTGTACTATAGTTCGCATCAGGCAAACTCGCATGGTTGGAACCTGAGTAATTATAGCAACCCGTTGGCGGACGACGCGCTATTGTCGGCACGTACGACCGATGATGCTGCTTTGCGTAAGGCAAAATACGAGTCGTTCTTGTCTTACTGGGTGGACGATACGCCAGCGATTGGTATTTATCGTTCGGATTTGAGCTATTACTATTCGGATGGCATTCAGATTTATTCGGAGGATGTGCGTATGACGGATGAATATGATCGCTTTGCTGATGTGCGTAACTTTGCAACGCAAAAGAGTAGGGTAAATATCACGCCGTAGGATATCAAGTTAGGTCTTGATTTTACCATAAGAATTTTATATAATAGTCATATAACAGGTCAAAACAAAAACAAAAAATAAAAGGACATTATGAGAAAGAACAGGAAAGGTCTGGTTCCAGGCTTGGTCTGTAGCTTGGGCGCCGTTGGCGCTTCGGCGATAGTACTGAGCGCGGCAGCCATGAACTACACTGGACAGAATATTCTCTCGGAAGATTCTGAATTGTCCGGTGTAAGCTACAGCTCAAGTGGCGACAGAGAAGCATCTTTGATGCTAGTCAGTGGAAATAGTAGTATTTCTGAAGCAACAGTTATTGCGAGTGGCGCAAACTCGGTCGGCGCTGCCTTGCAGGGTACATCGAGCTTAACAATTGCAAATTCTACGGTCATTAATTCTGGCTTAGATGGCGCGGCATTTTTGATGGACAATAACTCCGGCTACTTGACGATTGTAAATACTTCAGCAAGTTCGACGGGTAATTTAGTTGCCGTACAAAGTTCGACTGGCGCAGTGACGCTTTATGGTAACACAAGCGCAAACGGTTCGATTTTGGTCGATGGTAATTCTGCAATTACTTTGAATATGGTGAGCGGGAACCGTTTTATTGGCAACATTAACGCCTATAATCAGGGCGCGGTTGATCTCAATGTCTCGGCTGATTCTGTTTTGTATTTGACTGGTGATTCTTATGTGCGAAGCTTAAATGATTCAGCTTCAGATTATTCCAATATCTATCTTTGTGGATATACTTTATCAGTAAACGGCGTAGCGATTGAGGGAAACCAGGCGGATTGTGGCGAGCTCGTCGGTGGTTACGGCCAGCCAACGATTATTCCGGATGATTATGATCCGAATCCAACTCCACCTCCGACACCGCAGCCAGATCCAGAGCCGGATCCAGAACCAGATCCGATCCCTCCAACACCTCAGCCTCAGCCAGATCCAGAACCGGATCCAGCTCCAGCGCCAGCGCCTCAGCCTGAGCCAACACATTACGAGCCGGCTGTGGTGACGCCAAATACGCTCGATAGCGTGAGTGAATACTCAATGCTACTCGGAATTGCGTTTGCTGGCTTCAGTCTATGCCTAGGTGTTGTAGCTAAAATCAAGCGATAAAAACTAATATCACGTTCGTTTGCGGGCGTGATATTTTTTTGTTAAAATAAACTTAAGAGTAAAGAGGTGTGCGAACTATGAAAAAGAATACAAATTTTGCATTTTTGGCAGCTATGCTGTTGGTGGGTTTTGCTTTGTCTTTTTCTGGTTTGACGGCTTATGCTGAAGAAGAAAATGCTGAGATTTTGATTGAGCCGGCACCGGCAGCTTCTTTGAGCTTGAAAGAATGTATTTCGACCAATTCTGACATGGTGGATTTTGGTGAATTGGCCGAAGGTGGCCGTTCTTACACGCAAGAATTCGTACTCAGGAATGCTTGCGATAAAGAATTGACCGTAGTTACAAAAGCGCAGACCTATGATGGTAGTGCAGATATTAACAATGATTACAAG
The DNA here is from genome assembly GCA_045536655.1 of Candidatus Nanosyncoccaceae bacterium. Classification (GTDB taxonomy): domain Bacteria; phylum Patescibacteriota; class Saccharimonadia; order Saccharimonadales; family Saccharimonadaceae; genus UBA2834. The sequence goes on along the minus strand of JAZSOA010000005.1, from coordinate 1,640 downwards.
ATTGCCGATGAATGGCTGACTTTTGTAGGTGGCAAAACAGATTATGTCGTGCCGGCTAAGGGTGAGGCTACAGTTAAGATGCGCGTCTTTTTGCCAAATAGTGTTAAAGGTGCGAGCTACTATACGGCAGTCGGTTTGAGCTTGAAAGATAGTCAGGATGCCGATGATAAGAAAGTTGTAAATGTGCGTATGGATGTAACGAGCGAGGGTTTCTCGTGTGGTGGTACGGTTACGAGTAACTATGCGCAGGCGCTTGGCTTTGGCGGTGGCGTACGGGCTGGCGTAAAGCTCAAGAATACTGGTACGGGCGGCTTCTTATCTAAATATACTTTGAAACGTGGTGCATTGTTTGGTTCGAGCGAATATGAAACACTTGCCGAGGATGCAAAGGAAGTGCCGGCCGGGGCTGATGTAGAGTTTTATGGCGGTGATTATACGAGTGATCAATACGGTATTTACAAGGTTCAGCAAACTGTGAGCTATATCAATAGCGAGGGCGAAGAAATGGAATCCGTGCTCGAGCAGACCGTGATTAATGTGCCTCTGGTATCAGTGTTTATTGCGGGCGGCGCGCTTTTGGCTTTGCTTTCTTTGATTATCGTGGTAAAAATCATGAAGCGCCGCAAAGTCGAAGAAGAGGAAGATTCAAAAGAAAAATCCGATAACGAATTATAGTTAGGGAAGGGCCGCCGAAAAGCGGCTCTTTTTGCACTCTTGAATTATTGTGCTTTTGTTATATAATAGAAAAATGTTCGCTTTTCAGACCGAAAGCGAACAAATCCGCAAGGAGTTCTTTAAATCAGAGATAACAAAGCACTTCTTGACATTTTTGAAGGAGGATATAGCAATGAATGACTATATCGCAAAATGTTTAGCAGAAAGCAAACCTACTACGAGTGGCGTGACTGGCCTGGATCTTGATCAGCTTCTGAGCGGTTTACGCTACGACAACGAGCTGCGTTTCGTGGTGAACGAGTACGAGTTCAGGAAGTATCACAACCTTGGTGTTCGCGCCAGCTACACGCGTCGCCGCGATGGTGATGTGCATGTGGACTTCTTCTGGGGTGTTAGGCACACGGATACGATTCCGTCGTGCTATCCGAAAGATGGAATCGGCAAAAATGGCAAGGCTATCTGGGAGAGCTGCTTCTGCGTAACTTTTCTGACTCCGCGTTCGACCGAGCGTGGCAAGGCAAAGAAGATCATTCTTCCGGTTTTTCCGCATGAGGCTCAGCAGCGCTGCTATGTGAGATCGCATATGCGCGCTACAGGCGCTACGCTGAAGTGTGCGCAAAGCGCATTTTGCTCGGAATCTCAGCTTGAGGCCCTCGTGGCAATCCTACGTCGTTTCGAAGAAACTGGCGATGAGGATGGTGTCGAGTTCGCGGCTATGATACCGTGCGAGATGGTGGTTCAGAATGGCTAAGTAGCCGGCTTCTCTATTTGTTTTGTTAACTACCCGCATTGCGGGTTGGTTATATCTCTCTTCTAGCCCCCGCTGTAAAAGGCGGGGGTTTCTTGTAGTGTAAAACCACCAGCTAGGCTGGTGGTTCCGTTTAGGTTTACCGATGAGTCAGAAAACTCCTTTTTGCTATGCTTTTCGTGTAGCCTGTCAGCTAGATAAACATGCAAAAAGGAGT
>JAZSOA010000007.1:0-197944 GCA_045536655.1 Candidatus Nanosyncoccaceae bacterium | reverse complement strand
CGGTTTGGCACCTCGATGTCGGCTCATCACATCCTGGAGGGGGAGCACCTTCCAAGGGTCCGGCTGTTCGCCGGTTAAAGTGGTACGCGAGCTGGGTTCAGAACGTCGTGAGACAGTTCGGTTTATATCCGGCATGATCGTTAGGAATATTGAGAAGATTTGCCTCTAGTACGAGAGGACCGAGGTGAACGAACCTCTAGTGTATCGGTTGTGGCCACCTGCTGCAATGCCGAGTAGCTATGTTCGGGTAAGATAAGCGCTGAAAGCATATTAAGCGCGAAACTGACTTCAAGATAAGTATTCCCTATGACCACCCAGAAAGATGATCTGGTTGATAGGCGCAAGGTGGAAGTATGGTAACATATGGAGCCGAAGCGTACTAATCGTGGCATTGCCTTTTTATGTTCTACTTATTGAGATTATGCTTGCATGATCCTAATAAGTAGAGTAGACTTAACTAGTAACTGATGCTTAATGCATCAAGCCAATTTAATTTCAAATTCGATAAGCATCTACATCGAAGTTAGATTCTAAAACAGCCGCATTGCGTATTTCAGTGGCGCCCTTAGAGTCTAACTTCGGTGTCCATAGCGCCAGGGAAATACCTGTTCCCATTCCGAACACAGAAGTCAAGCCTGGTAGCGGCGATTATACTGCTTTGCGGGAAACTAGCAAGATGCCGAATTATACAAATAGGCCACCTGAACGGGTGGCCTTTTGTCTGCCCAAATGATATTTGGCGCAGATCAAAAGCCACGCGAATCAGGTGGAGAAAACTCCGTTTTCTGATTGCGAAGCAATCGCCTATTTGTATAACGAACAGGCTCTCCAGACCTGTTCGCATTATACCCCTTCACCGTCAGGTGAGGGGATAACGCCCAGGCTCCCCAGACCTGGCTGCATTATACGCCTTTGTCGAAAACAAGGGGGATAACGACCGGGCGCTCCAGCCCCGGGAGCATTATATAGTCAAAAATAAAGCTACCTCTTGGTAGCTTATTTTATTGAAATAAGAGTGATATCGTCCCGACAGCACTAACTAAAATCGATCCTATAATAATAATCGACAGCAAGATATAAAACCAACGCGTGCCTGGCTTTACTTTGGAATCCGGAAAGATTTTGCCACAGATCTGGTCGGAAATATTGGCTGGATGATAGCCAATCTGGTCGCTAATATCTACTTCAATAATCTCATCGGACTTATCCATACCTATATAATATAATAATGACACGATAAGTCAATAAGCGGTTATCTGGACTAATAGTGAGAAATTCTGTCTTGCCCAGTAACTATGCGCCAAATCGTCGTATAGGTTACGACGCAGACTGCAGGACAGGTGTCCATCTCGTATGGATTAGGTTTACCGCTCTTTGACGTTGTTTTGGATCTACTTGAATGGCATGGCGAATCGCAACCATTATAATTGATGGGTAGGCAGAATACGATTAGGCCAAGCGCTATAATAGCCGTCACGACTATAATAGGTAAAAGAATAATCCGCTTGAATTTATTTTCTTTCTTGTTTTTAGCTTCTTTCATGCATTCAATCCAAATATATCAAATGAAGATTTGTAAATACGGCCTCCGCCTGTCATTTTTCGCCAAATTGTCGTCCAGCTTTTTGCGCAACCAGTCGTGCCGCAATATACGCGTTTTGGTGCCGAAGGTTTATCGCAGCCTTCTGGCGGGCCGCATTCCATGTAATCGACAGGTAAAAAGAAAACAATCGCAAGCAAAACTACTGCAATCGGTATAATGATTAGTAGTAATTTTTTGTGGCTCTTTTTAGCTTCCATATTTATAGTTTAACATGTTTATTCTTTGCGATTTTGCCGACCAATAGCAACCTGGTAATTCCATAGGCGCCGCCAAGGATTCCGATAAACCAGGCGATTGATGCCCAGACTGGCTGTTCGTAGACGTATAAGAATGGATATGGGCCATGCCAGATATGTAGAATGTTTAGGATGATTGCGACTAACCCGTAGAGTCCAGTAAAGCTGGTCGCAAATAATGCAGATTTCTCTGTAAATATCTTGGGTGCAAAGAGGACAAAACAGAGAATTCCGAGAATCGGGCAGATTGTATGTGTATAGAGCATCGATCCGGTGGTTAGGACAAATAACAGGCTATTATACATCCAGGACAATATGAAGACTACGACAAGAAAAGTGAGTGTAGTAGTGCTAACTGCGGTGTAAGATAGGAGCCAGGTGAATTTTGGCAGGGCGGACTTTTTAGTTATGATCGCGCGGGTGGCGGAAAAGATATTAACGACGGATGCGGCAAAAAGAAGTAGATTGCTTAATTCGGTGTAATATTTGAGAGCTTCGAGGCCGATTTGCGCGAACGAGATGATGAGTCCAATCGCTTCAAAAATGGTGATCGCGATATTGCAAAAGAGAAAAGCAAATAACTTGTTTCTACTCATGCTTATATTATATATGAGGTCAAGCGAAACTGCTAAACATACAAAAATACCAGCGCTGGGCTGGTATTTTATCTTAGGCTAGATTATTGATTATCGCCGCAGTAGATGGCGCCACCTTCTAGCGTATAGACGATCGCTATATTATTATTACCGTTCTCTAGGATTGCGCCACTCTCATCGTCGCTACATTTTGCGTTGATATGATAATAGATACGATGATCGAATGTGTCTGATTTTAGCGCTTGGGAGTGTTTTAAATCAATTTGATAGGTTAAAAGATAAGATGAACCGTCTGGATCGCAGAATGAATCGATATTTCCACAAGACCAGTTAGCGGGATTTTGAAATTTTGTTGGATCTGTAGGTGCTTGGGTTCCGCCACCGTTCACATAGTTATTAACGAATGTTGCTAGATTGGTGGTACCTGGCATCTTGCCGTTATTATTTGATTGGTAATCGTTGAATGCCGAGAGAATTCTTGCCATATCTTGGCGGCGGCGTGAATTCCTCTGGCTGCGCTGCAATGCTGGCAATGCGATGAAAACCATCAAGAAAATAAGACCGGCAATCGCGAGCACCAAGACAACCTCGATGATCGTGAAGCCCTTTTTATTTTTGCTCATAGCTTTATATAACTCCTTTTAATAAGCTTATGTTTGAGTATATTATACCATAAGCGTCAAGAGGGGCAAGATTAATCCTTTATCTTCTCAGTTTTATTGAGGTGAATGTTTCTGATAAGCTCCCAGAGCTTGTTTACAACAAAGGCTGTCGCTCGGAGCATAAATGGACAGAAGAGGCCCATGACGACCGCGAGCGCCCAACCGCGCCATTCTATACGCGCCATACTGAACAGGGTAGGCAGGAAAGCAGTGCAAAAGACGAGCCCCATAATACAGCCAACCAGGATTAAGGTTTTAAGGTTATCGAGTGGGCGGATAATGGTATAGATATATACGAAGCCGATCACGGCAATTACAAGTGTAGTGGCGGTAGAAACGTCAGTAGTTTTGAGTCCCAAGAGTGCGCCACAGACGACCATGGTTGCGATCATGAAGGCATCGGTTAGACCAGCCGGAATAGCATGCTTAAGGATGTTCTCGACAAAGTTTCCGCGGATAATATCCTTGTTTGGTAATTGTGAAAGTAGAAAACCTGGAATGCCGATTGTAAACATGCTAATGAGTGAGACTTGGCTTGGTACGAGCGGGTAAGTTACGGCAAAGCAGATAGCGAGGATTGAGGTTAGAAACGAGAAGACGTTCTTGACCAAGAATAGGCTACCGGAACGCTCGAGGTTGTTTACGACTCGGCGGCCTTCCATGACGACATCAGGCATGCAAGAGAAATCCGACTCGAGCAATACGACCTGGGCGGCTTGTGAGGCGGCATCGCTACCCGAGGCCATGGCGACTGAACAATCCGCATCGCGCAGGGCTAAAACATCATTCACGCCATCGCCCGTCATGGCTACAGTGTGGCCATTTGCTTGGAGGGATTTAACGAATTTGCGCTTTTGCTCTGGGGTGACGCGGCCAAAAACCGTGTAGGTTTTCAGGGCATTGTCGATTGCTTCGTCGGTCTTGAGTGTGGAAGCGTCGATGTATTTTTCGGCGCCCCTAATCTTGGCCATTTTAGCAACTTCGGAGACGGTGAGCGGCGAGTCGCCCGAAATTACCTTAATATCTACGCCTTGCTCGGCAAAATACGAGAAGGTTTCGGCGGCGTTTTCGCGAATGGAGTTTACGAGCGTAATTATGGCGATGGCTTTGACTGGCTTGCTCAAGCTCTTTCCGGTTAATTCTCCCTCGTATTTGCAGAGCACGAGTACGCGTTGGCCTTTGCGGCTATATGCCTCAATTGTTTCGCGGTATTTGTCGAAATCTTTTTTGAGGACAAATTCCGGGGCACCAAGAATATAATTGGTGCCGTTTATTTCTGTGCTGCTATACTTGAACTCTGAGCTAAAGGCCTGAACTTTGCCGATTTTGGCGCCAGTTGGCTGACTGAAATGCGTCTTAATGGCAGACATTGTGATATTGTCGGCATCTTGCGCAAAGGCAAAATCGGACATAATGCCAAATAACTTATCTTTCTGGAGTTTGGGATCTAGGATTTCGACGCCTTGAACCTTCATGTTATTATCGGTAATTGTGCCGGTTTTATCGACGCAGAGCGTATCGACGCGCGCCAAAGTCTCGATGCTCTTCATGTTGTGCAGAAGGATTTTGCGTCGCGCGAGGCGCATAGCACTGATGGCCAGGGAAATGCTCGCGAGTAGGTAGAGGCCCTCTGGGATCATGCCGATAATCGAGGCCACCATGGCCTGGACGCTACTCTTTATATCGAGCGATTTACCGAAATAACTCTGCGTGAAGAGGATGATGCCAATCGGAATAATCGCAATACCAGCAATTCTAACAATAATATTTAGCGAGCGAATAATCTCGGATTCTTCCTTTTTCTTCTTGGTGCGCTTGGCTTCGAGAGTGAGCTGATTAATATAACTCTCAGCGCCGACTTTGGTGAGCTTGGCATAGCATTTGCCCGAAACCACGAAGCTGCCAGACAGAAGCTCGCTGCCTTTGGTTTTCTGAATCTCGTCAGCCTCGCCTGTCAAAAGTGCCTCATTGGCGGAAATTTCGCCATCAACTACTACGGCATCAGCGACGATTTGATCGCCCGCCTTAAATAAAACCGTATCGTCTTGAACGAGCTCTTCGGCGTCAATCTTCATGAGTTCGCCATTGCGGACGACACGTGCGGTCGGTGCATTCATGATTAATAGATGATCGAGTACGATCTTAGAACGAATTTCCTGGAAAATACCAATACAAGTATTAGCGATGATAATTGGAAGAAAAGTCAAATCGCGGAAAGAATGCACGAGTGAAAGAATAATTGCGATGACAAGAAAAACGAAGTTGAAATAGGTAAAGACGTTGCTAAAAACAATCTGACGGACGCTTTTTGACGGCGGCTTAACGGCGGTGTTGGATTTGCCGGCGCGCGCCCGCTCTTTGGCTTCTTCGCTCGTGAGGCCGCGGGGGTGATTTGTGGTGTTTTTTGTCTGTGGCATCTATATATTATTTTACCTTAAATCGATCTGTTTTTTATAACAACGCTTGTGCTATATAATTATTACTAATGAAGAACTATTATTCCGAAAATACCGAAGATCTTTTTAACTATTTTTCGACCAGTCGTCAGGGTTTGAGCTCGAAAGAGGCTGCCAAGCGCCTCGAGAAGTACGGCCAAAACGTCTTACCAAAGAAGAAAAAACCAAGCATCTTGAAGATTTTTCTTCTGGAGTTCTGCGACCCGCTAGTCTTGATGTTAGTAGTGGCGATTATTGCTTCGATTATTGCCGGCGAAATTGTTGATGCGATTGTAATTTTTGGCATCATCTTGGTCGATGCAATTATGGGAACCTACCAGGAGAACAAGGCGAATCGTACGGCTGAGTCGCTTGCGAATTTAGTGCGCGTCAATATTAATGCTGTACGCGACGGTCATACTTTGCCGCTCGATGCGGAATTACTGGTGCCTGGTGATATTGTTTTGCTCGAATCGGGCAACAAAATCCCAGCCGACATCCGTCTTGTAGAAGTTCACAATTTTACGGTCGATGAGTCGATCCTGACGGGTGAAAGTGCGCAGGTCGAAAAGATAGATCAGGCCATCAAAGAAGAGAAGACCTCACTCTCGGACCGCTTAAATATCGCCTATTCTGGCACGACAGCGGTGAGTGGCCGCGCCGTGGGTCTCGTAGTGGGTACGGGTCTAGAAACCGAGCTTGGTAAGATTGCCGATAAAATCAATCAGACTGACGACGAGAAAACACCGCTCATGATTCGCATTGACAAGCTCACGCAGCAGATTACTCTGATGGTAGTAGTTGTGGCAGTTATGACGGCCACGCTTCTCGCAATCAAGCATACAGAGCTTTCCGAACTCCTGATTACCGTGATTGCCTTTGCGGTGTCGGCGATGCCAGAAGGTTTGCCGCTTGCCCTAACGATGGCCTTGACGATTGCTTCGAATCGCATGGCGCGCCGCAATGTAATTGTGCGCCAGCTCAAGGCCGCCGAATCGCTCGGTAGTTGCACGGTGATCGCTTCAGATAAGACGGGTACACTCACGGTTAATCAGCAAACCGCTAAGAAAATTGTTTTGCCGAACAATGAGGAATATCAGATTTCTGGTACGGGCTATGATACGTATGGCACGGTCGAGGGTAATATTATGGAATATGCCGAAGAGATTGCCTTGATGGGTGCGATTAATAATGAAGCGCGCGAAGACGAGAAGGGCTTCTTTGGCGATTCGATCGATATTGCCTTCCTAGTCTTGGCGAAAAAACTCAAGTCCGACGCCAGTCAGCTCAAGCTCCTCGAGACTATTCCGTACGAATCCGAGAATAAGTATTCTGCCGTATTCTTCGAGCAGGAAGGGAAAAATTATTGCACAGTTAAGGGTTCGCTCGAAACAGTCTTCGCTTTCTGCGATAAGGTAAACTTCTCGAAAACTAAGAGTCTGGCCAAACTTGAGGCGCAGAACGAGCAGCTCGCCAGTAACGGCTATCGTGTAATCGCCGTAGCGAAGGGTGAAATTAAAAAGCAGGATACCTATGGCGAAAAAGATATTAAGGGTCTATCTTTCCTTGGCCTTGTGGCCTTCATCGATCCGGTCCGCGAAGAGGCGAAGAAGTCTGTAGCACAATGCCGCAAAGCTGGCATTAAGGTTCTTATGGTTACAGGCGACCATCCTTTGACGGCGCTTTCGATTGCGAAAGATTTGAAGATTGCTGAGGCGTCCGAGCAGGTTGCAAACGGCGACGACGTACAGAAGAGTTATGGCCAGGGCGAGCGGGATTTTGACGAATTTGTGGCTTCAAAAACCGTCTTTGCGCGCGTAACGCCGCTGCAGAAATTGTATATCGTGGAATCACTCAAACGCCAAGGTGAATTTGTGGCCGTAACAGGCGACGGCGTGAATGACGCGCCCGCTCTCAAGAGCGCAAATATTGGTGTCGCGATGGGTAGTGGCACGGACATTGCGCACGAAACGGCCGATATGATTATTATTGACGATAACTTTACCTCGATTGTTTCAGGTGTCGAAGAGGGGCGAATTGCCTATGCGAATATCCGTAAAATCTTATTCTTCTTGCTGTCGTGCGGCCTTTCGGAAGCGATCTTCTTCTGTCTGGCGGTCTTTTTGGGGATGCCGGCGCCACTTACGGCTGTGCAGTTCCTCTGGCTAAACATCGTGACAGATGGTTTGCAGGATATTGCGCTGTCCTTTGAGCGTGGTGAAACGGATATTCTGAACAGGCCGCCGCGCGATCCGAAAGAGTCGATCTTTGACAGGAGTTTGCTGGTGCGCATTTTGAGCAGTGGTATTGTGATGTCGGCGATTTCCTTTGCGGCCTGGTCGGTCATGCTGAATGTCTTCCATTTTGAACTTGCGACCGCCCGTGGCTACGCGATGTGCTTGATTGTATTCTTGCAGAACTTGCATGTTTTGAACTGTCGCAGCGAACAGCACTCGCTCTTCAGTGTCTCGATTTTTAGGAATCCAATCGTAATTCTAACAATTATCGGTAATATCATTTTGCAAATTATCGTGATGGAGTTTACGCCGCTTTCGGACCTGCTCGACGCTGTGACGATTCCGTTCGTGCATCTCGGTATCCTCTTTGCTATCTCGTTAGCAATATTGCCAATTGTAGAAGTTTTCAAGTTTATTGCCGCGCAATTTGCGGGCAAGAAAAAGACCCCCGAAGGGGTCGGGCGCGACTAATCAAAGTCGCTGAGATCGCCTAAATCGATTTGCCAGTCCGGATCGCCCGGCTTTGGCTTGCGATTATTTGGCGGTTTTGGTTCCGGTTCTTGCTCTGGATCATGTATTTCGTCTAAGACTGCGACAATGATGCGCATAACGAATATGACTCCCATGAGGAAAAGAAGCGAGATTGTAACGAACTTACTAGCGAGATATACGCCGTGCCAAAGATTGAACACGACCGAATACTCCTTCGTTTCTTCCATCTGCAAGATAAATACGAGGCTCAACCAAATTCCTGCGGTCAAGCTCACAATGATACCGATTGCCCAGAAGAATCTCCCGAGCATCTTTTGGCTGGGTAGATTGCGCATAGCATCGCCTCCTTAGGCAAAAAATTTGGGCGTCCTTTGGGGAGGGCGCCCTATGCGGAAAAGAACTATCAGTCGAAGTCGCTGAGGTCGCCGCGATTCAGCGACCAGTCGGCATCGCCAGGCTCCGCCTCGTCTTCTGCTTCGTCGTCCTCTTCCGTGCTTCCGCCGGGCGGCTTCTTAGAGAAGACGACTGCGGATCCCCTGAGGGAGAAGTTGTCCCAGAGGGAAAAGAGGAACAAGTAGGCCCACGCCAGAATCAGTCCAAGGAAGGCCACCACGCCGACAAATCTGCCAAGGTGGTAGGGAATTCCGAGAACAGTATACCAGCAAAGACCAACGTGAACGGTACAAAGCTTACGGAGAAGCCATGCGATAAAAGCGCAAACCACTCCAGCGATGAACAGAAAGAGTAATTTCACGCGCAGGTCGGCCACTTTTTCTTCCGTGAGTTTGCACTTAATGCAATCACGTATCTTCATAAATATCCACCTCCTTAACGTGCATATGAAGATATATATATTATATCACATAATGCTAAAAAGGTCAATATAAGCAAGCTAAAACAGAAAAAATGCAAGAAAAACCACCCCTAGAAACAGGGGTGGAAATATCCGAGCGTTATTCGGGGATTGTTGTCGGAAAGAACTTTGCCTTCACTTCGGCGCTCAGCTCGATGTCAGAGCGAGGCGTCAGTACGGCATTCGGCGGCATGCTGATCTGCACGACTTCATGCTCGTCATTGGTAGACATCACGCGGCCGTCGATCATATAGATGACAGGCACGGGATTGTGAGTGTCTATCTCATAGATTTCGCCGAGATGACAATCGATATAAGTGAGTGCGGCGTGGCAATCGAGCCAGTCGCTGTGGTTCTCATAGTTGTCACCTTCGTAGCTTGCGGATTTCTCCTCAAGCCTCTGAATCATAGAGATGAGACCGTCGATGTCGGCAGACAGGGCGTCTTTGGTTGATTCCTTCTCGATGCGCAAGGTCTCGTACTTGGCCTCCCAGACCCTGTCATTTTCAGCGATCTTGGCCTTGCTCTTAGCGTCGCCAGCGCAGTAGCCAGCGCCTAGGCAGCCTAGTGACAGAAATACGATAAGGAAGATAACGCAGAAGATGGGTGAAAAAGATTCTTTTTTCATAGTAAAAAACTCCTTTCGGCGCACCTCATAGTATGGACTCTCCATAACTCGGATTGTAAGGTGCAAATATAAAAATATTATAGCATAAATGCACAGAAAGTCAATTAAGTGTAAACTCTAGAGTAGAACTAAAAGAAAAACGGAGGTAAAATGGCGGAGATTAAATGTCCGAAATGTGGTACGACCTTCAAGGTTGATGATGATAGCTATGCAGATATTCTGAGCCAGGTGCGCGGTGCGGAATTTGAAAAAGAATTGCATAATCGTTTGAGCGAAAATGCCAAGCAAGCCGAAGCAGATAAGCGCTTGGCTTTGGCAGAGCAGGCGAGCAAAAATGAGCGCGAAATTGCTAAAAATAGTGCAAACTTGCAAAAGGAATTGTCTGAAAAAGAACACGAAATTGCTGAGCTTCGAGCCAAGAGTGCGAAGGAAGTAGCAGATTTGCGCGCGCAGCTTTCGCAGTCGGAAATTGCACAAAAGCTCGCTATTTCGGAGGCGACGGCACCAATCCAGCAAAAGCTCGACAAACTCAAGAATGAGCTTGAATCGCAGACGGATCGCGCTAAGCAGAACGAAGAAACTATCAAGATGCAAGCCAAGCTGCGCGAGGCTTCGTTGGTCTCAAAATACGAAGGCGAAATGAAGTTTAAAGACGAGGAAATTGAGCGCCTCAAGGATATGAAGGTGCGCCTCAGTACGAAGATGGTTGGCGAGACGTTAGAGCAACATTGTCAGACCGAGTTCAATCGTTTGCGCGCGACGGCTTTCAAGAACGCCTATTTTGAAAAAGATAACGACGCGCGCACGGGTAGCAAGGGCGACTATATTTATCGCGAAAACGACGAAAACGGCAACGAAATTATCTCGATCATGTTCGAGATGAAGAACGAAAACGAGACGACCGCTACAAAACATAAGAACGAGGATTTCTTTAAAGAGCTCGACAAAGACCGCAAGGAAAAGAAGTGTGAGTATGCCGTACTTGTGACGATGCTTGAGGCGGATAGCGAATTATATAACACGGGCATTGTTGATGTTTCTTACAAATACGACAAAATGTATGTGATTCGTCCGCAATTCTTTATACCAATGATTACGCTCCTGAGGAACGCGGCGCTCAATGCACAGGCTTATCGCGCGGAGCTCGCGGCCGTGCGCGCGCAGAATATTGATATCTCGAAGTTTGAGGAAAATATGGAGGCCTTCAAGGCGGGCTTTGCGCGCAACTATGATTTGGCAAGTCGCAAGTTTAAAGAAGCGATTGATAGTATTGATAAGACTATCTCGCAGCTTCAAAAGACCAAAGATGCCTTGCTCTCGAGCGAGAACAATTTGCGCCTCGCGAACGATAAGGCTAGCGACCTGACTATTAAGAAACTCACGCGTGGCAATCCGACCATGGCGCAGAAGTTTGCCGACCTGAAGAAGGCGCAAGACTAAAGCGTTTATGGTAAAATAGGAGTAATGAAAGATGACCACGATGGCGGCGGCGGACGCGCAATTTTGGGCGCAGTAATAGTCCTTCTTTTGGTGCTAGTTTTTGTGGCCTTCGGCAAAACAATTGTGCGCAATGTTAATAGCGGATACAACCGAGTTGATATTATTAACAATGCTAGCAATGGTAATCTAGGTCAATAAAAAATCCACCGCTTTACCGGTGGATTTTTGTTGGCTTGAGATTTACTCTTCTTCGCCGTCGTTAGATTCGTTATCGTCTGGTTCGACGTCTTCGCTTTCTTCGAGAGCGGAGAGGAGGCTGTCTTCGACGTTCGAGCGCTTCTTCTTTTCTGGCGCCTTAGCAACTTCAATAGCTAGATCGTAGCCGGTGAGCTCGGAAGCAAGACGGACGTTCTGACCAGAGCGGCCAATGGCGATCGACTGCTGTTCTTTATCTACGTAGACCGTAGCTTTCTTGCCGTCGATTTCGACCTTCTGGATTTCGGCTGGGCTCAAAGCTTCGCGGATATATTCGGAAGCGTTGTCGCTCCAGTTGATGATATCGATCTTTTCGCGTCCGCCGTTTTCGTTCATGCCGGCCTGAACGCGGACGCCACGGCCACCAACGAAGGTACCAACTGGGTCGATGCCTGGGATGGTTGCAGAAACAGCAATCTTGGTGCGGCGACCAGCTTCGCGGGCGATGCCACGGATTTCGACGCTACCGTTTTCGACTTCTGGAACTTCCTGGCGGAAGAGATGTTCGACGAATTCTGGGCAAGCACGGCTCAAGATAAGAGCAGCACCGCGTTCACCACGGTCGATATTCTTAATGAAGACCTTGAGGCGGCTACCAACACTGTAATGTTCACCGTAAATCTGCTCGGAGCGTGGCATGATACCGGTGGCCTTGCCGAGGTCAATGCGGACAACTTTTGGTTCGACGCGAGCGACGGTACCAGTAATAATGGTGCCAATCTTGTCTTCGTAAGCAACGAGCATTGCATCACGTTCGGCATCGCGGAGACGCTGAATAATAACCTGCTTTGCGGTCTGGGAAGCAACGCGGCCGAAATCTTCGACATCGTGTTCTTCTTCGACGGTTTCGCCAATTTCTTTACCCTTAGCTTCTGCCTGTGGGATTTCGGTGGCCGGGTTGTAGCCAACGCCATCCTCGATAACTTCGCGAATTACGAAGACCTTAGCCTTACCGGTGTTAAGATCGAGTTCGCAGCGGACGTTCATGTCGCGGTCGCCTTCTTCGCGGCGCCAAGCAGCAGCGATCGCTTGCTCGATAATCTCGATAATAGCTTCCTTTGGAAGGCTCTTTTCTTCAGCGATGACGTCGACCATGCTGATCATTTGTTTAATATCGAATTGCATATTTCCTTTCTGATTCTCGCTAAACGGTTAGCGCATGAATCGGCTTAAAAATACCGCCTCTTTTCGAGCCGGTCATAATCTGTATGCTTTTATTTTATATAGCAAAAGCTGAATTGTCAATAAGTTGGCAAAAATTGTAAAATGCTAGCGCATATATTTTATATATGTTATAATTACCATACAAAAGGTCAAAATAAAAATAAAAATAAAACAAAAAGGAAAGAGAGAAAATGAAAAAGCAAGCCTTATTTTTGGCGGCAGGTCTAGCGGTAGTCTCCGCTGGTATTTCTTGCCAATCCATTTATGCTAGAGCGGCTTTTGTGCCGTTCGAAAGCGACGATGATGCAACGCTAGGGCACGCACTCATTGAGCATGCTACTTTAAAAAGCGATACTGGCTCAACTATTACGTTAGGAACCACTACTGAGCAGGACCGCGAAGGCCTAATCTATGATGGCTCATATATCGACAGTATTGAATTTGATTGTAGCAATGGTGATCCACTTGAAGGTGTTACAGATTATAGTCTTATATCGCGCACGGATTCTATATTCGGTAATTTGACATCGCTAAAACTTTGTAATGCGGGAGGTGTCGATTGGGAAAGCCTTGCTGGAATGGAGAATCTAAAGACGCTAAGTATCATTCCTGCATATCCAATCCCAGAGGACTATTTCTTAGATGGCGGTACGCCTGTGGACTTGGCCGGAATCGAGGGGCTAACTCAGCTTGAAGATCTTACGATTAAAAATACGCCGATCTTTGACTTGGCGCATATTGAGGACCTTTCAAACCTCGGGAGTCTGCACCTCGATGATGATGGCATCGTGGATGTTAGTGGCCTATCAAAGCTAAATAACTTAACAGGCATCTCCTTCAATGGGAATAACATTCAGGATGTTTTGCCAATTGCAGAAAAAGCCGGAATTCAAGGCGAGACGGATACGGATACCTATCGCCAACTTATTGAGTCTAGTGCGCCGCTAATCGTGGGCAACACATGGTACTTCGAGGCCGAGAAAAATATCCCATACACCTTTGCAGATAATGCGGATTTTGTGAACTATTTCTTGTTCGACGTAGATCTCATAAGAGAAGCTGACGGTATTACCATCGACAAAGATGCACGTACTGTTACTTTGACAGAGGATAAAGGTAGTGTTTATTTTGGAAATATTGGTCGCTACGGTTACTACATTAAACTTATCGCAAGCGATGATAGCGGAGATGAATCTGATAGTGGCGATTCGACCGTAAACCCAGACACGCTCGATCATTCGATGTTGGGTTGGGCAATGGGCCTTGCCGCTGCAATTATTGCTGGTGCTAGCGTAACCTTCTTCGTAAAGAGCCGCCGCTAAAACTCGACTGCTCAAAAGGAAGCCCCGAAAAGGGCTTCTTTTTGTGCTCGACAAATTTAGGAATCTTTGGTATAATAGTTAGTAACAGATAAACTCTTTACGCAACACTTTCCGCACTCCATCCTTGTGGAGACTAAGTTTTGAGTGCCAAAGTGGTAATTGATTAAAAGGAGAATATGGAGAATAAAAAACAGGCCGAGGAGGCGCGCCGCGCAAAGCTACTCAAAATGCGCGCAGAACGTCTTCCGGACATCAAAAGACAGTTTGAAGAAAACCAGAAAAGAAACTTTAATGCTAATTTTGCGCCAGGTGGTAAAGATGAGAACTTGGTAAAGAATTCTAAATCGCGTAAAACCGCCACGAAAACCACCGCAAAGAAGGTCGATACGAAGGCGAAAACCGCTAAAACTAGCAAAAACGCCAAGGCTGAGAAAAAGCAGCTTACGCCAGCTCAGGCCCACAATGTGGCGCTCGGTGTTTCGACCCGCAAGGGCGAGATGGTTCATCATCAGCGCATGTTGAGTCAGGATGTAAACGCTCAGGCCACGCAGCATATTGTTGGTATTCCAGTAAACAAATCCCGCTATAACGGCTACAAGGGGCAGCAGGTCACGATGAGCCAGATTCGCTCGGCTCGTCCACATAAAGACGCCGTGCGTGTAATTCCGATCGGTGGTTTGGGTGAGTTTGGTATCGGTAAAAATATGACCGCCTTTGAGTATCAGGGTGAGATTATCCTGATCGATATGGGTACGCTTTTTGCCGATGCAGATTATCCTGGCGTTAACTATATGGTGCCAGATTGCAAGTGGCTTGACGATAACCGTGACAAGGTGAAGGCAATCCTCTTTACGCACGCCCACCTTGATCATATTGGCGCTTGTAAACATCTTTTGCCATACTTTGGTCCGCTTGTTCCGATTTATGCTACTAACTTTACAATTGGCATGATCAAAAAACAGATGACCGAAGTCCCAGATGTGCCAGAGTTGAACTATCAGATCGTTGATCCGTTCGAGCATAAAGATATCCGTGTTTCTGAGCACTTTAGTGTGGAATTCGTGCATACGCTACACTCGATTCCAGGCAACGCTTCGATTGTGATTCGTACGCCAAACGGCAATATCTTGGTCTCGGGCGACTGGCGCTTCGAGTCTAACCCAATGGATAAGCCGGCCGACTATGATCGTTTGCTTGAGATTCAGCAGAAGGAAGGCTATGCTTTGCTTTTGAACGAGTCGACAAACATTGATACGCCAGGCACGCACCCACATAGCGAATATGATGTCGGTGAGAACCTTGGCAAGATTATGGACCACTATGCTACAGGCCGCATTGTGATTTCTTGCTTCTCGAGCCAGGTCAAGCGTATTGAGTCGGTGCTCCGTGAAGCTTTCGAACGCGGTCGCAAGGTCGCCTTCGCTGGTTTCTCGATGATTAATAACGTCGAGGTTGCACTCCGTGCTAAGGCAATTAAGGTGCCAAAAGATACCGTCATGAAGATGGAAGACATTATTAAGCTTCCAGACGAGAAGGTGACAATTGTTTGTACTGGTTCACAAGGCGAAATGAATGCTGTCTTGAATCGCATGGTTACCGGCCAGCATCGTTATATTAAGATTAAGGCTAGCGATACGATCGTCTTTGCTTCGAATCCAATTCCGGGTAACGAGCCAAAGGTTACTTCGACGGTTGGTGGCTTGCTCCGTGAAGGTGCGCAGGTTATCCAGAATGGTAAGACTCACCTTACCAACATTGGCCCAATCCACCTTTCGGGTCACGCCTATTACGAAGACCATGTGAAGTTTGTAACGGACATGAAGCCAAAGAACTACATGCCATATCACGGTGAGTTCTATATGCTCGAGCATAACGCCGAGATGGCCGAAAACGTTGTTGGCATCAATCGCGATAATATCATCGTGGCTGATGATGGTGATATTGTGGAGCTCATGCCAGACCAGACGATTCATAAGAATGGTCGCATTCATGTTGGCAATAAGCTTTATGACGATGCTGACCAGCAGGTGAACGAAGCGGTCGTGAAGGATCGTATTCATATTTCACGCGAGGGCATCTTCGTGGTGGTACTCACGATTAATAAGAAGACTGGCCGCCTCGTAAAGACACCAGATATTGTCTCGCGCGCCTTCATCTATCTTGACGATTCCGAAGAGTTGATTGGTAAGATTCGCCACTATCTCCGCACGAAAGCCGAGCATAGCAAGGGAAGCGATGCAGACTTGAAAGCTCTCAAGGATGAAATCAAGGAAGATGTCACGCATATCCTCTTTGACGCTACTGGTCACACGCCAATTGTGATTCCAGTTATTAATAAGGTCTAAAGAAAAATCACTCCCATTGACGGGGGTGATTTTTTCTGGCATTATTAAGCTAAACATAAGCTTATTAAAAGGAGTTATATAAAGCTATGACTAAAAATAAAAAGGGCTTCACGATCATCGAGGTTGTCTTGGTGCTCGCGATTGCCGGTCTTATCTTCTTGATGGTTTTCATCGCATTGCCAGCATTACAGCGCAGCCAGAGGAATTCACGCCGCCGCCAAGATATGGCAAGGATTCTCTCGGCGTTTAATGACTACCAGGCTAACAACAATGGCAGAATGCCAGACGGCGACAATGATCTAAACAAGCTGATTCAGAATTATATTGGTGCTAGCAAGCAGACGAAGGCTGGCATTAGAACCGACACCGGTACGGGTTGTGATGGTGATCAATTCTGTGACCCGGACGGTAGCCTCTATATTCTTACGCAGCATGTATTTGGTGCAAGCTATGGCGTCGCAACAGAATGCCGCTATGACGGCAATGGCTGCGGCAAAGGCGGTGGTGCACAAAAAGAAAATAGTATGACGCATGTTATTCACTACTGGCCAAAGGCAAAATGTGGCGAAGACGAAGAAAAGATGGCAAATACTAATGCTGCAAATAATATTGCAATTGCATATTATCTCGAAGGTGGCGCAGTTTACTGTGGCGATAATCAATAATTAAAAGCCTAAAATACCCCCGCAAGTTTGGGGGTATTTTTGTGGCTAGAAAAAGCCGCCCACGAATGGACGGCATAAGTTATGGATTGGGCTCTCATTAGCCCTTTTCTTTTACGGCGCGCCCATGAATGCTTCGGCAGAAATCTTCTATCTCTGAATCATTCTGGGCGGAGAATCGAAAAGTTTTGAGAATCTCCCGAATGGAAGCCTTCTCATCCTCTTCGATCTCTTCAATTCCGTAAGTCATGAGATGCGCCACTTCTTTACGCGCACTGAAAATACTCAGAAGGCGCATAAAATCGTCGTGACTCATCTCCTCCACGAAAGTGCTAGCTCTGCTCATAGCATCACTCCTCTCAAGCGTTAGAGCTCACAAAGCTATGTCTATATTATAGCACGAAACGTCAAAAAAGTCAATAGATAAGCGTAAAAGGATTAATAGTCCGAGCCACCAAAGAAGCCACTAAACATGTCTTTGGCCTTTTTCTTTTCCTCGGCTAGTTCCCGAGAAAAGGCGATGGCATAATATTCCTCGACTAAGTCGCGGTCGTAACGCATACGCACTTTCATTGCTGGGGTCTGGATTCTATATTCACTCGTCATGAAATTGCGTGGCGTAAAAGGTGTAAGATTGTATTTTCTTGCCAGGTTATTCAGATTGTTTAGCGCCTCAATTACCCTATTATGTGTTCTTGTACGGCTGCTTTCTTGATAGTCTGCACCGTAGTTGCGGATTTCTTCTTTGGTCATATTTTTAAATTTCATATGACGCGCGGCGAGCTCCCAAAGTGCATCTATCATGGCTAGTTGCTTCTTCTTTTCATCAGGAGATAATTCGGAAGAATTGATAGCATCGCGTAATGCTCTTGCGCGTTCTTTAAAAAAGTGGCCACATTGCGCCTCGATAGTCTTGTGTATTTCCCCGGTGTCTGTAGTATAGAAAACCGGCTCTTCTAGGCGAGTTCTATCTTCTAATCTGACAGCTCCGGCCTCCCAGATACCCTCATGGAGATGCTTCCAATACCATGCGTAATCTTCTTCCCATAATAGGAGGTCTTTCAGGGATTTCTTGGCTGGATTTAGTCCTGCGTACTGTCGGTTAAGATCCGCAACTTCTTGCGCTCGTCTTTTAGCTTCTTGCTCTTTTTGCAACTTGCGCTCCCTTTTTTCTTCTTCGGTTAGAACGCGCGGAATAACATAGTCTGTTTCAGGATCTTGTTCTGGGGCGCTGGTAGCATTTGAGTCAGCTTCTTGGTGGGTCTCACTAGTAGATTCTGGTTCGGCTTCTTGTGTCGACTCGCCGTCGGCTTTTGTCTCGGCCTCAGTTGAAGCTTCGGTAGCCTTTTGGGCTTTCCATTTTTTAAAGCCTTCAACGGAAAAATGTGCGGCTGTTTCTGGCTCAACCTGCAATTCCATAGTATTTAGCTCTTGTTCTGTTTGTGTAGATTTTGTTATGCCGCCTTCGTGTTTCATGCTTTAATTCTATCATAACTCTTGTGCTTTTGAGCGTATTGATACAGGAGGTATAATAGGGCTAATGGAAGAAATTATTTTTGTCGACAAGCCAGCTGGAATTACGAGCTTTGGTGCTGTCGCGCGCGTGCGTCGTATCTTGAGTGAGCGCGAAGGCAAAAAGGTGAAGGTTGGCCATACTGGCACACTTGACCCATTCGCGACTGGCCTTTTGATTCTGATGGCGGGCAAAGCCACGAAAAAGGCTATGGAGTTTACGAAGCTGGATAAGGTCTACGAAGCGACGATTTGTCTTGGCTCTGTCTCGACGACGGGTGACCCGGAGGGTGAAATCTCGGAAACAGGTATCGAGATTCCTGATCTAGAAACCATCAAGGAAGCAGCGAAAAGTTTTGTAGGTAAAATTCAGCAGACCCCGCCAGCTTTCTCGGCGATCAAAATCAATGGCCAGCGCGCCTATAAGCTTGCGCGCCAGGGCAAAGAGGTCGAAATGCCATCCCGCGAAGTTGAAATCTACTCGCTAGATATTGTAAGTTTTGACAAGCCTTATCTCAAAATCCGCACCCATGTCAGCAGTGGTACTTATATTCGCACGCTTGCGGAAGATTTGGGCAAAAAGCTTGGCTGTGGCGCCTATACAAAAGAACTTCGCCGCACGCAGATTGCAAACTACAAGATTGACGAAGTTCCGCTCTTCGATTTGCCGGCCTAATAAGATATAATTAAAACATTATGTTTGACATCCAGAAGCGACTGGGCGACTTGAAGGAGGAATTTGCCAAAATTTGGCAGCAACTCGATATTGATTTGCGCCTTTTTGAGATGTCGACGCTTGAAGAAGAGGTGGCTGTTCCAGAAATCTGGAACAATCCCGAAGAAGCTCGTTTGAAAACTACGAAGCTCGCTAACCTGCATGACGAACTTGATGAGTGGGTGCTTCTGAAAACTCAGCTCGAGGATATTTCTGGCCTAATTGAGCTTAGTGCTGACGACGAAGGCTTGCTCGAAGAAATTAACGAGCAGATTTCGGCCATGGATGAAAAATATCAGAAGCTTCGTCTAGGCCTCCGCTTCACGGGTCGCTTTGACCATAACGATGCGATTTTGCGCATTACTTCCGGTGCTGGCGGTACTGAAGCGATGGACTGGGCAGGCATGCTTGAACGTATGTATCTGCGTTTTGCGGAGCGCAATAATCTTGAGGCGAAAATTCTTGAGCGCGTCGAAGGTGAAGAAGCGGGCATTAAAACTGTCGTAATAGAAATGAACGGTCGCGACGCTTACGGTCGCTTGAAATCCGAGCATGGCACACATCGCTTGGTGCGCCTTAGTCCGTTCAATGCTGATCATTTGCGTCAGACTTCCTTTGCGGGTGTAGAAGTTTTGCCAGCGATTCGTGACGATTCGGAAGTGAAAATCGACCCGAAAGATTTGCGCATTGATACCTATCACTCTGGTGGACATGGTGGCCAGTCGGTTAACACGACAAACTCTGCTATTCGCATTACGCATATTCCAACTAATACGGTTGTTGCGATCCAGAATGAACGCAGCCAGCTCCAGAACAAAGAGAAGGCGATGGAAATCTTGCGCGGCAAGCTCCAGCAGATGATGGACGAACAGAACGCCGAATCCGTCAATGAGCTCCGTACGGGCGAATCGGCTTCATGGGGTCAACAAATTCGTAATTATGTTCTACATCCGTATAAACTTGTCAAAGATACGCGCACGAAGTATGAAGAAACCGATGCGGATGCAGTGCTGGACGGCGAGATTAATGGCTTCATTGATGCATATTTGGACTTCAATTTGAAAGGTCAGACATTTGGCGAGTAATGTCGCTTATGTTATAATTTTCTTATGATATTGCTCGATAATGTAACTAAGTATTATCCTGGAGATAAAGTTCCGGCTTTGGACCAGATTAATCTTTATATCGAGCCAAAAGAATTCGTCTTCTTGGTTGGTAAATCTGGTGCCGGTAAGTCTACCTTTATTAAGATGCTCACACGCGAAGAGAAGCCGACCTCTGGTAAGATCATGGTTGGTGGTATCGACTATACTTATCTACGTCGCAAGCATATTCCGCATCTTCGCCGCCGTCTCGGTGTGGTCTTCCAGGACTTCAAGCTTTTGCCAAACCGTACTGTTTATGAAAACGTGGCCTTTGCGCTCGAAATCGTTGGTGTTTCAAATGCGGAAATCCGCCGCACGGTGCCAAAGGTACTCGAGCTAGTTGGTCTTGCTGATAAAGGCGATAAATTCCCATCCGAGCTTTCCGGTGGTCAGCGCCAGCGCGTGGCGATCGCGCGTTCAATGGCCCGCCAGCCAAAAATCCTGATCGCAGATGAGCCTACGGGTAACTTGGATCCAGAAACCTCTTGGGGTATTGTTCGCTTGCTTGAAGAAATTAACAATTTCGGCACGACTATTCTAGTTACAACCCATGACGAAAACATTGTTAACCAGCTCAAGCGTCGTGTCGTGACGCTCAAAGACGGTAAAATTGTGGGCGACCAGAAGAGTTACGGTCATTATGACCTCGATGCTACGGGTAGAAACCGCATTATTAAGCATACGATTGCAGCTTCGATGCCAGTCGAATCAACTGTCGAGGATATCCGCCGTGCCACGAATTCCTCTCGTCGTATTATTACCAAGCGTAACGAAGTTTCCGTTGAGCCACTCGGTGGTCCGGAATCGCTCCGTCGCGACATGGATGTGACGAGTCCAAACATTCAGGGTCCAGTCGTCAGTTCCGATGTTGGCCGTGCTACTCCGAAAAAGGATACTAAGTCTACGAAATCAGTACCAAAGCGTAGGATTGTAAGATAATAACTAAACAAAATCAACACTGCTATGGGAAAAACAATCGATAAAACAAATAACAATACCGTAACGAGTGGTAATGACGTGCAGCCGGTCAGGCTCACGAAAAAGCAAGAAGCTGCCGCCAGTAAGAGTCGCCTCAAGCGTATTACTAAGGCGCAGCACCATACGGTACGTACGAATAATCGCGTGATTAAATACGGCGCCAAGAGTTTTGTACGTAATGCCTGGCTGAGTCTTGCGGCTATCGCAATGATGACGATTACGCTCGTTGTTTTGGCAGCGACAGTAATTGCAACGAACGTGCTTGGCACGGCAATTGGCCAGGTCGAAAACCAGGTCGATTACTCGATTTATATTAAGCAGACTGCTACGACTGAACAGATTGATAACATCGTAGCTCGCATGTCTGACCTCGAGAGTGTTACGGAGGTTAAATCTAAGTCGCCAGAGACGAGCAATGACGAGGCGATCAAGAAAATGATCAAAGATAACAATATTGTTGATGCTGACTCGATTAAAGCTCTCTATCAGGCACCAAACAAAATGCCTTGGATTTTGAATGTTAAGGTGGCGGATATTGATGATACGACCGAGCTTGAAAACTTCGTCGAAAACGATTCCTCAATGCGCAACATGCTCGATGCCAAGGCTCCGACTTACAAATCCGAAAACCGCAACACCGTGAATCGTATCGCTGGTATTATGAATCGCATTCGTCTCGCTGGTCTTGCCGCTGCGGGCGTCTTTGCTGTGATTGCAATCTTGGTTGTCTTTAATACGATTCGTATGTCAATTTATAACCGCAAGGAAGAAATCTACATGATGCGCCTCGTTGGCGCGAGTCGCTGGTTTATTATTGGTCCATTCGTGGTCGAGGCTTCCTTCTATGGTATTATCTCCTCAATCGCTGCTGCCTTGGTTGCTTTCTTCGGTACCTTCGCTTTGCGTGATTCGATTGGTCAGGCCTTGATGGATCCAACTATTAATCTCATGCAAGAACATTGGCTCTATTTCGCTGCCCTTATTATGTTAATCGGCGTCTTGATTGGTGTAATTTCGGCATTACTCGCAACGCGTAAATATGTTAAGGTCAAATAATGAAACAGAATTTCCTCACACATAAACAAAAGACGAGCATTTTACTCGCGCTTTTGTCATTGTTTACAAGTTTCTCGATTATTACGAGTGCCTATGCGGACGAGGAAGAGTGTGATTTGTCTTGTGTTCAAGGAAAAATTAGTTCGCTAAACTCGGAGATCGATGAATACAACCAGAAGCTTGCTGATCTTAAAGAGCAGGCTGGAAATATTGAGGCCGAGATTGAACGTTTGACGGTCGAGCAAGATAAACTTCGTAAGGAAATTAGCCTCAAACAGGCCGAGCATGATCGCTTAGTCCTAGAAATCGAATCGACCAAGAAGCGCATTGCGGATAATAACGAAGCGATTGGTTACGCGATTGCGCAGTATTACTACAGTGAAGAAAACTCAACCATTGAGCGCCTTGCCTCTTCGGATAGTTTCTCGGCTTTCTTGGATCAGGAAGTTAATCTCTCCTCGATTTCAGATACCTTGATGGGCATTGTAGAAGAAAACAAGAAACTCGAAGCTGAGCTTAATGCTGAAAAAGTTAAGGCCGAACAAGTCTTAGCTGATCTCGAGTCGCAAAAAGAGCAACTCGTCGCAAAGCAGGAAGAGCAGAAACAACTTCTCGCTTTGAACGAAAGAAATACCAATGAAGTTGCCGACATAAGGGGTCAGAAAGACGGCGAAAGGGCGGAATTACTTAAGAAACAATCAGAGCTTCTTGCTGAAAAATACAGACAATACGGTGCAAGTATCGCGCAGGCGGGTGATCCAGCTAAAGGTGGCTATCCGTACAGCGGCGTTTGCCCGGCCTACCAGGATGCCTATGCTGATCCATGGGGCATGTATATCTGTGAATGTGTGAGCTATACGGCTTGGAAGGTTCAGCAGACTTACGGCTATATGCCATATTGGGGTGGACGCGGTAATGCCAACCAATGGCCAGCCAACGCTCGTGCGATGGGTATTACGGTCAGTAATGTGCCAAAACCGGGTACAGTTGGTATCGCGCAGGATCCATACTATGGTCACGCAGTCTGGGTAGAGGCAGTCAGTGACGACGGTTCGATGGTTTACATCTCGCAATACAACGCCGCTAACGCTGCTACGGGCTATGTCTTTGGTGAATATTCCGAACAGTGGGTAGGTACTGGTCTCTACGTTTATCTCTACTTCGGTGGATAGTAAAAGTTTACGAAAAGGAGCCTCATCGAGGGGCTCTTTTTTATCCCTTATCGCGTGTTACAATATACTTATGTCTAATGCGAAGAATAATGAGAGAGCAGAGCCTAGTGCTGTCACAGAGTCTAAAACCAGGCACATTGTTAAGAGTAGCGAGGAACAGGAGTTGTTGAATCCGTACAACGAGCCGATCGGCTTCAAAAAGATTCAGCTCACGACGACTATTATCTGTTGTTTTATTACGCTCGTCATCGGTTTCTTCGTTGGTAAAAACTGGTATAAAGTCGAAGCGGATGTGAACTTTGCTGGCAATAAGGGCGAAGTAGATTTTAGTAGCTTGAATGATGTATATTCACTTCTTGCTGAGGATTTTGATGGCGACCTGAATACTTCTAAGGTTATTGAAGAAGCTAAGCGCGGCCTCGTGAATGCTGCTGGCGATAAATATACTTACTACATGACCGTGGCTGAGGCTGAAGAGTTCAATAAAGATCTCGAAGGTGATGTGGGTGCCGGTATTGGTGTTGAGATTGGTGAGCGCGATGGCTATACCAAGGTTCTTCGTACGACCGAAAACAACCCAGCGCGTCGTGCTGGTGTGCTCGCTGGTGATATCATCTACAAGGTTGGCGACGAGGATGTTTCGGCGCTTGGTGTTGAAGAAATCTCGAAGCGCCTCCGCGGCCAAGAGGGCACGCAGGTTACCTTTACGGTCGTGCGTGATGGCGAAGAGAAGACCTTTACGGTTACCCGCGAAAAGATTAACAACGCCTCGGTTTATGTCACTTATCGCAACAGCGGCAAGACGGCGGTTTTGACGATTTCACGCTTCGATAGCGATACCGGCACGCTTGCTCGCCAGAAAGCCAATGAGATCAAGAGTAAGGGCTGCGAAAAGGTTGTTCTTGACCTTCGTGGTAACGGTGGTGGCTATGTCAGTGCCGCTGAAGAAGTGGCTTCGCTCTGGCTGGATGGCGACCTTGTCTATGAACAGCGCTCTAAGAATGGCTATCAGGATAACAAGGGCTACGCTCGCACGGGTGCTGCGGTCTTCAAAGATATGAAGACGATCGTCTTGGTTAATGGTTCAACTGCATCGGCTTCAGAAATCGTCGCCGGCGCCTTGCATGATCACGGCAAAGCTACCCTCATCGGTGAAAAGACTTATGGTAAGGGCAGTGTTCAGGCGCTCGATAAGCTCCGTGATGGCTCCGTCCTTCGTGTTACGATTGCTAAGTGGTACACGCCAAATGGCCAGAATATTAACGGTGACGGCATTGAGCCAGATAAGACCGTCGAACGCACCTTCGAGCAGATCAACAAAGAACAAGATCCACAGCTCGACGCGGCGCTCGCGTACTAGGAATAATCACCTGTCATCCTTTGGGGTGGCAGGTTTTTCTATGCTATACTGTATAAAGTAATTAAGGAGGCAAATGGAGGAAGTATCGGAAGAGGCGGCAGTGGTAGAAACGACAGAAACTACCGAAAATGCCGCACCAGAGACGAGCGAGGCTATGACTCGGCCTGCGTCTAATTCTTCATCATCGAACAATTTTGATGTTTTTCAATGGGCAAACAATATCGACGAAATTAAGAACAATGTTTCGGTCGAGCTTTTCTTATTTAACAAGAATTATGCTCCATACAAGGTGCGTTATTCTGAAGGTCTAACTCAGACTGTTAAGGCCATGTTTATGCTCGAGGCGGTAGATTATGTGGTCAAAGAGGCTGAAAAGGGCCTCGAATGTCGCGATTATGAACTCAGCGACGGCGAAGACAAGGTTATCTATAGGATTCCCCTCGAAAGAGTCGAACGTGCCGAATCACTCATCCATCTTATTGAGCATGAATACAAAGGCATTAACTACTTCACGGATAACGAATACGAATTCAAGCGTATCAAGGGTATCGTCGCGCGCTTTACCTATCCTGGCGATGAGGGTCCAGAATCCTTCTATATCGCCAAGAACTTGGCGGCTGGTTCGGCCTTGAAGGGCAAGGTCAGCTGGGAGCTTAACGGCGAAAGCTTTGAGCCACTCACGGCAGATATCGCCATCAAGATGCCAGAGGGCAACGAAACGGCCATCATAAACGGCAACATTGTAATCTTTAACCAGAGTAAGTTCGAAAAGCTCTTCCAGTACGATTACAAGTCGCAGCTTATCTCTGAACAGAAGGCAAAGGAGCTTCAGGAAGCCTACAAGCTTAGCTTCCCAGAAGGCCTCACGCTCAACGCTTTGCTTGAGGATAAGAAACCTCTCGTTAAGAAGCTTCAGAACGTCGAGATTGGTGCCATGAAGCAGGATGAGCTTTTGGATTATGCCGACGAAATGCAGCTCGAGCTCATGACGGATGACCAAGGCCAGATTATTATCATGGACGACAAAGACCTCGGTATGTTTGTGAATCTTTTAAACGAAGATTACTTCGTCTCGCCAGTAAACGGTAAGCGCTACGAAATTAAGAGCAAGAAATTGCTCGACGAGCCAGAAGGCGAACCGCCACGCGGTTAAAGCGACAAAAATAGCTCCCTCAGCGAGGGAGCATTTTGTTGAAGAGGCATTCGATGTAGGAATACCGCTTTGTGGCCAGTTCAAAGATGCCATGGCTGCTATTGGAAAGAACGTCAGATACGATCATATAGCCCAGAGTGTATCCAGTCCAGCGAGGTAGGCTGTTATTACCATCATAGAACAGCGTATTGTAGTCGTAGCGATCTGTATTCCAGATCGGTTTGGTCTTCTTGAGGATAGATGCGCAAGTGTCGATATTGGCATATCTATTCTGAATAGTCTCCAAGAAAAAGATCTTAGCCTTGGAACGCTTTGCGAATTCCTCCTCCAGACAAATCGAAATTCCCTCGAGGATTGCCATTCGTATGAAGCTGTCGGCTTGTTCCGGATTGTGTTGCCAACGATAAGCGTGGCCGATTTCGTGGCAAAGCATTTCGCCGATTGCATGCCTGGAAGGCATGCGGCTACGCGCAAGACCTAGCGTGATGTAGTTATCTGCATAAGCGCGTCCACCAACGCCATCCTCGGGGATGACTATTTCGGGGATTGAGCAGGTAAAAACCACGTCGATAGGCCGCTTTAGGCGGTCGCCGTAGAACTCTTCGACATCCTGTACTGCGCCCTGGATATCTGCTTCGAGTTTCGTGAGCTCGCCGTTAGCATTTGCAAGATATGGGAGTAGAATTTTTCCCATAATATCACCTCCTCCGCATACTATAACATATTCTCGTTAAAAAACAACAGTGATATAATATATACTATGTTAATTGATTCTCATTGCCATTTGCACGATGATTTTCCAATTCCAATCGATGAAGCTCTTGCCAAGAGCCATCAAAATGGTGTGGATAAAATCATTGTAATTGGTACTTCGCCAGAAGATTCGGCGAAGGCCTGTAATTTTGCGGCTGAGCATAATGAGGTTCATTGGACTTTTGGCTATCACCCGGAAGAGTTCGACGGCGACAGGGCAAAGCTCGAAAAAGATCTCGAGGCTGCCAGGGAGACTTTAAAGCAGGCCAAGCTGGTAGGTATTGGCGAAATTGGCCTGGATTATCATTTTCCGCCAACCGATAAAAAAGCGCAGATTTTCTTGCTCGAAAACATGCTGCAGATTGCGCAAGATATGAAATTGCCGGTCAGTTTCCATGTACGTGATGCTTTTGAGGATTTTTGGCCAATTTTTGATAATTTTAAGCTTGTTCCATCAGTTTTGCACTCCTTTACGGACTCCGAAGAGAATATTAAGGAAGGCTTAAAACGCGGGCTATATTTCGGTGTTAATGGTATTGCAACCTTTGCGAAAATCGCCCATCCGCCGATCGAAAGAGTCGTCCTAGAAACAGATGCGCCATACTTGACACCAAAGCCATTTCGTGGTAAAATAAATGAATCAGCATTTATTCGGAACATTGCCGAATGGGCTGCAGAAT
This sequence comes from Candidatus Nanosyncoccaceae bacterium, assembly GCA_045536655.1. GTDB lineage: Bacteria > Patescibacteriota > Saccharimonadia > Saccharimonadales > Saccharimonadaceae > UBA2834. The sequence continues at coordinate 170,490 of JAZSOA010000007.1, read as the reverse complement.
ATTATAAATTGAGTCTCGACGAGGTGGCCAGAATTACCACTCAAAACGCCGAGCTTATCTATAAAATATAAGGGAGAATCAATGGAAGAAAACGCTATTTTCAGAATTCCGACCAGCGGCAGTCTTTCTGACGCCACCTCTACTACGGTAGCCACGATTACGCCCGTTGAATTGAATTCTGCCCCACTTAACGTTGCAACAGAAACTAAAAAGCAAGCCGCGCCTAGCCCAGCAAGCATTTATGATGAGTTGAGCGCGATTTCTGAGGAAGTTTTAGCATGCAGAAAAGCAGTCTTGGAAAGAATCTAGGCAAGTTTAAACATAAACTTGCAATTACGCCGAGTAGCCGCAAATTGCGCCAAAAAGAGGCCGAACGTAATCTTATTAACGCCGAATCCGCTTTGGGTCGCGGTCTTTTTGGTGAGGTTGAGCCTGGCCACCAGCGCGAATTCTTCTGCTTGCAGAAAAATGTCTGGCTTTGGTACGAAGATGGCCAGACGATTCGCTACGAAGTCCGTAAAGATGGTGTCTATAAGAAGGTTGATGACGGTAGCTACCGTAAAATTGACGGTACTGAGCTTACTAATTTCCGCAATGCTACCAAGGCCTATCTTGAACTCGTAAAAGCAAATATCTACAAAGGCTAAACGTGATTTATCTCGATCACGCCGCAGCTACGCCACTCTCGAAGCATGCATTTGAAGAAATGAAGCCGTATTTTGATGCGGACTTTTTTAATCCGTCAGCAGCCTATCTTCCAGCGCAACAGTTGCGCCATCGCTATGAGGCGGCTAAGGATCAAATTGCGCATATTATTGGCGCGAAGGGCGCGGATCTTGTGATGACCTCCGGCGCTACAGAGTCGATTAACCTCGCTTTTTCGACGGTTTGTCCGGGTGCGAAGATTCTCATTTCTGCGGCCGAGCATCAGGCGGTGCGCGCTTGTGCCGAATGCAGTGGCAACTATTCGATTGTAAAAATTGACAAGAATGCCCGTGTGGATTTAGCTGATTTTGAAAAACAATTGGATGCAGAGACGGAATTTGTTTCGGTTTGTCTCGTAACGAGCGAAACCGGTACGATTCAACCGATTAGTGATATTGCGGCTCTAGTCGCAAAAGAACGCCAACGTCGTGCTCTGAATAGTGAAAACCGCCCATTATATTTCCATTGTGATGCTTCGCAAGGTCTTGGCTTGATGGAAGTGAAAGTGGCTCGCCTTGGCGTAGATTTGCTTACTCTGAATGCGGCGAAGGTTTATGGCCCAAAGGGAATTGGTGCGCTTTATGTTGGGCATGGTGTTAAGATTAGTGCTCAGTCTGTCGGTGGTGGCCAGGAAATGGGCCTACGCTCGGGCACGGAAAATGTATCAGCCACGATTGCTTTCGCAACGGCGTTGACTGATGCGCAGAATCACCTTGTTGCTGAGAAGAAGCGCCTCCAGAACCTCAAAAAGATTCTTGTTAAAAAGCTTGAAACGATTTCAAATATTGAATTCCATGGCAATCCAAAGACGCAGCTGCCAAGCTTTGTATCTTTCTCGGTACCAGGCATTGATGCTGAGCGTGTAATCTTCGCGCTCGAAGATAAGGAAATCTATCTCTCGACCGGTGCAGCCTGTGCGGCGAGTAAAGGTATCAAATCGCCGACTTTGAAGGCGATGGGTTTGAATGACGCTTCGATTGCTGGCTCGCTCCGCATTTCGATGGGCAAGTTGAATGACGAGGAAAATATCAAACAAGCGGCCGACGTAATTTGCGAAGTGATCGTTGCTGAACAAACCCGTCTCGAAAGGAGCAAGGCATGAGTAAGGTATTTCTAGGCATGTCTGGTGGCGTTGATTCGGCCGTTTCGGCCTATCTTTTGCGCGAAGCGGGTCACGAGGTTGTCGGTGTATATATGAAGAACTGGTCGAAGAATCTTCCAGGCATGAAGTGTCCTTGGGCGGAGGATCTTGCCGATGCGAAGCGTACGGCCGTAAAACTGGGCCTAGATTTTCGTGTCTTTGATTTTGAAAACGAATACAAACAAAAAGTTGTAGACTACATGATCTCGGAATACCAGAAGGGCAAGACGCCAAATCCGGATATTATGTGTAATCAGGAGATTAAGTTTAAACTCTTCGCCGAAACGGCCTTTGAACAGGGTGCAGAGATGATTGCGACTGGTCACTATGCGCGCACGGATGGCAAAAACCTCCTTCGTGCTATCGATGACAACAAGGATCAAACCTATTTCTTGTATCGCATCTCGGCGGATGTTATTCCGAAAACCATCTTTCCAGTGGGTGAAATGAAAAAGCCGGAAGTAAAAGCTTTGGCGGAAAAAATTGGCCTAGCTGTAGCGCACAAGAGCGAATCGATGGGCGTCTGCTTTGTGGGTGAAGCGAATATGAAAGACTTCTTGGGTGAATTCATCGAGACGAAGCCGGGTGAAATCCGCGAAAAAGAGAGCGATAAGGTGCTCGGCTACCATGATGGCGCCATCTTTTACACGCTCGGTCAACGCCACGGCCTCGGCCTTAAAACCGGTCTGCCGTACTATGTTGTAGATAAAGACATGGACAAGAATATTGTCTACGTCTCGCAGAACTTGAACTCGCTCGCGCTCTGGAACAAGGAAATCGAGCTCAAGGATATTATTATCCGTGGCGAACACGATTTAACAAATCTACAAGCGCGTATTCGCCATCGCGCGCCACTCGTACCGGCGAAGCTCGAAGGTAATAAACTAATCTTCGAAGACGAGCAAAAATCGCTCACGCCAGGCCAAAGTGTCGTGTTGTATAGCGGCGACATCTGTATTGGTGGTGGAATTATCGCATAAAATATCTCAGGCCGAAACCTGAGGTATTTTTTATAAATCTAGCCAATCATTTTGTGGGTAGAGATGTTCGATGCTGGTAAGTGGCACCTGCTCGATATCGATGCTGCTATCTTTGTGCGTAGTGATTAGCGTGGCGCCGCGCTGCTTGGTGTCGCGCGCAATGCCTGGCATGGCGAGATAGTCGATGCTCATGCCGTAAGTTAAGCGGATGCCTTGGTACTCGATTGAGGTGTTGTTGTAGTGGTCGTGGCCACAGAACATAGCCTTCGTGCTACCGAGTTTGACGGCGGTGTCGAAGAGCTTGCTGGAGTATTCCGAAACATCCATAGTTTCGTCGTTATTCTCGCCGAAATAGTATTTTACTTCGTCACTACCTTCCTGGTAGAGATTGTAAGCCGTAACGTATTCCTGGAGTGGAATATGGAAGAAGACGAGAGATGAAACAGTTTTACCTTCTTGCTCGTTAAGCTGCTCGATTTGTCTCTTATACCAAGCAACCTGATCGTCGTGAATGTAATCGTATTTATTAAAACCTTCGCCCGTGTAGGAATTCGAGTCAATAATTACAATCGCCTGGTTGAGTGAACCGTCGGCGTTGCGTAGTTCGATGACCTGGTTATTGCGCCCCGTGATTCCTGGCTGAGTATATGGATATAGTAAAGTTTTGCTAGATTTGTAGGAAAGGGATTTGTAAACTTCGATCAAATCATTCTCGCTAGTGGCGGCGTAGCTTTCCGTATCGTGGTTGCCATACGCGAAGGCCCACGGAATGCCAAGGTTGCGCATAAAGCTGGCGAACTGCTGTACTGGCGCGGTGTTGTTGAACGAGAATGAGGAATAGCCGACTGGGAAGGTTAAATCGCCCGTAACGACCACGAAATCTGGGCGCGTATAATCGATGAGCTTGTAAACTGCTGAAAGTGCTTGTAAGTCGCGGTGGTAAGAAACCGGACCGCCGCCAAGGTGAATATCAGTGAGTTGTAAGATTTTAAAATCATCGTTGGTCTTAGTGATAGTATAGATGCCGGTCTCGTCGTCATATTCGATTTTACTATTGTTATTAGCAATATTTGGACGGGAATTAATATAAGGCTGAGTGAGCCAGAAATCGCGCGAAAGAAGGGAATATCCGCCGGCTACTAACAATGCGACTAAGGCGACAGCAACGGCGATCTTGTTAACTTTAACAACTTTATAACAATAGCTGCGTTTGCCAGAATGTAGCATGGCGAGAGCGATAAGCGCGAAGATGACTTCTAGCACAATAACTGGGTTGACGACGAAGACTTTATCAAAGAGATAGAAAATCAAGACAGCAGACAACCAATAAGCGGCGCAGAAAATGAGTGACTTAAAGAAGATATTCCAGAAGACTTTACGCTTAGCCAAAATGGCCTTTTGGAAGATAAAATGCATAAGGCGCAAGTTCTTAATTAATAAGAACAAGAACGGCGCAATCATCAAGAAGACGGTCGCGAAATAGTTTGGTAGCTGTACGATCTTGAGGTTTAGACTAATATTAATGACGTTCGCAATGGCGCCACCTAAAACTGCAAAAAGTACAAAGAGCCAAAAGGTTGAGCGGGTCGTGTATTTGTCAAAAGACTTGCGGATATGATCGTAACCGTCAATCGAGAAGAAGCGCGAGTCGTCGTCGGATCTTTCGTAGAGAATAAAATCTACAACTGCAAAAATCATACAGAAAATTGCGCCGACGAGCATGAGTGGACTGAAGTTTGCTAGTGTGCCCAAGAACAGTCCGACGGCCAACAGAGCAAAAGCAGTCGTAGCATAAATATGAATGCGTTCGCGGCGGAAGTGTTTTAGGTAAACACTCTCTTCTACGACATCTTCTTTGGAGGTCCAGGCCTTAACGTCTTCGGCAGTGAAGCCTGAGTGCTTAGCGAGATTCTCGAGCGAGTTGTATTTTCTGACAATTTTTGAAAATGCCACGCGCTTCGAATTGTTTTCGAGCAGAGAATTGTATTCCTTGGTAACATTATCGAGGATTTTGGTCTTCGCGGCCTCGGCTTTGATCGAGAATGGAACTTCTTCGAAAAAGCTTTCTACGTAGTTTTTGATAATACTCATGATTAATAAATATTATATCAATTTTAAGGTGGTCCACTCTAAACTTATCCCGCTTATGTTAAAATATACTCAGTATGAGTAAAACTGTGGGCAAATCAAAGAAAACTAACACTTCTAAAACTGCGAAAAGCAAGGCGCCAGTCAGTGCAAAAACTACCAAAAGCGCACCAAAAACAACAGGCAAGAAAGATATTGTAAAAACCATCACGAGTGATAAGACTTCAAGGTTGGTGCTTATCTGTGTGATTGTGATTGTGGTGATCTTGACCATTGCGCTCTTGGCCTCAGCAGTCAAAAACAAGAAAACTGAAATTGCGGCCAATCTCGACCTCTATTCGGCAAGTAATACTTGCGACATGATTGTGCGTGAAGATGAAGGCAAGCGTCCAGCAAGCGGCAGTACGATTGTTGTGAAAGATTCTAAGAAATTCCGCGAAATGCTTAGCGACTATAGCTACCTCAAAAAGTTTAACTTGCCAGAACCAAAAGACTTTAGCGAAGCAAGCTATGTCTATATCTATTCCATCGATTCGATTAGCGATGAAGGTTTGAGGCTCGGCAATGTGACGGTCCAGAACCATAACGTTAATATTGAAGTCAAATACGACGAACGCAAGGCAGTTGATTGTGTAAATGCACATGTCTTTGTTGTGCGTGTCGAAGATCGTGATATTGATAATGCAAACTTCAGTACTGTCGCGGATTAATAAAACTCGGATATAATAAGAGTATGGCAACGAAGAATACTAAAGCAGCTAAAACAGAAAAACCAAAATCGCAGCGCAGTAAAGTTCTGACGATTGTCGCCATCATGTTTGGCGCAGCTCTTCTAATTGCAGGCTTAGTAATTACTATCGTAAAGGCAATCGATCATGAAGAACCGGATTGTTGTGTGGTTGACCCAACGCCATATCATCCAGATCCGTATGATCCAGATTATCCAGCCGCATTGAAGCCAATTCTCTATCTCTATCCAGAAACGGAAACCGAAGTTACAGTTAACTTTGAGCACCCAGAGAACCTCACGACGACCTATCCAAAATACAATAATGGTTGGAAGATAACCGCTCAGCCGAATGGCGACCTGCGAGATGCTGATGGTAAATACTACTATGGTCTCTATTGGGATGAATGGGTAGCAAATAGGTCTTATTCTGAAGGTTTTTATGTCGAAAAAGACAATGCTATTGTCTTCCTCGAGGAAAAACTCGGCACAATCGGCCTCAATGATCGCGAGCGCAACGAGTTTATTACCTACTGGCTGCCAACCCTAGAGCAAAACGGCAAAAGCTTTGTCTATTTTGAATTAACCGAAGAGCGCCAGCAGGGCAACGCGATGACGATTTCGCCAGCTCCAGATTCGCTCTTGCGTGTCAACATGCATATTTGGAAGGTTGACGAGAATCCGAACCTGCCAGAACAATATTTGCCAAGCTTTGAGCGCAAAGGTTTCACTGCAGTCGAGTGGGCCGGCACCAATCACTAATAAGTATTAAAAATAGCCCTTAATCGGGCTATTTTCTTATTTTGCGACGCTTTTGATTTCTTGGAGTTCGAAGCGGTATTTTTGCTTTACCTTCGGATATTTTTCGTGGTCAACTTCACTAAGGAACATCTCTTTTGGTCTGGCCCAGAGTTCACCCTTGCCATAAAGCTGACGATAAATCACGAGTTCTTCTTTGGTCTCGGAAAACTTTGCAACGTCAACGACTAGATAATGGTCGCCCTTGAAATGCTTGTAAACACCGTTAATGACTAACTTATTCATATTGAATTCCTTCCTCTACTTGCGCCAAGCCTTCTGGCTTTAAAACTTTAATAATCTCGCGCGCGAACTCGACCGAAGCGTTCATGGCGCGGCCGGTAATAATATTGCCGTCGTGTATGAGCGGGGTATTCTGATAGCTGCCGCCAAAGCTAGCATCTTCGAAACCAGGGAAGCAGGTGTAGTTCTTGCCGTTTAGGATGCCGAGCTTGCCGAACAGGGTTGGCGCTGCGCAGATTGCGCAACAAAGCTTGCCGGACGAAAAATGATTGTTAATGACGGCATGGAGTGGCGCAAAGTTGGTCAGGTTTTCGGTGCCGCGCAGGCCACCAGGCAATACGAGCGTATCATAGTCGTTGGCTGCAAATTCATCCCAAACAAGGTCGGTCGTGACGGTAATATTGTGAGAACCTACAACTTGATTAGAGTTAGTGATTGAAACGGTTTTGACTTCTAGGCCGGCGCGTCGAAGCAAATCGACCGGAATAATTCCTTCACCTTCTTCGAAGCCGTCTGCGAAAAATACTGCTATCATTAATACTCCTTTGTTCGGATTATAACATGTTGGCAAAATACGATATAATCATAAGCATGAACAAAAGCGCTAAGCATTTTGATGCCTACGTGGTAATTTCGACTTTTGGTCGTGCCTTAATGGAGGCCTTTATTCCAGTAATTATGCTGAAATCCGGCTACGATTTGCATGGCATTTTGTTTTACTACATGCTCATGAATCTAATTTCGTTCATGATTACTTATCCGCTCGCGATGGTTTCGAAGCGCTTCGATAATCGTATTCTGGCAACAATCGCAATCCTGGCCTATATTGGCATGCAATTTGCCTTGCCGTATATGAACGGTTCAATTGAGATAATTGTAACTATTGCGTTGCTTTACGCGCTTTATCGGCGCTGTTATTGGCAGTCGCGCCGCTTCTATATGCTACATATCGTGCGCGACAAGAGCAAAATTGGCAAATCCTACGCGATTATTAGTATTCTAAATCAGCTTGCCTTGATGGGCGCAACTTATGTTGGTGCGATGTGCTTGGATGGCCTAAGTATGAATATATTGATTATTGTCTCGGGCGCGATTATGTTCCTAGGCCTAATTCCGCTCTATTGCATGAAGTTCAAGCATGAGAAAAATACGGTCAAACTGAATCTGTTTAAGGCCCTCAAGCTAATCCCGGCACGTGACTTGTTTGTCTTTGGTACTTTTGAGGTGTTAAATGTTGTGAAGTTTCTCTTCCCGATTTATGTTGTCCTTTACGTAAAAGACAATTATCAGGCGGTCGGTCTAGTTGCAGTAATGACGGATTTGGCGATCATAGTTTTTACTTATTTCTTTGGTAAACGCCTGGATACTTCAAGCAAAGATTTCTTGCGCCTCAGTACGCTATTGGTGGTAGTAGTGTTTGTAGTGAAAGCCTTTTCGGGCAATCCGTTGCTGTACATTGTGTCGTTTATTGAGGGTTTCACGACCAAGATGCACGAGGTGTCAGTGCAGCGTAAATTTTACCTCCTCAGCAAAAAATACGAGTACAATAACTATAATCTCGCCTATGAAATGGCTCTGAATTTTCAGCGCCTATTTGTAGCGACTCTAATCTTTATCTTGCCGGTCGGTATTCGTGAGGCGATCTTAATTGCGCTTGGCCTGATGTTCCTGGCGGTATTTGTAGACTTCAAGCATCCAAAGATGAAAGATTTTGACGAATCGGTCTGTATTGAAGAATAAAAAGAACCCACATCGCGTGGGTTCAATTTTTATTTGTGGATCTACTTAAATAGATTCTTGATAAGGCTAGTGCCGATCTTGCGGCCAATGCTACTGCTGGCGCCACCGATAATATTGCCAATCGCGCGATCACTAAACTTTTCGATCTTGCTCTGGGTTTTCTTGGTAGTCGTCTTTGCTTTGGTTTCGGCGACTGGTGTCTGAACGTATTGCGGCTGAGCGGCCTGAGTATTAAGCGTGCCGTTCTTAGTGGCGGCCAAATATTCCTCGTAGGTCATTGGTCTAGTAGTTTGGACCGTAGGTGCTGGAATGGTCTGTGGTTCAACAGGAGCTGCCGGAGCTGCGGCTTGCGGCGCTTCTTTTTCGGCTTCAGCCTGAGCTTTCATGGCGTTGATAATCTCGAAAGCGGATTCCGGATCGACTTCGGTGTCATAAACGCCGGCAAGTGGGCTAGCATTAATAATCTTCGTGCGAGCCATATCATCCAAAACGCCCATCTGGCTCTGTGGCGGCAAAATTGTAGCACGCTCGACAATCGTTGGCGTACCCTTGGCGTCCTGGAAGGAAATGAGGGCTTCGCCGGTACCAAGTTCGAGGATGGCTTGAGCGGTGTCGAATTCTGGATTCTTGCGGAAGGAATCGGCGCTGGCACGAACAATCTTCTGTTCAGCTGGTGTATAGGCGCGCAAAGTGTGCTGAACGCGGTTGCCGAGCTGCGACATGACCTCGTCTGGAATATCGGTTGGGCGCTGTGAAGCGAAGTAAAGGCCAATACCGTGCGAGCGGATAAGTTTTACAACTTGCGTAATGCGCTTGAGGCGGTAGCTTGGCATGCCGTTAAAGAGTAGGTGTGCCTCATCAAAGAAGAAGACCAGTCTTGGCTTGTCAAGGTCGCCGACTTCTGGCGTGTTTGTAAAGAGGGTAGTGAGCAACCAGAGCAAGAAGCTGGCATAGAGATCTGGGCTCTGGAAGAGCTTTACGGCGTGCAAGATATTAATCACGTCTCGACCGTCGGTGTCCTGTGCGAAGAAATCATCAATATCGAGAGCTGGCTCGCCAAAGAACTTGTCTGCGCCCTGGTTTTCAAGGGTGAGCAGGCTGCGCTGAATGACGCCGATGCTCTGAATGGTAATATTGCCATACCTAGTGTTGTACTTGTCGCGATTCTCGGCAACATAGGCCAAAACGGCACGCAAATCTTCAAGGTTAATCAGACGTAGGTTCTCGTCCTTGGCGATCTTGAATGCGATGGCGAGGTTGCCTTCCTGAGCCTCGGTTAGGCCAAGCATGATGGAAAGAATCTCTGGGCCAACCTGTTCGACGTTTGCGCGAACCTGATGACCGAATTCGCCATACAGATCCCAGAAGCGAACAGGGAAGCTCTTGGTTTCGAAATCTTCTAGCCCAAGATTTTTAATGCGCTCGGCGATGTTCTCGTTGATTTCGCCAGCTTGGGCAGTGCCCGCTAAATCACCTTTAACATCCGCCAAGAAGACCGGTACGCCAGCTTCGGAAAAGCTCTCGGCCATAACCTTAATGGTGATAGTCTTACCGGAGCCGCTTGCCCCTGTGATTAGGCCGTGACGGTTGGCCATTTTGGGCAAAATGCAAAGCTCTTTGTCGCCGCTTTTGCCTACTAGGATTTTGTCATTTAAAAACACCGTAATGATTCCTTGTTTATTAAATATATAATAGCAAAACTTGTGGAGCTTGGGGTTCGATACTCTAGGCATGTATTGACATTTTTGAGAAAATATGCTACAATAAAAAAGTTCAATGCGGAATCCGATATCAGGGCTTTGCCCAGTAAGCTCGCAAAGAACACATCATATATAGAAAGGTGGAATTCATGATGAATGATTCCAAGTACATTCACCCCATCAAGACCTGCGATTTCGGCGCAGCCGCCGCAATCGCCGCCTTTGTCGGCCTCAATATGGCTGAGGGTAAGAAGCTGACGGTTGTCACCGACAGCTACCCTTACGTTATTGTGACCGACGACGACCCCGCCAAGATGCTCTTCCCGGCCGGTTGGTACTTCACTAAGAACAGTCTGCGCAATAAGCATCGTTCGACCACTGGCGCATATGAGGAAATCCCTGTCCGCAAAACCTCGCGCCAGAGCTGGACTACTTACGTGGTGGAGAACGCCCGCCAGTGTAAGGGCGAGGACTTCAGTGCACCTGTGTGCGCAAGAGTCATCGCCGCACTCAACCACGGCGCCAAGCTTATCGGCCCCTGCCACGTGGCAGTGAAGGCCGGCAAGCCTATCGATATCGTCGAGGGCTGGACTATGGTCGGCGGGACTGACATGGGCTTCAAGCTCGTGTCTGGTAACAAGACTGTCAAGGTCTATCTCGTCTAAAATGGGGAATATCCCTCTGTGGCAACACAGGGGGATTTTTCATGCCCAAAACTCCTCGACACGCATTCGCCATATCTGTAAAAATATGTTAAAATATTCGGCATGAAAGCAAGTGAAGTCCGTCAAAAATATCTAGAGTTTATGAAATCTAAAGGTCATGTGCAGATTGCGCCAGCCGCCTTGGTGCTCGAAAACGATCCGACCACACTTTTTACGGGCTCTGGCATGCAGCCTTTGATGCCTTATCTTTTGGGCAAAAAGCATGAGAACGGTACTCGCTTGACGAATTCTCAGCCATGCCTTCGCTTGCAGGATATCGACGATATTGGCGATCCGCGCCACTCGACCGTCTTCGAAATGCTTGGTAACTGGTCACTTGGTGACTACTTTAAGGAAGAGCAAATCCGCAACTTCTTCACTTTCTTGACGCAGGAAATTGGCCTCAACCCAGAAAAGATTTACGTTACTTGCTTTATTGGTTCAGAAAAATATGGGATTCCGCGCGATGATGAGGCGGCCTCAATCTGGCAGAAGGTTTTTGCTGAGGTTGGTATTGAAGCAAAGATTGCTGAAATCGACACGGCCGAAAATGGTGACAAGCGTGGTATTGAGCCGGGCGAACGCATCTTCTTCTATAACGACAAAGAAAACTGGTGGTCTCGTGGCGGTGGCATTGAGACGACTCCAATCGGTGACCCATGTGGCCCAGATTCTGAGGTCTTCTACGACTTCGGCGAAGACAAGCAGGACGTTGAAAAATACGGTAAGAGTCATCCAGCCTCCGACGGTGCACGCTTTATGGAAATCGGTAACCAGGTCTTCATGCAGTATCGCCGCATGGAAGATGGCAGCTTTGATGAGCTCGAACAGAAGAATGTCGACTTTGGCTCTGGCCTTGAGCGCGTGACGGCCGCCAGCATTGATTCCTTTGATATTTTCCAGATTTCGCTCTTGAAGCCAATCATCGATAAGCTTGTCGAGATTTCGGGCAAGGCTTACGAAAGCAATACGAGCGAGATGCGCATTATTGCGGACCACTTGCGTGGTGCTTATCTTTTGACTGCTCAGGGTCTCGTGCCAAGCAACAAGCAGCATGGCTATGCACTTCGCCGTATTATTCGCCGTGCTATTTTGAAGGCTTTGAATCTTGGTATCGAACAGAACTTCCTCGAAGAGGTTTTGCCGGCCATCGCTGAGAATTATAAGGATTTGCCGGATAGTATTTTGACGCACCGCGACGAAGTTTTGGCGGTTTTGACAAAGGAAGAGCAGGCCTTCCGCCGCACACTTAACCGCGGCATTAAGGAGCTCGGTAAGCTCAAAGAAACTGGCCTCACGGGCAAAGAAATTTTCATGCTTCAGGATACTTATGGTTTCCCAATGGAATTGTCGGTTGAAGAGGCTTATCGCCAGGATATCCAGCTTAGCGAAAACTGGCGTGCCGAATTTGATGCTGCTTTGGAAGAGCAGAGGAATCGTTCCAAGACCGCTTCGAAGGGCATGTTTAAGGGCGGCCTCGAAGATCATGGTGAAATGTCTACGAAGTATCACACGGCAACCCATTTGTTGCTCGCAGCAATTCAGAAATTGATTGATTCTGAGAGCTACCAGCGCGGCTCGAATATTACCAGTGAGCGTATGCGCCTCGATTTTGCCTGCGATCATAAGCTCAGCAAAGAAGAATTGCAGAAACTTGAGGATCAGGTAAATGAGTGGATTCAGGCCGACTTGCCAGTCCAGTTTGCGGAATATGACAAGGAGTATGCTCGCAACGAACTTAAGGCGCACGGCAGCTTCTGGGAGAAGTATCCAGAAAAACTCACCGTCTATACGATTGGCGATTTCGATAATCCTACCTCGCGCGAAGTTTGTGGCGGTCCACACGTTGAACATACCGGCGTGCTTGGCCACTTCAAGATCCAGAAGGAAGAAGCTAGCTCAGCTGGCGTACGCAGAATCAAAGCGATTCTAGAATAGGAATTAGTAGTCCTTCGGGGCTACTTTTTGTTGGATTGTAAATAATACAACAAATTATTCACATCTGTTGTAATCTTGCGTGCTACCATAGGCTTAAGGGGGAGCACTTTGAAAGGGTGATTAAGATGCTTGAAAACGGTTTTTCTACGACCGAAAGATGCAATTCCGTCTGGGAAAAATATAAAACTCTGATGCGCCTGCATTCAATCCGTCGGACGGGTGTTAAGAATCATGGTATTTGTGTGTCGCCTCTGTATCTGGCCGATCAGAATGTCCAGGAACATTCGTATCTTGTGACTGCGCTGGCGGTCATGGTGTATTCGATGTTTGAGGAGATTCAGGAATACTTTCCGCCTAACTTCATCGAGACTCTGCTGTTTCATGATGTTGGCGAGACGATTATTGGTGACATTGCAGACGACGGTTCTGCGGATGCAGCAAAACATAAAGATGAACAGGAGTATAAGTTCCTGGGTGATTTTGTGATGGGCTTCGACCCGGTAATTCGCGAAAACATCCTCAATAACTTCAAGAAGCTCCAGAAAAAGCTCAGCATTCTCTATATGCTCGACAAGCTTGAGTGGATTCTGTTCGTGGCCTTCCTCACGCCAGGTGGCGATGCGGGTAGCCTGAACTACAAGGAAACCCATCTTGGACTCACGGCACAGGATAAGCACGCTATCGAAGTGACTGGCGGCTCCTACCGCACGGTTGATGCGATGGTAGTGCACTTCCTGGAACACACGCACGGAATCGACGGCCGGGATATCATGGTGAACATTATCGAGACGGTCTACATGAATATTGACGGCTACATTCCGGATTTCGTTGGCAAACTGTACTAATCCCCCTAATTATTCTCCCCTAGCTACAAGGCCGGGGGATTGTTTTTGCTATACATGCATATGCTATAATTAATCACAAGAGTAGGGGGCTCTAGGAACCCGTACTGCGGTTATTTGAGCCTTCGCCTAACGGCGTTGGCTCTTTTTACGCTTCATTATGAAAGGTGTTATAATATACCTAACATGAGCATTTTATCTAAAGCTTCCAAAGTCTTTCGTGGCGAGCCGAGCGAGCTCAATGAGGAGCCTAATACTCGTCATGCTGCCAACTATTCCAAAAATTCCGACGATTATCTCTTGGCCTTAGATATTGGTACTGAATATGTTAAGACTCTCATTGCTAAGAAGTCTCGCGGTACGCTTAAAATCGTAGGTGTTGGCAAGGCGCACGAAGCCTCGACTAATATGTTTGCAGGTGCCATCGCAGATATTTCTGGCGTCGCTAAAACTTGTGAAGATGCTCTAATCAAAGCTGAAGAAATGGCCGGAGTGCGTGCGCGCGAAGTTGTAGTTGGCATTGCTGGCGAACTTATCAAGGGTAATACTGCTTCAATCAAATATCGCCGCGCTAATGCTGACGAGCCGATTTCCGATGATGAAATGACCGAGATTATCGACCGTGTTCAGGCTCGTGCTGGCGAAAAGGCTCGCCGCGAAGTTGCAATTGAAACCAATAATCCGGACGTCGAGGTTCGCCTGATTAATTCCGCGCTCGTCTCGCTTCAGATTGACGGCTACAAAGTCTCAAACCCGATTGGCTTCAAGGGTAAGGAAATTGTCGTTCAAATCTACACTGCCTTTGCGCCACTTGTCCATATTTCTGCTATCGAGCGTGTTTGTGATGAATTGCAACTCGATCTCGTAACGGTGGCCGTGGAGCCATTTGCGGTTTGCCGTGCCTGCCTTGGCAATAATCTCGAATCGGATTTCTCCGGCATTGTCATGGATATTGGTGGTGGCACAACAGATATTGCTATCGTGGATGATGGTGGTGTTGAAGGCACGAAGATGTTTAGTATTGGCGGCCGTAGCTTTACGCACCAAATCGCGGAGCGCCTCGGTATAAACTATGACGAAGCAGAGAAACTCAAGCTCCTCGCTGACAGCCCGAAAATGCCAGATGAACTTCGTCATAAATTCGATAACGCCGTCGCGCGCAACTTGGACGTGTGGCAATCTGGCGTTGAGCTTGCCATTGAAGAATTCGATCAGCTTGAAACCTTGCCGGGCCAAATTCTCCTCTGTGGTGGTGGCGCTGGTCTTTCGGCGATTCCAGAAACTCTTGCGACGGGCGACTGGTATAAGGATTTACCGTTCTCGCGCCGTCCAGTTGTAAGCCTGATTGATCCGGACGAAATCGAGGGCATTGAAAATGCCACAGATCGCGAGCTTGACCATACTTTTGTAACAGCGATGGGTCTTTTGCGCGTCGGTATTGACACTCTAATTGGTACTGGTGACGACCATAGTCTGCGTGCCAAACTCGCTCGCCTCCTCAAGAACTAGTTGACAAATTATACTGCCTATGGTATAATAGAGGTATCTTTGGTGCCGAAAGGCGCTAGGGAAATTTAATTACTAGGAGGTGCTTAGCTATGAAAAAGCTGAGTATCGACCGTCTGTTCATCAACCAACTTATCGTCCTCTGTGCTTCAATTATCGTTACCGTCCTCTTTATTGGGGGCGCGACGGTGTTTGATCACAAGGATGGCGAGTACAGAGCAATGCTCGGTGAGCGTTACGGGACCACCGAGATGGTGCACGCCCGGACGCATAACCGCGCATCCAGCCTTTGGTATGGCGAGCCTAGCTCGGCGTATATCTATACTGGCTACACCGGGTACGGCATGACGGATGAAGATGTGAAGAACATCGAAATCCTTGCCACGGGAGCTCCTGCAGAGGAGGCTGCCGAAGTACTCGACCGCCTGTATACAGGTTGGGTCTTCTGTGCTTGTATTGCGTTGATTATGGTAGGGGCTGACCTCTACCTGATCTTTAGTGTTGTTGGCGAACTTGTCCGCAAGTTCAAAAACAGTGCTGACGCGTACAGCTGATGACAAAATCGCGGCGCCCCGGCGCCGCTTTTTATTGCTCGTTTTCTGGAAGTCCGCGAATTTCATAACCCTTCTCAAGGGTGTCGCGATCAATGCCGTCGATTAGAAGGCCAACCTTGTCGCCAGGACTCGCGTAGTCCATCATCTTGCGAAAAGCTTCGACGCCCTTAATCGTGACGATGTATTCGCCGTCGCTTGCAACGACGGTCGCTTTTTGGCCGATATAGAAAAAGCCGGATTCGACTTGCCCAACGGCTACTGCACCACGGCCAGAGATACTGAAGGTGTCTTCAATTGTCATGACGCCAGGCTGACTTTTATCGAGCGGCACTGGCCCCTGATTATTTCTTACGACATCTGTGCCCTGGATTGGTGGCTTAATAACGTCATCGTTTCGTCCAAAAAGTTTCCCTAAAAGGCCCATATTTCTCCTATATTTTAAACTCGGTATATTCGCCTGGTTTGAGGCCGGAAAGCGAATATGGTCCAAAGCTGACGCGGTGCAATTTTACCACCTTATATCCGACCGCCTCAAAAGTGCGACGGATCTGCCTATTGCGGCCTTCACTCATTGTAACCTGCCACTTTTTATCCGAACCATCTTCGAGCCGCGCCAGGCCAAGTTTACTCTTTCCGTCTGGTAATGTGATGCCAAAATCGGCAATCTCTTGGCGATGTAAAGGCTGTAAATCCCTATCTAGCTCAACTTCGTAAATCTTAATCTTGTGGAATTTCGGATGTGTCATCTGGAAGGCGAAATCGCCATCGTTCGTAAGAAGTAGAATGCCGGATGAATCCTTGTCGAGGCGCCCAACACTCTTTAGCTCCTGCATATCAGCCGGGAGTAGCTCGTAGATAGTCGGCGTGTCGCCTTGGCGTTTGCGGCTGCAAACATAGTTAGTTGGCTTATTTAGGGCAAAATAACGTAACTTTTTTTTGAGGATATTTTTGCCCTCAACCAATACTTCGTCATCATCAAAAATGCGTGCACCCAAAACAGCTGGCTTGCCATTTACAAAAACCTTGCCGGCGGCAATCAAATCGTCGGCTTCGCGACGGGAAACGCCATAGTTGGCACCAAGAAACTTGTTGAGTCGGATTTGTTCGCTCATGTATATTATTATTATATCATTACGCAAAAAGAAGACGATTGCTCGTCTTCTTTGTTGATTAGATAGATTCTGTGGCTTCTTCGCCTTGTGGCGTGTCGCTACTCTGGATGTTTGGTCCTAGATTGCTTCCTTCGTCGCCGTTGCGCAAGAAGGCTGGAAGTTCACTATCGCTGCCGTCGAGAATTGTCTCGGAATTTTCAGTCTCAGCTTCTTCGGGCTCCGCTTGTTCGCGGCGTTCCTTGGCCTGCATGGTGACTGGGTCATCTTCCAATTCGCGGGCCATTGCTGCTGCGATTGGATTTTCGATTTCGGACTGCGTATTGCCGCCATCTTCGCTGAGCTGATCGGTCAATTCGTTAATATAACCTGGCTGAATCGGCTTAACGTTTTCGGCGTTATCTGTTGAAGGCTCATCAATAAGCTCGCTATTTAAGCTCATCTGAGCCTCGGCATTAGCAACCTCATTCTGTTCGAAATTCTGAACAGCACTGTTGTCTACTTCGTTTTCTTCTTCCTCGGGAGCAGTAAAGTCGACTGGTGCTTCCGAAACGGCGGCCGTAAAGTCGTCGTTAGCTTGCGCTAAAAAATCCGGGGTGCCCTCCGTGCTCGCGTCGGTAGCGACTGGAGCTTCAGAGGCTTCTGGGATATTCAGTGGTGGAGGAGTAGGCGCATCAAAAGGATTATCAGCCTTTGGGCCTTCCGCATCATTTAATAATGCGTCCATCTCGGCAGTGAGTGCTTCCTGATTCTGCTGCAAAGTAGGATCATTGATTGGCTGGATTACACGTTCGCCGCCTTCGGTCTTGGTGCCAAGAGTGCCGACAGTCGGGATTGCTGGTGCTCCGGCTGGAGCTTCTGGCAATGCGCTCGAAGTAGCGACGGTTGGTGTTTCGGGCATGATTGGTGTAGCTGGCATCGCAGGCATTTCAGGAGCGGCTGGCGCTTCTGGCGCTACTGGAGTAGCTGGGACCGTTGGCATAGCTGGTGCTGCTGGAGCAGCCGGCATTGGTGCAACTGGAGCAGGAGCTACTGGTGCTACTGGTGCAGCTGGTACTTCAGGAGTAGCTGGAACGTCCGGTACGGCTGGCGCTTCAACGACAACTGGCGCTTCAGGTACAACTGGGGCCTCGGCGACAATTGGTGTTGTAGGTACGGTCTGTACGACTGGCGCTTCAGGCATAGCTGGCGCAGCTGGAACTTCAGGGACGGATGTAGCTGCTGGAGCCTGAGCAACTTCTGGTACTACTGGAGCAGCAGGAGTAGGAACATTTGGAACGGCTGGCATTTCTGGCATTTGTGGCGCAACCATTTGTGGCGCGGCTGGCATAGCAGCTGGCTGTGCGGCAACTTCAGGTGCGACTGCTTGCGCAGTTACGGGAGCCTCTGGCATAGCCGGGGCTGCCTGAGCGACTGGCGTGCCAGGTGCAGCAGGAGATGCGGCATATTGAGTAGTATCGGTTGTAAGTTGGGTATTATCGATGTTTTGCATGGCCTGATTGGCTTCGTAGCCAGGAACGGCTGGAGCATCGGCTGTGGCCTGGCGGGTTGGAATCGCGGCAACAGTATCAAGATTGGCACCCGCATTAGCGTTTGGAGTGTCTTCGAGCAATTCATGTACGGTATTAACGACGTCTTCGATACCGACCTGAGACTTAACGAGATAGCGATTTGCACCGAGTGCTTCGCCACGCTGCCTCTGATCATCGCTCGAAAGTGCGGTCATCATAATAACTTTGACGCCAGCAGTTTCAGGGGTTGAGCGAAGGATGTCCAGCATATCAAAGCCGGAGATTTTCGGCATCATTACGTCTGCAATAATTAGATCTGGTTTTTCTTTAACAGCTAGTGCCAACCCTTCTTCGCCGTCACTAGCCGAGACGATATCATAACCTTCCGCGACCAACCTGATACTATAAATTTCGCGGAGAGACTTATCGTCCTCGACTAACATTACTTTGCTCATACTAACTCCTATTGTATTATATTTATGCTTAATTTTCTAGCATCATGTTTTGGCGTTGTTGTTCTGTGTTGTCGTGGACGAATTTTGCCTGTTGGTAGGTTGCTTCGTCCATCCTTGGAAAGCTCACGAAGAAAGTAGAACCTTTGCCGACTTCGCTCTCGGCCCAAATGCGGCCGTTCATGGATTCGACGCGTTGTTTGACTAAATAAAGCCCGAGACCCGTACCGCCGATTTCGCGTGTGTCGCGGTTGTCGATGCGATAGAATTTCTGGAAAATATGCGGCAACTCTTCGCTTGGCATGCCCATACCTGTATCGCGCACGCTGATATAAACGTTGTCGCTGTCGGCGCTAACATTCACGAGTACCCAACCTTGCTGGGTGTATTTGACGGCGTTTTCGATCAAGT
This sequence comes from Candidatus Nanosyncoccaceae bacterium, assembly GCA_045536655.1. Classification (GTDB taxonomy): domain Bacteria; phylum Patescibacteriota; class Saccharimonadia; order Saccharimonadales; family Saccharimonadaceae; genus UBA2834. Next base: position 151,341 of record JAZSOA010000007.1, on the reverse strand, counting down.
TATCGACAATTTCGCGCAAATAATCTATATCGACACTGGCGTAGATGAGCTGCTGGATTTTACGCGTGCCCGCCACGGCGGTTTCGGCATTCGTGTTGCCGAATTGGTAATTGAGCTTCTTAGCCTGGATGCTCGGAATATGGCCGTCGGCTATATTTTTAACAAGCTCAGTCATCTCGACTGGCACAAAATTAACTTTGGCCTTGTTGTCGTCCATTTTGGTTGTATCGAGCAGGTCTTTGAAAAGGTGGCCCAAATGCTGGGAAGCTTCGTGGGCTTTTTCGAGATAAGCTTTGGCGCGGGCATCAATTGTGGCGGTTGCCGGGTTTAGAGCAAGGCCAAGATAACCTTCGATGCTGGCGACTGGCGTACGCATTTCGTGACTGGCGGTCGAAATGAAGGTGTCCTTTTTCTCTTCTTCCTTTATCTGCTGAGTAATATCGCGGAAAGTTACGACCACGCTTGAGTTCTGGCCATTGGTTGGCGTCACGATGATTGAAACTGGGGTAATCTTGTTGCTGTCGAGAGTTTGTAGCTGGTAGTCGCGGGTTTCGCCCATCTGTCCGTTCTGCTGTGAGAAGCGAATTGGATCCTTGGCCTCGGCGACAGGCTGATTGTCTTTGTCGAGGAGTTTAATAGACGAAAGATAGTTTAAGCCGACAATCTCGTCGCGCTTCTTGCCGATCATGTGCTCGGCGGCAGGGTTGACGAGCTGGATATTGCCAGCCGTGTCGACAATAATCACGCCCTCACGAATGTATTCGAGAACGAGATCGTTTAAGGGATTTTTGACTTGTTGTTTTTGAGCGTTGACTTCTTCGATGTTGCCTGAAGAAATGACTGGTCCGGTTAGGGCTGGCGCGCTCTTACGAAATAAACCCATATATAAATACATTTTAGCATAAGCGAGGCGACGCACGAAATATAATAACTATGCTATAATTAGCTTATGAATAAAGATGTCATCTATATTGAGCCGGAAGACGATATCACTGATATTCTTGCAAAGGTTAAAACCGCCAAGAATAAAATTGTCGCTCTTGTGCCGCCAAAGAAGGCTGGCGTTTTGCGAAGTGCTGTAAATGTGAAGCTCATTGCAAAGACGGCTACGCGCAGCGGTAAAACAGCTGTTCTTATTAGTGCGGACGAATCTCTGACCAAGCTTGCAATGGCGGCAAATATTCCTGTCGCAAAGACGCTTCAGAGCAAACCGCAGATTCCAAAAGATTTCCCAAAGACGGACTTTGGCGAAGAGCCTAGCGACGTAATCGAGGCTAAAAAGCCGGAAAAGAAGACTGAAAAAGTCGAGGAAGAGGCCGAAGAAGAAGTCAAGGCAGAGAAGGCCGACGACGAAGTACGCCCGCCATTCAAGACTGCTAAAGAAGATACTTCAAAGAAGGCTCCAGTCAAGGCTAAAGAAGATGACGATACGATCGAACTCTCTTCGGAAGATCTCAAGGAAAAGAAGAGTGTGCGTGGTGCAAAGAAGGCTTTGCCAACCAAGGTGCCAAATATCAAGAAATATCTCAAATGGATTATTCTTGCCAGCGTAGCACTAATTCTTTTGATTGCTTTCTTAATCTGGGCTCTTGTTATCGCGCCTAGTGCAACGATCGATGTCGAAATTAAGACTTCCGAATCGAACTTTGCCGAGAAGGTGACGTTTGTAACGGGCAAAGAAACTGCCAAGCCAGAAGAGGGTATTTTCTACGTCGAGCAAAAGACTGTCGATAAGAAAGTAGAAACCGAATTCGAGGCCACGGGCGAATTGGACAAGGGTCAGAAGGCGACCGGTACAATTCAGGTTGTTATTCCAAAGGGCACTGTTACGACTCAGTCGAACATTAACTCTGGCGCCGCAATTGGCTCTGGTTATGTCTTTACCTTTGGCGAGATTGCTTTCAAGGCGGTCGAAGGTGGCTCAATTGTCTACGATGATAGCGACAAAGAAGTAACTTGCAACAGAACTGGTACTACTTGTACGACCCAGGTTGAAAAGACTATTTCTGTCAGAGTTGAAGCAAACGAAAACGGCGACAAGTATAATATTGCAGCCTCTAACGATTGGGAGTTTACTTCGCAGACTTGGTATACAAATAGCGCAACAATTATTGGCTCTGAAATGACCGGCGGCTCAAGTGAAATTGTGAAGACGGTTAGCAAAGATGATATCGAAAAAGCCAAGACTTCTATCACGATGCCAAGCGATGATGAAATTCGCAAAGAACTCGCCGAGCAATTTGATAGCGATTATTTGATTATCAAGAGCAGTCTAACTGCCACCGAAGCTAAGTACACAAGCGATCCTGATCTCGAAGGTGAAGTCAAAGACGACAAGAAGCCAAAGCTCACGCTTGAGCGCAGCTACTCCGTCTTTGCTGTAAAGCGCTCTGAGGTTAACGATTTCATTGCTAAGAAAGCTTCTGAAAATATTGGTGATAACACTCAGACAATCTACTCGACCGGTGTCTCCGGCTTCGAAAAGAAACTCACGTCAAACAGCGACACGAGCGCCAAAGCCGAAAAAGATACTGTCTTCTTCGATTCTTACAAGAATGCTGATGGCGAAATTACCGCTAAGCTCAAGAGTGTTGTCTTGACGGCTCCAGAAGTATCTGAAGACATGATTCTTGAAAATGCCCTCGGCAACAAGAAGAGCGATGTCTATCGTAAGCTCAAATCTATTAACGGCGTTTCGAATGTAAATATCGACGTCAAGCCATTCTCGACCATTCCAAAAGATAAAGAGAGAGTGACTATTAATATAGAACTAGTTAAATAATGCGTGTTTTGGCGCTAGACGTCGGCACGCGGCGGATCGGTGTGGCATTTGCGGATACATCGGTCCGCATTGCTATTCCGCGCGAGATGATTCCAGTCGACGGAAATGAATTTGAAAATATCGCAAAGAATCTTCGCCTCGAAAAAGCTGAAGCGTTAGTTTGCGGCTTCCCACGCAATAGCAAGGGTGAAGCCACTCAGCAAACTGTGTTGGTTCAAGAATTTGTCGAAAAACTCAAACAATTCCTCGCAGAAAAAGGGCAAAAACTGCCTGAAATCCACTTCCAAGACGAATCCCTTACTTCCGTAATGGCGGAAACGAGATTGTCTGGCAAGAAGGAACTGACGCGCGATGATCGTAATAAAGGTCTCGTCGATTCTGAGGCTGCGGCCATTATTCTACAGGACTACTTGGAAAGTGCCGACCTAACATCAAACTAAAACAAAAGGAGTTCAGTGAGAAATACAACTAGTAAATTGCATAAGCTAAAGCTTTTGGTTATTTCGCTACTTTGCGTAGTTTTGTTGGTAATTATTTTGGGCGTTGCGGCGGTTATTTGGTATCGCAAGTCGATTACGCCTGTTGTGAGTAGCTGTGGTGACGCGGATTGCTCGCTTATCGATTTCGAGGTAAAAGAAGGCCAGTCGAGCAAGGAAGTTGCTCAAGCGCTCGAAGAGCAGGGGATTATTCGCTCGTCCTTGGCCTATCAGATTTTCATGCGCCTTGAAGGTCAGAGCTTAGTGGTTCAGACTGGTAGTTATTCTTTGTCGAAAGATATGTCGGTGCAGAAAATTGCCCAGAATTTTAATGCGGGCCCAGATGCGCAGACATTTACAATTACTTTCTTGCCAGGTGGTACTTTGGCGGCCGCTCGTGCCCGCTTGCGCGAAAAAGGCTATACAGACGAGCAGATTACGAAGGCCTTTACGAAGAAATATGACCACGCCATGCTCAAGACTAAGCCAGATGATGCTTCACTAGAGGGTTACATTTACGGTGAAACCTATGAATTCTATATTGGTGCTCCAGTTGAAGATATCCTTGTCCGCACCTTCGATCAGCTCGAAATGGAAGTTGAAGAGAATAATCTCGAAGCGGCTTTTGAAGCTCAGGGTTTAACTTTACATGAGGGCATTGTTTTGGCTTCGGTCGTCCAGCGCGAATCTGGTGTTTTGCCAAACGACATGTCGAAGGTTGCGCAGGTCTTCCTGAAGCGTTTGAGTCTTGGTGTACCTCTGGGCTCCGATGCGATCATTGCTTACTATGCCGACCAGCAGGTCGAAAACCGTGATAAAACCGATATGAGTTACCTCGATACGACGCCATGTCCATGGAATTCCCGCCGTTGTACGGGCTTGCCGCCAACTGCAATTTCATCGCCAGGTGCGGGTGCTTTGAATGCTGTGGCACATCCGGCCGATACGGATTACCTCTATTTCTTGACGGGTGACGACGGTCAAATGTACTATGGCCGCACCGAAGCTGAACATGAGCAGAACAAAATTGAGCACTGTCAGCAGATGTGTCTAATTTTGTAATTCATTAGGCTTGTGTTATAATTGGAGCAGTACTTTTGTGGTTTATCCGATAAAAGTGCCCCCATCACGGTGAGGGTGATGATAATTATTTATGAAAAGATTTCAATTAATATTTTTCAAATTATTACCATACATCGTTGGCTCGAGCCTTATTCTTAGCTTGATGATTTTTGGCTCTCGAGTCGAGATAGAAGAAGCTGGTACGCCTATCGCGGCTAACTTTAGTAATATCGATTTCAAGATTACGGCCGACCAAGTCTCTGAGACCTATACGGTTGCTAGTATTGCAGATACTTTGGAACTTGCCTCGGCTTCGACCGTGAGCGAGAACTATATTTCTGTGATTAATCGCTACGAAGAAACCGGTACAATCGCTCCGAATACGAATAACACAACCAACGATAAGCCAACCGTGATTGATACGAGCGATCTTTCGCGCGGTATTATTAGCTATACGGTCAAGGAAGGCGATAATCTTGATTCGATCGCTAAGGCCTATGGTGTAAGCAAGGATCATATCCGTTGGAGTAACGGTATGAAGAAGGAAGATGTCGAAGTTGGCAAAGTTCTTTTGATTCCTAGCGTCGATGGTATTGTCTATAAGGTTAAAGATGGTGATACTTTGGATAGTCTCGTCGAGAAATACGGCTCCAACAAGGAAGAAATTATTGCCTATAACGACCTTGAAGGCAGTGACATTACGGTTGATAGTCAGATTATCTTGCCTGGTGGCGACTTGCCAGAAAAGGATCGCCCAGAATATGTTCCACCTGCACCAACTCCTGTTGTGCCTTCAACGCCTAGCTACTATGCCTATGGTAACTATGGTATGCGCCAGAACATTTCTGAGGTCGGTAACTACGGCTATTGGGCAAACGTTTACTACAGTGGCGCTCCTGGTGCTGCGGGTAACCCTGGCGCCTTCGGTAACTGTACTTGGTTTGCATGGTACTGGCGTAACAATGCTGTTGCGAACGGTGTGCTTCCGGGCAACTATCAGGTTCCTGGTGGTGCAATTGGTAACGCACGCGACTGGGCTTGGAGCCTTGGCTCGCGTGGCTTCGTCGTAAACCAAACGCCTGCCTTCGGTGCGATTCAACAGTCGATGTCTGGCTATTACGGTCACGTTGCGGTCGTCGTCGGAGTTGATCCAGGTAACTCGGTGACGATTCAGGAAATGAACTTCGCTGGTCCAAACGGTCAGTTCAACCACGTCTATCAGTCGACGATCGACTGGGGCTCAGCCACATCCGGCTTTAACTACATTCACGGTCATTAAGCAAAATCCCCCAAGCAAACGGGGGATTTTTGTTTGCCGAAACATCGAAAAAATGTTATAGTATAAGTATGTTTGTAGATACCGCAAAAGTCATAATTCGCGCCGGTAAAGGTGGAAACGGTGCAATTTCTTTCCGCCGCGAGATCTATATCCCTAAAGGTGGCCCAGATGGTGGCGACGGGGGTAAAGGTGGCGACGTGGTTTTTGTGGCTAGCAAAGATTGTAATACTTTGATTGATTTTCGCTTCCAGCCAAAGCTCATTGCTGAAGATGGTAAGGCCGGTTCCGGCCAGAAGAGCTCCGGTAAATCTGGTAAAGACCTCGAAGTCGAGGTTCCAGTTGGTACAGTCGTAAAGCGTAGCGATACGGGCGAAATTGTAGCCGACCTCGTACGCGATGGTCAGCGTGAAATTGTTGCGCATGGTGGTGACGGTGGCTATGGTAACTGGCATTTCCGCAGCTCTGTGCGCCAAACTCCAAAGATCGCCGAGCTTGGTAACCCTGGCGAAGCCTTTGACGCTGAACTCGAGCTTAAGCTGATTGCGGATGTTGGTTTGATTGGCTTCCCAAATGCTGGTAAGTCTACCTTCTTGTCGGTCGTAAGCAATGCTACGCCAGAAATTGCCGATTATCCATTCACGACCCTTACACCAAATCTCGGCGTAGCTAAGGTTGACGATGATAGCATCTTGCTTGCGGATATTCCAGGCTTGATTGAAGGCGCCTCTGAGGGCAAGGGTCTTGGCGATGAATTCTTGCGTCACGTTGAACGCACGAAGGTTCTCTTGCATCTTGTAGATGTTTACAACGAAGATGCTGGCAAGGCCTACAAAGATATTCGTAAAGAGCTCGAAAAATATTCCAAAGAACTCGCTGAGCGTCCAGAATTAGTTGTTTTGACTAAGATCGAGGGTCTTGATGAAGAAATTGTGAAGATGCAGATGGCTGCCATCCTTGAAGCTAATCCAGAAGCGAAGGTTATGGCGATGTCTAGTGCAGCTCATCAAGGTACGCTCGATGTCTTGCGTGAGCTAAACCTCATGATCCAAGAGCAGAAGAAAGCTGAAGAAGCTGCTAACCAGCCAGAAGAAGAAACCGAAGAAAGCGATATTCCCGTTATTACACTTGAGCGCAAAGAGCAGAAACACCGTGCGCATCACCAGCGCTATCAGAAGGGTGAGCGCGGCGCAGTTGTGGCTTTGAATGCTGATAATGAGGCTGACGAAGATTACGACGACGATTTTGAAGATTAATGCCAAAAACCCTTGACGGTTATGCTTAAGTCTGCTTAAATATAAACAAGCTGGTACGCTTCACGGGGTTCCACTGAAAAGTGGACAGTGTGGAGACTGAAAACAAAAAACAAACAGCGGATTAAAACAAAACAATGTGCCCCTGGGTGGGCGCGTAACAGCTAGAAAATCGGTCGGGCACGCGGCCGATTTTTGTTGATGGATCCGCAAATAAAATTGACAAAATTAAAAAAATTGATATAATATCTTCATCTTTTAGATTGTTCTAGGGAGGCAATTTAACAATAAATCGAATTATTACTGTGCATAAAAAGTTCCAAGCACAGTAGAAGGTAAATGCCGTTTTTGCGTCAAGGTGGCGCACATTTGTCTTCTGGTTTTATTTCCGTAAGGTCAAGGAGGTTGATGAGATGTATACGGAAAAAACACTTAGGGGACTGTCTCGACTCCTGCTCGTCATGGTACTTGCGATAATTTTCGTTTGTGTTGTGATGTTCTTTGCAGGGATGAGCTCTTCGTCTGCAAATCGCGTGGCAGCTGCTGGTGATACTGGCAGTGGCTACACGGATGCGAGAGAAACGGAGACCAAAGCCGAGACTGCCTCATCCACGCCGGCCCAGACAGAGGCCAGAACCGTGCTCGTTGCAAATAATCCCACCTACTACAACTGGCACGTCCAGAACGATGGGATTGTGAACGATCACAACTTCGGCGAGAACCTCTGGTCTGAGGGACTCACGAAGGAGCAGGCGTTCGAGCTCTTCGTTACTCATATGAGTAACGATCCTCGTGCTTCTGCTGCGACCATCCTCGGTCTTAGCAAAGAGCTCGGCTTCGCTGTAATGCCTGATGAACAGTCCATTGCGAGCGAAACCGACAGAGTGAATGCTGCGGCCGAGCACTACACTGCGGACAGCAATTACTGGCAGGCAGATTTCGACAGAATGATGTCTGCGATTAGCGGCCTGAAGTACGACATTGAGTCTATCGGCGACTATAGCAGTGCCTGCTACATGATCTTTAATGGTTATGAGCAGGCTCCGACAGTAATTGTTTCTCCGTCCACCCGCACTGGCGGCCATGCTCTTGTATTCTATAAGAACGATGGCAGCAAAATCCGTTTTCGTCTGGAATGCTCGTTCCAGCTTGTCGATGTTCTGATTACATCAGAAGATGAGCCGGAGCCGGACAATCCGGAGACGACTACTACGACAACTACAACGGCCATTCAGACGACAACCACTACTATTACGGAGACTACGCCCGAGACTACTGAGTCGACCACCGAATCGACCACTGAATCGACGACGTCTTCGACGGAAACCACGACAACCACGGTAACAGAGACAACTGAGGTTACGACCGAAACAACGACAATTGAAACGACAGTTGAGACTACGACGGAAACAACAACCGAAGTGACGACTGAAGTGACAACCGAGGTTACGACAGAACCTACCACCGAAAGCACCAGTGAGACTACGACCGAGGCGACAACTCAGCCGACCACTCAGCCGACCACCGAATCGACTACGGTGTCTACGACCGAGTCCACTACCACGGAAACTACTACCACATCGGAAACCACTACTGAGGTGACTACTACCGAACCTGTGACTACGACTACTCTCGAGTCTAAGGATCCGGATCAGGCACCCGACGTGAGTGACGATGCTGATATTGGTGGCGATAGTTCCGGCGATACGGACACCGACGCAACCCCTGAGCCCGACCTTCCTGGCGCGCCTGCTGCGAATGCCGCAGATGCCCAGCCGATTCCTGCTCAGAATACCCCGGCAGGCAGCAACCTCGGAATCGACAATGCTATGATGCCTCCGAAGGATGGCATGGCATTAGTGCAACAGATTCTTGAAGCCGCCTAATACGTAAATCCGCCCTACGACCTCTATCTATTGCTTACCACCGTATGAGTAATGATAGTTCTCGAAGCGAATCTAAACGCTAAGCTTGTAAATTGTTTCCAGCTTGGCTGGCCGGACTACCGCATTCGGACAAAAACAATTTTTCTTTTGGTACTATAGCGGACCACCGTATCCGTTAGAAACCACAAGATAAGCTTTGTGTTTACCTTCTAACTTTGATCCTTTACCTGGGAGGGGATTTAATCCTCTCCTGGTTTTATGGATAGTAACAATTTGATTTAGGCAAAAACAAAAGCCCCTTGACGGTGCATAGAAAAGCTGTTATGATATGTAAATCACGGACAGTGATGCACCTACAACAAAAGGAGGAATGCCAAATGCAGACAACAACCAAATCCGAGAAAGTGACCTCGACCATCACTTTCGTGGAGCCGCACTCCACACCGGTTCGTCCGCCTATCGACTATTCCGCCGTCCCCTCTGTCCCGGATAATTGCGCAAATTGTCCGGATTCGTCCTGCTGCCCGTTCGCAAACGACAGCTGGCACGGAAGGGCTGGATACAAAGAATAAGGAATAAGTCGTCGCATTGCATACTTTCATCTTAAAAGCCCTCGGACAGAGGGCTTTTGCTTTTGTCTTATGAATAGTGGACGATGAGCAGTCCGCCTTGGCGTAAGATATGCGGGATGCCACTGCGAATGTCTAGAATGGTCGATGGTAGATTCATGCCGGATTTACCACGTACGACGGCGTCGACGGAAGGGAGGCGCTTTTTGACTTCCTGAAATTGTAGGCAGGCTGCTTCGCCGCGCGGATTAGCGCTGGTGACGACGAGTGGACCGGTTTTCTCGAGGAGTTTGAGCATGTAATTGTGTTCTGGAATGCGGATGCCAATGGTATCGAAGTTGTCGAAATATTTGTGATTGAAATCGGCGCGCTTCTCAAAGATCATGGTGAGCTCGCCAGGGAAGTAACGGACGGCGAGAGCGCGCTCTTGCTTGCTGAGTACGGCGTATTTTTCAATTTCTTGTACGCTGCGGACCATGACGGTTAGAATTTTACCGCTGTCGACTGGGCGCTTTTTTAGTTTTAGGAGTTTTTCGATGCCTTTTTCGCTGCTGAGTGAGGCGGCAAGACCATAGACGGTTTCGGTTGGAACAGAAACTACTCCTCCATTGTCGAGGATCTGCTTCGCGCCGGCAAAATCTCTAGCTCCCAAAACCTTCATTGGTGCTATTATATAATATTTTTACGTCGTTAGCAATGGGGCGGGGTGTTGGGCGTGGAGTGTTTTTTTGTGTGGCTCGCTCTCTGTGCGAAGCATGCTTTTTTGCATGGCTTGCCTTCTGTGTAGAATATGCTTTCTACGGACAACCAACTTAGTTAACTTGGTTAACTAAGTTTACTTGAGAACTAAGGAACTTTGGCGACTTGATCAACTTTGGAACTTCGGCAACTAAGTTAACTTGGTTAACTAGGTTGGTTGTGGCACGAAGCACCTGTTAGGCCGACAACTATCGATCACCGCGCAATAGCAGCTAAAACTCACTGCCCCTAACGTGTTAAAATAAAACCATGAGTAATTTGAAATACCAAGGCCCAGTCGTCCTCGTAGTAATGGATGGTGTTGGCCTTGCTGAAGATAATCCTTACAACGCCGTCACGCAGGCGCATGCTGAGACTTTACATGAGCTGATGGAAAAATATCCGATGGCGAAACTTGGTGCTGCGGGCCACTATGTCGGTATCCCAGATGGTGACATGGGTAACAGTGAAGTTGGTCACAATGCGATGGGTGCGGGCGAAATCGTCCTCCAGCGCAGTGCGGCGGTCGAAGAAGCCATGAATGGTGGTGCTTACGAAACTCAGACCTGGAAAGATATCGTTGCTCGCCTTGCTGGTACAGATAAAACCTTGCATTTCATGGGTATTTTTAGCGACGGCAACGTCCACTCGAATATCTCGCATCTCGAAAAGATGATGGCGCAGGCTCAAAAAGATGGTATTGAACATGTTCGCGTACATATTCTCTTAGATGGGCGTGATGTTCCGCCGACGAGTGAGCCAAAATTCATTCAGCGTCTTGAAAGCTTCGTGCATGACCTAGGCGATCCAGATTACAAGATTGCGAGCGGTGGTGGTCGTATGGTTATTACGGCCGACCGCTACGAAACGGATTGGTCGATGGTCGAAGCTGGTTGGAAGGTTTCCGTTCAGGGCGAAGGCCGTCAGTTTACAAACGCTACCGAGGCAGTTGAAACCTACCGTCAGGAAACCCCAGGTCTTCAGGACCAGTACATGCCTCCATTTGTCATTGCGGAAAATGGCCAGCCAATCGGCAAAATCCAGGACGGCGATGCCTGTATCTACATCGACTTCCGTGCCGACCGCGCCCTCGAGATGTCCATGGCCTTTACTTATGACGATTTCCCGTACTTCGATCGTGGCAACCGCCCAGATGTATATTTTGCCGGTGTTGCAGTTTACAACGAAGATCTTCATGTACCAGAACATGTCTTGGTTGAGTCGCCAAGTTTCAAGCGTCCATTGGCCTTCCAATTAGCCGATCAGGGCGTGCGCCAGTATGCGATTTCTGAGACGGCCAAGTTTGGCCACATTACCTATTACTTCAATGGCAATAGTCACCAAGTTCCAGAAGGCGAAGTCGAAGAAGAGGTTAAATCCTATACTGAACCATACAATACGCGTCCATGGATGCGCTCGGCTGAAATTACGGACAAGCTAGTCGAAGCGATCGAAAGTGGCAACTATGATTTCCTGCGTGTGAACTATCCTGGCGGCGATATGGTAGGTCACTTCGGCGAAGTTGAGCCTACAATTGCGGCTATGGAGGCCATCGATATTTCGCTCAAGCGCATCATTGAAGCTGTTAATAAGCTTGGCGGCGTAACGGTTATTACGGCCGATCATGGCAACGCTGAGGAGTTGATGGAAGACGGTAAGCCAAAGACCTCGCACACGACGAATCTTGTGCCGTGCATCTTTGTAGACGACACAGAAAACGCTCAGAAATACCAGCTTGCCGAAGGTGACTTTGGTCTCGCAAATATCTCGAGCACAATTGCAATGTTGCTGAATAAAGAGCCAGCCGCAGATTGGCTCCCAGCCATCATTGAGGAAAAATAGAACTAATACCGCAAGTTTCTTGCGGTATTTCTATGTTTAACGTCATATATGATATATTTACGGGTTAGAAAAGCCGCCTTTCTTGCCAGGTATCTGGTCAAGTGTTAAAATTAAGAAAACTAACAGGGAAATCATGAAAGTTAAGAAAGCTATTATTCCTGTCGCTGGATGGGGTACGCGCAGGTTGCCTATTACTAAGACTATCGAAAAGGCGATGTTGCCTATCGGAAACCGCCCACTCGTGGATTATGTTGTTGAGGATTGCGTAAAGGCTGGCATCAACGAAATCTTTATTGTTGTCGATGAAAAACCTTTTTCTCAGGTCAAAGATTATTACGAAAATAACGAAAAACTAAATAACTATCTTATTGCGCACGGCAAAGAGGATCGCCTCTCGCTCGCCGATACGACACGCGAAGGTGTTACGATCCACTTCTTCTCTCAGAAAAACGTTGATGAGAAATATGGTAACGCCATGCCGGTCGCTCAGGTTGTCGAGGAGTTTGGCATTAAAGAGCCAGTCGCCGTTTTGATGGGTGACGATTTTAGTTACAATACTGACGGCAGCTCAGATTTGCAGCGCCTCACCGAGATTGTTGAGGATAAGTCCGAATCAGCTATGCTCGCAACCGAAATCCCACACGAAGATGTCGAAAAATACGGTGTTTTGAAGGTTGAGGACGGCATGCTTTCTGGTATTTACGAAAAGCCAAAGAAAGAAGACGCCCCAAGCAACTTAATTAATATTTCGAAGTTTATTATGGCTCCAGAGCTCATCGAGCGTATTGTGAAATACTGCCACGAGAACGACTTTGGCCCAAAGGATCAGGAATATCTCATCACCGACCCAATCATCGAGCATATTAAGGCTGGTGGTAAGATTCGCGTGATGCCAATCAAAGGCCAATACCTCGACGGCGGTTCGCTCGAAGGCTGGCTCCACGCTAACCAAGTGATTTACGGAAATAAATAATTTCAATGGCTCGTATTAGCGTTAAAGTTAAACCGGGCTGCAAGCAGGCCTCGCGCCTCGAAAAGCAAGAAGACGGCAGTTATGTCGCCTTTTTGCATGCTCGCGCGCACGACGGCGAGGCGAATACGGAACTAATGAAGCTCCTCTCGAAAGAACTTGGCGTTCCAAAAACGCAGCTCGAAATCATCTCTGGGGCTAAAGGCCGCGACAAAATCATTGAGTATTAAGAAAATCTCCTAGCTGGTCTAGGAGATTTTTTCGTCTTTAATTTCGTCTGGAAGATAGTTTTTATCTAGATGGAAGCCAGCTTCCCATTTCTGACCCTTGCCAAAGCCCAGATCTGCCATGAGTTTGGTTGGCGCGTTACGCAACCAAATTGGTACTGGCAAATCCATGGTGCGGTTCGCGAGCTGTTCGGCGCGCAGGAAGGCATCGTAGCTTTCACGGGATTTCTTGGCCTTTGCTAGGGCGTAGGCGACGTGAGATAAGATGATCTTGCTCTCCGGCATACCGATTCTTTCGACTGCCATAAAAGCGTTCAAGGCCAGGCCGAGTGCGCCGTTGCCGGCTAGGCCGATATCTTCGCTTGCAAAAACCACCATGCGACGCGCGACGAACTTTGGATCTTCGCCTGCGTTGAGCATTCTGGCCAGATAATACAAAGTAGCATCGACGTCGCCACCGCGCATACTCTTGATAAAGGCAGAAATATTATCATAGTGAGCGTCACCTTTCTTGTCGTAGCCTGGCACCTTGCGACCGGCAGCTTCTTTGACTGCCTCAACATCGACGTGCTTGGACAAAGATAAAGCTAGCTCAAGATCGCCCAATACCGAGCGGGCATCGCCACCAGATAGTTCGGCGAGATAATCAATGGCATCTTCGTCGACGCGTTTCTCGGCTTTTTCAGCTTTGATGGCGCGACGAATTACCTCTTTAATATCGTCCTTGCTCAGGTGTTTGACGATTACGACACGACTACGTGACAGGAGCGGGGAAATTACCTCAAAGCTCGGGTTCTCAGTCGTAGCGCCAATCAAGGTAATAAGGCCGCTCTCGACGTGCGGCAAAAAGGCGTCCTGCTGAGCCTTGTTAAAGCGATGAATTTCATCTACGAACAGGACGGTGCGGACTTGCAAATTCCAGTTCTGCTTAGCGCGCTCGACGACCGCCTCGACGTCTTTCTTGCCGCTCGTGACGGCAGAAATCTCGATAAAATCAGCATTAAACTCGTGCGCAATGATGCGCGCCATGGTGGTCTTGCCGGTGCCAGGCGGACCCCAAAAGATAAGATTGACTGGTTCTTTCTTCTTAACGATTTCTGTCAAGATCTTGCCATCACCAATAATATCGGTCTGACCGATGACGTCAGCAAGCTTTTGTGGGCGCATGCGCTCGGCGAGCGGGACGCGGCTATTCTTCGAACTCGGTTCCAAAATCCTCGTCAGCGGCTTCGCTCTGAGCGGCAGCTGTCTCCGTCTTATGTTCTAAGTATTGCTTGGCGGCGCGCAAAAAGCTAATTTCGCGGACCTTCCAGAAATTAATACGATAAGATAGGCTCTCGGCGCAGTTTTCTGGCGTCATGCTCTCGACTGCGGCGATTGCGTCGTCAATAGAATCGTACCATTCGGTAACTGTGCCGTCTTCGATTTCGTCTTTCTCGAGCTTGGTGCCAACGAATTTTTCGGTATAAGCGAGAAATCCGGCACTATCGTGAACATGATTCATGCCGCTGCGGTATTCAATGACGCGGCCAAGTGAAACGATGTTGCGGATTGTATAGCCGGCCTCTTCTTCGGTTTCGCGGATGGCATTCTCGTAGGCGAGCTCGCACTTTTCGCGACCGCCACCAGGTAACTTAAAGTAACCCTTATTTAGGGCATGTGTAAGGCAGATCTGCTTTTTGTCGTTAATTAGGACAACACGGGCGCCGTATTTGATAGGCGCAGCACTAAGGTCGATATCTTCGCCGAGGCCAAAATCGCTATCTTTCGGCGTGGCGAGGACGTGGTCGGAGTAAGGATGAATCCAGAGATCATCAAAAGTGTTCTGCTCGTTGTAATCGAAATGAGCTTCGAGCTTTTTGCCTTGGAGTAAGCCTGGGAGATATTCCTTGGTATCGGACCACATTTTTTCGTAAGGAATATCGCGCAGAGCATACCATTCTAGGTCGAGCTCGTCGCTATCTTGCGGTTCGCCATCCCATTCGGTTGCGAAAAAGACATGCATTAGCTCACGGATGACGTGATCTTTATAATGGAGGTTATCATAAACGACGCGTCCGACCTCTTCGTATTTGGTGATTTTGACGCTTGTCTCTTCGAATGTTTCGCGCACGGCGCATTCTTCGGCGGTTTCGCCTTCTTCGAACTTGCCGCCGACGCCAACAATCTTGCCCATGCCGTGGCCACGTAATTTCTTGCCGAGGAGGATTTTATTGTCTTTTCTAAGATATATCAGCGTCGTCTCTATCATGAATCTATTCTAGCATATATTACTAGGATATATTATTGACAATAATACATGATTGTGATATAATTAAAACAATTAGCGCCCAATCCGAAACCCCGGCGCTAAAATATTTTTCGAAAGGAGCCACCGTTATGGCTACCAAGTTCTTTAACGTGGTCGGTCTCACGACCGGCATCGACACCATCCGCCGCAAGGACGGCAACCCCTACGAGGGCGACAGGCATGGTCTGTTCGTCTCCTATAAGGGAGCCAAGTCCTACGACATCCTCGCCGGCGACGATCAGGACCTCGCAATCTGTGCTTATGTCACGGACTGGGGTCAGCTGATCGTTGTCATCCCCGACGACGGCATCCTCACCGATGTGGTGACCCTCTGTGTCAAGGAAGACGCAGACTACCACTACGAGGCTCGTGATGACTGCTTCGTTCTTCATGCTCTCTACAAGGAGAAGCTGGAGCGTGGCATCATCGCCAGCCTGACCGCAGCATACGGTGACAAGACCCCGGCTGATGTCCAGCGCCAGCTCAAGGCGGCTGCTGATGCAGAAGACGAAGCTAAGGCCGCTGCTGAAATCGCTGCCAAGGCCAAGGCTGCTGCTGAACCCGCTGCTAAGGCTGCTGTCTGGGCCGCGAAGAAGGCTGAGGAAGCTGCTGCTGCTGCCAAGGAGTCTAAGCTGGCGGACGAACAGTCTGCTGAGGCTGCCAAGGCTGCCGAGGAGGCTGCAAGAATCGCCGAGGCTGCGAAGGCTGAGGCAAAGGCCAAGGCTGAGCTTGCCAAGAAGGCGGCTGACAGAGCCAAGGCTGCTGCCGCTGCTGCTGCTAAGGCGCAGGCTGATGCCGACGAGGCTCAGGCTGCCGCAAAGGCTGCACAGACCTCGGCTGACGAGGCTCAGGCTGCAGTTGAGGCTATCAAGGCCGCAGCGGCCGCAAGAGCTAAGGCTGAGGCCGAGGCTGCCGAGAAGGCTGAGGCTGCTAAGAAGGCCGCCGCCGCCGCAAAGGCACCGGGCGGCGCCGATTGGCGTCTTGATCTCGGTGACCTCAGCGACTTCAGCTGAGACCACACAACCCGCGCGGATGCGCAACCCCACCCCCCGACCGCATGGCCGGGGGCTTTCTTTTGCCTAAAAAGCTCATGCTTTTACTAGCATGGCAGTGTTGTGCTAAAATATATCCAGTAAATAAAGGAAAAAGGAAATGGGAATCGTTGGAGCTCTATTTGTATTCTTATTAATTTTATTAGTTTTTGTGATTTTACCAGGTCTTCGTACTGTCCGTCAGTATGAGCGCGGTATCGTCTTTCGCTTGGGTAAATACCACAATACACTTGGCCCTGGCCTTCATGTAATTGTGCCTTATATTGATACTTTGTCTCGTGTTGACGTTCGTTCGACGCCGATCGACGTGCCAAAGCAGGAAGTTATTACTCGTGATAACGTTACGGTTGGTGTTGATGCGATTGTTTACTTCCGCGTTTTGGATCCAGCCAAAGCATTGCTTGAGACCACAAACTATATCTATGCTACAACCAACTTTGCGCAGGCTGCCCTTCGTGATATTACTGGTAACTTCGAGCTTGATGAACTTTTGAGTAAGCGTGACGAAATTTCCGCCAAGATCAAGGAAATTGTCGACAAGGAAACCGATAAATGGGGTATCGATATCGAGAATGTTAAGCTCCAGAACATCGAGCTCCCAGGTGACATGAAGCGCGCTATGGCTAAGCAGGCTGAGGCTGAGCGCGAACGCCGCGCTGCAATCATTGTGGCTGATGGTGAAAAGGCTTCCGCTCAGGCTGTTTCTGAAGCGGCTAACCTTCTTGCTAAGACTCCTGGTGGTATTCAGATCCGTACTCTTCAGACGCTCGAAAAGATTTCTTCTGAGCCAAGCCAGAAGACCGTTATCTTCTTGCCAAGCGATGCCGAAAAAATGCTCAAGAAGCTAGTCTAATTAGGCGGGGTGGGATATGCTTTCTGCTTTGCTATTCTTAGAAATGCTCACTTATATCCTTTTGAGTGGCAACTATTCGAGTCCGTCGGTGCCTACGTATGAGGATGCTAATACGAGTCGTCGTCGGGATATGGCTCGGGTACTCTCATCGTTTACCGAGTATCGGGCGAATAATAATGGGAAAGTGCCAACCACTCAGCGTGATGTCGATCTATTCGTAACGCGATATATTGATATCGATAGTACTAATACTGAAACGACGAGTTGTGGTAGTGATCAGTTCTGCGACCCAGATGGAAAGCCGTACCACTTAAGCACTCCGACGGTGCTGAGCTCGGATATGGGTAATGCGCTTGCTGGCCATACTTTTGCGACGGATGGCCACACGATTCATTATTATCAGTCGGCCAGATGTGGCGATGAGGAAGGGAGCCTCATTTATGAGGAGCCAACCTATAGCATTGCTATCATGTATATCTTCGACGATAACTCGATCTATTGCGGCGACAATTACTAATTCCGAACAATGCAAAATACCCCTGTATATTAAGGGGTATTTTTATGGGTGCATTTTGTTAGTTTAAAGACCCGCTTCCATCATTAACTTCACCTGCTCGTAATCATTGTTAGGATCGAAGTTGCCAGCAAAGCCAGAAGTGACGAACTTATCGAAGGTGAAGTAAGGTACGCCGCCACCTACGAAGTTGCCGGCGCGCTCTGTGTTTTTGTCGAGTTCATCGGCGGTTTCATGGTCTTCCATACAAGTCACGAAAGTATCGTAATCCAGGTCGGTATCCTTCGCGACGTCGTAGAAATACTTCATTTCGAGGTCTGGAATTCTCTCGGAGTTCTTATCGATGCCGATACCTTTGGAGTGGTAGTCTTTGTAAATCTTTCCGAGTAGGCCATAATAGTAATCCCAGAACTTATTCTGCTTAGCTGCACAGTAGGCGCCTTCGCCGGCTGGGCGGCTGTTATTGGAATGGCCTGAAAGATAATTCATGTCAGTGACGCGAATCTCAAAATAGATCTTTTGGCCTTCGATATAATCCGCCATGAATTCGTCCTTATGCGCCGCGACGGCATCCGAGAATTTATCGCAATATGGGCAGAAGATGTCGGTATACATGATGTAGTGGTGTCGGGCGGTTTCTTTGTCGCCGAGCGTCATCTGTTCGTTCCAGGCAGTACTGTCGATGCCGCCGCCATAAATCGCATTGTAGGCAAAAAGCCCAAATAACAGGCCGACGACCGCGATAATAATTGTGATGCTAATGATTCTTTGATGCATGCTTCTCCTTATATTTTTTAGCACTAACTAGAATAAAAACGAGGTAACCAAGACGGAAGACTGAATAAAACAACAAGATAAAAGCTATGATTGTGAGGAATGTGCCGACCTTTTCGGCTAAGACTCCGGCGCTTGCGCCTGCCAAAGCACTGAGTAATGGTGTGAGTAGTGAAATGCCGCAACTTGGGCAGCCGAGCGCTACAAAACCGAGCGCAGAGGCGACGGTGCTAGTGCTGGCGGTCGAAAGTGCCTGATCCTTATTCTTGTGACGCCAGGCATAAACCATCAAAGCGATGGCGAGGCCTTGAAGGAGCGATAGTAATACTAGGCTTAGCCCATATAGGCTAAGGAAATTGCCAAAGCAGCCGAGCAAAACGCGCCAAAGCAGGCCGAGCTTTTGCTCCGCGGAAATACCAGAAAAGAGTAGGGCGAAATTGCCGCTCCCGTCTTTAAAAAAGGTCAGGAAGAATAAAAAGAAAAGCCAACCGAATATAAATAGTAGAAGATATTTTTTGAAGCTCAGCAAATATGAAATCCCGATACCGCCGAGCTTAATTTGGTCGAGGGTCTGCAAAAATAGGTCCTTTAGACGCGTCAAAGAAAAAACATTCCTGCGTTTTTGCATGTACCTCCTTTTTGTCTATTGTAACGAAAAAGCCAAAAACTGCCAAACGAAGGAAAAATACTAAATAATAAAACCGTAAAATGTAAATACTTTTTGGCGTCTCTACCCCTGTTAAAACCGCTTATAGTTATGCCATAAAAATTATGAAAATCAATGTTGACGCAAAAATCAAAAGCGTTATTATATAAGTATAAGTATTCGGCGAAAGTTGAGAGATTCGCGGAATGCCAAAAATGAATCAACTAATAAACAAGCTTGGTGGGAGCTTGCTTCTTTTTTATTTCTGCAAAAATATCACACTTATGCTTGGCAGTTTTTTGAAACCTGTCTTTAATAGGCGCATGACGCGCGTATTTATTGACGAGTCTGGTAATCTTGGTCGCGGCGGGCGCTTCTTTGTACTGGCGGCGGCGGTGTTTTTGACGCGTCAAGCCGCCAAAAGTGCTTCGCGCTACGTGCGCAAAATGCAAAAGCGCATGGGTTATGATGGAGTGCCACTGACTGAGCTGAAATCTTGTAAAATGCAATTTACAGAACGGCAAACCCTTTTGAATGACTTGGTGCGGCGCGAAAATCTCGAGTTCTATTATTTAGTCGTAGAAAAAGCGCGCGTGAGTCTCCTGCATGGCAACTACCCTCAAAATCTGGTTTACAACTATTTTACGAAGCTCCTGGTGGATGAAATTTTTGCAGCTCACAAGGGCAAAATCCAGATTACGCTCGATGAGCGCTCGACAAAAATCAAATCCGCCAATTCGTTGCGGGATTATCTCTTAATTGATGCTTATGCGAACTTTGGCAAAAAGCGTGACGAAATCGAAATTGAACAAGCGGACTCGCGCGCGGTTTATAACTTACAGTTGGCAGACTTACTTGCGGGCACGGTTTATCAGGCCTATACGCTCCACCAAAGGCATTTCCTGGATCTGATTGCATGCAAAATTCGCTCGGCAAACGAGTTTCCCGAGGCGAGTTTTTCGCAGAAGATGTTTCGTGAGGACGATGGCAGTCTGCTGAAGAGCCTGCGCAATATGCAAATGCCAAGCGAGAATCAATCGTTTGACTCCGTTCCAGTGCTTACTTAAAATAGAAATATAGCATCAGACGCATAATGAGCTAGAAATAGTAAGTGTCGTGTGTCGGCATTGATTTATGCGCAGCTAATCGGCGCTCTTCGGGGCGCTTTTTGGTCTAGAAAATCTTCTCTAGGGCAGCCACAATCCCATCGCGCGAGCCGTCCGCTTCGATAAAATCATGGTCCAGAGCGAGATGCTCGATGCGAATATCTGCTTTTAGCAGGGAGTAATCTTTATTTTTAGGGATGACGGAATCTTCGGTAGCATCGAATATGATTAGTTGAGTCTTCGTATTAAGCTCATCGTATTTACTTGGTAGGCCAGCGATATTTACGAAGTCATCCCAATAATTAGCTGGATAAAGGGTAGAATAACCACCACTACGTTTGCGCAGGATACTCCCGTCTGGTCGAAGTTCGGCGCCGCGCTTCTGGAGGACATAGTTGCGCTGCTTGTCGCCGCTTTCGTAATTAATAACTGGAGCGAGCAGAATTGTAGTGGCGATATTATCGAGCGCGGCAAGCACAGCAATAATACAACCCTGCGAATGACAAATTAGATTTATCTCTGCATCGGGATTCGCAGTGCGTAGTTCGGCATATTTTTGGCGAAGTTTTTGGGCGCGTTCGGTGAAAGTCGCGGCGGTCGCCTGGGTATCTTCGGCATTCCAGTCGTCATAAGGAAATAAAACATGTTCGTCGTTCGGAAAAGCGGCAACAATCGGATCGAACAAGCCATTATCGTTAGCGCGCGTGGCGAAACCATGCGAATAAAGAAAAATACGTTTGGTCATATTATTTAAAGCTTAGCATAAAAAACGACCCCTGAGGGCCTTTCTTGAGATGGTGCGGGTGAAGAGACTCTAACTCTCGACCTCTTCCTTGGCAAGGAAGCGCTCTAAACAACTGAGCTACACCCGCATAATTCTTGCGAACTGTTACCATTCTAGCAAGAAGTGCCGCGATTGTCAAACAAAAGACGATACAAAAAGCGAATTAAAAATCTAAATAAAATGCTTATTTTAAAAACAAAAACCCGCGGCGCTTATGTTAAAATTAAACAAAAGAGGTATGTATAAAATCATGAGTCGCATCAGGGGTAGGAGGCTCCTCAGGAAGACATTTGCATTTCTGATAGCTTTTTGTGCGATCTGTGGTTTCTCGGCTTTGGCGGATGCGCTTCGCACGAAAGCGGCGGGCGAATACCAGATCCATGTTAGGCCAAACGATGCCACTATGGGCGGTTTTGGCTATGGCGAGAATTGTAGCGGAACGATTTATTCGGACTATGACGGGCAAGCAGATAACCAATGGACGAAGCCTTTTCCGAATAATGGTCAGGCAATCACCGCCTGTCCGGCATCTGGATATTACTTTAGTCACTGGCTAATAAACGGGACACAACCGGCTCAGGGTGCCACTGGTGCTGTGTTGCATAATTACGATAGTAGTGTCGTCTACGATCAAAACAACGAAATAAATATCGTAGCGGTGTTCGAGAGCGCCATTAGCGTGGTCGCGAGTGTTGATCCTGTAGGCGGCGGAACTATAAATACTGGCTGGATAACTCCTACGACCTATAATGCCGCACCAATCAATACGGCCGCGAACGAGATAACCTTTACCGCTCCGTCTGGAAGCTCGGTGACTACGGACCCAATTACTGCTTCTGCTAGTAACGGTTACAAGTTTGCGGGCGTGACTACTTCAGGTCCAGAAGTGGTATACAGCGATCTTGGAAATAATCAGTTTACTCTCACTATTAGCGGCGATGGCACGGCGACAGTGAATTTTGAGCCTGCTTATTCTTCGACAATTGATGCTGGGGCTGGTACAGCTACGGTCCAGGCGGGTTCGAACTATATCGTAAAGGATAATGGTACTAGCAATGTAACTGTTGCGGCTACGAGTACTAATACTTCTGTCCAAGTCACGATTACCCCGCCGAGTGGCTACGTGGTTGATTCGATTTCGGCTACAAATGGTGTCAATTATAACAATGACTTAAACGGCGATACCTTTTCGTACACGATAAATGGTGATGGCGGCCAAATATCCGTAAGCTATGCTCAGGTCTATTCTGTCTCAGTTGATGCTGGTAGTGGTACGGCGGCGGTTTCTGGCAATAATATTTCGATTACGGATAATAATACCAGCCTTGTCTCGATTTCGGCCACAGGGAATAAGACGGCGAATGTTATGGTGACTCCACCAAATGGCTACAGGGTCGATCCCTCAAATCCAGTAAGTGTAACTGGCGATGTTAGCTATAGTAACTTCAGCAATAATTCCTTCACAATCGACATGACTGGCGCCGGCACGGCAACCGTAAATTATGTAGTAGATACATCGACGAGCTATGTTATTAAAACCAATAACGCTTCGCATGGCGGCATCGTCATTTCGGACGGCTGGTGTAATCCAAGCAGTATTGTTTATACTCCACAAACTGTCCATCTAGACAATAATGGTCAGCTGGATGTTCCAAATAGCAACGTTTTAGCTTGCGCAACGAGTGGTAGTAATTTCTCTCGCTGGATTCTAGACGGCACGTCAATATCTACTAACTCGAGTCTATGGAAGGGTGGCTACCAGTGGCCGGATGATGGACAAGAACATGAGTTGATCGCAGTGTTTGACCATTCGGGTAACATGTATGACGTCCATATTGAAGTAGAAGATGGTAACCATGGTAGTATGATTCGTCTAGCTTCGGATCCGAACTATTATTACATCGCAGAGCCAGACAACCAAAATACGGACGAACTAGATATTTTGACAGACTCTGGTAATGTTACGACGGACTATTTGATTGCTATTCCAGCCTCGGGTTACTATGTCGATAGTATTGTATCGAGCACGGGCAATACTACCTGGGAAAATAACCCGAATGCTGGCCATCAGTATCGTTTCCATATTACGGGCGACGACGATGTTACGATTAATTTTCGCGCCTATACTGATGTTACCTATACGGTTAGCGTAAATATCCCAGAAGCTGGCTCGATTGATGTAGAGGGCGGCAATTGTAGCTCGGCGACCAAAACCAATCAGCCGTTTACGCGCACGCTTTTGGAATACTCCGAAAGCGGTATACCGAGCGCCTTCCAAAGCGAGCTCGATACGAACGGAAACAGAATTGTCTGGTGCCTAGATAATTCGGATTATGTCTTTGATCACTGGGAAATAGATAATATGTCCTTTAGCGACGACCAGCAGCTAGGCTTGGACCCGGTGGGCTACTGGCCAAAGACTGGCGCGAACCACGTCCTGAGAGCGGTCTTCTCGGCGCGTACGCCATATACGGTTGGCCCAAACAATCCGACTCTCGGTGGCACGGTTGTTGGTAGTGATTGTAGCAACTCCTCTAGTACGGATCGCACGATTATGCGCTTCTCGGGTAAATTTGATACGAATAATGAACCAATTCGCGCCTGTCCTGCACAAAATACGACCTTCTTGCGCTGGGAATTAGACGGTAGCACCTACAGTACGAGTGATACGATTCAATACAACGCAAGCAACTTCCCGGAAGATGGTCAGCCTCATGTCTTGCGTGCGGTTTTTGAATCGTCTACTGTGACGCCATATACCGTTGGCTCGGATGACTATACTCTGGGTAGCTATACAATCGGCAGCGATTGTAATTCGGCAGAGTCCACCGACCAAACGCTATCTTACGTACATGGTGCATTTAATACTCCGAATAACGCGCCAATTACGGCATGCCCATCAGGTAACAATGCCTTCTTGCGCTGGGAATTGGACGGTCAAACTTATAGTCAGAATAATCAAATTCAATATAACGCCAATGATTTGCCTGCAGATGGTCAGACCCATGTACTGCGCGCTGTCTTTGGTACACATAATACGGTTACTGTGAGGCCAAGCAACAACTCCTTTGGTTCGATTGTTGGAATTGATGCGGGTACTGGCTATACGGCAGTCAAGAATAATGACGATTTGGTGATTACGACAGATGGCGGTACTGTAGTTACCGGCACAATCACTATGTCGCCGAACTTCGAAAAAGAGTTCATCGGCTTTACTTCGACCACAGGAAATACAACCTGGACCAAGGGCGCTTCGGATAATGAATATACGCTCACGATTACGGGTGACGATACCCTGATGGCAGAATTCCGCGAGCAGACAAGGTATCAGATTGATGTTCAGAACCCAACGAAGGGTGGATACGATATGGTTGACGGTACTTGTGCGAGCGAAAACGTCAAAACTGCTACTACGACCGGTATCCGAATTGTTAAAACCTCGGTTGGTCCAGTCTTGAATACGATTCCGAACATTGCGGCCTGTCCGCAAAATGGCGGTACCTTCCTGTATTGGCTAATCGATGGCCAAGTATTCTCAACGGATATGTATTTCTCGAATGCTGACGAACATATCATTAATGATTACGGCGATCACCATATTACGGCAGTCTTCGATGATCATGATAATGGCTACAGTGTTACGGTTCGTGCGGACAATCCAAATAATGGTTCGGTAAGCATTGCGACGGGACAAGATTATTCGTCGTATGGCAGTGGCGGCTCGATTACAATTCAGCCTTATGCAAATGCACCGCTTATGACGGGCATTCTGACGGTAACTCCGGCTAGTGGCTTCGTCTTTGACTACTTCTCGTCCGAGACGAATAATACGACCTGGACAAAAGTTGGCGAAAACCAATATATACTATCGCTTACTGACCACGATGTCGTAACTGCGCACTTTAGGTCTTCTGAAATTCAGGTTCGTTACATAATTGGTCCAAACGATGACACTTTTGGTGGCATAAATACGACTCAGGATACTTGTGGCGAAGAAACATCTCGTATTGATATCGTTACGACTCTCGATAGTAATGGTGCAATTGATGTGCCAGCAAATAATATCATTGCTTGTCCAAACACGAATTATGAATTTGTGCGCTGGGAACTTGATGGGCAAACCATTTCTAATAGCGCAACACTCAGTAAGTCTACTCAGCAGTGGCCGAATACTGGTACGCACGAGCTACGCGCGATCTTTGTTCTGTCTGGCTCAGGGCAATACACTCTTCCATTCACGGGTTCGGGCACGATCTGGCTCATTCTCGGCGGCGGCATCGGATTAGTAGCAATTCCGTCAGTTATCTTAATAATCAATGAGAGAAAAGAACAAAAGAAAGGAGGCAAAAAATGAGGCGAATGATCGCAATCTTCTCCTTTCTAATACCGCTCTTGGTCGCCTTCCCGGCCAGTGCGCTAGAAGGTGGAATAACTGGGGTATACGAATATAATGGTGAACGCATTGATGGCGTTGAAGTAGATCTTTACAAAATAGCAGATTACAACGGAAGCGGCTTCGATTTTCATACGGGCTTTGAGCCAGTGGATATCGGGTCCATGACTAACTCGGAACTCGGTGAATATGGTCAAGCACTGGCTGAGTTAGTCCAAACGCCAGACGCGACTATGAATACCGTGAACGGCGAATATGGTTTCACGGAGATGGATGAAGGTATCTATCTGGTAACTTTCAAGGATATTAAAATTGGCGACTATAGTTATTCGGCGCTACCGATTGTGCTTACGATGCCGGACTCGGACTATAGCTACCAGCTCACACTCACAACTAAGCTCGAAAAGAGTTGCCCAGATTGTGTCGATCCTGAGCCGGAGCCATTGCCGCCAGATAAGCCAGATAACTCGAACACACGAGATATCATCCGCTTCTATATTGCGATGTTCTTGGTGTTTGCAATATTTGAAACGCTTACGCTTTTTGCTATAATTAAAGATAAGAAAAAGAAGGGTCAAAATGAAAAGAAATAAAATATTAGCAGTACTTGGCGCTACGGTTGCTACGGTCTTAGCAGGCGGCGCCGCAAGTGCAATTACGGTCGATTCGAACAATATCGTTACCGATACCGATACGATTAAGGTTAACAACGTTACGAAGGCTGGCGATACATTTAAGGCTTGTAAAATCGTTGATGTGAAATACGATTCTGCGTCGAATGTTGTTAGCTATGAATTTACTCAGGCATTCGAAAACGTAAAGAGCAGCTTGTCTTCGGAATTTCAGAACTTAACCATCTCGGATTATATGGGCTCTCAGTATGCTTCTGGTACTGCTTCTGGTAGCGCGGTTACGGGCAATACGAAAATCGATAAACTTGCTGGTGAACTCGCTTCGAATTCTACCTTTGTAAATTCTTGTACGAATATGACTACTGGCAGCACTTCTCCATATTCTGCTTCGGCAACCGTTGCTTGGGGTGGTTATCTAGTAATTCCTCAGGGCAACAGCTCTGAAATGACTGATGCCTACGGTGCAATGATTGTAAATCTTGGCGCTCAGGCCAGCGGCAATACTTATGTCGTGGATAAGACTCACGCTGAAGTAAATGCTAAGAAGAGTTCGGCTGGTTCAGTTCAGAAAACTACCAATAATACGAATGGCTCTTCGGATAATAGCTTTAAGATTGGTGAAACCTACCGGTATGTAGTTACCGCCGCTGTGCCAACCTATCCATCGAACGCCGTGAACAAGAAGTTTATCGTAACGGATACTCCGGAATCGGGCGTTACGCTCGGCACGGTCGAATCAATTGTAGCGGGTAATACTACGCTCACGATTGATGGCAACAATATTAAGAGCGGCTCGGATGTCGTTGGTACTATCTCGAATAGTAACGGTACGATTACCTTTACTTTCAACGATGTGAGCGTTCTTAATACCAATACTATTGTTATTACCTATAATGCGGCCCTAAACTCGAATGCAACACTCGGTGATAAGACTGGTAATGATAGCGTAAATGAAAACTCTGTAACAATTCAAACGCCAAAGAACCCATACGACACGAACTCGTCTTATGAAACGAGCGATCCGACCGTCTCGACGGTATATACTTACGGTATTAAGATTACGAAGATTAAGCAGGGTGATTCTACGACGAAGCTTCAGGGCGCAGAATTCGATCTCTGTCTAAGTACTGATAGCACTTGTTCGAGCCCAATTAACGGCGCTACGAAGATTACTACCGATGCTAGCGGCGAAGCAACCTTTGTGTCTGTTGGCGATGGTAGTTATTATCTCAAGGAAACGAAGGCCCCAACTGGCTATAGTCTAGCAGCAAACCAGACTGTTACCATTACGGTCGGTAGTAGCGCCTCAGAATACAATAGCAATACTGGCTATTATGAATACACGATCGAAGATCCAGAATCGCTCTTCAATCTACCATTCACGGGTGGCCGCGGTGTTGCAGTCTATGCAATCCTCGGTATTGGCATTGTCTCGATTGCTTCTGCCTACTACATCCGCAAAAAGCAACAACAAGCTTAAATAAAAAGACTCTTCTAAAAACTGCGACCAAGCAACGGTCGCAGTTTTTGCTATATAATATGCTTATGAAAAGATTGATGTCGGCCAAAAATCGTCTGACTACCATTGTATTTGTAGTTTCTGTCGCCCTCGGCCTCTTCCTGATTATTGCGCCGCTGGTTTTGAGTGTCATAAATCAATCGCGCGCCAATACGGTGATTCAGTCCTACCAGGATAGCGCGCAACAAACCGGAAATCGAAACGCTGAAGCTTTTGCGCTGGCCGATCAATATAACCAGGCCATTGCGGGCGGCATTCGCGACGGAGAAATTATTGCAAAATACAAAGAAATTCTGGATGTCGAAAACGGCATGATGGGGTATATTGAAATTCCGCGCATCGGTATTCGTAACCCAATTTATCATACGGTCGAAGAGGAAGTTTTGCAGCACGGTATCGGGCACATGCCGAACACTTCGCTTCCGGTGGGCGGCTTGGGTACGCATGCTGCCTTGTCGGGACATCGTGGCTTGCCATCAAGTAAGTTGTTTACCGATCTCGACCAGGTCAAGGAAGGGGATATTATTCTTATTAAAATCCTCGACCGCACGCTTGCTTATAAGGTTTATGAAATCGAGGTAGTTGAGCCGAATCATGAGGAGGGCTTGGCGGTAGTCCCAGAAAAAGACCTGCTCACGCTCGTAACCTGTACGCCGTACGCGATTAATTCGCACCGTCTGTTGGTGCATGCGGAGCGTACGGAATATGCCGAAGAAATGGCTGAGATTAAAACCGAGCGCACTATCTCGGAGTCAGATAGGATTTTGCTGGCTGCGCTTGGCATAGTGGCTTTGATTTTAATCCTGGACGTCATTGTGATTTTGAAGCGTCGCAAGCGCGAACAAAGCGAAGCGTAAGTCGCTCACACAAGGCGCTTACGCTTGACCAAAACCGATAAAGTTAGCATAATATAGATTGTGCCCTCCGATGGGAGGAGGGTAGATTTTCTTCTTCGACAAAAACACTCAGAAAGAAGGTGATTTTATGTCTAAAAAGGGAAGTCGAAAGAAGACAAATACTCGTGCTCAGGGCGAGCCGTATTCGAGCAAAAAGGTTTACGGCAAAGAGCGACGAGCGATCCTTGAACAAACGAATATTCCAGACGCTTATTTTAAAAATGCCGTTGTTAAGCGAGATGATCGCGGGCAACTACATGTTTATTATGGCGGTATCGGAGCAAAATCTTATCATTTTCATGGACACATGATAATAAATAAGAGTGGCGAGGTGTGCTATCATCGCCTCCCATTTGCCAGACATGGCGAAGGGGATTTTTACTCCAACGGAAAAATCAAGCGGGGGCGGAAATTTAAACGCCGCTTCTGCTACTGAGATAGGCGCCGGACAAAGAGTCCGGCGCATTTTCGTGGCACAGAAAAGGGCCGGTCCCCGAAGGGGCCGGCCTTTCTCCAAGGAGGAAACAGCATGAAAAAAACAAGCTGTCTCAGGCAATGGTAGGTATTCCTCTCTGATCGAAGTAAAACCTCACGGTCTTATGCTGCAGCTTGGCCGTGAAAGTCTTCGTTTTGCGGAAGAAAGGAATATTGCGATGGGTTTTTCCGAAAGCAGTGATTCCTGCACTGAGATTTTTCTGTGCTTCCTGCAGAGCATCGCGTGCGAGCTCTGTCTGGCGACGAACGTTTTCGTATTCGAGCTTGTTGCTCTTGGACGTATGGGTGAGTTTCTCGCGGGCAATCTCGAGTGCCTCTTCTTTTAGCAGAACAATCGTATAAAGCTCTGCAAGTTTCTCAGCTGTCATTATAAAACGCACCTCCTCGAAATGGGCGAAATCGGGTCAGATTTATACTTATAGGATACTGTATTTTTGCTCAAAAGACAATCGGGGCGGGGATTTGTCAAGAAAAATACATATGGCCCATCTTGAATCATTACCTATTGGGATGCTGGCTAGTATATATTATTGCGTAGCATTCTCATTTAGTTGCCAAATCCGTAACTAATTAAGGTGAAGCCAATTTAGAGATACCGTATTTAGTTGCCAAAATAGCAACTAAATGAACATAGTGCGGAGATAGAGGGTATCGTGAAGGGCGAGCTAAATAAAAAAGCGTCCAAGATGAGACGATAGCGTGTCCAAGATGAGACGTGTTTTGCCTTCGGCAAAACATCATCGGGTGTCGCCTCGGAAAAGCCGAAATGCGTGGCATTTCTTCGTTTTCGCTCGGCTCCTACGATGACCGAACTATGTTCGCGTCTCCTCATGAACACAAAATTAGAATAAAAAAAGAGACCTTGCGGTCCTTTTTTATTCTAATTGGTGCCCAAGATGAGACTCGAACTCATAATCCGGTAAAGGAAGCGGATTTTAAGTCCGCCGCGTATACCAATTCCGCCACTTGGGCAAACTTATCTAAAAAATGGAGGTGCGTACCAGAGTTGCACTGGTCTACGAGGTTTTGCAGACCTCTGCGTAACTGCTCCGCCAACGCACCATACCTGTATTCTAGCATTTTGCAGGCGATATAATCAAGCTATCTGAAAAATTTAAGACGGGGAAAACCCCGCTCACCAGAGCGGGGTGCTGTGGATGATCTGCCTGCTCAGACGGTCGTTCTGACACCGAACCATGCCTCTTTCCGATGCATACCGATAGCGTCGCTGGCGTAGAAGCTGTGGGGAATCGAATCCCAAGCCTCCCAACCGATAACAGTGTCGGTCGAGAACTTCAGCAGCACGCCGCCGTCATTGTGGTAGACGGCCTTGTCGCTGACAAACCAGCTGCCTTCCGGCATTTCGTACAGCACGATATCGGTGTCACGCAGACGATGCGCGATGACGCCGCCCTTCGAATGGCCATAGTGGCCATTGTGGCTGTTCGTCCACGGCATCACCTGGTCCTGAGTCAGGATCCAGATTGTGTCGTTGGACGGGCTCAGAACGAAAGACTCGGTCCCGCGGATCGGCGCGATGCCGTAGTCGTGACCGCCATTATCCAGTGCCTTTCCGGACAGAAAAGGAATAATGGGAGTGTCGAACCACTTGTCGTTCTTGTAGTGGCCATGGGGGTCCATTTTGACGTACAACATAATCGTTTCCTCCTAAATTTATGTGAAATTCGGATTTTCGGATTGCGGTACTGACCAAGCTGAGCTTAGCAGACCGATAAAAGCACAAAACTTATACTCTTGTCGGTCTGCTAAACAAGTAGCAGATCTCCTGAAAACGTACCTCAATAACCCCTAAGGGCGAATGATAACTATATTATAGCACGAATGCTTATTTTTGTCAATACATGCTTATGTTTTTAATCTGGGGTAAAAAGTGTATATTGTTGGAATGAAAAATTCAGGAGCACAAAAACAACTTCTGTATGTCCCAAAGTCTCGGATTAAGGGGCGTTTTCTGGGGTGGATTCGAGAATTATTACGCAGGCTTCATAATTTTTGGGTTGTAAACTTAGCGAAACGGCGCGGTTTGAAGCTAGGCGAGATGAGCCTGGATAAGCAGCAAGTTGAGGCGGTGGTGGCCTGCGAGGACGCGCAGCTGGTTTTAGCTTCGGCTGGAAGTGGCAAAACGATGAGCTTGCTGGCAAAAATAGAATATCTACATAAGGAGCTCGGGATTCCGCCCGAGAAGATTTTGGCCATATCTTTTACGAAGAAGACAGTCGAAGAGCTGATTGAACGCTGCGCAGTGAAGGGCGTAGAGTTTCGGACTTTTCATGCGCTTGGGAATAGTATTTTGCGGGAATATCAGAGTGAGTATTTTGCTAAGCGGCGCCTAATCTCAGAGGCAGAAATCCGCCAATTCCTCGAGCAAAAGCTCCTCGAAAAATGTCGGGACAATACTTTTGCGCGCCAAGTAAACGACTATATTCTGTTTTATCTTTCTACGCCCGTGGCGCCAGGAGATTTTAAAAATCTCAAAGGAAAAATTCGGCTCAATCGTCTATTTTTGCGGCGCGAAATTCTGGCTGATGCACAGAAAAAGGCGCCAATTCGCAACAAGGAAGAGGAGCTGGTGGCTGACTGGCTATATGCTTACCAGTTAGACTATGAATATCGAAAAGAATTGCCAGAGCTAAAGCAAAAGACGGATTTTGCGCTCGGGGATATCTGTCTAGATATTTTGGCGCTCGATAAAAATGGCAATTCTATGCTGGGTGCGAATTACCAGAAGGAGGTGGCTCAGCGGCGCAAAAGCTACAAACGCGCCAGACTGAAACATCTTGAGATTCACTCCTGGGAATGGGGCGAATGTTTGGCTTTTGAAAACCTCGCGCGGAATCTTTGCCAAGTCGGCTTAAATCCGAAGCGCCGGAACGAGCAGGAAATCCGCGCTAAACTCCAGCCAGAATATGCACAATTTTTGGCGCAGATTATGAGTTTCTTGTCGCTCTATAAAAATGGTCTGCACGATATCGTGAAACTCAGGGCGCGCACGGCGAAGTGGTCGAAATACGAAAAGCAACGCGCGGCGATATTTCTGGATATCTTCGAGGTGCTTTTTCGGGAGTATGAGGAGTATCTCGAAACTGAGCGTCTTTATGATTTTGCGGACATGATTAATCATGCTACAGAGCTAGTTAAAACCGAGCCGGATTGCATGCGGGGCTATGAATATATCTTGCTGGATGAGGTGCAGGACCTTTCGCCGAATCGTCTCTGTCTTGTGCGGGAAATCTTGCGCAAGAATCCGCACTGCCGACTCTTTGCGGTAGGTGACGACTGGCAGTCAATCTATCGATTTACGGGGAGTAATCTGGAGCTCATTGAGCGCTTCGAGCAATACTTTGGTAAAACCGTGCGGCGAAGTCTAATCGAAACCACGCATCGCTTTGGCGTGCCAACGGTCGAGAAGAGCAGTCGCTTCGTGCAAAAGAATCCCGCACAGGCACACAAAAAGGTGCGTGGCCTCAAGATACAAACTCCGATTAAGATTATTCTGAGTAAAACCGATACAAAGAACCGCAAATCCGAGGCGGATGGTTTTCGGAATGCTGTTAAAGATATGCTTGAAGTATATGGTGACGAACTGCTTAAAATGAGCCTGCAGATTATTTCGCGTTTTAATCATGATCTTGCTTTTGTTATGGATGCGCCCGAAGCAAAAATTAAAGAGGACAGGTTATACTGGTCGCTCGATTCTGGCCAGAAACTCGAGTTTGAGTTTTGTTCGATTCATAAGTCTAAAGGTATTACGCGGGACATTGTTGTGGTTTTGAACATGAACGACGATCTCATGGGGATGCCGGCTCAGCGCGAAGACGACCCGCTGATCGATATGTTACTGAGCGACCAGGAAAAATATCCCTTTGCTGAGGAGCGCAGACTGTTTTATGTGGCGCTAACTCGGGCTCGAAAAGCCACTTACCTCATCGCGAAAGAAAAGAAACCGTCGCCGTTCTTGTATGAAATATCCGATGAACTGAGTGAGATGCGTGGCCAACGCTGCCCGCGCTGTGAGTTAGGCGAATTGATTCGTAAAGAGTCGAAATTTGGCGCGTTTCGGTACTGCTCGAACTACTTTTATGGCTGTAATTATTTGAGGAAAGAATAACAGATTGATATAATAAAAATATGGGAAAAAGAGGTGTAAATTCTAATCTTTCTGATACTGGAAAATCGAGCAAGAAATCCGCTCGTCGTTTTGGCAGATCTGAGAAATCCAATAAAACTAAAAAGCCGCGCCGGGAATATCGTTCCTTCAAGCAAGCTTTTCGTGACACGCGCGAAAAAATCTGGAACAAAAAGCGCGCTCGTGTTAAATATCATTATTCTTTCAAGCGCTCTTATCGCGAAGAATACAAGCGCGACTTGCCGGCTCCGGGCCTGGTTTCTCATGCCTTGATGTCGCTTAAAATCATTTTCCGCAACTGGAAGATTTTTATCCCGCTAATTATCGTTACTGTCGTTGCGAATATTCTCCTAGTGGGTCTCTTGAGCGAGGATAGCTACAAGACCTTGCAGGATTCCCTCGACATGAGTGCCGAAATAAACAATTACGGCGAGCTTGGTCGCTTTGCGAAGTCTGGCCTCCTCATGATTTCGAGTATTACCACGGGTGGTCTCGGCACGAGCATTACTGAGGTTCAGGGCGTCTTCATTGTCTTCTTTGTTGCTACTTTGTGGCTCATTACAACTTACTTCTTGCGCCACATTTTGGCGGGCAACCGACCGCGTTTCCGCGATGGTCTCTATAATGCCTTCTCACCTCTGATTTCGGTCTTTGTAATCTTGGTCGTGGTTGCGATTCACCTCATTCCATTCTTTATCTTTTTGATTCTGTACTCGGTGGCCAAGTCGACAGAATTCCTAACTCAGCCACTCTATGCCTTCTTGTTCTGGCTGCTCAGCTCACTGCTGATTATTTTGTCACTCTATCTTTTGCCGGTTTCACTCATTGCGCTCTCGAGTGTTACGGTGCCGGGCATTTATCCAATGCAGGCGCTCTATGCTGCGATGGATGTGATTCAGAGTCGTCGTATTCGCTATATTATGCGCATTATCTTCTTGCTTATCTTCCTCGCGCTCATGTGGGTGATTATAATGTTCCCAATTACTTGGCTCGACCTCTTCTTGAAGGAAGAGATGGGGTGGCTTGTTGGTTTCCCACTTGTGCCAATCTGCTTGCAGCTCATGATTGCCTTCTCGATCGTCTATATTACGACCTATCTCTATCTGTTCTACAGGAGAATGCTCGATGCCGCAGACTAATGCTCCAAAAGAAGTTATTGAGCGCATCGCAAAGCTTCGCGGCATCATTAATGACTATCGCTACCATTATCATGTCCTTGACGAATCGACGATGTCTGAGGCGGCGGCAGATAGTTTGAAGCATGAATTAGCTAAGCTTGAAGAAGAGTACCCAGAACTTATTACACCAGATTCGCCAACCCAGCGCGTGGCAGGTCGTGCACTAGATAAGTTTACAAAGGTCAAACACGAGCAGCGCATGATCTCGCTCGCCGATGTCTTTTCGAAGGAAGAAATCCAGGAATGGCTCGAGCGTATTGCGAAACTTGGCGCCGTAAATCCAGAACTCTTTGTGGATATCAAGATGGATGGCCTTGCAATGGCCTTGATCTATGAAGATGGTCTTTTGAAGCAGGCCGTAACGCGCGGCGATGGCAAGGTTGGTGAGGATGTCACGATGAATGTGCGTACGATCGAAAACGTCCCGCTCCGTATCGATATGCCTGGCCATGTTGAAGTACGTGGCGAGGTTGTGATCTTCAAGAAAGATTTTGACGAAATTAACAAGGCTCAGAAAGCGGCTGGCAAACCGCTTTTTGCGAACCCACGCAACCTTGCGGCTGGTACAATTCGCCAGCTCGATCCGAAGGTGGCCGCCTCACGTCCGCTCAAGTTTATGGGCTACGATATGGTTTCGCCAAATCTGCCAAAAAACTCGGATGTTTACGATAAGCTGAATGAACTCGGTTTCCGTACTTCGCGCCAGCAAAAAGTCTACAAAGATATTCAGGGTGCTTTCGAGTTTATTGAGCATCTTAATACGGTACGCCAAGATTTTCCGTTCGGTACTGATGGTGCCGTGATTAAGGTCAATGACCGCAAAGTCTTCCAGGCGCTCGGTATTGTGGGTAAATGCCCGCGTGCGGCGATCGCTTTCAAATATCCGGCCGAAGAAGTTGCGACCGTGATTAAAGATATTGTAATTACGATTGGGCGCACGGGTGCTGCTACGCCAGTGGCGGTATTTGATCCGGTGCAGCTTGCTGGCTCGGTTGTTAAGCATGCCTCACTGCATAATGCTGACGAGATTGCTCGCCTCGATGCGCGTGTCGGCGATACGGTAATTGTTTATAAGGCTGGCGATATTATTCCGCAGGTGAACCGTGTTTTGACCGAGCTTCGCCCAAGCGACTCAAAACCTTTTGATTATGAACAGGCTCTCAAGGATCAATATCCAGAGCTTGAATTTGAACGTTCAGCCGGCGAAGTCGCTTACCGTGTGAAGGGCAGCAATGCCGATCAAATGCTCAAACGCGCGATTGAATACTATGCTAGTAAGTCTGCGCTAAATATCGAGGGGCTTGGCGAGAAGAACGTCGTCGCTTTGGTAGATTCTGGTCTAGTGAGCTCGATTGCGGATTTGTATACTTTAACTCCGGCGCAGCTCATGACGCTCGAACGTTTCGGTGAAGTCTCCGCACATAAACTTATAGACAATATTCAGGCTACGAAGAATCCGCCACTCGCGCGCTTTATTACGGCGATTGGTATTCGTCATATTGGCACGCAGACGGCCTTGGATTTGGCGGCACATTTTAAGACCTTCGAAGCCCTCAGTAATGCGACCGAAAAAGAATTAACCGAAATGCCGGGCATTGGTCTCACGGTTGCCGAATCAATCTTGGCTTGGTTTGCTGACGAAGATAACTTGGCACTCATGGAAAAATTGAAAGCTAATGGTGTCGAGCCAGAATACCAGGACAACTCGAATGGTAAGCTTGCTGGTCTTGGTTTCGTAGTAACCGGTACGCTCGATTCGATGGGGCGCGACGAGGCAGCAGAGAAGATTCGTGCGTTGGGCGGAGAATTCCACAGCAGTGTTGTAAAATCTACAAATTACCTCGTGGCTGGCCGCAATACAGGTAAATCTAAGCTCGAAAAAGCCGCGAAACTCGGCACAAAAGTGATCGACGAAGCAGAATTCTTAAAGATTCTCGGCGAATAAAAATAACTCCCGTCAGGAACTGGCGGGAGTTTGGGTTGTGGGGTGGATGAAGGATTAGTTTGTTGCGCCGACGATGGCAGCCTCGAGACGCTTGGCGGCGTTCAGACGGATATTACCCATCTGAATCACGCCCATGTCTTCGAGCTCAGCACTTGCACCAAAGGCAAAGACTCTTGCGCCGTTCTTGAGTGCGGTCGTGATGCGCTCCTGGTGACGCTCTTCGATCGAATCGAAGCGCATTGTCGTGGAGCTGGTGTGGCAGCAGGATCCGCCGAGTTTGTGTACCAGGCCGGAAATCTTGCAGGCAGTGCTACGGTCATCTGCGTCGAAGCTTGATGGAATCACCACCAAGACCTGTTCTGCATTTTTCTTCTTCATATTTGCACCTCATTTACTGCATCTTTTGGATTTGAGCGTTTGCTCGAGATACAGTCTTTCGTAAAGAACGATTTTTAAATTTTAACAGATAATGCCAGATATGTCAAGAGTAAAGTACAAGAGTCTAAAAATCTAAATTAGCACTCTTGACAGTCGAGTGCTAATGCGACTACAATAGAATAAAGTTAAGCTTGATTGTTATATTAATCCCCCAAGCTTGCTAAAATATGGAGAAATATGATGGATGAATTTAGTGAAATAATGAATCATCTGAGCGAAAACGCTCGCTTTGCTCTGCAAAAGGCGGACTATTATAGCAAGCGCTACAATCAGGGCTATATGAGCACAGAACACCTCTTGATGGGCGTCTTGGCTCAGGATACTTCGACCGGTGCGACTATCTTGCGTGACCATGATGTAAACTTGAATGAGCTTGAAAAGGCCCAGGGAAAAGAGGCGGTTGATGTGCCAGCTTCACCGATGGCCATGATGTCGCTTTCTGAAGCGGCTGTTCTTACTCTTCGTATGGCTTTGAACTTCGCGCGCGAAAACGGCCTTGATGTGGTTGGTACGGAACATATCGTTCACTCACTCGTACGTCAGCCTAATTCTCGTGCTGCAATGTTGCTCGAAAAGCTTGGCGTAGACTTGGACGAAATCGCTAAGAATATCGAGGATGTTGTTGAGCAAGAAGCGGACGAGGCTAAAATCGAGGCGCAAAAGCGCAAGGCGGGCAAGCGTGCAGGTTTCCGTTATCTTTCTAAATACGGTACGGAACTCACCGAAGAGGCGCGCCAGGGCAAGCTCGATACCGTGATTGGCCGCGAAAAGGAAATCGAACGTGCTGTAACCGTGCTTTGCCGCCGCACGAAGAGCAACCCAGTTTTGATTGGCGAGGCCGGTGTTGGCAAAACTGCGATTGTCGAAGGTTTGGCCATGCGTGTAGTTAAAAACGATGTGCCAGAAGCCTTGATCGGTAAACGCATCTTCCAGATCGACTTGAGTTCTGTTGTGGCTGGCACAAAATTCCGTGGTGAATTCGAGGAACGCATCAAGGGCATTATCGATGAAGCGGTCGATGATGATTCCGTGATTCTCTTCATTGATGAGCTACATCTACTTAACGGTGCGGGTTCGTCTGAGGGTAGCATGGATGCGGCGAATATCTTAAAGCCAGCTCTCGCGCGTAATAACTTGAAGCTGATCGGCGCCACGACTTTGGACGAGTATCGTAGATTTATTGAAAAGGATAAGGCGCTCGCTCGCCGCTTCCAGACTGTCATGGTAGATGAGCCAAGCAAGACGGTTACCTTGCGCATTTTGAAAGGTATTAAGAAGCATTACGAACAGCATCATTCTGTGACGATTTCGGACGAAATCCTCGAAGAAGCTATCGTGCTCTCGACTCGCTATATTTCCGATCGCTTCATGCCAGATAAGGTAATCGATGTGATTGATGAGGCTTCAGCGGTGGCTCGTGTTGAACTCGACAAGAAGGGCGGCAGTGAATACAAGAAAGCCAAGATTGAGCTCAGTGATTTGCAACGCCGTATCGAAGAAGCGGCCGATGCTGAGAAATACGAAGAAGCGGCTACAATGAAGACTCGCGCTGCGCAGATTGAGGAGCGCTTGGCGGAGCTTGAAAAGCAGAACAAAGATCTCGAAAAGGTTCCAGAAGTTACAAGTGATAATCTTGCCACGGCCATTAGTCTCAAGACCGGTATTCCGGTCAGTCGCGTGCATGGTTCCGAGCAGGAACTTCTGCTCCATCTCGAAGATCATCTCAAGAAAGAAATTATCGGTCAGGACGACGCAATCACAGCTGTCAGCAAGGCGATTCGCCGTGGTCGTTCAGGTATCGCAGACGAAAATCGCCCAATCGGTAGCTTTGTCTTTATGGGTCCAACCGGTGTTGGTAAGACGGAGTTGGCTAAGGTCTTGGCGCGCGAAGTCTTCGGTGGTGATGATGCTTTGATTAAGATCGATATGTCTGAGTTCGAGGAAAAGCACAACGTGGCTCGCCTCGTTGGCGCGCCAGCTGGTTATGTTGGCTACGAAGATGGTGGCAAGCTCACCGAGCAGATTCGTCGCCATCCATACTCGGTTGTGCTCTTTGATGAGATCGAAAAGGCTCACCCAGATGTCTTTAATATTCTGTTGCAGATTCTCGAAGACGGTGCTTTGACGGATGGTCAGGGTACGAAGGTGAAGTTTAATAACTCGATTGTGATTTTGACGAGTAATCTTGGCGCAGAAGAAATGTATCGCGAGTCAGAACTCGGCTTCTCGGCGAAGACTAAGAAGGACGAGAAAGCGCTCGAGGCAGAGCACGCTGCGAATGAGGCGGCCGCAATGAAGGCTTTGCGTAAATTGATGCGCCCAGAACTTGTAAACCGCTTTGATTCGATCGTGACCTTCAATGCTTTGACCGAAAAGAATGTCAGTCGCATCTTTGATAATATGATCGCGGTTCTGAGAAAGCGCATGGCGGACAAATCGATCGGTCTCGAGATTTCCGAAGAAGCCAAGAAGCATCTCATCGAGAAGGGCTTTGATATTAAAAACGGCGCCCGTCCGCTCCGTCGCGTGATCGAAGACGAGCTAGAATCCTTACTGGCGGACCACATCTTGGATGGTAGCCTAGATAAGGGTCTAGTTGCTAAGATTGGCTTGAAGGATGATAAGTTAAGCTTCGCAGTAGGCAAAGAGTAAAGGAAAATTGTGAATATTTACAAAACAAAATCTGGTTCGGTGGGCGCAGTAGTCGCTCTGGTAATTGTTTTGGTAATTATTGGTGTTATTGCCTACTTGGGAATTAGCTTTGGTAGCCTGGCGGCGATCGGTGATGCGATTACGGGTGCTAGCTACAAACCAAGCGAGGAGATGGCGGGCGTAATCGAGCGGGATAACTTTACAAAAACCGGTAATAGGATTCTGCGCGCCACGAAGCCAGAACTAGAATCGGCCGGGAGTTTTAATCAGCATTGCTACTCGGGTGCTGAGCGCGAATCGTCCGTTCTAGGTTGCTATAGTGGTGACCGCATCTTTATTTATGATATCGACAATGCCGAACTAGACGGTATCAAGGAAACGGTCCTTGCACACGAGCTTTTACATGCGGTTTGGAATCGTATGAGCAGCAAGGAACGTAGTCTGCTCGAGGCGGATCTAGAATCAGTTTACCGCGCTCATGTCTCTGAGCTTGGCGAACATATGGATTTGTATAGCCAGAGCGACTATTATGATGAACTTCACTCGATTATTGGTTCGCAGCTCGGCAGTAAAGATATGACTACGCGCCTGCGCGAGCACTACGCTAAGTATTTCGAAAGC
The DNA here is from genome assembly GCA_045536655.1 of Candidatus Nanosyncoccaceae bacterium. Taxonomy (GTDB): domain Bacteria; phylum Patescibacteriota; class Saccharimonadia; order Saccharimonadales; family Saccharimonadaceae; genus UBA2834. The sequence goes on along the minus strand of JAZSOA010000007.1, from coordinate 111,325 downwards.
CAGGATACAATTGCGAACTTTTATAATTCTTACAATACTAAATTTGTTGAACTCGAAGAACGCGCCGAAACACTCGTGGCTCAAATCGATAGTAATAAAACTAAAATCGACCAGCTTACGAATAGCTACAATGTAGAATACGATTCGCTTGTGGCGGCCGTGAATGATTTTAATGCCCGTGCTAGCCAAGTGAACGGTTTCTCGAGCCGCGCGCAGTTCGACGCCGAGCGGGCCGAGTTAGTTGCGCGTCAGGAAAGACTCGATGCGTCATATCAAGAGTTAAGCAGTTTAATTGACGAAACTAACGCACTGGTCGAGGAATACAACAATAATGCTATTCAGATTGGTGATTTGTACGACAGCGTAAACAGTCGCGTTGCAAAACCAAGTTCGATGATTGAAGAATAAAGAAAGGAGAAAAATGAAAGATTATTTAGTCCCAACCGTCGTCGAAGAAAGTAACCACGGCGAGCGCGCCTACGACATCTATTCGCGCCTTTTGAAGGAGCGCGTCATATTCTTGGGCGATGAGGTTAATTCTGCTACAGCCAACATTGTGGTCGCGCAGCTCTTGCATCTCGCTTATGAGGATCCAAAGAAAGATATTAAACTCTATATTAACTCGCCTGGCGGCTCAGTTTATGATGGTCTCGCGATTATCGACACGATGAACTATATCGAGCCAGATGTTCAGACGATCGGTATCGGCTTGCAGGCTTCGATGGGTGCTATGTTGCTCTCGAGTGGTGCTAAGGGCAAACGCTTTGCTTTGCCAAATTCGCGTATTATGATTCATCAGCCAAGCTCTGGCACGGAAGGTAAGATTACCGATCAGGAAATTGCTTTGCGCGAAGGTATTTACCTCAAGAAGGTATTGGCAGAAATGATGGCTAAGAACACTGGCAAGTCGGTCGAGCAGGTCGAAAAAGATATGGACCGCGACAACTGGATGTCTGCCGAAGAAGCTAAGAAATACGGCCTAATCGACGAAATTATTCAATAAAAAAGCGCCCCTGGACGAATCCAGGGGGCTTTTTGTTACGCGCTAGGCACGAGACCGAGTCCCGTGCAATATTTTTCGATTTCTTCATCAATCATCTCTTCGCTCTCGACATCTTCGTAATGTCTAGCCATCATGTAGCTAAAGAAGTCGACTAGCTGGTCTTCGGAAAGATAGAGATAATCTTTGCCAAAGTGAATGATGTAGCTCAGTTCGCCGAGGCTAGCCGAGCTGACGTTGCTAATCTTCCAGCTAATGTCGCCGAGTTCGATATCGAGCTTAGAATTGCTTGATACGACATTCTCGACAAAGGTAGTGCCTTTTCTGACGATCAAGGTTACAATGCCGTCTTCGCCAGACCCATCGTCGAAGGTATAATTCACGAAATTGCCCATGTCTTGCCGCGTGAATTTAATACCATAATCTTTGACGAGCTGGTCGCCATCAATCGTGAATGGAGCTAGTCTGGAGCAGATCTGGATGATGCAGTGACGTAGGCCATAGAGCAGGCCGGCCAGGATGGCGCCAAGGATAGCGCAGCGTGCAATAATCTCGAGATTGCTACCGTAGAGTGTTCTGGCGTAGAGCAGGATTCTGCAGGCTACATAGGCGGGAATCAGATAGATTGAGCCCACGACCGCCAGGGTATAGAGTTTTTCGAAGAGACCTTTCATGAAAATACCCCCTTTCAAGAAACGAAAATCGCTCGCGTTAAGGTGCCAGCGATTTGCTATGCAACTATTATACCATGAAAAAGGCCCCCAGTAAAACCGGGGGCGGATTTCTTATGCGAGGAAGCTCAAGCCCGTGCAGGCCTTTTTACTGTCGGCGTGACAGTTCAGCACTGTCAGTAGATGTCTTGCGAGTCCAGCGTCTATTTTGTACTCTGTCTCTCCATCGTAGAGGAGGCAGTTTTCGCCAGACAGGGCGGTATAGAGTGTCTTCAGGTTATCTCCGCCCTTGTCGTTCTCGATCTTTTCTTTCAACTCGAAGCTGTCGATTTGTCTATCGAAACGCTCGAAAGCTTTGACGCTGAATGCTTCATTTTCGATAAAAAGATGAGACTCGTCATGATAGACTGAGATGCCCTTGATTTTGCTCAGGTCGATTTTGATCGGCGAGATGATGCCAATCACTCGGTCGATGCAGCAGGCTGCGGCGTATACGCAGAGCGCCAGGAGGAGACTGTAAAACAGTGATCTTCCAAACGTGTTGTCGTGTTGGCGTGCATAGAAAGCGCAGCCGCAAGCGAAGATGACGGCGATCCAGCGGCGGATTTTGCAGATGTCTGATCTGTGGACTGTAAGAAAATTTGCCAGTTTCATGAAATTCCTCCTTAAAGTACAAAAGCGGATTTACTTAATCCATATATTATAGCATAAATGGTATAAAAACGCAAGTATATTACACTTATGCTTGTGTAGCTTTTCTTGGCGGGTGTTACACTATGTATATGGCAAAATTGAAATCGAGGTATCAGTGTCAGAATTGCGGAGCGAGCTACGCTAAATGGGCGGGCCGCTGCGAAAATTGTGGGGAGTGGAATACTCTTTTGGAGCAAGCTGCCTCGGTTGAAGCAGAGGCTAAGTCTGCCCTGGCTAAGGGCGCGGTCTCTGGCAAAAAGCTTTCTGCCGTCTCGATTAATGAGATTGAGCCGAGCGACGCGGGTAGTCGTTTGGATACTGGTTTTCCTGAATTAAACAGCGTCTTGGGTGGCGGTATTTTGCTCGGCGGCGTGGCGCTCCTGGCAGGCCAGCCTGGTATGGGTAAGTCGACGATTTTGATGCAGATTTGTGCGCACGTTTCGAATGCGGGACGCAAGGTTCTATATGTCTCGGGTGAGGAATCGGCGGGTCAGGTTAAGATGCGTGCGGTGCGCCTCGGCGCGGCGAGCGATCAGTTGCATTTCGCAAGCTCCTCTTCGGCCAACGATATTGCAAAAACTATTGAAGAAGATAGCTATGACCTCGTTATCGTGGATTCGATTCAGACTTTGAGCATGGCCGAGATCAGTTCCGCGCCAGGCACGGTGAGTCAGGTGAGCAACTGTGGCAATCTGATTATTCGCGCCGCGAAGTCGAGCGGCACAGCCGTGATTATTGTTGGTCATGTTACAAAAGACGGTACACTTGCGGGGCCAAAGGTTCTGGAGCACCTCGTAGACGTAGTTTTGAATTTTGAGGGCGACCGTTACGGTGGATTTAAGACGATTCGCGCGGTTAAGAACCGCTTTGGCTCGACGACCGAGGTGGCGATTTTTGAAATGGCAAGCGAGGGCTTGGTTGAAGTAAAGAACCCGAGTGAGGCTCTCTTGTCTGAACGTCAAAACACGGACGGCAGTATTATTATGGCGACAATTGAGGGCACGCGTCCGCTTTTGGTAGAAATTCAGGCCTTGGTTAATCCGACGAACTTTGGCTATCCAAAGCGTACGGCTTCGGGCTTTGACTTGAACCGTCTAAACCTTCTGATTGCGGTACTCGAAAAGCGTACCAAGCTCAAACTTCAGGACAAGGATATCTTTATTAATGCTGTCGGCGGCATGAAGCTCAATGATTCGGCGGCAGACTTGGCGATCTGCATGGCGATTGCTAGCGCGGCGGCTGGACGTAAGCTCGACGAAGATATGGTGGTCTTCGGCGAGATTGGTCTCGGTGGTGAGATTCGCTCCGTGATTGCACCGGATCGACGCATTGCTGAGGCAAAAAAGCTTGGCTTTCATGGCGCAATTGCGCCAGCTACGATCAAGGATAAATTTGTCCTGCCGGTCAAGGATTTACGTTCTGCACTCGTGAAGTATATGAACAATAAATAATGTATTATAGAAATATATGGGTGAGACGCTTTCAGAACAGAAAGGCCAAGAGCATGCGAATTCCGAGGTAAATCCTTGGAGTATACTCGAGGCGGCCGAACAACAAGAGATTCTGAACGGCGCTCAGATTGTCGAACGCGCGGAAGGCAATATTAATAAGCTCGCGCAAGACTTAGCTGAGCAAGCTCAAAACCAGAATGGGGAGATTCCCGACATGGACGAGCAGTATGCGATGGTTGGAAAAGCTCTCGAAACCAATGCCATAAACGCCGTATCTGAAATTGATGCGGATGGCATGCGCACTAATGAAGAGCAAAGTGGACTGTCCGAGGTTTTCCAGACTGCTGTAGTGTTTGGCGCAGTAGAAAAGATGGGTGGAGTTGCGCCCGAAGAAAACCTAGTTGCAAAACTATACGAAAACCCTCAGACGACAAAAGATCTTGGTGCCACGATAAATGAGCTCGCAGAAACTGGCGCAACGCTCGAAGATGGCAAATTACTTTCCGAAGACGCTGCAAGTATTATTTTTGAAGCGAGCTTTAAGAAGCCGGAACAGAGTACCGAGGCGCAACAGGACTCGGCTCAAGATACTGATCCGGAAAAAATGGAGCAACAGAGAAGAAAGGCGCTCGCGGAGCAGTCCTGCGCGCTTTCTATTGCATTGAGCAAAACTGGCCTCAGTCAGAGCATTTCAATGCAGACCTTGCTAAATATCTACGAATCTATCGCTCAGACTTCGGATGATGATGAAATAAAACAAGAAATTGAAGGTATTAAGAACGCGGACGAAGATCGCCGCTATGGCGAATTGTTGGCGCGCGGCCAAGACATCTTGCAAAAAGTATGTAATGGATTGAATATAGAGGATGTTTTGAGCGCCGGAACAGAAGGAATAGTTAGCGAGGTTGTGCAGGAGAATCTGGACTCTCAAAAAAATGATCCTTTTCGTAGTCTATTTTTGGGAAATACTCCTGGCGAGACGACTAGTGCTGATGATGGGGCTGCAGAGAGCGAGTTATTAGATGCAAAATGTGCCTTAATAAGCGATATTGACTTGGGCGATGAAGGCCACTCGAAGCTTATCAAAGCCTATCCGGATATTGTCAAAGCAATAGGAATCGATAAAGCCAATGTGTATATAAAAAGGTTTGATTATTCTGATTGGTGCAATTTTCAGGCCGAAAACCAAGGTAAAGAATATACCGACGACGAAAAGCAAAAGATCACCGAATTACTCGCGGATAGATTACTGAATCAACATTTTGAAGACGTAGTTGCTAATATGTCTGAGATTGACGATAAGCTTGGCGCCGAAGCGGCTGGGAAGATAAGAGGTAAGATTTACGAGGATATCCAGGTCCTTTTGGATGGTGATGCATTTGACAAGGATTGGCTCCAGAAAGTAGAGCTATGGTACGGGAGAGAATTCGGCCACCTAGTTTCGCTTCAAGAATCGGGCGACGAGCAGATGAAGACATTCATAGGCGATGCCAGAAGCGCTATTAATGAACATGTTCGCAGTATGGATCTAGACGCGGTCGTTGACGTGTGTCTCGGTGAAAATACTAATCCTGATTTTTTGCGAGAAATAGAAAAAACCGCTGGAGTCAAATTTGATTATCTATTAAGAATGCAGGGCAGTTCTTCGCCTGAACTCACAAGATATTCCAAGCAACTATTTAGAGAATATTGGTCTGTCGCCAAGGAGCTTACTAGCGACGAGACTAGTGCGGAGGATGGAAGTGCGCTGGATAGGCAAATGGAGGGAATCATCTCTACCTTTGAGTCTGATGCCCCGAGCTATCGAAAACTTGCATTGGCGGAAAAATTTTACCGTAATCCAGCAATAGCGGACGAGCGAAAGAAAAGATTTTTGGAGTCGGATCTTTTAGCCTTGTTCCCAGAAGTGCAAATAGGCGACGATGGTAACTATGATGACGAAAAGCTCGATACGCTAGTTAGGACTGATTTGCTAACGTCTTCTGTTAGGAGTAATAACCTTCAACTGCGAAGCTATTTACGAGAAGCAGCCGACTTGATGCAAAAGGTAAATGCGGATGGACCAGCAGAAGCAGTAACCGACGAACAGATGCGTAAGGCGAAAGAAATAGCTGACGTGATTCAGGATTTTCGCAATGCTTTTGGCGCAGAGAAGGTCTCGTCCCCAGAAGATGCCTTGCGTCTGATGGATGAAGTGTGTCTTGAGCGCGACGCGGCTAAACGTGCGAGCGTAATTGAGGATCCAGAAAACCCTGGCAGGTTTATCCTGAAAGAGCCAATAAAAGGTCGAGATCCTAAGAAGGGCTTTAAGGAAGATTTTTTGGATTTCCAATTCCAGGATGGCTTTAACTGTCCAGAAGCATTGGGTTACGGTGCTTATTCTGATGCTACTACCGGCGATGCGGACTTTAGTGCCTCTAATCCATCATTGACGCAGATCGAAGACGGTGGCGTGAGGGTTAGCATTGCTTCTCAATTGAAGAATTCAATCACGGCAGGAGATAACTATGGCAGAACGAAGGCGGTCTTTAGGCAAGATGAGCGTTTTGCACTAATTTCTGCAGATAATCCAGACGATGGCTCTGCACTTTATCGTATCGCAACTAATCAGACTCATGGGCAGTATAGTTCTGAAAGCGATAGTAGCTTTATCGGCGTAAGGACTGGTCTAGGCGCCCTTGATGTTGATGCTTTTATTATTCATGATGGTCAGGAGCAGCAAACTGGCTATGATAGGGGAGACCTTAAACGACTCAAATTTGAAATTATCAAAAGTGGCTGTTACACGCCGATTGTGGGTGAGGAAACCGAATCAGTAATATTTACGCCTCAAGAATACGATGAGATGCGTAAGAAGATGCTCAATGGCGTGAGTATTTATGACATGCCTGGCAGTGAGACGAGAGAATTTGTGGCCTCGGATAATATCGAGATCGATGATGCTGTTTTGGCTAAGCTTGGCATAGTTGACACGAGCTATAAAGGCATCATGGATGCTTACGACAAAAATATGCTTGAAACGACGCGCATTAATAATGAAATCGTTACTCGTATGCAGGAGCTTATCGAGAGTAGTGATGTTAGCGAAGAAACGAAACAAGCCTTCATAATGATGACGTCTTCGCTAGAGCATACGAACCCATTCTCGGATACCCCTTCTGCTATGGTATTCGGCACTGGCTCTACAGCTAGAGGCGCAAATGTGTTGGGCGACGGCGATTATGACTTTATGATTTGTCTGGATCAGAAACTAATAGAGCAAGATGGCGACGAAATTATCAATTTGTTCTATTCGAGCTTGGGTGACGGTCAAAGCGGCCGGCAGGAGCTAGGTGCAGCAAAAGGTCTTAAGATGGGTATAGGTTCAACGGAGGTTGATCTTGATATTACTCTAAGATCGAAAAATGACCGCATGAAGTATTCTACTGATGTCGTCCTGGGGCGATTCTATGAAGAATTGGCCGCAAATGATTCGAAAAATGATACAGAATACTGCAAGGCAGTGGTTGCGAATGTGCAAATTGGCAAGAAGTTATTAAAACAATACGGTTGCTACAAAAAGAAAAATTCCCATGGCGCAATACCTGGACAGGGTGGTCTTGGTGGCATTGGGGTTGAAAACCTAATTTTGCAAAACAATGGCTCTTTGCATGATGCAGCGCAAAGCTTCGTGACGGAGTCGCGTTCGGCCGTTAAGGAAATATTGGGCGTAAAAGACGAAGAAGTTGATGAGGTAATTCGGGCGTTTATTGCCAGCAATGGATATAAAGAAGGACAAGGTGGACAGCAAAAACAGGAAATAGTCAAAGCCTTCGACCGCTTCAGGGATGACTTTATGCTATTTGATCGCGGACAAAACTTCGAGCATATCGACAAGCGCCTCGCGGATAAAGGTCAACGCGAGGGGATGAGGGATGATGAATATGCCTTCGACGATCTTGTGTCTGGCGGTCGTTTCGAACTTGGTGGCTGGCTGAAGATGTACAAAGCCTTCAGCGATCTGCTGGAAGCCTGGCCGGGCGAAAACGAACAATAGTGTAACCTATAACCCTTGCAACTCTTTTCAATCTGTGGTAGAATAAGGCGTAATATGATTACTAAAGATAACAAAGCTAAGGCAATTGCGAAGCTTGCTCGTAGCGATAAGGATGTTGGTTCCCCAGAGGTTCAGGTCTCTATTTTGACTGAACGCATCAAAGAAGTTACCGAACACGTCAAGAACAACAAGCACGACTACATGGCAAAGCGCGGTCTTATTCAGATGGTTGGTCAGCGCAAGAAATTGCTCAAGCATCTTGAACAGAGCGACTTCGAGAGCTACAAGGCAACCGTCGCAAAGCTTGGTCTTCGCAAATAGTATAAAAATCAGCTTCTCGGAGCTGATTTTTTGTTTTTTCTAAAAACGGAGCAATAAAAAGCCCGGTCTCCGAGGAGTCCGGGCTGTATAGAAAGTACAGAGAGAAAAAACGGATTGATTTTACAGCAGTAGCTCTGCGAGGTTCATCGAGATCTCGTCCATGACACGGGCCGGGGAGAAAGAGCGGATATCGGCCGAGATGTACGCCTCACGAAAACGGTGAGTGCAGAAGTTGAAAGCCTTTTTGAGGATCTTTGTCTTGTCCTTGCCGGCACGAGAGTCAACCATCAGGCACACTCTCAGTGGCGCCTGCGAGTTAATTCGGGTCAGGCAGAGAACGCAGAGCTTCTTCAGCTTACTCTTCTTGAACGGCAGAAACACCTTTTCGATGAAGTGATCGGCGTCCGGCAGATCGAGCATATCCATGCTGATGTAGTTGGGATCGTCGGTATTGATCACGAAGGGCCAGAGCTTGATCTTAGTGCGTCCGGCGTCGAGGGCTTCCAGGGTATACGAGAAGAATTCGGTCATCTCGATCGTGCCTTTGGTCGCCTGCCATGCTGCTTCGATTGCTGCTTTGTCGCATCTGACGATCAGTTCGCTGCGACAAACTTTTCCTATTATTCGTGTATCTTTGGTCATGAGATACACCTCCTTTGAGTACTATCACCACGCTGCTCTCCAAACCAACGCAATGACGCTTTTATAGTATATAATGAATATCTTTATTCGTCAAGTGAGCCAAAAGCTTAAAAACGCCCATCTCTGTGTTATAATAAGAAGTGTAAATAATATCGAGAAAATGATAGATATTTATCGCTTTTCTATGGAGGCGCTAGATACTTATTATTTTCTCGAAGAAAGGTAGTTTTTGATGGAAATCATTAATCCAAGCGGCGCTAAAACCCTGAAGCTTGAGACTGATTTTTGTGGTCGCAAGCTTGGGCTCGAAGTTAACCGCGTCGGCTTCCGTGCTACGTCATCTGTCCTCGTGACTTACGGTGATACGGTCGTGCTCGGCTCTGTCGTAGTTGGCAACAAGCCTATTTTGCAGGATTTCTTCCCGCTCACAATTGAATACCAGGAACGCTATTATGCCTCTGGTAAAATTTCTAGCAGCAAATTTATTAAGCGCGAGGGTAAGCCTTCTGAAGAGGCTGTCTTGGTAGCTCGTTTGATCGACCGCCCAATTCGCCCGCTCTTCCCGAAGGGTTATCGTCAGGAAATTCAGGTTGTTTCGACCGTTCTTTCGATGGATCCAAACTTCCGCCCAGACGTGATTGCAATGATTGCCGCCTCGAGTGCTTTGATGCTCGCTGGCGTACCATTTGATGGTCCAATCGCCGGTCTTCGCATTGGTCGCGTCAATGGCGAATATAAGGCCTTCTTGAGCCCAGAAGAACGTGAAGCTTCTGATCTCGACCTCGTAGTGGCTGGTAAAGATTCTGGTATTACCATGGTCGAAGCTGGTGCAAACGAAGTCCCAGAAGACGTCATCATCGACGGTATGGCTTGGGGTCTCGAACAGTTGCAGCCTGCTATCAAGCTCCAGAACGAGCTCCGCGAAAAGCTTGGTGTTGTCGAACAAGAATACACTCTCATGCTTCCAAGCGAAGAGGTTAAGAATCAGGTTGATGCCTGGATGGTTGGCAAGCTCGACGATAAGTTCCGTATCAGCAATACTATTGAGCGCAATCAGCTCATCTCGGATCTTAAATATGCTATGCATGACGAATTCTGCCAGAAGATTGTCTCTGATGAAGAAGCTGGCGTTACGGATAAGATGACCGAAGAGCAGAAGATGTCCGCCCGCACGAAGTATTACGATGAACATTATCGTGACGAATATGGCGAAGCTTTCGAGCTTGCCGTAAAGCGCGACGTTCGCAAGAATATTATCGAAAAGGGTGTTCGTCCAGATGGCCGTAAGCTTGACGAGGTTCGCCCACTCAGCTCACAGGTTGGTGTTTTGCCACGCGTTCACGGTTCAAGTATCTTTACTCGTGGCGTCACTCAGGCTCTTAACGCTGTCACTTTGGCTCCACTCAGCTATGCACAGCTCGTCGATACGATGGAAACCACCGACGGTACGCGCCGCTACATGCATCACTACAATGCGCCTGGTTATACGGTTGGCGAATGTTCCCGCATGGGTAGCCCAGGACGTCGCGAAATTGGTCACGGCTACTTGGCGGAACGTGCCCTGGCGCCAGTACTTCCAAGCGAAGAAGAATTCCCATATGCGATTCGCAGCGTAACCGACATTATGTCTCAGAACGGTTCGACCTCGATGGCTGCAACTTGTAGCTCTTGTCTTGCTTTGATGGATGCCGGTGTTCCGCTTAAGCGCCCAGTCTCTGGTGTTGCGATGGGTCTTATGATGGACGGCGATAAGCCATATGTCTTGACCGACCTTATGGATGCCGAAGACTTTGCTGGCGATATGGACTTCAAGGTCACTGGTACCACCGAAGGTGTCACGGCAATGCAGATGGATATGAAGGTCCATGGTCTTCCAATCAGTGTTTTGTCTGAAGCTATCAAGAAAGCTCACGCTGGCCGCATGTTTATCTTGAAGCATATGCTTAGTGTCTTGCCTGGTCCACGCGATCATCTCAGCCCATATGCTCCACGCATTGAGAAGCTCATGATTAATCCAGACAAGATTGGTGCTGTGATTGGTAAGGGCGGTGAAATGATTAACAAGATCACTTCCGAAACTGGTGCAGAAGTTAACATCGAAGAAAACGGTCTCGTTACAGTCGCTGCTGCTGACGGCGAAAAGATCGAAAAGGCACTCGAATGGATTCGTAGCCTCACTGAAGAACCAGAAGTTGGCAAAATCTACAAAGGTAAAGTTGTTACAATCAAGGACTTTGGTGCATTTGTAAACATCTTGCCAGGCATCGACGGCATGCTTCACATTTCGCAGATTTCTGAAAAACGCATCGCGAAGGTCGAAGATGTCTTGAAAGTTGGCCAAGAAGTTAAGGTTCGCCTAGACTCGATCGATGACAAGGGTCGCCTTGGTCTTTCGATGCGCGGCGTCGAACAATAGGAAATAGCCTAGAAAATAAGCAAGCGCTCATGCTTGCTTATTTTGTTGCTTGGTTTGCTTATGCTAGACATCACCCCGAAAAATGTTTAAAATGTAATCGTAATATAATTTTTTCTAATAGGAGAAAAAACGAAATGGCGGAAGCCGAAACTCAGCAGTCTGCACCAGTCGTAAAGAAGGTACAGACTAAGAAACTTAAAATCGATGGCAAGAAGGTTGCTTATTGGAACGCCTTTGCAATCAGTGCTTCGATTTTCTTTGGTATTGCGATCATCTTCAATGCTATCGCAAGCCTCATTACTAGTCAGACTAAGGGTGAATGGTACTTTAGTATCCCATTCTCCGGTCTATTTACCGCTTGGGATATTGCTTATAACCTTCCAGCTGTAGTTATTTTAGCAACCTTGGTCTTGGGTCTTGGTATCTTTGGTGTTGTAACTGTTAACAAGATTACCGACGCCGAAGCTCTCAAGAAAGCTTGGAAGTGCAATGCAAAGATTTTCCTCGGTCTTGCAGCTCTCTATGCTGTATCTTTGGTGCTCGTTGGCATCTACTCCCTCATGAGCATTAAGAAGGGTGCAGGCGAATTCCAGAAGGGGCTATGGCTCAGCGGCTTCTTGCCAACCTTAATCATGGGCGGTGTTGCAGCCTTCATCGGGTTCATGTCGGTCGAAATCGCTAAGGGCAAAACTGCGCTTGTTCGTGTCCTCAGCTACGTCGCTGTATCGGTTGCTGCCGTTGCCTTTACGATGATGTTTGTCGAACGTCTTGTAACGATTCACAGCAAGAAGACTAGCTACGATACTTCTTCTACGCTCGACAGCCTCTGGGATCTATTGAAATAGTCTCACTAGAAAAAGGACCTCGAAAGAGGTCTTTTTTGTTTTCTCTTAAAATGTGATATAATATACTTATGGCTAAAAAGAGAGGTAGAAGAAAGAAAGCCCCAGAGGCGAAAAATCGTTACGAAGTTCCAAATGTTTTTTGGAAGCAAGTTGGAGCTGTCTTTATGATGCTTCTCGCGGTAGTTCTTGTTGCGGCCTGGTTTAAGCCGCAGAATGCCGTAGCACTTTGTGCGATTCAAGATTTCTTGCGCTCGGTCTTTGGCTATGGTACTTATGTTCTGCCGCCTATCCTGATTTATCTTGCCGTTAAAATCTTCCGTACAGATGGTAATAATCTCTCGACCGCCGTTTGGATTTCTTCGTTTATTATGACCTTGCTGTTATGCTGTATTCTTGGCATTCCAAGCTATGGTGCGAAAGAAAGTGGCTATGTCGCTGGCTTCATTAACGGCTATGTCGTAAAGGCGCTGGGCGTGCCGGTTTCGGTTTTGATTTATGTTGTCCTGGCGGTAATCACCGGCCTATTCATGTATGCTGAAACTCCGGCAGAACTCTTCCGCAAAATCGGTAGTATTTTCCATGGCACGCGCAATGACGAAGATTCAGAGAATGCCCGCGTCATGCGTCGCATTTCCGGTCTTGATGATGACGAGGCTCCTCGCCGCAGGCATGCGATGGGTTTGCGCGTTAATAATGCAAATGCTGAAGAAATCGAAGAAAAGCCAAAAAAGAAGGGTGGCATTTTGCGCAAGCGCATGCCAGAAGAGGAAAAGCCAGCTCAGGCTCCGGCTGCCGCTCCGGCCGCCGAACCTGGTGCTCTTGTTGCTGTGAACGACCCAAACTGGAAGATGCCTCCACTCAGCTTGTTGAACAAAAAGCGCTCCCCAGCGGATCCTGGCGATACGGATCGCATCGCGCATATTATTGAGGATACTTTGCAGCAGTTTAATATCGATGTCGATGTCGAAGAGGCGAACGTCGGTCCGCGCATTACGCAGTACACCTTGCGTCCACCGGCAGGCGTTAAAATTTCCAAGATTGCAACCTATGATAAGGAGCTCGCTTTGAACCTTGCGAAGAGCAAGATTCGTATCGAGGCACCAATTCCTGGTACGCGCGCCGTCGGCGTTGAGGTTGAAAACGAAAAGCAGGGTAGCGTTGGCTTGCACGAGCTTTTGCAGTCGCCTGAATGGACAAAGAATATTTCCGACAAGCCGCTATGCTTTGCGCTTGGCAAGGATATTTCTGGTAAGACCGTGGTTGGTAACCTTGCAAAGATGCCTCACCTTTTGATTGCGGGTACGACTGGTTCGGGTAAGTCCGTCATGACTAATACTTTGCTTAGCTCGATGTTGTATCACAACTCTCCAGCCGATCTCCGCTTAATTATTGTTGACCCGAAGCAGGTTGAAATGGCAGCCTATGAAGATATTCCGCATCTTTTGACGCCAATTATTACTGATGTTACGAAGTCGCTCAGCGCCTTGAAGTGGGCGGTCAACGAAATGGAGCGCCGTTATTCGATCATGGCAAAAGAACGTGTTAAGAACATTGTCGACTATAACGCCAAGATGGAAAAGAATGGTGGCCAGGTTACTATTCCAGACGAAGATGGCAATCCGCAGCGCCATGACGAAGGCCGCATGCCGTATATTGTCGTGGTCGTGGATGAGATGGCGGACTTGATGATGCAGGCTGGCAAAGAGCTCGAGTTTATGATTGTGCGTATTGCCCAGAAAGGTCGTGCTGCTGGTATTCACTTGGTGCTTGCAACACAGCGTCCAGAAGTTAAGGTTGTTACTGGTTTGATTAAGGCTAACATTCCGGGCCGTATTGCTTTCGCGGTGAATAATAATATGGACTCCCGCGTTATGCTCGATATGGGCGGTGCTGAGAAATTGCTCGGTATGGGTGATATGCTTTATCTCACTACCGAGATGATGGGCAAGCCAAAGCGTGTTCAGGGTGCCTATGTCAGTGATAGTGAAATCGAAAATTTGACTAACTATCTCCGCGAACAGGCTCCGCCAAACTACAACGACGAAGTTATTTCTCAGGATGTCAGCTACAAGGGTATGCCTGGCGGCGGCTCTGGTGCTGGCGACATGGGCGGCGGCTCTGGTGCTGGTGATATCCATCGCCAAGCAGCCGAGATTGCCGTACGCGCTCGCAAGCTCTCGACGTCGCTTTTGCAGCGTCAGCTTCACATCGGTTACGGCCGCGCCGCATCGATCATTGATGACCTCGAAGACATGGGAGTAGTTGGCCCAGCGCCGGGCGGTAGCAAGCCGCGCGAAGTGCTCATTTCGAGCATGGATGAATATCCAGAACAATAGTTTTAGCTGATTTCCGCAATTATTGACAAAAATCGCATTTATGTTCTTGCGAATAATAATCTGTTGTTCTAAAATTAAACTATTATGAAACGCAGTGAATCATTCGTAAAAACCCTCAAAGAAGCACCAAGCGACGAAGTTAGCCGCAGTGCCCAATTACTTTTGCGTGCCGGTTATATCTACAAGGAAATGGCTGGTGTCTATGATTTTCTGCCCTTGGGCCGTAAGGTCTTGAATAATATTATCGAAATTATCCGCGAAGAAATGGTTGCCCTCGGCGGCCAAGAGGTCGAGATGTCTAGCCTTCAGCCAAAAGAGGTCTGGGTTAAATCTGGTCGTTGGGATGACGACGTTGTTGACGACTGGTTTAAGACTAAACTTCATGCCGGTGGTGAGCTTGGTCTCGCTTTAACGCACGAAGAGGCTATCACGAATATGCTCCGTAGCTATGTCTCGAGCTATAAAGATTTGCCACTTTATGTCTTTCAGTTCCAGAAGAAGTTCCGCAACGAGCTTCGTGCTAAATCTGGCATCATGCGTACGCGTGAGTTTATTATGAAAGATCTCTATTCGTTCTGTACTGATAAAGAACAGCACGACGAATTCTATGAAAAAGCCGCCGAGAGCTATACCCGTATCTTTAAACGCCTCGGTATTGGCGACAGTACTTTCCGTACCTTTGCAAGCGGTGGTAGCTTTAGTAAGTTTAGCGATGAATTCCAGACTCTCTGTGATGCAGGTGAGGATATTATCTATATCGACCACGAAAAGAACATTGCAATCAACGAAGAAGTCTATAACGAAGAAACCTTTAAGATGCTTGGCGTTGATCCGAAAAAGCTCGACAAGCAGAAGGCTTCTGAGGTTGGCAATATCTTTACGCTCGGCACAAAATATTCCGAAGCACTCGGTCTCGAATTTAATGACGAAGATGGCAAACGTCTGCCAGTCTTTATGGGTAGCTATGGTATTGGTCCAGCCCGCTCGATGGGTGTTATTGCTGAAAAGACTTGCGACGATAAGGGTCTCTGCTGGCCGGAAGAAATCGCTCCATACCGCTACTATTTGATCGGTATTGGCGAAAAGGGTCTTGCTGAAGCCGAAAAACTTTACAATCAGAATCCAGAAATGTATATCTTTGACGATCGCGCAAATGCCCGCAACGGTGAAAAGTTTGCCGATGCAGAACTCATGGGTATTCCATACCGTGTCGTTATCAGTGATAAGACTTTGGCGAATAATCAGGTCGAAATTCTTGACCGCAAAAACAACGAAACTAAACTATTGACACTCGACGAATTTACGCGTAAACTAGCCTAAGTATAAAAAATAGTATGGTGGAATTCCGCGCTTTGGAATTATAGGAGGTTATATTATGCCTAAAGTTGTTAAGATTACCGCACAAGGTAAAAAAGATTTACAGGATGAGCTTAAAGCTCTTAAAGCTCGCCGTCCAGAGATCGCAGAAAAGATTGCGACCGCACGTTCTTATGGCGATTTGAGTGAAAACGAAGATTATAGCGCTGCCCGCTCTGAGCAGAATACTGTTGAGGGGCGCATTCAGGAAATCGAAGATATTCTTCTTCATGCTAAACTCATTACGCCAAAAGCTAGCGACAAAGTTGCTCTTGGTAGCACTGTTACGCTCAGTATTGAGGGTAAAGATCGTAGCTATGTTCTTGTTGGTGCTACGGAAGCCGATCCTTTGAACGGCAAAATCAGTGACGTTTCGCCAATTGGCAAGCAGGTCATGGGTCAGAAAGTTGGCTTTGAAGGCGAAATGCCAAATAAAAAGAAATTTACAATTAAAACAATCGCTTAATCACACGAGATAATCTCTCGGGTGGTTAAATGAAGGGAGATTATGAAAAAAGAAAAGAAGGGCGAAAAGCGCAAGTTGACGCGCCGGACGCTCCATTACTACTGGCAGGCGACGAAGAAGCATAAAGGCCTATTCGTCACCGGCATTTTGGTGACCCCAATCGTGGTTGCCAGCCGTACGGTTTTAGTGCCGTACTTCACCGCTGATATTATCGGCAAAATTTCGGCTGGAACGGATCCAGTCGCAGAGTGGGGAGCCTTTGCGCCATCCATCATTGGCTTATTGGCTTGCTATATGTTGGGCTCGGAACTCTTGGGCCATATCCGTATTTGGGCCATTTGGAAGCTTGAACTAAAGGTAGCTTACGATCTTGCGACTTTCTGTTTCGACAAGGTTTGTACGCAGTCGATGCGCTTCCATAGCAACCGCTTCTCGGGTTCGCTTGTGTCGCAGACGAACAAATTTGTGGGCGGCTACGAACGACTCTTTGATACCTTGATTTTCTCGATCTTGTGGCTTGGTATCTCGATTGTCGCATCGGTGATAATCCTTGCACTGCGCGCGCCAATCTTCGCCTTGATTCTCGTGGCGGTGGTTGCGCTGTATGTCTTGGTTGCAGTGCTTAGCTATAAGAAGGTTGGCAAGCTCAGCGAAGATTACGCGAGCGCCGAAACTAAACAGACCGGCCAGCTTGCCGACTCGATGTCGAACATCTTGGCCGTTAAGTCCTACGGTCGCGAGTCGCACGAAAAGCGTCGCTACGCTGGCTTCAGTAATTCTACTTACAACGCTGGTATGAAGCAGATGCGCGCCGTAATTGTACGTGATGTCTGGTTCGGTCTGGTCTTGATTAGCTGTGTGATTGCATCGACCTTGTTCGAGACCTTCGGTGTGAAGCTCGGTATGAACGTGGCAACTCTCATCTTGATCTCGGAATACACCACCATGATTCTGGGCAACCTTTGGGATGTGAACAATATCTTGAAGTCCATCAATCGTGTCTTTGGTGACGCGCATGATATGACTGAGATTCTCGATACCGAGGACGCTGTCAAGGATAAGACGAACGCCAAAGAAATGACTATTAAGAAGGGCGCAATTAAATTTGACGCGATTCGCTTCAGACATGCCGATGCGCCAAGCGCTATCTTTAACGACTTTACGCTCGATGTAAAGGCAGGTGAAAGAATTGGTCTTGTAGGCCTCTCTGGCTCTGGAAAGACGACTCTTACGAAACTCTTGCTCCGTTTTGCGGATGTAGAGAAGGGTAAGATTGAAATCGATGGTCAGGATATCAAGAAGGTTAAGCAGGTGTCGCTCCGTGAAAACATCGCCTATGTGCCGCAGGATACAGCACTCTTCCATCGTTCGATTGCCGAAAACATTGCTTATGGCAGACCAGATGCTTCGATTGAAGAAATCAAGCGCGCAGCAGAATTGGCCCATGCGGACGAGTTTATTCGCGACTTGCCAGATGGTTACGATACGCTTGTAGGTGAACGCGGCGTGAAGCTTTCGGGTGGTCAGAGGCAGCGCGTTTCGATTGCGCGTGCTATTCTTAAGGATGCGCCAATTCTCGTCCTAGACGAGGCGACCTCGGCGCTCGACTCTGAGTCCGAAGCGCTCATTCAGGATGCTTTGAACCGACTCATGAAGGGCCGCACGAGTATTGTCGTTGCGCATCGTCTCTCGACGATTGCGGGCATGGATAAAATTGTCGTGCTTGAAGATGGTAAGATTATGGAACAGGGTAGCCATGATCAGCTCTTGAAGAACAAGCGTGGCAGCTATAGCCGTCTATGGTCTCGCCAATCTGGCGCTTTCTTGAACAAGGAAACTGACGAGGTAGCGCAGGTTGAAGAGTAAAACGCGAATACTGAAAGGCATCGGGTAAACTCCGGTGCCTTTTTGGCTTGTGGTAAAATAGCATTAATATGGCAAAGCGGACGAATGAAGAACGTCAGGCATTGGTAAGCCTGATTGATAGTGGGCAATTTCAGAAGCCTGAAGAACTAGACGACAAAGAAGCAAACGTTGCAGTGATTGTGCTGTTTGCAATCTTCTTGATCTTCTTGGTGTTGACGCTGACCATGTTTGATTATAAGAACAGCTCCGTAAAGGAATATCTTGGTCTCGGGGCATTTGTAATCTTTATGGTAACCATCGGCATTTACGGCTTTATTCTTTCGCGCCGTAGTAAAGGTCCGAAGCTGGGTGAGCTGACCGAAGAGCAACGCTGGCTAATCTTGAATGGCGAGGAAATTGAGGCGCATCTTGATACGGTTGAAGAGACTGGCCGATATTATGTCTTGAGCTGTAGCGCCGAATATAAAGGCGAGCAGAGGCAGTTTACGAGTAGTACGGTTAAAGTTCGCCCGTTGCCAATCAAGGAACGTAAAGTTGCGGTCTACATCGATCCAAATGATCCACTGAAATATATTGTAGATGTTTACAGTCATCTGCCGGAGAAGGGCAAAAATAAACTAATTGACCGTAGTGAACTCAAGCGCCAACCGAGGATGACTGACAAACAAAAGGTCGAGCTCGTCATTATGATAGTGGTCGGCGTAATTGGTGTGCTTTTGGCGGGCATGGTTATTAAATATAGTCTTTCGCTATTCTCGCAAGGCAAGAAGGAAAAAGAAATGGGTATGATGCTGCTGATATTCTTGGTTCCTATGATTGTCTTCGCTCTAGTTTACGGTATTGTGAAACGTTTCAAAGATATGCGTACGGTTTGGGGCGACGGCTATTATCTATACGCGCGCGGCGTACGTTTCTGGGCTAAAGAAATATACGATGATGGTTCGAGAAAAGAATTCCATCTCCTAACGCGCTATACTGAGCCGAAAAATAAGCGCGCCCATGAGTTCGAGGTGGTTGGCCCGGCCAAGATGCAGAACCTCGTCGACGCGAAGGTAAAAGTCTATGTGAATCCAGAAAACCTGAACGAATACTTTGTAGATATTAACGGCACGCTCGAAGAATTGGGTTTCGTGGCTAAAGAAGATTATGGGGAGAAAAAATGACCAAGAAAGAAAGGCAAGATTTAGTCGCGGCAATTGAGGCTGGGCGCTATAAATCCAAACGTAGCAATGGCGACGGAAAAGCCCTGCTAATAGTGGGCGTTGTTATGCTTTCAATGTTCTTTACGCCGGCGTTTATTATTGGTGTCGTAACTGGTGGCGCAGGTTTCATTGTTTTGATTCCGATGTTGCTATTTATGATGTTCCCAATTGGGCTAGTAGCGCTCATTGCAGCTATCGCGAATAAAGGTGCAGATTTGGGCGTACTGACGCCACAACAGCGCCACTTGATTCTCGAGGGTAAGAAGATTGATGCGCATTTGGATGCGATTGAACAGAAGTCCAATCTTTATACTTTCCGCTGTAGCGCAGATTATGCGGGCTATACCTATCATTTCGTCAGCCCGACAATTAACGTTGAGCCGATTGCAGCCAGCGAACGTACGATTCCGGTTTTTATTGATGAGCATAATCCGAACCTTTATGTTGTGGATATTTACAGTAGATTGCCAATCGCAAACAACGGCGTATTGCAGGACCGCAGTGAAATGCAAATCGATAAGAGTAAAAAGATGCCAAATCAGAATTCGGCCGTAGTTGTGACGATTATTGTTTGTATCTATGTTGTTCCGGCTGCTATCTTTAGTCTTTTGTTTGGTTTGGGCCAAGTGATCTATGGCAATCCTAGCGGCCTATTGTTGGCGATGTTTGGCCCAGCGATTGCTGTTCTGGCCATTTGGGGTGTATCCAAGGCCTTTAAGAAGAATAAGGATATTGCGCAGGAGGGTTGTTATATTCCTGCAACGGCGCAGCGCTTCTGGGTGACGCGTAGTAAAAACAGTACGACTTATCATTTGTCGGCACGCTATATTGAACCTTCGACCAAGATCGTGCACGATTTTCAAACCAGTGGTCCTTCGTCGATGCGCAATTTGGTTGGCGCAAAGGTAAATACTTTCATTAATCCAGACGACACGAGCCAGTATTATATGGATGTGCAAAGTGCGCTCAAGACCTTGGGCTTCACGGTTGCCGACAAAACGAAATAGTGCGGGCAGTGGTGGTCCGAAGACGTTTTCTTATCTGTAAAATATGATATAATATATCTATTATGGCCACACTACAAGATTTTCGCGACGAAAGAATTCGCAAACTAAACGAACTTAGAGAAGCTGGCATTGATCCATATCCAGCACATTCCAACCGTGATACTAAGATTACGGATATTTTGGCAGATTTCGATAAGTTTGCGGGTAAGGAAGTTTGTGTGGCTGGCCGCATCCAGAGCATCCGCAGCTTTGGTAAGCTCGCTTTTGTAGTAATCGCCGATGATTCTGGTTCAATCCAGCTCTTCTTGAAGGATGACGCCGCTAAGTTTACCAAGAAGCTCGACACGGGCGACTTTCTCGAAGCTACCGGTAAGGTTGACAAGACCAAGACTGGCGAAATCTCCGTCTTCTGTGAAATGCCACGCATTTTGACTAAGGCTTTGCGCCCACTTCCAGGCCGTGATGGCTTCACGAACAAGGAAGAGCGCTTCCGCCGCCGCTATGTTGATATGGCAGTTAATCCAGAAGTCCGCGAACGCTTCGTGCGCCGCAGCAAGTTCTGGACTGCTACCCGCGAATTCTTGAACAATCATGGCTTTGTAGAAATTAACATTCCTGTCCTCGAAAAGACGACCGGCGGTGCCGATGCCAATCCATTTGTTACTCACATGGACGCTTTGGATCAGGATTTCTATCTTCGCATTTCGCATGAGTTGCCGCTCAAGCGTTTGATTGGTGGTGGCTACGAACGTGTCTATGATATTGGTCCACGCTTCCGCAACGAAGGCATGGATGACGAGCATCTTCCAGAGCACATCGCAATGGAGTCTTATGCCGCTTACCAGGATTACGAAGACGGCATGAAGCTCTACGAAGAGATGATCAAGTATGTCTGTAAAGAAACTTGGGGTACGCTCCAGTTTGAACGCGATGGTATGAAGGTAGATTTGGACTGTGAGTGGCCACGCATCAGCTATGCAGATATCTTGAAAGAGAAATTTGATGTCGATGTTTTTAATCCAGATTTGGAAAAGATCAAGTCAATCTTGCGCGAGAATAAGGTGAAGTATGATGATTCGATGGGCGCTGGCCGCTTGTTGGATTATCTCTGGAAGATTATCCGTAAAGAATCTGCTGGTCCATTCTGGCTAATTCACGAACCGGTCGAATTATCGCCACTTGCGAAGAAACATGCGGCTGACCCACGTGTCACCGAGCGTTTTCATCCAGTGATTCTCGGTTCGGAGCTTGGTAATGGCTACTCTGAGTTGAATGATCCTCTCGATCAGCTCCAGCGTTTCGAAGAGCAGCAGGCTATGCGCGATGCTGGTGATAGTGAAGCGCAGATGCTCGATACGGACTTCGTTGAGATGCTTGAGTATGGTATGCCACCAACTTGTGGCTGGGGCAATTCCGAGCGCAACTTCTGGTTCTTCGAAGGCGTTTCGGCGCGCGAAGGTGTGCCATTCCCACCAATGCGTGACGTAGAATAAGCTTTAAAAAACTAGCTCGAAAGGGCTAGTTTTTTGTTGTAAACTTTCGAACTCGGCTTGGCTGGGCTCGATTTTTGTGAGCGGAAGCTGTCCCTGTTGGAAACCGCTCCTGCTTTACCTTTTAATGCGATTCGTCTAGACTCCTCGCATGAATTACAGAGAGGTAGATTTAAATGAAGAATTTTTGTCAAAATTGTATGAGTCGGGGTCGGAAAAATGGGAAACTGTCCCGCCCGAAAAGCTCTATGTCGTGGGAGATTTCCCGCAAAATCGCCAGGCGCGCAAAGTGGTCTCGATTGTTGGCAGTCGGGCGAGCACGCCGTATGGCGAACAAATCGCCTATGATACGGCGAAATTGCTAGCCGAAAACGACGTGATTGTGGTGAGTGGTCTGGCCTATGGAATTGATGCGGCGGCGCACCGGGGATGTTTGGCTGGTGGCGGGGAAACCGTGGCGGTACTTGGCACGCCGATTGATAAAATCTATCCGGCCTGCAATCAGAGTTTGGCGGATAAAATCCTGGAGAACTCTGGAGCCATTATCTCGGAATACGCGCCCGGAGATCAGGTTTTTAAGGAGAACTTTACATTTCGCAACCGCATCGTGAGCGGTTTGGCGGATATTTTGTTGGTGATCGAGGCTTCGCGTTATTCGGGGACAATGGCGACCGTGAGCTATGCGCTAAACCAGGGGCGTGATGTTTATGCGGTGCCGGGAGATATTGATCGCGTAAGTTCAGTTGGCACGAATAAGCTTATTATGGATGGCGCTAAGATGTTTATGGGTACGCACGAATTTTTGGACGAGGTAGTGCCGGATTGAAGAGCGCAAAAGAAGGCAAAGGCGTCGGCGAAATATGGTGATGAAGTCTCGCGAATCGTTACAAATATTCAGGATGGTAATAATACAATCAACAGCCTGGCTAAGTCCCTGAACTGCTCGATCGCGGAGCTCACGGCGAAACTCGGTCTACTAGAAATCGAGGGACTAGTCTCGATTGAGGGCGAGCGAATTCGCCTGCTGAAATAGGGTAGATTTAATGATGCTTATGGTAAAATAGAAATGTAAGTTAAAGAGGGCATCAATAAATCTATGGCAAATAAGGTAATGATTGTCGGTACTGGTAATGTCGGCATGAGTTTTGGTTATGCGCTTGTACATCAGCGCACCAATATTAACGAACTAATTCTTGTAGACGTAAACAAGGAAGACGCCGAGGGTGAAGCAATCGATCTTCGCGATACTTTGGCGGTCGCTCCGGCTTATCTTAAGATTCGCAGTGGCGAGTATACTGACGCGGCAGACTGCGATGTAATTGTCATTACGGCTGGCGTTCCACAGAAGCCAGGCGAAACTCGCATGGATTTGCTCAAGAAGAATGCCGCTATCTTTAAGGATATGATTGGCCAGATTATGACTTCTGGCTTCAATGGTATTTTTGTCGTGGTCAGCAATCCAATGGATGTTTTGACTTATCTTACCTGGCGTTATTCTGGTTTGCCGCCAGAGAGAGTGATCGGTTCTGGTACGGTCTTGGACTCCGCTCGTTTGCGCTACCGCATTTCGCAGCGTCTCCATGTTCACCCGAAGGCGATTCATGCTTACCAGGTTGGCGAACATGGGGATTCCGAGCTTGCGCTCTGGAGCTGTGCGAGCGTTGGTGGTCAGGACGTGCGCGATCTTATCGATGCTCAGGCGCGCGCTGAAATCGAAGATTATGCCCGCAAAGAAGCCTACACGATTATCGAGAAGAAGGGCGCTACCTACTACGGTATTGGTAGCTGCTTAACGACAATTGTGAACTGTATCTTGAATGACGAAAACCGCATTTTGCCAGTCAGTAACTATGATGAGCTCAGTGGTACTTACAACGGTTACCCAGCTGTGCTTGGCAGAGAAGGTATCGTTCGCCGTCTCGGTCTGAAGATCTCGGACGACGAGCAGATTAAGCTCAATGCTAGTATTCAAGTCTTGCGCGATGCAATCCGCGAGCTAGGCGAAGAGTAAGAAGCTACAATTGTAAAAAACAGGCCCCCGATCAGTACGACCGGGGGTTTCTGTTGCAAAAATATCAAAATATGCCATAATTACAGGGTAAGCGCGTATCTAACACGTTGCACCTTAAAAGATACGCTAAGCCACAATCCGCAGTCTATTACAGAAAGGATGATAATAGTGCGAATGCTCAGTAATGACGAAAAGAACGTCATCGAAACAATCCGACTTATGTACTCACTTCGGGAGGCTTGCAAGAAACTCCACGAGTACATGAAAAACTACCTTGTAACTACCTGTCATAAACCGTCCAAAGTCAAAGGTCTCTGGCTCGCTTTCGCACAGACTTTCTACGAATGGGAGCGGGAACTCTTTGGTGATGCCATTGCAGACGCCGGCTCGCAGAACTTCATCGAAGCGGCCGCAATCTGCAAGAAACTCAGTAAGGCTAAGTGCGAGGCAAATACCGAAGCGCAGCTTGGCATTGCCGAGTATCTTGGCCTCACGCTAGAGTCGCGCACCTTTGGCCTCAGCTTCAGACATAACAGAAAAGCTATCACGGCGGACGACCTCAAAGGCCTTATCCGCGCCATTGATCTGGTGATGCCGGACGTGCTCTTGTATGTTCGTCCCGACTGCCTCAATAGCGCAATTGTGATGCTGGACACCAAGAAGGTGGTCGAAAACATGCTGGACTATGAGCTCTACTCGAAGGTGATCGACGTGAAGGACGCAATCCTGAGCTACCGTCAGGCGGTGGCCGGATATCGCTTCGCGAGAATGGATTACCTCGGCGAAGAATATCCGCCTCTCGGCATGCCGGAGGAGCCTACGACCGACGAAGTTGAGCGGCGCTACGCATCGCTCCTGAACGGTTTCCGCGTTGACGAAGACGAAATCGAGACGGAAGTCAGCAATCCTAAAGTGTCGCCCATGCTTGAAGCGACGGATGCCTATCTGCGCCCTGCCATGCGCGATATCGGTATTGGCAGCATGCCGATTCCGATGACCGGAGACATTGAAGTGATTGACGAGACGGTGAGCGCCATCGAGAGAGCGTTCTACGAGGCCCTGATCAGGAAGGGGGCCCATACGCTCTTCATTAACGCGCTGGTTGACCTGACTAAGAAGGATCTCTAAACGCTAGCGTATCTGAAATCCCCGAAATGCCATCTGGCGGCTCGGGGATTTTTGCTGAGAATTGTTGTAGTTAAGCTTTTGGCAATACATTTGCCACAAGCATAAATATATTGTATAATATATCTGTATGGAATTATTTACACTTGTCCTTGGGTCTCTAGTATTTCTAGAGACGACCGCTCTTTGCGTGTCGAATTTCTCTGGCAAGGCCAAAAATCTGAATCGCAAGGCTCGCCGCCGTATTTTTGTGGATACCTCGACCCTGATCGACGGCCGCATTCTTTCTGTGGCGCGCGCCGGCTTCATTGGCGATGAGCTCCTCGTTCCGCGCTCTGTTGTGCGCGAGTTACAGCTCCTCGCTGACGGCTCCGATTCAGACAAGCGTATGCGTGCGAGATTCGGTCTCGATGTCATCAATGAGCTCGAGCGTATCGAAAACGTTGAAGCGAGTGTCTTCCCGGACGCTTCCGGTCGTGTTCGCGTCGATGAGCGCCTCATCGAACTTGCTAAGCAAAACAACGGCCTTATTATGACCAACGATTACAACCTCAGCAAGGTGGCTAAAACCGAGCATATCGAAACTATTAACATTAATGAACTCGCCCAGGGCCTCCGCACGGAATATCTCCCAGGCGACAAGCTCAGTGTCCGTATCGTCGGCGCTGGCACTAATCCACGCCAAGCAGTCGCCTACCTCACGGATGGCACGATGGTGGTCGTGGATGATGCTGAGAAATACATCAAGTCCCGCGAGATAGTCGAGATCGAATTCGTCCGTTATCTCCAAACCAACGCTGGCAAAATGATGTTTGCTAAACTCGCCAAAACTCCAAAAGAACAGAAAAAGAATCGCCCGCAAGGCCGCCGCGCGAACAAGAAAAACAACCAGAAATCTAAGCAATAAAAATATCCCCGGTTAAGGGGATATTTTTTTGTAAGGTTAATTACCCGTTGGGATTGCGATTTGCTGTGTCGCGCTACTGGTGTAGCCTGCGGTATCGCGGGCGGTAATCGTCACGGTGACAGTGCCGCTCAATTTTGAGCCAACTGTATATTCAATTGTGGCTGCACTACTACCTTGTTTGACGACCGCGCCGTCTACTTCCATAGTGTAGCTTGCAATTGGATGTGTACCGCTGGCGACCGAACCGGTAATCTTGCCGCCGACCACGCTATCGCTCAAGCTCACCGATGGCTTGATATCTGTACAGGCGTGAACATCGTCATCTGCTTCAGTATCATAACCCTCTGCCGTGGCGACTTCGCTCTTTGACATTGGATCATAAGTCTTTGTAACTTCAACATCGACACGGGTTTCGGCCGGCGTACAATCTGTCGCCTTCTTCTTGCTGACCGAGTCGAAGGCCATAGTTTCTTTCTTGATGCCAGACTTGGACTGGTTGTACCAGCTTGGCCAAATATCCGTCTTGCCATTCACGGTCAAAGTTTGGATACCAGCTGGGCGTTCCCAACCCATGTTCTCGTACCAGCGGCCATCCGCAGCATAAACCTCGTCGTGAACGCGATCCTGGTAAGCGCCGTTAATTTCGTAAGGCACGCTGTGCATATCCGTTGAAAGTGGTGCGCCATCGTGGTTACCATTCCAAATTGCTGTTGCGAGTACTGGGGAAGTGGCCATTGCCCAAGAGTCCTTAGCGGAGCCACGACCGTTTTCGGTCGTACCGGTCTTCAAAGCGTATTTGACGTGAGGACTATACGAACCGTAGGTAGTTGCCCAACCGCGGCCCCACAAAGCGGAACGACCGTTAATATCACTCAAGATATCCATGATCATGTAAGCGACCTGCTCGTCGACAACGCGGACACCTTCGCTATCAGTCCAAGATTCAATCACGTCACCCGAAGAGTTCTTAACTTCGAGAACATACGAATAATCCTTATAGATGCCACCACGGGAAAGGGTAGCATAGGCGTTAGCATGCTCGACTGGACGTACGGAACAACCACCACCGATAGCCATAGAAAGACCAGCGACTTCGCCGTTCGCACAGTAGGATTTATCACCAAGCTTGTGTGCGATATCCAAGCTATTCTCGATACCGTTAATATATAGTGCCTTCACGGCCGGAATGTTCTGCGAGGTAGAAAGGGCAGTACGAATTGTAATATTGCCATAGAACTTACCTGAAGCGTTGCGGAGCGAACAGCCACCAAAGGTACCAGCACAGTAAATCTTATCAATGTTCTCATCCTTCAAGATCGAACCTGGGCCATAGTTAACGCCATCGCGTTCCATGAAGAGCGGCGCATAATCCAAAATCGGCTTAATCGAAGAACCTGGCTCGAGCAAAGAGGTTGCGGCATTTAGCTGACCAAAGCCTTCACGGTTCCAGTCAACACTACCAACCATGGCGATAACCTGGCCAGTTTCGACATCAATCGAGACCAAGCAGGCGTTATCCGAGTTGTTGATATACATCGTATCGGCACCCCTGCGAACAGCGTCTTCGGCAGCGTTCTGGGCGCGGAGGTCGATCGTAGTCTTGATAGTAAAGCCACCTTCGCGGAGAGTCTTAATGCCATACTTGCTTTCAAGCTGAGACTTAGCTTCGAGCACGGCCCATGGCGCACGAATGTTTTCGTACTGGCTCTGTTCTGGCTGAATGCGAGCCAAGATATCTACGGCCTTCGCCGCATCAGCTTCTTCCTGGGTAATTTCGCCCATTTCGACCATCACATTCAAGACCTTGTGCTGACGTTCAAGGAGGGCTTCGTTGCCTGCAATATTATATGGGTTATAAACAGCAGGGTTGTTTGGAATAGCGGCAAGCAAAGCAGACTCGGCGAGATCGAGATCCTTTGCGCTCTTCTTGAAATAAGTTTGTGCGGCACTTTCGACACCGTTACGGCGACCGCCATAAGGCGATTCGTTGAGATACATCGTAATGATCTCTTCCTTCTCGTACATCTTTTCGATTTCGATGGCGAGAATCATTTCCTTGATCTTACGAGGAATACCACTCATAGAACGGTCTTTAGCTTCGTCCGAGAAGTAGACCTGCTTGATAAGCTGCTGGGTCAAAGTCGAACCACCCTGAACGGCGCCACCACGAAGAGTAACCCAAGTAGCACGCACGAGAGCGGTTGGGTCGACACCAGAGTGATGATAGAAGTTCTTATCCTCAATTGCGACGGTAGCTTTGCGCATGTAGCTAGAAATATCTTCGCCATCAACGACGAGGCGGTAATCACCAGAACCCTTATCTTCCCAGAGGACTTCGCCGTTGCGGTCGAGATAGGTATTAACCGTATCCTGCACGCGACTAGCAAGCTCTTCTGGATTGATTGCGGCCAAATCTTTCTTGTAATACAAGAACAAACCACCGATACCAATCACGGCGATGAGGACGAGCGCGAACATAATCTTAAGAACGGTAAATAGACCGCGCTTCGAGAATAGAGCCTTAAAGAAACGGTCCGGACGGAGCTTAGCAAAGAACCTCAAGATAGGATTCTTTGGGAGCTGAGCCTCTTCTTCGGCACGTTTTCGTGCTCTTTGGTCTGATTTGATACGACGCTTTTGCGCCAAGTTTGAATATAGCGACAAGCCATTGGAGCTACGCTTTTTCGCAGGCTTTGCAACCTTTGCAGCCTTGTTTTTTGCGGGCGTGAGCTTATTATTGGCAGTCGTTTTTCTCGCAGTTTTATCGTTTGCCATATTTAAATATTATACACTACGGCCCAGGCAGTGTCTATAAACGGAAGCATTTTACACCCCCTCAAATATGGGGTAAAATAATACCTATTATGAGTCACTATGAGCCACTAAAAATTGAAGAAAAATGGCAGAAGCGCTGGGAAGAAGACAAGCCTTTTGCCGCAAAGGACAACGATAGTCGTCCTAAAATGTTTATGGCGGAGATGTTCCCGTATCCATCGGGCGCCGGTCTCCATGTTGGCCACGTACGCAATTTCTCGATCGTAGACTGCGTCGCGCGCTTTTACGCACAGCAGGGCTTTAATGTCCTTCGTCCGTTTGGTTACGATACCTTCGGCCTCCCGGCAGAGAACTATGCTATCAAAACCGGCACCGCGCCACAGGACGTCACTCTTACGAACATTGAAAACTTCCGCAAGCAGGCTAAGCGCCTTGGTTATGCTATCGACTGGTCGCGCGAAATTAATACTTCGGACCCAGAATACTACAAGTGGACTCAATGGTGCTTCCTTCAACTCTTCAAGAAGGGGCTAGCTTATCAGGCTGAAAGTTATCAGTGGTGGTGCCCAGTCGACCAGACTGTTCTTGCAAACGAGCAGGTCGAAAATGGTCACTGCTGGCGCTGTGGCTGCGAAGTCGAAAAGAAAAAGATGAAGCAGTGGTTCTTCCGCATTACGGCTTACGCGGATGAGCTTTTGGACGAGATTGACTCCCTCGACTGGCCAGAAAAAATCAAAACCATGCAGAAAAACTGGATTGGCCGCAGCGAAGGTGCTGAGCTTAAATTCAAGGTCAAAGATAGCAAAGAGGTGATCGAAGTCTTCACGACCCGCCCAGATACCCTTTATGGTGCTACCTTTGTCGTACTTGCACCAGAACATCCACTTGTTAAGAAGATTGCCACGGACGATGTTCGCAAAAAGGTCGAGGCTTACTGTAACGAGGCTATCAAGAAGAGCGAAATCGAACGCCAAGAAAATAAGGAAAAGACCGGCGTCTTCACGGGTGCTTATGCGATTAATCCACTCACGGGTAAAGAAGTCCCAATTTGGGTCTCGGACTACGTTTTGATTGGTTACGGTACAGGTGCTATCATGGCCGTCCCTGCTCATGACGAACGCGACTTTGCCTTTGCTGAGAAGTTTGACTTGCCAATTGTTAAGGTTATCGAAAAGCCTGAAAGCTGCGAAGACGATTCCGCTTGCTATCATGACGAGGGCGAGTTGGTTAACTCCGGCGAATTTAACGGCATGGATAGTGCTCAGGCTCGCGAAAAGATTGTCGAAAAGCTCGAAAAAGACGGCATTGGCCACAAGAAAGTTACCTATCGCATGCGTGACTGGCTCATTTCGCGCCAGCGCTACTGGGGCTGCCCAATCCCAATCGCTTACGATAAAGACGGCAACGCGCACGCTATTCCAGAAGATCAGCTTCCAGTGAAGTTGCCAAAGGTTGACGATTACAAGCCAGATAGTACTGGTCGCAGCGCGCTTGCAAAGTGCCCAGAATTCTTGAAGGTTACGATTGATGGCGAAGAAATGACCCGCGAAACCGATACGCTCGATGGCTACGCCTGCTCGAGCTGGTACCTCTGGCGTTATACTGATCCGCACAACAAGAAGATGGCCTGGGATCCAGAAAAGGTCAACTACTGGGCACCAACCGATATCTATGTCGGTGCCGACCATGCTGTTGCACACTTGCTCTATGTCCGCTTCTGGTGCAAATTCTTTGCTGACGAAGGCTATTTGAACTTCCGCGAACCAGTCAAGAAGTTGCTTTACAACGGTTACATTAACGCCCCAGACGGCAAGAAGATGAGTAAGTCCAAGGGTAACGTCATCGATCCACTTGATGTAATTAACCAGGGTTACGGCGCTGATACGCTCCGTACTTACGAACTCTTCATTGGCCCATACGACCAGAAGGCTAACTGGAATACTAGCGCTATTGGTGGTGTCTATCGCTTCTTGAATCGCTGCTGGAGTCTCGCTTTCGAAACTAAGCTTCAGAAGGCTGACAAGAACAAGGTTATCCGCAACCGCACGGTCAAGAAAGTTACCGACGACATCTACGATAACGGTTTCAATACGGCTGTCGCCTGCATGATGGAGTT
Source organism: Candidatus Nanosyncoccaceae bacterium (assembly GCA_045536655.1). Classification (GTDB taxonomy): domain Bacteria; phylum Patescibacteriota; class Saccharimonadia; order Saccharimonadales; family Saccharimonadaceae; genus UBA2834. Next base: position 80,593 of record JAZSOA010000007.1, on the reverse strand, counting down.
TGTGAATGAGTTGTATAAGAATGGCGCTAATAAGGCTGATGTTGATGCCTTGGCTCGCCTCTTGAAGCCATTCGCGCCACACTTGGCTTGCGAAATGCTCGAAAAGCTCGGCGCTAAAGACGATGTCTGGCCAACCTACGACGAATCATTGCTCGAAGACGAAGAATTCGAATTGATCGTTCAGGTCAACGGCAAGCTCCGCGCTCGCGTCATGGTTCCAACCGCTGATGCTGAGGATAAAGACAAGCTCGAAGCAGCTGCCAAGTCTGACGACAAGATCAAGCAAATCTTGAGCGACCACGAAGAAATCAAGACTATCGTAATTACGCGCACGCATCTTGTGAATATCGTTGTTAAATAAGACGCATAAAACCACCGGCTTTGGGCTGGTGGTTTTTTGTTGGCGTGAGCGTGATCTGGATTTGTAGCATTTTACAGAGTCTGTGGCATATATCCCCCCACGACGCTGCTAGCTTTGTTGCGAATTCCGCACTAATTGTCGGATAGGCTTATTGGGCTAAGGTGTATTTAGTTGCGAAGTCCGCAACTAAGTTCGCATGCTCGCGAGCCTTAAAAGATTTAGCGCGGTGCGCGCTTAATTAATTTCGCATGTAATACCATGCGCTCGTTATCGCCGTAACAAGTCGACAATGTTAGAATATGATCATTGCCCGTGACATTCGTCTTAAAATCGTGCGAACTGCGGTTCTTGAGCATCTGCGCAAAGTTTTCAAAATCATTATTATCACTAAACGAAGTGCGAATGTAATCCGAGGTAACCAGAATATGGTAAGTGCTAAACACCTGCCACATCGAAGTTTCATTATCGGTCACGGTATATACAATATAATTCGACGTATCATTCAGCCAGCCATTCGTCTCGGCTGTGCGTAGTGTACCGAACATTGTGCCGTCATAGCGCCCGTGCGCATAAATAATCATATTCTTGTCGGTATTATCGAGGCGCAAACGGAAATCAGCAAACACCCAACCAGCGCTGTTATAACTACGGTCAAGCGAGTGCGACAAATAATAATCGTTGTCGCCGGTCTGCATGAACGGGTAGTTAATATTCGTGCCGCCAACCTTAATCCAACCGCGCACGTCCGGGTTAATCTGGCGCAATTCATCCAAATTGACATTCAGAAGGCTCATATTTACAAACTTCCAGTACGGCGATTCTTCTGGCTCTTCGCTCTCGATAATCTCGGTCTCGTCGGTGTCGTCAATTTCTTCGACCTTAGCGACTTCTTCGGCCTCCGAAGAAATATTCTTTGTGCTATTCGAATCAATCAGCCATTCGATGATTTTATATCCAGAATAAAGCGCGCCTGAGGCGCAAATTAGGGCGATAATACAACAGATTGAAAATTTAACTCGATACTTCGCCTTCCTAATCTTCATAAATTATATTATGCCATAAGCATTTCAAAAACATAAGTACTTAGTCCGACCGTGTGCGCCGAAAATCCAGCCACAACCCTTGAAAAAGCCCTTAAATTATAGTAAAATAGGTCCAAAGTATATATTATTAACGAAGAAGGAGCATTTTTACATGCCTGAACCGAAAAAGCAAAGCAGCCCACGCAAGACTGGGCTTCGCCGCAGTCATTTGCGCCTTAAGCTTGCTCGTAGTGTAAACAAGCACTCGCCTGTTAAAGCTTTTGAGACCGCAAAGTCTACACCAAATCTTAAAATCAAAAGTTGTAAAGCTTGTGGTAGCAAGCCATGCAGCTGCAAAAAAGAATCTAAAAAGACAAAATAAAAGGGAGGTAATCTAAAGTGGCAAGTAATCGACATCTCGGCCGCATTATCGCGTTGCAAAGTTTATATGAGTGGGAATTCCGAACGAAGGCTGGCGATAACAGCGTCGATATGGATAGCATTGTCGCAAAGAATATCGAACCCTACGCCAAGGCTCTTGGTGACGTGGAATTTGTCCACGATCTAGCCAATGGAGTTCTAGATGAATCTGAGGCTCTTGATAAAGAGCTTCAGCCTATGGCGCCTGAATGGCCAATCGCAAGCATTTCGTCTATTGACCGAAACGTGCTTAGGATTGGTCTTTTTGAGCTCACAAGACGTGGTGATACAGTACCGCCAAAAGTTGCTATTAATGAAGCCGTTGAGCTTGCAAAGGCCTTTGGTTCGGATAATTCATCTAAGTTTATAAATGGCGTATTGGGGACGGCATATCGTAACATGGGGGGAGAGGAAAAACCGAATGCAGAACCAAAAGAAAAAGATGCGCAAAAGGCAGAATCCGCCTAGTCGGAAGAGCCAATCCAAAAGTAACAAAAGCGTTGCTAACAGGAATACTCCGGCGAAGCGTAATGGCTTTAAAGTGCCAGACGCTTTGCCAACCAAGAACTACCGCGAACCAAGCTTCTCGAAGTTGAAGCAGGTAGTCTTCCGCAAGAAGCCAGAAATCAAGGAAATCGTACGCGAGCCAACCGCCGGCGGTATTGTTTTTCGTCCCACTTCGGATAACAAAGATATTGAGATTCTCTTAATCCAGGACAGTAAAAATCGCTGGACGATTCCAAAGGGTCATATCGAACCGGGTGAGACTGCCAAGCAGACTGCAGTGCGCGAAATTGGGGAAGAATCTGGTCTAAAAGAAGTTGAAGTTCTAAGCTGGTTAGGCAAGATTCATTTCAAATATCGCCGTGCTGAAAAGCTTGTTTTGATGACCACTCAGGTCTATCTTGTTCAGTCTTTGGATAAGAACGAACGTCCAACTAAAGAAAAGTGGATGAATGGTATTCGCTGGTTTACTTTCAGTGAAGCGCTTGACGCGATTGAATACGCAGATATTGAAAAACTTATGTTGATCGCAAAAAGAAAAATTCGTAACGGGGAATTTGATGGACAAAAGTAGTTTGGATGAATATAAACAATTCGCCAATGACAAACTAAACCTTAATTTTGATAACATCGACCTATTAATTACCGCTCTAACACACCGCTCCTACGTCAACGAGCACAAAAAGAGCGTAACGGAACACAACGAACGCCTTGAGTTCTTGGGTGACGCCGTACTCGAGCTAGTTGTTTCGGACTTCTTGTTTCATTCATACGACGAGCCAGAAGGCATTATGACTAGCTGGCGTGCTGCGTTGGTTAATACTGAGGCTAACGCCGCTGCAGGTGAAAGACTTGGGTATAATCCACTCGTTCGCTTGAGTAAGGGCGAAAAGAATGGTTCCGAACGTGCTCGCCACGTCATCTTGGCAGACTGTTATGAGGCTATCATTGGTGCTATCTACGAAGATAAGGGCTATGAAGAGGCTGAAAAGTTTATCTACAAAAATAGTTTGTCGAATGTCGACGAGATGCTTGCGAGCGAATCTTGGCGCGATCCAAAATCTCACCTGCAGGAGATTGCGCAAAAAATCGAAGGCACAACCCCGAACTATCGTGTCATGAAAGAAGAGGGGCCAGATCATGACAAGACCTTTACGCTTGGTGTATATATTGGCGCGCATCTGATTGCTTCGGGTGTTGGCCATAGCAAACAGGAAGCTCAGGTGAATGCCGCTTCCGAGGCGATTCGCCGCTATCGCAAGACGCATCCGCTCGAGGCGCAATTCGAAATGCCAGAGCGCAAACCATATAAATGGGCAAAGTAAAACAGAGAGACTAAGTAACAAGGCTTAGTCTCTTTTTTGACTAATCTGTGATGGCGAAATTTAGTTATCTGTCACTATATGACCGTCAGTCCTTTGTGTTGGCTGTTATTTTCTGCAAAGTTCGAAAACGACGGCGGCGTGGTCGGACAGATTCTCGGCTGTACGGATAGAAACGAATTCGTATTCTGGCTTCAAAAGCATGTAATCAAGCGTGACATCCTCTTCTGGGAAGGAAACATATTTCTGAAAATCATAGGATTGCTGGTAATCCGATTTCCAAACATCTTCGTGCTTATACAGATTATCTGCGAACATATTGAAATCGCCCACAATCGCATCCGTCTTGGCGTAGTTCATTAGCTCTTCGAGCTGCAGATATGAATTGTTGTTAGAAGCGAGATGGATATTAGAAATCGTGAAACCAGAATCAAGCTTCAAGATTTGCGCAATTCTGACGCGATAATCTGGGCGGCCACGGTCATCTGCAGGAACGGGCTTGAGAACGATAGTGTTGTTGCTGGTGATCGGAATTCTCGAAAGCACGGCGAGCCCGTCATTGGTGTAGTCATCATAATGCTCGACTTGGCCGGCCTGCCACTTCTTCGCGAAGCCTTCCGAAAACTTGTCAAAAGTATACTTTTCGCACATTTGCGAGGCTGAAAAAGAAAATGGTTTCTCGAGCATCTTATTAATCTTTTCCGCAATATTCTCGTGCTCGCTAAAAGCAGCCTCTTGAAAGCAGATCAAGTCCGGCTCTTCCTGATTGATGAAGGCGGAGACCGCCTCGATACGTTCTTGAAAATTCTTGCCGAAGTTATTGCGCCCAGCAATGTTAAGAGTAATAATCTTCATAGTTCTATCATACATGAGGCGAGTCTTCGGTCAAAAGAGGGCCGCCTCTTGAAAAAAGTAGCAAAATTTGGTATAATAGATATATTAATTATTAATTTAGGAGAGATTAATGCTCGCGATTCGCTTACAGCGTAATGGCCGTAAAGCTTTACCGCTTTATAGGATAGTCGTCCAAGAAGCGCAACGCCACCCTCTTTCGGGTCGTATTGTTGCTCAGGTCGGCAGCTACAACCCACATACTAAAGCAACCACTTTGGATAAGGAAGCCGCTCAGAAATATTTGAACAACGGCGCCCAGCCAAGCACTCGTGTTGCTCGCATTCTTGAAGCCGAAGGTATCAAAATGCCAAAATGGTACAAGAAAGCCGGTGAAAAGCATGCCGCCGCAAAGCATGCAGACAAGCTTCGCAAGAACCAGCCAAAAGAAGAGGAAGCTCCTGCAGAAGAAGCTCCAGCTGAGGCTTAATAAGCTTAACGAAATATGCTCCGCAAGGGGCATATTTTTTGTGCGTCTTGTATAATAATAGTTAAGGTAAAAACGAGGTAATACATGGAAGATTTTCCGGTCAATTCGGATTATGAGCAGGATGTAGAAATGACTACACTCGAGACAGAAGGCGAAGCTAGCTCAGTCGACACTCGACAAGAACAGGATACAGTTAAGCTTGCCGATATAAAAAGTCGAGAAGTGGGTGCAAAGTTGTTGGCCGCGGCCGGTTTTCGTGGCCGCCATTCTGAGACCGTTGACCATTCTTTTGACCGAGCGCGCGGTCGCGGCGAATCGCTTGTTGGTAAAAATGACGAGCGTCGCATGGATGCCTATTTAGGCCGCCTAGATACGGGTATTAAAAAACATGGCAGCAGACATGAGCGGAGTCTTTGGGGTCAGACGGTTGATCGACTAATTATCGACGGGCGGAATATTCCAGAAGATTACTGGCGGGCACAAGAACAGATTTTGCGCGACAATGGCCAAGGCCGAGAATTGAGCGACACGGAAAAAGGGATGCTAATCGAAGACATTCAGAAGCGACAGCGTGAATCGCTCGAAGCTTGGACGGGTTATCTTGCACATGAAGAATGTCCGTATCCATTATGGTTTAAAGTCTATACGATTGATGGCGTTAGCAAAATGTCTGTTTTTGATAAAGAAAAACGGGTCTTTCGAAAACGAGACAAGGAAACGGTTGCGCCATACCCGCATTTTAATGCAGCAGTGCTTGGTAAAGTATATGCGGCGATTGCGGATTTTTATGGCATAGATAATGAATTAGGCAGGCGCCAAGAAGAGGCGCAAGAATCCCAAGACAACGAGGAAGAGCGTGCTGAGCGTGACGCAGAGTTGGAAGCTCTTGTTAGTTCTGGAAACTTCAATAAGCTTTATTCTCGTCTTCTGATGTCCGAAAAAGTTATCGCTAAAACCCCGGAGCGCGCCGAGGACGTGCATGGTGAATGGGTGGAATATGGTGTTGGTCAAGAAGAGGAAATTGCCAGTGCGGCCGACGGCACGCCGTGGTGTGTTGCGTCCCCAAGTGTTGCTAGGAGTTACCTTGTTGAGGGGGGATATAGTACGGATTATAAAGATGCCGAGGATGGCAGTGATAGTAAAGCGAAATTTATCCTATTTCATCTTCAGGATGAAGATGGTCGCTTAGTAGATAATGCCTGCGCTTCAATCCGTCTAGACACGAATGGGAACGTGGCCGAAATATCTGGCCTCGGTAAAGGGCAAGCGCTCGAAGATTCTCTCGTGGGCATCGTGGAGGAAAAAGTAAAAACTTTGCCTGGTGGGGAAGTATTCCTAGAACGCTTCGCGGACAAGGAGAAACTAATTGAGCTTGATCGCAAGATGCAGGCAGGCGAAGAGTTGTCTTATGACGAATTGCGATTTATCTGGGAAACCGATCGGTCTATTACTACCTTGGATACCTACAATAGTAGCGATCCGCGTATTGCTGAATTGCGTCAAAAATATGATGTTAGTATGTTGGCTAATAAATGTATTGAGGCGGGAGATGATATTGATGAGCTAATTTCTGTGCTTCAACCACGGGATATTGCCAATAGTATTGATAAGCTTCTTGCGATTGGGGCAAACATTGATATTGATGAGCTAATTTCTGTGCTTCAGCCACGGGATATTGCCAATAGTATTGACAAGCTTCTTGCGATTGGGGCAAACATTAATGTTAATGCTTTGGTCTTCAATATGAAAGATGATGATATTAGTGGTAGTCTCGACAAAATTCTCGCCGCTGGGGTTGACACTGAGCTTCTAGCGAATAAGCTCGGGCCAATTAATGCTATAAAGAATCTCGATAAACTCCGAGCGGCTGGAGTTAATATTGATATCGATAGGTTGTTGATTACGGCTAGTCCTTATGCCATTATAGATAATCTTGATATGTTGCGAGCGGCTGGAGTCAATATAGATATTGACGAACAAGTGTTTAGGCTTGATTCCTATTATGTTTCGCGTCATCTCGATAAGCTTCTTGCGGCAGGAGCTAATGCCAATATGCTAGTATCTAAGCTCGATTCTTATGCCGTCGGCAATAAAGTCCGCACGCTTCTCAGAGCCGGAGCTGACCCTAATATATTGGCGCGTAAACTTGATCCTTATGATGTTGCGCTTTACTTTAGCGCTCTTGTCGCTGCTGGTGCCGACGAAGCGCAGCTGCGTGCAATTATAGATGGCGGCAATAGATAACCGAGCAGTCTGATATGTATTATGACATGATTATTGCAAGGAGACAAAAGTAGGATTAATTGCGATTATTTCCTTTCCTTTTACATTTTTAAGCAAAACCGTATATAATGAACTTATAAAAACTAAAACGGAGAACCTATGGCTACTATAGACCAGCAATTTGTCGAGTATATCGTAAAGACCCTCGTCAATAATCCAGACAAAGTAAAGATCGACCGCACTATCGACGAAAAAGGCGTATTGTTGAGCTTGGAAGTTGATCCTGAAGATGTAGGCCGCATTATTGGCCGCCGTGGTGCAACCGCACAAAGCATTCGTACTTTGCTTCGCGCTCTTGGCACTAAGAATGACGCTCGTTACAACCTCAAAATTATCAACAACGACGATTATGTTCCAAAAGAAAAAGGCGAAGAAGGCGCTGCCGATGATTCTTTCTCGAGTGACGATGAAAGTACTGTCGAGGATGGCAGTGAACTTGCAAAAAAGACCCGCCAAGAACTTGCGGACTTGGACGACCTTGATATATAATACTGATAATGCTTAATCAAAGCGAATAAAATTAAGCATTAAGCTAACTGCGAGTCAGCTTACAATTATATAAAGTTGAGAGCTTATATGCTTAAAAACCACCCAACACCCATGGGTGGTTTTTAGGGTCTCGCGAACACTGTGCAAGGAAATAAAATAACCACCCATTTTCGGGCGGTTATTTTTTGTAGAAAAGTTAGTCTTTCTTTTCTTCGGACTTTGGCTCTTCGGTTGGCTGCTTAGTCTTTTCTTCGACCTTTGGCGCCTCTTCGGCCTTTGCCTCAATCTTTGGCGCAGGCGCAGGCGCTGCAGCCTGATTGTTGTTAAATTTCTTATAATTCTTGTAAGAAATAAAGATAACAATGCCAATAATACCCATACCGGCGATGATGAGTGTGATCCAGATATTATCGCCAACACTTTCGAGTACGAGGAAGAGAATAGCAACGAGAGAAGCGACTTCGAAGCCCATCCACTTTTTGACTGCACTCCAGATGAGCAAGCTAACCAACATGGCAAGCGCGAGAGTGAAGTTTAGGAAATTCAAGTCGTCGTAAAGGAACGGAATGATAAGGACAGCGTTAAAAATTGCAAGAATCCCACCAATAATAAAGTTTGGCGAAATACTGGTCGTTATGGTGCCGTCCTGAAGAGTCTTTGGCCGTTTCTTGTCGAAGATGCTTAGGCAGAAAGCCGCAGCTGGTGGGACGAGGCAGACGATAGAATCTATGACATGTGTCCAAATCGGATAACTTGTCGTGCTGGGTGGGCAGTATAGATCAGTCTTTTTGTATCCGCCTATATTACGGCAAGATGATGTTTCCGTGATTGCAAAGCCGGTGCGTATGCTTGACCAGGCATTAATAATACCAAGTGCGGTAATATATACACCCGAAATGCGTAGGCCTTTGTTCTTTAGGATGAAGCCCTGGGTGGCCATACTGAGGCCGATGCCAAGAATCGGGATATATGAAATCGATTCTTCTGCGCCGATGCCGAGGCCGAACAAAGTACAAATGCCTGCAGAGATAATCGAAGCTGGCAAGGCGGATTTCTCGTCCAACTTGCGAAGAGCGCTATAGGAAACGCTAAAGACGATAGCGCCGACGCTCAAGATAATACAGGCGATGACTGGAGAATCCTCGAGGTTGGTCATTGTGATATCACATAAGCCAATCGCAGTCACAATGAGCATGAGTGGATTGCGATCGAGGAAGAGCGCGATTGCTGCGAACAGGATTGTGAGTAGCTGAGCGGACAAAGTAATGACCGTGTTCACCATGTCGCCTTTGGCGGCTAGTAAGGACGAGTCCATGGATGCGGCGCCAAACATCGCGCAGATTGCCAAGCCAACAATCGAGGCGGCAAATACCCAGCGTTCGCGACTATGCGACTCTTCGTCATGCTTCGTAGCGAACATAAGAATCGAGATAAGACCCTGAATAAAGGAGCTAATCAAGATTGTGAGTAAGATGACGTTTCGCTGGAAAGCTTCGCCTTCCATCGTGGCGACGCCATAGCTAATATCAATCGCAAGCGCAATACAAACACCTTCAAGGCAGACGCGGAGAATATTAACAATTGCCTTGTTTTTGGTGATGATGTGCTCGAGGACAAGATAGAACGAAAGAAGGACGGTAAAGATTGTAAGGATAAACGGATAGTCGTCGAGGCTTTCGCAGGCAACTAGCGTAAAGAAGCCGCTAATAATTGGATAGATAAACGAGAAGGTGCGCGTGACGTGGCGCGTTTGGATTGGCAACCAAGTAACTTTGGCCTTCCAACAGTAGCGCAAGAAGATGCCGAGCCACATAAAGCCAACTACGCAGCCGTAGGCCATTAACTTGTCGTCTAGGCCAACTTCGGTATCGATAATACTGAGCGCACTAGTCAGTAAGCCAATTAAGCTGAAAGCTGGCACATACCAAAGTGCTTTGTGTTTGAAGATCGAGGCGCTAATTATGCCGGCGCCGGTCAAGAATAGGAAGCTGGCCAAGAAAGCATAGCTCCAGCTGAGGCCGATAGCTTCGAGTGATGGAATCCAGAACAAAAACATGATCAATGATGAAACATTGAAAGCGTATGAAGACGGTTTCAAGAATTTAACAAACTTGAAGATCAGGATACTCGCCATCAATGCAAGGCAGGTCACGGTTATGACGATCGGCGGAATTAAGGCCTCGTCCACGGTCGAGACATAGCCCATCAAAGCCGCAATCACTAAGAAACAGCCGACATATAATAATATGTTTAAACCATCAGAGTTCTTGAACTCTTTCTTTTCCGGCTCAGTAGTGGCCGCAACTTCCTTAGTTTCGGCCTGTTTAGTTTGTTTTTTGTCTTCGACAGAAGTCTTTTCCTTTGGGGGAATAAGATACTTCCTCTCAGACGTAATTACAGCACATATAATAAGTACTGCGACGCCCACGAAAAAGGCTAACATTTTACCTCCTTTTATTCCTAATCGTAGTGTAGCAAATTCTGAACGCAAAATGCAAATGATTGTTTGCGCCTAAAAGGGTATAAAATTGGTCGAATCTGTTGACGAAATTTTTACTTTTTTGTTAAAATTTATGCTTGTTTTAAAGACAAAAATAGTCTAAAATCTTACCAAGAAGTAGTGTGCTCTGAGTATTATATGCTTGCCGTGGCAAAGCGGGCAGGCTTGGAGCGGTATTCTTCGCGCCAAAGATATCAAACACTAATAAATGCGAGGGAATGTGGCAGACAAAGTAACTGCAAAAGCTGCCGCCCGTGTGACTTTCACAGAGGGCGACAATGTTCTTCCAATACCAAATCTAATCGAGCATCAGACCAAATCCTGGAAGGAATTCAAGGATTACGGCCTACGCGAAGTCTTTGAAGAGCTCAACCCGATCGACGACTACACCGGTCAGAAAATGAGCCTACGCTTCAAAGATTATTACTTTAAGGATCCAGTAGAATCCGCCAAGCAAGCTAAAGACAACTTGACGACCTACGAATCCGCTCTCCATGTCAATGTAGAGCTAACCAACAAAGTTACTGGCGAAGTCAAAGAACAGGACATCTATTTTGGTGATTATCCTGAAATGACCGACAAGGCTAACTTTGTCATTAAAGGCACCGAGCGTGTGATTGTTTCTCAGTTGATTCGTTCTGCTGGCGTATTTTTCCAGGCAGATACTGTCAACAACCATAGATACTATGGTGCAAAGATCATTCCAGGCCGTGGCGCGTGGCTTGAGTTTGAAACCGATACTAAAGGCGTAATCTATGTTAAGATTGACCGCCGCAAAAAAGTCCCTGTAACGACGCTTCTTCGTGCGCTTGGCCGCAAAAAGAGCGAAATCCTCAAGGACTTCAAAGATATCGATAATGGTGAAATCCATTACATCGAAAATACGCTTGAAAAAGACCCAGCTGACACTCAGTCAACTGCACTTCTTGAAATCTTCAAGCGTCTTCGCCCAGGCGATCTAGCAACCGTCGAGAACGCACGTGAGCTTATTAAGCGCACCTTCCTCGATTATAAGCGCTACGATTATAGCCGCGTTGGTCGCTACAAGATCAATCAGCGTCTTGGCTTCGATACGCCAAATGATTCCGCACATCGTACGCTTCAGATGGAAGACCTTATCGCCATCATCTCTGAGATTATTCGCTTGAACAACACTCAGGATCCAGAAGACGATATCGACTCGCTATCTAATCGCCGTGTCAAACTCGTTGGTGAATTGGTACAGCGCCAGTTCCGCCTCGGTATGCTTCGCTTGCAGCGCAATATTCTTGACCGTATGTCGATGAGCGATCCTTCAACTGTTACGCCATCTCAGCTTGTTAACTCTCGCCCGGTGGTCGCAGCTGTTAAGGAATTCTTCTCCAGCTCACAGCTCAGCCAGTTGCTCGATGCAACTAACCCATTCGCAGAGCTTTCACATAAGCGCCGTCTATCCAGCATGGGTCCTGGCGGTTTGACTCGCGAACGCGCTGGTCTTGAAGTACGTGATACGCACCCAACGCACTATGGTCGCATTTGTACCGTTGAAACCCCAGAAGGTGGTAACGTCGGTCTCGTGCTTAACATTGCTACCTATGCCAAGATTAACGAATATGGCTTCCTCGAAGCTCCATATCGCGTTGTTAAAGATGGTAAAGTTACGGACGAAGTTGTCTATGTCGATGCTGAAGCTGAAAAAGACATGGTTATCGCCGACGCTAGCGCAAAGCTAGACAAGAACGGCAAGTTCGTTGATCAGTACGTATCTGCTCGTAAAGCTCTCACGCCTACCCAGGTTGAAGCTAGCGAAGTTACGCACATTGATGCTGCACACAAGGAAATTCTTGGTATTGCTGCATCTATGATTCCATTCGTTGAAAAATCCCGCGTTGACCGCTCTTTGATGGCCTGCGCCATGCAGAAACAGGCAGTTCCACTAATCAAGACTGAAGCTGCACGTGTTTCGACCGGTATCGACGCCGAGGTTGTAAAGAACCTTTCGCAGGTTGTCTTTGCCGAAGCTGATGGTACGGTTACGAAGGCTGACTCCAATGTCGTCGAAGTTAAATACGGCAAGGAAGTCAAGCAATACGAACTCAGCCACTTCGAAAAGACGAACGATGACCGCTGTTATGATGAGCACTGTGTTGTTGAACGCGGCCAGAAGGTCAAGAAGGGTGACATCCTTATCGAGGGTGCTTCCATCGATAATGGTGAGCTTGCTCTTGGTAAGAACATGCTTGTTGCCTTCATGCCATGGCATGGTTTCAACATGGATGATGCTATCGTTATCTCTCGCAAGCTTGTCGAAGACGATACTTTGACCAGTATTAATATCCGCGACTTCGACGTAGAAGTTCGTGAAACCAAGCTTGGTCCAGAACAGGTTACCCGCGATATTCCGAATGTTTCTGAGGCTGCACTTCGCCACCTCGACGAAAATGGTATTGTCGCTGTCGGTTCTGAAGTCCGCAACGGTGATGTTCTTGTTGGTAAGATTACGCCAAAGGGCGAACAGGAACTCAGCTCTGAGGAACGCCTCCTTCGCGCTATCTTCGGTGAAAAGGCTAAGGATGTCCGCGATACTTCCGTCCGCATGACTGGCTCTGACTCTGGCAAGGTTGTCGGCGTTAAGATTTTCACCCGTGAAAATGGCGACGAACTCAAGTCTGGTGTTTTGATGCAGATTAAGATCTATGTCGCCGAAATGCGCAAGATTAGCGTTGGTGATAAGATTGCTGGTCGCTACGGTAACAAGGGTGTCGTTGCACGTATTCTCCCAGTTGAGGATATGCCATTCATGGAAGACGGTACTCCAATCGATATCTTGCTTAACCCAATGGGTGTACCTAGCCGTATGAACCTCGGTCAGCTTTATGAAACTCACCTTGGTATGGCTGCACGCGCACTTGGCTACAATGTTATTACCCCATCCTTCAACTCTGTTACGGACGAGACGATTTCTGAACAGCTCAAGAAGGCTGGCATGGAACGCGATGGTCGCGTCAAGCTTTACGATGGTTTGACTGGTGAACCATTCGAGGAACGCATTACGGTTGGTGTGATGTATATGCTTAAGCTCCATCACATGGTTGCCGACAAGATTCACGCTCGCTCGACTGGTCCATACACGATGGTTACCCAGCAGCCACTTGGTGGTAAGGCTCAGAATGGTGGTCAGCGCTTTGGTGAGATGGAGGTGTGGACACTCGAAGCTTACGGTGCTGCATCGACCCTTCAGGAAATGCTCACCATTAAGTCGGATGACGTCTTCGGTCGTGCTAAGGCTTATGAATCGATTATTAAGGACGAAAAAATCGAAGGTCCAAAGCTTCCAGAAGGCTTCAATGTCTTGGTTAAGGAACTTCAGGGTCTCGGTCTTAAGGTTGACCTTCTCGATAATGGCAACGCCAAGGATGCAGACGCTGTAATCGAAAAGACTACCCGCCGTGTTCAGAAAGAAAACGACGACGCTGCAATCTATGCGCGCCTTGATAGCGAAGAATTAGTTGCTGAATCTGCAGAAGATGCCGAAGAAAATGGTATTAGCCAGATCGACGGAAGCGACGATGATGCTGTTGAAGTTGAAATGGATGATATTGATATCGACACAAATAATGATGAAGAAGGGGAGGAGTTTTAATAATGGCTTGGGCAGATAATTTTATCAGCGCAAACGATTTTGACGCTATTCGCCTATCAGTCGCCAGCCAAGATGATATCTTGAACTGGAGCTATGGCGAAGTCACAAAACCAGAAACAATTAACTACCGTACGCAGAAACCAGAACGTGATGGTTTGTTCTGTGAACGTATTTTCGGTCCAGTAAAGGACATTAATCCAAACGATCCAAAGCTCAAGGGTGTTCGCTCCCGCGAAGCTGCCGTTGATAAGGAAGGTAACCTCGTCACGAAGAGCATCACTCGTCGTGAACGTATGGGCCACATTGCTCTTGCAACGCCAGTTACCCACATTTGGTTCATGCATGGTACGCCAAGTGCTTTGAGTCTTTTGCTCGACGCTACTGTTAAAAACATCGAGAAAGTTGTCTACTTTGCAGCTTACTTGATCATTGACGCTCAGGACGAAGAAATCGCTAAGCGCCTCGAAGATCTCGAAGCTCAGACCGATGTTGCTAAGCAGGCTATCAATGCTCGCTACGCTAAGGAATCGCACGAAGCTGGTGCAAACCTTGAGAAGCTCGCTGAAGAGCAGACTAAGGAACTTGACGAGCTCGAAGCTGATTATCTTCAGAAGAAGAACATTCTTACTAGCTTCAAGAAGGGTAACTTCATCAATGAGAACGATTACCGTGATCTCGACGATGAATACCTTGATCTTATCGAAGTTGAGATGGGTGCCAGCGCAATCGAAAAGCTCCTTAAGGAAATCGATTTGCCAAAGCTCGTCGAAGAACTTCATAAGGAAGCCGACGAGTCTAAGGGTACCAAGCAGAAGCGCATCATGAAGCGCTTGAAGGTGCTCGAAGGTATGCTCAGTGCTGGCATTAAGCCAACTGATCTTATCTTGAATGTTATTCCAGTCATTCCACCAGATCTACGCCCAATGATTTCGCTCGCCGGTGGCCGCTTTGCTACTTCGGATTTGAACGATCTCTATCGCCGTGTTATTAACCGTAACAACCGCCTGAAGAAGCTTATCGACCTCAATGCGCCAGAAGTTATCTGCCGCAACGAAAAGCGTATGCTTCAGGAAGCAGTCGATGCTTTGATTGATAACAACGCTAGTCGTGGTGGCCGCGCTGCCGCTTCACAGAATGGTCGCCGCAAACTCAAGAGCTTGTCTGACTTGCTCAAGGGTAAGCAGGGTCGCTTCCGCCAGAACCTTCTTGGTAAGCGTGTTGACTACTCTGGCCGTTCCGTTATTGTTGTAGGTCCAGAACTTCGCATTCACCAGTGTGGTTTGCCAAAGCAGATGGCTCTCGAACTCTTTAAGCCATTCGTTATTAGCTGGCTCATTCGCCACGAATATGCTAATAATATTCGCTCCGCATCACATCTTATTCAGGAAGGCGAAACGGTTATCTGGGATGCCCTCGACGAAGTTATTGAAGGCAAGTATGTTCTCTTGAACCGTGCTCCATCTCTACACCGTCTTTCGGTCCAGGCCTTCCAGCCTAAGCTCGTCGATGGTAAGGCAATTCAGCTCCACCCACTCGTTGCTAACGGCTTCAACGCCGACTACGATGGTGACCAGATGGCTGTCCACCTACCACTTTCCGATGATGCTCAGAGAGAAGCTAAGGAACTCATGGCTGCTGGCCGTAACCTTTTGAAGCCAGCCGATGGTGCTCCAGTTCTTTCGATTACGCAGGACGTCGTTCTTGGTAGCTACTACCTCACTTACGACAAACCATCCGCACAGCCAGCTGAAGATGATCCAATCAAGGTTAAGCCATATACTAGCGTTTACGAAGCTGAGCTTGCCTATGATATGGGCGACATCAAGCTTCAGACCCCAATTCGCGTTCATACGAAGGGCGACAAGCGCGATACAACTCTCGGCCGCGTCTTCTTTAACGAAGCTGTTAATAAGGCTATTGCCGAAGGTATCAAGCTCGAGAATCCAGAAATCACCGACGAAGAGCTTGCTGAAGAACTCAAGAAATATGACTACGATAACGGTGTTCAGAACAAGAAGCACCTCTCGAAGGTTATGGCAAAGGTCATGGAAATCTACGGTGCAACCGTTGCTGTCCAGGTCGCCGATGCTATCAAGGATCTCTCCTTCAAGTATGAAACTGTCGCAGGTATTTCCGTTTCTAAGGACGACTACCCAGACTTCGATGGTGTTGAAGAGAAGATCGCTGAAGGTGAAGGCCGCGCTGCTCAGATTTCTCAGCAGTTTGACGAAGGTCTTATCACTGAAGATGAGCGCTACCGCTTGACGGTTGACTCATGGCGCAAGACCGACGATGAGGTCTCTGAGCTCGTGAAGGATGATCTTGATTCTCATGATACGAACATTACTATCATGACGAACTCTGGTGCTCGTGGTTCTGCAGGTAACATTAAGCTTGCATCCGCTACGATTGGTATCATGGTCGACGTCTTTAACCGTGAGATTGAGCTTCCAGTTAAGTCGAGCTACAAGAAGGGTCTTAACACGCTTGAGTCCTTCATTGCAACTCGTGGTGCACGTCAGGGTCAGGTTTCGACCGCTCTCCGTACTGCAGACTCTGGTTACTTGACTCGCCGTCTCGTCGATGTGTCTCAGGATGTCTTTACGGTCGAAGAAGAAGCCGAAGATCCAGGCTTCGCAATCCATAAGTGGGAAAGCGAATATACCGGCATTGGCTTTGCGATGCGTATCTTTGGTCGCTATGCTGCTGAACGCTCAGAGAAGTATGGCATCGAGGTTGGTGATTTGATCTCCCTCGAAAAGGCCGAAGAAATGGAAGCTGACGACGAAGTTGAAAGCTTCAAGATTAAGAGTATTTTGACAACCGAATGCAACGATGGCGTTCCACGCGAGGCTTACGGTATTGATATGGCTACCCGCCAACCAATCGCCTTCCACGAACCAGTTGGTGTTATTGCTGCTCAGTCCGTTGGTGAGCCTGGTACTCAGCTTACCCTCGATACTAAGCACTCTAGCGGTGTTGCAGGTTCTGGTGCTATCTCCCGTGGTCTTCCACGCGTTGAGGAGCTTCTCGAAGCCCGCAATCCTAAGGGTCAGGCATTTATCTCGACTATCTCGGGTATTGTTGAAACTTGGGAAGAAGGTAACAATAATATCATCCAGGTCACTCCAGAAGCCGGCAAGAGCGAAGAATTCGTCCTTGATGGCCGCAAGGCTAAGGTTAAGGATGGTGCAAGTGTTAAGACCGGTGCCGTCATTGCCAGTAAGTCTAAGGGTGCCGACCCAATCATCGCTCCATTCGATGGTATTGCTGAGCTCACCGATGACAAGATTATCCTTGTCGCTGGTGGTGGTTCTCCAATCAAGTTCAGCGTTCCTAACGACTACGGTGTAACTGTTAAGTCTGGTGACCATGTCGAGCCAGGTGATCGCTTGTCTGAAGGTTCTTTGAACTTGCAAGACCTCATGAAGTACAAGGGTGTCGAAGAAACCGAGCGCTATATCTTGAACGATATTCTCTCGATCTACGCTGCTCAGGGTCACGAAATCTCGGCCAAGCATCTCGAAATCATTATTCGCCAGATGTTCTCTCGCGTTATTATCGATGAGGCTGGTGATACTGAATTCGTTACTGGCGATATCGTCAGTAAGGCTGCCGCAATTCGTGCCAATAAAGAAGCTGAAGCTCAGGGCAAACAGCCAGCCAGCTTCACTCAGCTTCTCCTCGGTATTTCGAAGGTCTCGATCTACTCGGATTCCTTCCTCTCGGCTGCATCCTTCCAGGATACAACCCGCGTTCTTATCAGCTCTGCAATCTCCGGTCGTGTCGACCACTTGAAGGGCTTGAAGGAAAACGTTATCATTGGTCGCAAGATCCCTGTAGGTACTGGCGTCAATGCACTTCCAGTCGAGGAAGAAGAACTCGAACCAGAAGCCGAAGTATCCAGCGTCGAAGCCTAAGGATTCATAAAAAACAGCCCCAGAAATGGGGCTGTTTTTGCGGGTGTGACTACCTCTGATATAGGGCTATTGCTTTTTACGCTAAAAACTGCTATAAAATTATTAACTTATGGAAACAGCAACTGCGAGTGTTTTGCTTACAAATAAGGCAATATTTTGCATATCTGCAGGCCTAGCCGTGATGCTAGCCATTTCTTTTGTGGCCATGGTTAGCCTGACGCTTTACGAGTATTATTATTCCAAACGCTCAAATAAATAGTTGAGTTTCATTATCCATTCCTCTCGTGCTATACTTTAGAAATAAGGAGGAGGTTATATGAAAGATTTTGACTATCTCAGAAACGGTGATGTGTATTTTGATGCTGCCTGTCAGTCTCTCCGTCCGCGTCCTGTGATTGATGCCTTAAATAGATATTATACTGAGCATAATTCTTGTGGTGAACGTGTTAAATACGCTTGGGGTAAACGTACCGACGAAATTGTCGAGGGTGCGCGCCTGCATGCACTCAAATATCTCAAGCTCAAGAGTAAGGATTATTTTACTTCCTTTACGCTCAATACTACCTATGGCATTAACCTGATTTTGAACCAGCTCAAAGCAGATGACTTCGAAAAAGTTATGACCTCAGAAATCGAGCATAACTCGGTCTTTTTGCCGACAATGCGTTTTGCGGAGCGTTACGACATCCCGCGCGAAATTATGAAGCGCCGCGAGGATGGCGGTATCGAAATCAGTGACTACGATTTTACGAAAGCTCTCGTAGTTGTGAATGCAGTTTCGAACATTGATGGGCGCGAACTGGTTAACTTGAAAGACCTCGTTAAGGCCGTGCATAAGGCCGGTGGCGTTATCGTCGTCGATGCCGCACAGGCGCTTGCTCATAACCATGAACTCTTGCAGAAGACTGAAGCCGACGCAATCTGTAGTTCTGCGCACAAGATGTACGGTGCTTCGCTCGGTGTGATTATTGCGCGCCGCGATCTTATTCCGAAGCTCACGACGAACTTTATTGGCGGCGGTATGGTGGACGATGTGCATGAGGATGAGTATTTTCTCTCGGCCAAAAATCCGGACCATGCCTATACGATTTTTGAATCTGGCCTCCAAGCATGGGGCGAAATTGTGGCGTTTGATGCCGCGCTAACTTGGCTCGAAGGCCTCTCGAAATCCGATAAAGCTCAGATGCACGACAACTGCCAGCGTATCTTTGATTTTTTGCAGTCGCAGCCGCGCGTCCACCTCATGAATAAAGCCGCCACTCCGACCTTTAGCTTTTATATCGACGGCTTAGATTCGCATCTTGTAGGCGAGGCGCTTTCGGATGAGGGTATCATGGCACGTACGGGCTACTTCTGTGTGCATTACTATCTTGGCCAAGTGCTCAAGGTTCCGCCAATGATTCGTTTCTCATTGGGTTATCATGTGCGTGAGGCTGACGTCGATAAAGTCATTAAGACTATGGAAAGGATGCTAGGCTAATGGTCTGTATTGCCGCGTTTATCATCTTGGCGATTGTAGGTATTTTTGTCGCCTTTCTTTCGATTTTCCGCCGCGATATCGGTCGCAAATATTGGAAGGTCTTCAAAAAATCTACTAGCTGTTTTACAAAGCATATCACCTTCCAAAAATGTGATACCAACTTCAAGGATGACGTCAAAAACACCTTGCTTCGCAAAGTGGTTATCAAACATCCAAAGGCGGTTAAGCCGCTCTCGGTCACAATTGAGATTGTCTCGATTTTGATTGTTTTGACAACGGTTTGGTCGCTGGTAGAGGGCGTAAAAGCTGGTTTGGCACTCTGGACGCTCGGCACTTGTAATGTGCGTCGCCCAGCTCAGTGTAGCTTGAATTCAAATATCGGCTGCAGTATCGATGGTGGCGAAGAGGCCAAGAATCCTATCGAGGCCATCGGCAACTGGTTCTCGGAATGGGGTGAGATTTTTGAGGCTGTTCCGGACAAGTTTAAGAACTGGAATCAATACTTCAATACTCTAGAAGGTCTGTCTCTCGCAAATGTTTCTGGTGAGGATAAACCGTCGGCTACAGATATCTTTGATCCGGGTTGTGAGGTCTGTGCGATTTCTTTCGAAGCTCAGCTTGAAGATAATTTCTTCGAAAACAACGAAGTTAAACTAGTTCCATTCCCAATCCAAAACGAGGATGGTAGCTATAAGTTCAAGAACTCCGAAATCACAGTGCGCTATATCTTGGCTACCGATCAGCAGGGCTTGCCGCAGGACGAGCAAGACGAATCAGCTTTGACGCCAGCCTACAAGATTATTCGTCGCATCTTTATGGAGCGTAACGAGGACGGCAAGTCCTATCAGTGGATGTTCAACGAAGAATATTCAAACGAAGAAGCCGAGGCGAAGCTTCAAGAGTGGCTCAAGGAGTTTGGCTATCATAGCGCTGAGCGTTCCGAGATTATCGAACGCGCGCATTCGGATTCGATTACGGAAATCATCAAGAAAAACAACGACATTGTAATCAACGAAATTCATGCAAAAGGTATTCCAACCATGATTTATAACAACCGTAAACACACGGGGAAATACGAGGCAAAATAATGGAGCTATATAAGGCAATCTGGTCAGGTATCGTTAATGGTATTGTGGGTGCAAGTCCGCTTTCGAGTGGAGCGCATTTTGAGCTATTCAAGAAAATTATGTCGGATGGCTCCGATCAGATTAGTGCCTTATTGCAGATGTCGGCCTTAGGCGTGTTGGCTGCACTGCTGTTCTATTTCTGGCGCGAATACAAGGCGCTCTTCCGTAAAAGTGGGCGAAGCAAGTTGGTAAAGTTGCTATTAATGGCCTTGCCGTACTGTGTCGCGTTCGTGGCTTTGACCTGGCTGGTCGAAAAGTCGTCATTTATTATGAATCCATACTTCGCGATCGTAGCCATGATCGTGAGTGGTGGTCTGGTGATCCTTTGGGATAAGATTTATCGCCCGAAGGGTCGCGAAAAAGCCATGAGTCAGAAATCTGCTCTAATGCTAGGTTTGGTTTCGATGCTTTCGGTTTTGCCTGGGTTTTCGCGCATTATGCTCTCGACTCTGACTGGCTGGGGCTTAAAGATCAAGGAAGGCAAATCGCTACGCTATGGTATTTTGGCGAGCGCACCGGTGTTGCTCGTGGTGTTTGTTCGCGCCTTGTTCTTGCCGGGTAGCGCGCAATTCTTTTCCTGGGATTTCGGACCACTTCTATTGGCGAATCTTGCGAGCTTCGTTGTGACTTTGTTTGTCTTGCGCTTTATTATGCGCCGAGAAGAGAAGAAGGTAATGCGCATTGCGGCTTGGTATCAGGTAATGCTTGCGCTTCTAGTTCTAGTCTTTGAGCTAATCAAAATGTAAGCATGAAAAATCCCCGCCGAAGCGGGGTATTTTTGTTAGTGAGTTTCGCAATATGTCAGGAATTTCGGCAGCAGTGCGAAAGCAGCGGGTTCTTTGCCGGTCAGATGGCAGTGCTTGAGATATTTGTGATACAGGAATCGCAGAACACTCAGCGCGTCATCATTGCCCTCGGCAGTCAGGCGCCAAACATTATCGCTTGTAATGCAGGCCTTCTTTCCGGGTTCGGTATATCTGTTCCATTGCTCTGCATACTCGTTGTCGAGATTCGTACTAACTCCAACGCCGTAGATTTCCTCGGCGTAACGGGAGCCGGCAATAAAGGCCTTCTTTTCGTCGAACTGGACTTCTGGGTAGTCGATGCCAGGGGTGATGGTGAGCGCATAGTAATCGCTGCGTTCGAGCTCTATTCTCTCGTACTCAAAGGCACTGTTGAGGATAGTCTCGTCGCTACGATACGTTTTGTTGCTCATGAATTTCATCCAGGCGACACCGAGCTTCCAAGACTCGGAACTAATCGACTTACTGCAGCGTACGCCAGCCGCATTTGGGTTGCAGAAGCGATTAATCCTCCATTTAAGCCAAACGTCCCAGTTATGAAGGACGTATTCCAGACCGACGGAGAAATAGATTGCTTCCTTATCATCGATATCCTGCGAGTTGTCTCCAATACCAGACACGAGGCCGTATTTCTCAATGCTAGCACCATTATTCTTGTGGGAATAATGGTAATGCATTCTCGAAAGGTCCTCATAGCTGAATTCGGAAAGCTCCAGATTGCCCTTGCTGGAACGGGTGCGAGCAGGAATCACGATAGAGTCCTTCTCGTACTCTGCCACGTAGGCGTCGATGATATTGCGGTGCTCGACTGTCGTAAAATCAGCCTCACTAACAGTATTATAGTAAATGTACTTCATAGTCATCCTCCTTTGGATGGTCGGATTAGGCGGGAATTAATGATAATATATTATAGCATAAACGGCTTCAAAAGTCAATGGCGCACCTCTTGAAAATATGCTAAAATGGTTTTGTGAATATAGATAAAATCCGTAATTTTTGTATCATCGCGCACATCGACCATGGCAAGTCTACCTTGGCAGATCGCATGCTCGAATTGACCGGCACTGTTGCGAAGCGCGAGATGAAATCTCAGCTACTCGATAGTATGGAGTTGGAACGCGAAAAAGGCATCACGATTAAGTTGACGCCAGTGCGCATGGAATACAAAGATCATGCTCTGAATTTGATTGACACGCCAGGGCACGTGGATTTTTCTTATGAGGTTTCGCGCTCGCTGCAGGCAGTCGAAGGTGCTATTTTAGTAGTTGATGCGACGCAGGGCATTCAGGCGCAGACTTTGGCAAATGTTTACTTGGCGCTCGAACAGGATTTAGCGATTGTCCCTGTTATTAATAAGATTGATTTGCCGGCCAGTGACGTCCCGCGCGTAACGGCCGAGATTGTAAATTTGCTAGGTTGTGATCCGGACGAGATTATTAAGGTTTCGGCCAAGACGGGCGAAAATGTCGACAAGGTACTTGATGCGATTATTGAGCGCGTGCCAGCTCCGGAGCTTGAAGAAGGTAATGAAACTAAAGCTCTGATTTTCGACTCGTATTTTGATGATTATCGCGGCGTAGTGCTTTATGTGCGTATGTTTGGTGGCAGCCTGCCAAAGAACGGCAATATTACTATGATGGCCACGGGTTCGAAGGATATCGCGCTCGAGGTTGGTATTTTGAATCCAAAGATGTCGCCACGTAATAGTTTGGAACCGGGCGAGATTGGTTATATCGTGACAAACTTGAAAGCCACGCGCGAGGCAAAGGTGGGCGATACGGTTACTTTGACTAAGAATCCTGCTAAAGAACCGCTTCCAGGCTACAAGAATGTCCATCCATTTGTCTATGCGGGCTTCTTCCCAGTTTCGAATGACCAGTATAAAGATTTGAAGGATGCAATCGAGAAGCTAGCTTTGGCCGATTCGGCTCTCCAATTCGAGCCAGAGAATTCGCCGGTCTTGGGCTTCGGCTTACGTATTGGTTTCTTGGGTCTGTTGCATATGGATATTATTCGCGAACGTTTGGAGCGTGAGTTTAAGCTCGATTTGATTGTGACGAATCCTTCGACGGACTACCATGTTTTGATGACGAGTGGTGAAGAGGTAGATATTCGTTCCGCTTCAGATTTGCCGGACGTAACCTTTGTTTCGGAAATTCGCGAGCCTTGGGCGAGGGGCGAGATTATTACGCCAAAGGAATATATTGGCGCAATTTTGGAACTGATCGTTCAGAAGCGTGGCATTCAGAAAAATATCTCATATATCGATACGCGTGCCGTGATAGATTTTGATGCGCCGATGGCGAATCTTTTGACGGACTTCTATGATCAGCTTAAGTCTGCAACTTCGGGCTATGCCAGCTTTAACTATGAGTTGGGCGGTTATCGTGCCGATGATTTGGTGCGCGTGGATTTCTTGGTGGCAGGCGAGCGCGTTGATGCTTTGTCGGTGATGGCGCATCGTAGCGAGGCGGATGGTATTGGCCGTACAGTGACCAAGAAATTGAAGGAAGTCATTCCGCGCCAGAACTTCGAGGTGGCTTTGCAGGCGGCGATTGGCGCAAGGATTATCGCGCGCGAAACGCTAGGAGCCTATCGCAAGGATGTTACCGTGAAGATTCATACAGGCGACCGCGACCGTAAGGCGAAGTTGGTCGAGAAGCAGAAACGCGGTAAGGCGCGCATGAAGCGCTTTGGTAAGGTTGATATTCCAAGCGAAGCGTTTACGGTTTTGCTGAAACGCGACTAGTTTTATGGTGTTGCTGAAAACGCGACCAGTTTTATAGTGTTGCCGAAACGCGACCAGTGTGGCGGTGCGGCCCTATATATGGCTTTTCGCTAGAATCAACTAAGTTAACCAAGTAAACTTAGTTCCAAAGTTCCAAAGTTCCCAAGTTCCAAAGTAAACTTAGTTAACCAAGTTTACTAAGTTGCTTCTGCAGAAAAGAATAAATATGGCCAAGCAAAATAAAACCAACACAATAAAGCCCGGCAAAATAAAGCCCAGTAAAATATAGCCCATTACAGGGCTTTATTTAATAGGCCATTAATAACCCTATCGAACACTACTTCGCGGCTATCGTCGGACTCAATCTTAATTAATAGTCCAAGATCCTCGTAAGTCTTTAAAACTGGCAGGGTCTTTTCATTAAACTCAGCAATGCGCAGCTTGAGAGATTCCTCGTTCTCGTCATCGCCGCGTGCGCCACGGTCATTGAGCTCTAGCGCGGCCAAGCGACGCTTTTCGGCCTCTTCTGGCGAAATGTTCAGGTAAATAGCGGCCTTGATAGGATGTCCGGCATCGCTCGCGGCCTTAATAACATCATGTTCTTCGCCTTCCCAGCGTCCGACGCTACTCAAAATCAGAGCTTTGCCGACCAAATGCTCGCTACCAAAATATGGTAAAACGATGCTTCTAAACTTATCCGTATTAGCCAGGGCGCCAGAGTTCATTTCGGCCTTGAGCTCGGCATCACGCTCCTGCGCCTCGCGCAAGATTGAGCCAGAGCTGAGTAATTCGCCATCCAAAACGTCAGCGAGGCGACCGCCGACGGTGTCTTTGCCCGAAAAAGGCATGCCAAAGATATTGATGCTTCCGCTACCCAACCAGGCTTTGATTGTCTCGATATTTTCCATAATTTAATGCTAAAATTATATCATGGATAATCCGAATTTAGCCGCTGGTGGCGTTGGTGGGACTGGCAATACGGACGACGGTCAGAAGAAGTCCCTCTTGGATAAGCTGACAAATCTTGGTGGTGCAAAAAAGCCTGAAAAGCCAATTGATTACTCGAAGCTCGACACTGTAAAAACGAAGAGTATGGTCGAATCGAGGCGCGCTTCGGTTAGTGAAGAACTACAACAAATGCAGGCGCTCGAGCAGCAGCGTCTTGCGCAGCTCAAAATGGAAGAGAACGTAGCGACGGTCAAGAAAACTGGCGTCTATGTAACCGTGACGATTATTTGTATTATTCTGCTTATTTGTCTCGTATTCTTCTTCTTGAGTTTGACGAAATATCTGCGTAGACCAGACGGTGAAGTTGTGATTGATAACAAGCCTGGCTCTGGCGAAACTGTTATGATTGGCAGCTATACTTGTAAGAAATCTGACTGCGCTGAAATGCTGGCGATGTCCGATACGAAGAAGCTTATTAAAGACGAAAGCTATCTGATTTACGACGAAGAAAGCAAGGATAGTTTCGTGCTGGCACTCGATGGCGAATACGCTGAGTTTGAAGAATTCTCTTGGGGTGACAAGCAGTACTTTTTGGCGAAGAATGCCGAAGGTTTGGGCTCGATTTTCTCGATCACGGATAACAAACGTATTACAGATGAAATCTACGAAGGGGTCGTGAGCGATCCTGCTGACTCGGCATACAATGGCCTAGATTGGATCGTAGGTAAGCTGATTATCATGAAGCGTGGCGGCTCCTTCCGTCTAATCGATATCACCGATGGCTCAGAAAAGGTCTCTGGAGCTAAGGGAGTATTTGTGACCAAATCTGGCTACTATATCGCCAAGGAAGAAAATGGTGCCTTGCGTGCCTATAACTCCTCAAAGGCTCAAGTGCTTTTAGCTGAGGATGGTGATCAACTCTACGAGCGGGATGGTTTTCTAATTATTGTAAGAAAAGACAGCTTCGAAATTGTGAAGAGTGACGGCCAACAAGCCCGCAGCGAAGATTGTCCATTCTATTCTGAACTGAATAGTAGAGAGCGCAATACGCTCGCCGATTATCTTAACGGTAACGGCGCCTACCTCCATATCCAAAATTAGCAGACCTTGCCATCGAGTGCTAAATGGCATATAATAAGCTTATGACTGATCGTCAAAGAGAAATTCTTTTTGCTATCATTGAGGAATACGCAGAGCTTGCTACGCCTGTCGGTAGCGTGACGCTCGCAAAGCTTTTTGATGTCTCGTCCGCGACGATTCGCGCTG
Source organism: Candidatus Nanosyncoccaceae bacterium (assembly GCA_045536655.1). Lineage (GTDB taxonomy): Bacteria > Patescibacteriota > Saccharimonadia > Saccharimonadales > Saccharimonadaceae > UBA2834. The sequence continues at coordinate 54,477 of JAZSOA010000007.1, read as the reverse complement.
AGATGGTCAAGCTCGAAGAAATGGGTTATATTATGCAGCCACACACTTCGGCTGGCCGCGTGCCGACCGACGCCGGCTATCGCCTCTATGTGAACCAGCTTCAGCAAAACCTCGAAGGCGAATCGCATCGCATTGAGGCCGAAACTGGTAGCTCGACTGATCGCCCAAAGCGCGCTCTCGAAACTAGGATTCAGGCTCAGACTCGCTCGGACTACGCCATTCGTAGTGCCGTGGATAGTCTCGTAGAACTCACGGGTAACCTTGGTCTCGCGACTGTCGGTGACCAGCTCTATATTTCCGGCTTTGGCAATCTCTTCTCGCAGCCAGAATTTTCGCAGTCTACTCAGGTGCAGGCTGTTGCTAAATTGCTCGACAATATCAAGCCATGGCTTCGCGAGGTTTCTCCGAACGAGACGATCAATGTGTATATTGGTACGGAAAACCCAGTTGGCAAAACGTCGAACGTTTCTTTGATTATTTCACGCTTCCGCTCGCCGTTTTCGGACCACAGCTATATCGGCGTCCTTGGCCCAACGCGCCAATCGTATAAGCGCGTGATGTCGCTCGTGCGCCATGCTGGATTAATGTTGGAGGATATATTGTTATGAAACAAACCAAAGATCAGGATAATCAGGCTGACGAGGCCGTCGTAAACGAAGCAGTTGCTCAGCCAGAAGAAACTGCCGAGGCGCAGCCAGTAAACGAACTCGATGCTGTTAAGGCCGAATATGAAGCTAAGATTACCGAGCTTGTGAATGATTTGCAGCGCACACGCGCAGATTTTGAAAACTACCGCCGCGCCGTTGAACAACAACGCCAAATCTATGGTGAAACTGTCAAAGAATCAACCATCAAGAAATTCTTGCCACTTCTAGACAATATTGATCGTGCAATTGTTGCTCAGCCAGAAGCTATGGGCCCACTCGCTAAAGGTTTTGAAAAGACCCTCAAAGAACTCAAACTCGAGAAAATTGTGCCAGCCGTTGGCGATGAATTTAATCCAGATATACATAACGCCGTAATGGTCGAAGGTGACGGCGAGGAAGAGACGATTGCGGAAGTTTTGCAGCCAGGCTATCTCTATGAAGGCCAGCTCGTACGTGAAGTGCTCGTAAAAGTCGCCAAAAACTAACATGAAATTTATTGTAATTACGCTATTCCCAGAGATGTTCGAAAAAGTTTTCGGACAGTCTATGCTCTGGAAGGCAACCGACCGTGGCTTGGCTGAATTCGAAATGATGGATTTACGCCAGTTTGGTCTCGGTCCACGCCATCAAGTCGACGACACTCCATACGGTGGCGGTGATGGTATGCTCTTAAAGCCAGAACCAATTTTTGCGGCCGTTGAAAAAGCCAAAGAAAAGCTACCAAACGCCAAGGTGGTTTTGATGACGCCAAAGGGTCCAATCTGGAACCAACAGCGCGCGCAGGAATTCGCCACTGCCGACACGGATTATATCTTTATCTGTCCACATTATGAAGGTTATGATGAGCGTATTTTGACACTTGTAGATTACCAGGTATCAATTGGTAAGTTTATTCTGACGGGCGGGGAAATCCCGACTATGGCTGTGATTGATAGTATTGTCCGCCTTATTCCAGGCGTACTTGGTGGTGTAACTTCAGCCGCAATCGAAAGCTTCAGTGACGGAGACAATTACGAATATCCGCAATATACTCGTCCGGAGGTCTTCCGCGGGATGCGCGTGCCAGAAATCTTGCTTTCGGGCAACCATGGCGAAATCGATAAATGGCGTGCCGAAAACGCCCCAACTAAACCGAGCGAACAATAATGGATCTTGCCTCGCCAATTGAAGAGGTTAAGGGCATTGGTCCAAAAACCAGCGAGATTTTAAACCACGCTGGGATTTTTACGCTGCGCGATTTGGTCTACCATCTGCCGCGCGATTATCAGAATTTTCAGCAAGCGGCGAGCATTAAAGATTTACGGCCTGGCCAGGTTACGATCAAGGCTCGTGTGGATAGCATTTCGACCAGTCGCCGTCGCCGTGGACTGAGTATTACCGAGGCAACCTTGCGAGATAAAACTGGCGCCTTGCGTGCCGTTTGGTTTAATCAGCCTTACCGCGCCAAGCAGCTTGCGACCGACAAGGAATATTATTTTTCGGGCAAGCTAGAATTTTCTTACGGCCGTTACCAGCTCATGAACCCTTCGGCGGAGCTCGGTAAAGATATCGAGGCGGATCCTAGTAAATCTTTACAACCAATCTATCCAGCGCGCAGTACAATCAAAAGTCATGATTTTGTAAAATATCTCAAAACCCTCGAGAATACCATTGCGCTAACGCCAGATTTAATCCCAGATTTTCCAGGTCGTGCTGATGCTCTGATGGACGTGCATTTTCCAGAAACTGTTGAGCAGGCTAAAAAAGGGCGCGAATATCTGGCAACCGAGGAATTGTTTAGTCTCTTATTGGCCTCCAAGTTGAACCGTGAAGAAAACAAGCGCATGCGCACTGCGCCAATCAAGCATGACCTCGAGCAGTTCAAGGCTTTCTTGAAAAAGCTACCGTTTGCTTTGACTGGCGCCCAGAAACGTGCAATTTGGGAAATTATGCAGGATATGGAGCAGGATATCCCCATGAATCGTCTCTTGCAGGGTGATGTTGGTTCGGGTAAAACCATGGTGGCGGCGCTTTCGGCCTTTATTGCGGCTAAGGCTGGGTTTCAGACGGCCCTCATGGCGCCGACTGAAGTCTTGGCAACGCAGCACGCCGAAGGTTTGGCGGAGCTATTCGGTGACGAGCTTAGAATTGCGCTTCTGACTGGTTCGACCAAGCATAAAGATGAGCTCAAGAAGCATATCGCAAACGGCGAGGTGGATTTAGTGGTTGGTACGCATGCCTTAATTACGGATAATACACAGTTCAAGAATCTTGGCCTTGCGATCATTGATGAGCAGCATCGCTTTGGCGTGCCGCAGCGCCAGAAGCTCCTATCGAAGGCGCATACTTTGCCGCACTTACTCTCGATGACGGCAACGCCGATTCCGCGCTCGCTTCAGCTCACAATTTTTGGTGATCTCAGCGTTTCGATATTGGATGAGTTGCCAGCTGGACGCCAAGCCATTACGAGCAAGATTGTCTCGCCAAATTCTACCAAGCAAATGTGGGCGGCCATCGAGCCAGAATTAGAAAAGCATCACCAGGTCTACTATATCTGTAAAAAGATTGATGACGACGGAAAGAGCGAACTGGCTTCAGTAAAGCGCGAGTGTCAGCATATTGCGAAAATGTTCCCAAACTACCATGTAGATTTGCTACACGGCAAGATGAAGCCGGCCGAAAAAGACGAAATTATGAAGCGCTTCTCGGCAGGGCAAATCGATATTCTTGTCAGTACGACCGTAGTTGAAGTTGGTGTGAACGTACCGAATGCCACTGTCATGGTAATTGTTGATGCGGATCAATATGGTTTGTCTCAGCTCCATCAGCTTCGCGGCCGTGTTGGGCGTGGCAAGGATGCAAGTTATTGCTATCTTGTAAACTCTAGCTCCGAAGCCCCAAGCCGTCGCTTGCGCGAAATTGAGCGCTCGCAGGATGGTTTCTATCTGGCGGAAGTAGATTTGAAGCTGCGCGGTCCAGGCGAAATTTATGGCGCCTTGCAGCATGGTGCATTGGATTTGCGTATTGCTTCCGTAACTGATACGAAACTCGTCCATAAGGCTAGCCGACTCGTCGATAACTTTATTCAGAAGGGCTATGATTTGTCGGAATATAAAGAATTGGCCGCTTCTGTTCGCAAATATCAAAGATTAACAACCTTGAACTAAGATGTATTCGTCGCTAGGGATTATTCAGAATTCAAAACATTCAGGCGAGCATATGGGCACACATCAAAAGATTGATAAAATCGCCCGACGCCTCATTTCGCGTTATATGGATAATGCGCGAATTTTTCCTAGCACGCAGCAAATCCTCCGCTTCGAGGGCGCACAGGGCCCAGACGGCCTCAAACGCAAGTCTCCGGGCGTAGACGAACCAGAACACTTTATTCAGCCCGGAAACGATGACGGTGTCCTAATTGGCTATATTCGCGATCATCACTACAATCTCGTGAAGGCTCTGCGCGAGAAAAATATGGAGCGCGCGGCTTTTGAAGCAGCTTGGATGGCGCACGCTATTACGGACGGTTTGACGCCAGCGCATCACTACCCGTACAAAGAGCGCGTGGGCGAATTGATGCAAGATAAGGATTATAAGGAGCTGTTTGGCATTAAAATCAAGGGCATTATGCGCGGCAATAATCTGCCTGAAGCGATTCGCAATAACTGGCTCTACTGGGGCGCGGGCGGTATTATGACTAAGCATGTCGCCTTTGAGTACGGCGTAACTTATTCAATCGCGCCGGCCAGGCAGAAAAAGCTCATGCCGCACATGTCGCGCCGCAACTTCAAGCATATTGATTATGAAAGGGCGTTCTATCGTTCCCTGGCGCGTATTGATAGTCTGCATATGTATGAACGTTTTCTTGATAAGGGCTGGACAGCGCAGCTCGCCTTGGAAACCCATCAGATTTTGATTCCGGAAATAATTCGCGCCGTGACTTTGAACTGGGCAAGCTGCATTAATGAGGCTACAATGGAGGCAAAGCATGCGCAAAAGTAAACAAATTCGTATTATTTCTGGAGATTTAGGCGGTCGTTTAATCGACACGCCTAATACTGATGCGACCCAGCCAATGGGCGACCGCGAGCGCATGGCGATTTTTAACCGTCTGCGTAGCGAGATTCCAGGCAAGGCCGTGCTCGATGCCTTTGCGGGTAGTGGCGCTCTAGGGCTCGAGGCTCTGTCGCTCGGTGCAGCCGAAGTGTCGTTCTTGGAAAATAATCCCGAGGCGATCCGCACGATCAAAGCAAATCTAACCAAACTTAGTCAAAAAGGCGAAGTAATCCATAAAGCTACCAAACATTACGATATTATCTTTGCCGATCCGCCATACCCGAATCCACAATACGAACTCTGCGCGAAGCTGACTGAGCTCCTAAACCCGGGCGGATACTTCGTCCTGTCTCATCCGGTCGTACCGATGCCGCCGGAGTTTGTCGGATTGGAGCTTATTAGTGACAAAAAATACGCCGCCGCGCATATCAAAATCTATCGTAAAAAATTGTAGAAAATCACAATAAAAAATAGGTCATACCTCCCAGTAGACCTATTTTTTGTACTAAGCAATATTCCTAACTTCAACGCTGGAATAGCTTTCCACTGTCTGGATGTCAATTGACATTTTGAAATACCTCTTTGTTTTTATGTTGTTTTTGTCTCTCAACTCTCCACGTAATCAATTATATAGAAGCCCAAAGCTAAACGCAAGCATTTTTAATACAAAAAATGATAAAATATATTCATGAGTAAGGATGCAAATGTGGTGCCACCAATGACCCCTGGTGAGCCACCGAAAAAAGATAATACCCTAAAAATTGTAATCATTTGTTTGATTGTTTTCATTGGCGTGCCGTTAATCGCGGGCATTGTCATTGTTGTCCTAACCATTAGCTTGGCGGGCGGCCTCATTAACCACGCAATCAATGAATATGGCGTAAACTCGACTATTATCGAAAGAAGCAATGGCGAACGTGTTGGTTCGGACTATGCGGACTCTTTGAGCGATATTTACGATATGGTTAGCGAGGGTGTATCTACTTATGCTACACGTGGCTACTGTCAAGATGCTGAAAGCTTCATTATTCAAGAAACATCCAAGAATTTCTCGATTTGCGGCGAAGAGGGCTTCAAGAGCTATGCTTACGAAAACATGGCTGACGACACATATATTCTCGGTTTTTATGGCGTAGGTGCCGACTCGGACTACATTGCCGAAATCAAGCTCAGCGAAAGCTTCTTGCGCTACTACAATATTACGATTCGTAAAAACACTGGCGCCCATGATAGCGAAGCTGTAGAAGTTTACTATAGTAGCATGAAAGATTATCCAGTGGATTGCGATCCGCTCTATGATGCGGAAGGCGAATCCCTCCCGACGGACTGTACAGAGCCTGAGAATACTCCGCAGACCGAAGAAAAGACGAACGATACGGAAGAAATGCAGCTCGATAGAGCCTAAGCCGAAACATTTATCGCAATAAAAATCCCCGGTAAAAGTCCGGGGATTTTTGCAGCATTTAGCTTCTGGGTCCATCGAGGAACTTGCCGATGCGGCTAGGTTCGCCTTTGATGACCAGGCGCCTGCCGGGCGAAGTCTCGATGCAGATGGTGTGGTAGCTGCTCAGAGTGCTGGTGGCCAGACCGCAGAGAATGCCGAAGGATCGGTTATGATCGAGGTCTCTGAGGCAGAGGATATGGTCGTGATGCTCTTTTTCGTTGAGTACTTTGAGAGCACGGACGATTTGGGGGATGATGTTTTCTGAGACGATGCGGGAGCTAATATACGCAACATCAATCAGGGAACCTTCCTCATTGGCCACGGTCAGAATATCTATCTGCTCCATATGATTGTGCTTCATTTGCCCACCTCCAAAAGGATAATGATTAGCAGATTATACTACTTATGGCAAAATAAGTCAATATCCTAAACCTCAAAATATTGACAAAAATCAACGCTTATGCTATAATATAAGCATTGTAGGACCATCCGCAATCCGAAGCTCATTTCTATAAAAGGAGGGTGTATCATGAATACATCACTGAAAGACGACATCCGTAAGGTTGTCACAATCGCCGCGCTTCTCGTGGCTCTCGGCATGCTGGCTATCACACTCGCGATTGGCCTCCCCGGCAAGAGCATCATGAGTCTGCGCGAATCCATCCTGATGGGCGCCTTGACTGGCGTTCCGACCGCAATCGCCTTCTATCTGTCGATCGGCAGGGAGTCGGTGGGTGGTTTCCCGGTTGCTGCAGTGATTGCAGTTGGCTATTCGGCCGCTGACACCATTATGCTCCAGAACCACAACATGCTCGCAATGGTGGCGTTCATCGCTACCAGTGTGATGTGCATTGTCGCGCAGCTGATCTGCAATCATCTGGACGAACGCGCGCGCCGCTAATCTTCTTTATCTCGCTCCGCTTTGGCGGAGCTTTTTATTGCCCGAAATTTAGACATCAAAAAACCGGCGCTGTGGCCGGTTACTGTTATTTGTTGTCCTTATCCTTGTTGTTGGACGAGATGTTGCCGGAGACGACCTGAGACTTAACTGGGACGATGATGGCCATAACGATATAAAGAATTACGCCAGCGCCAGCAAAGAGAGAAACGGCAACCCAGAGAACGCGGACGAGGGTTGGGTCGAGGTTAAAGTATTCTGCAACACCGCCACAAACGCCTGCGAGCATTTTATTGTCTTCGGTGCGATAAAGTTTCTTATTATTCATGTTAACTCCATTAAATTAACTACGGATATTTTAACATAAAAACCATAAAAAGTAAAATGCCCCGCTTAAAATGCGGGGCGAGAATTCAAACCAGTTCGTGATTGACGCTGATCATGATATTGACCGGCGCATCGAAATCTTCGAACTTGATACCGTTGCGGTCGACCGTGCCGTATTTCTCTATCAGGCTTCGGGTGTCGGATATATGGTATTTTGCATCGATACCTTGGGCATACGCGTAGCCGAGGCGGAAAGCGCCATGGGCATCGGCATCATGGATGGACGGGCTAACCGGGTCGAGCTGAACTGGCTCGGTATATTCCGGAACGTTTTTGTTGCCACTCAAAACCTCGAAGGTAGACGTATAGAAGAGCGCATCGACGAAGTTGCCGATGATGCAATAGTCGATCGAACTTCTTAATTCGTCAGGGATGGAAATCACCTTGTCGGTATAAGCCAGCACGGGTTTGTGTAAGGCGGCAGCGTAGCCACATTCCCAGGCGGTGCCTGAGTCGCAGTTCGGATATTCGTCGGTGCCACGGAAATTTGTCAGATTGGCGATTACTAAGTCGCAATCGTTGATCATCTGGATATTGCCGCGCACGATGATTTTGGCGGTTTCGGACTTGGAGTCGCAGGCTGGCAGCTCATTATCGAGCGGCGCTAAACCAATCAGGTTATGGTGCGCACAATACAACTTCTGCGAGCGGCTGATTTCCAGAGCGTTATCAAAGAAAACGTCCGGACCAGCCAAATAGGCTTTCTTGCTCATGATAATTCCTCCTTTGAGGGGCGGGGTGAGTGCGGATGAATTCTCTTAAGGTGCAATTCAAGAGAATAGAAAATAATTATGCGCCATGTTTGGACGAAAGTAAAGCCGGGCGCAGAGATGATTAATAAGTGATAAAATAGCTATAAGATGAAGTTTAAGGTTATTACTGAAAAAGAATATCAGAAATTTTGGAACAAACACCCACAAAAGACCTTTTTGTCGAGTATTGAGATTGGTAAACTCCGTCAACAAAATGGCTTTGGCGTAGATTTCTTGGGCGTCTTTGAGGGCGATGAATTAGTTGCGGCTGCGATGCTGACGTCGAAGGTGCGCCGTTTTAATAAGAAGGATTTTTACTGTCCACGCGGTCCGTTGATGGATTATAACAATAAGAAGCTTGTCGACTATTTCATAGAAAAGTTGGCAGATTTTGCTAAGAAGAACGGCGGCTACGAGCTACGCATCGATCCTTATGTAATTAAGCAGCAGCGCGATATCGACGGCGAGATCGTCAAAGATGGTGAAGATAACCTTAATGCGATAGATAACCTTAAAACTTTGGGCTTCAAGAAGGTGCCAGTGGCGCGCCGTGAGCAGGTGGCCTGGATGTTCTCGCTCGATTTGGCGGGCAAAACTGAAGAACAGATCATGAAGGAAATGTCGGCCAGTACGCGTCAGCGCGTGCGCCGTACGGAGCGTATTGGCATAGATATCCGCGAGCTCAAGATTGATGAGCTTGGGGCTTTTCAGGATATTTTGGACGAGACGGCCGAGCGCAAGAGCTTCCATTCGCGCGACCTCAAGTATCACGAGGATATGTTTAAGATTTTCGGCGATCAGGTTAAATTCTTTATTACGAGCCTGGATTTGGACAAGTATAGCAAGAAGTTGCATGCTGAGCTTGATGAAAAGAACGAGATGCTCAAGAAGGCGAAGAAAGATGGCGAGAAAAAGAATATCGAGAAGGATATTGTCTCGCTCAATCTCAAGCTCAAAGAGGCGGACGAGATTCGCGAGAAGACCGGCAAGAAGGTAATAAATCTTTCGAGCTCGATGTTTATCTTGATGCAGCCAGAGGTGATATATCTCGAGAGCGGTAATTATAACCAGTACATGAAGTTTAATGCGCAGTATCTGATTCAGTGGGAGCTGATCAAGTACGGCATTAAGAACGGCTTTAAGAAGCACAACTTCTATGGTATTCCGGACGAGATTAATACACATCCAAAGGATTACGGCATCTACGAGTTCAAAAAGGGCTTCAATGGTTATGTTGAGGAGCTGATTGGCGAATACGAACTGCCGCTAACTAAGGAATACTACATGCTCCACGCGATTCATAAGACGCGCGACTTGGTGCAGAAGATTAAGAAGCTTGTGAAGAGATAGCAAAGAAACAAGGATCGGTCGAACCGGTCCTTTTTAAATCAATCCTGATATGTGATGAGACGTCAGAATTGAGTTTGGTCTCGTTGGCGATGCGGCAGACTCCGGTTTTTTAGAGCTGGGGCCTGTTCTCGTATTTGACAAAACCGCAAAATATGTTACTATATAAACACATACGCAATCCGTAAAGTTCTTTAGAAAGAGAGGTGTTATTATTGCCAATACGCAAAACACATTCAGACGAAGAAATTTTTGCGAGTCTTCGCAGAGCAGCAAAAATCCTTGGCAGACGCCCGCTTAGGCGAGAATATGGTAAGTATCGCTATGACTCCGAGCCGACCGCAGATACTATCACTAGACGTTTTGGTAGTTGGAAGGAGGCTTTAATCGCTGCAGGAATCGACCCGAAGGATCCTGGGCAAAACCCAAATTTTCTCACGGACGGGGAGATATTGGAGCATCTGCGAGAAATTGCTCGTGTCGTAGGGCATACGCCAAGCGTTCCAGAATATAATGCTTTGCGTCGCCCGCATATGGCTTGCTCGACTACGGTTTCTGAGCGCTTTGGTGACAGGTGGGAATATGCCATAGAGGCTGCAGGATTACCTGAGCGTAATTCGAACAAGATTGAACGCGAGCGAATCGTAAAAGCTCTGCAAGAAATCGCGAGAAAACTTGGTCATTCTCCGACCAAAAGCGAGTATAAGGCGAATAGGGCAAATGACATGCCTAGCGAAAAGACAATATCGCGTAACTTTAATTCTTGGGCGGATGCTCTGAAGACTGCCGGTCTCGAATCCTGCAAGCCTATTCTAACGGGGCGAAGGTACTCGGACGAAGAAGTGGCTGAGTGTTTGCACGTCATGGCAGAAAAACTTGGTCATACTCCGTCGCTCAAGGAATATGCCAAGTATCATGAGCCTGATATGCCGAACGATAAAACGCTGCGCATAAGGTATGGTTCTTGGCCGCTAGCCCTGAAAGCAGCCGGCTTCGAAGATTACGATGCGAAGTCCAAGGATCGCCGAGTAGTGTTCGAAGAAAAGTATTCTGACGAAGAAATTCGGGAAGCTTTGGTGGCTGTGGCTGATAAAGTTGGACATGCGCCCTCGCGAAATGAGTACAGGCGACTTCGCCCTGGCGACTCACCCAGTCCGAGTACGGTCCTCTATAGGTATAAAACCTGGATGGAAGCGCTGAAACAGAATGGGTTGCTAGACGGCGAGTAATGGCGCGAACTCGATCAATCTCCTGCTAATGGCGGGAGATTTTTCTTTGCCTAAAAACTTGCTAGCGTACTTTACAAAACCCCAATTTTGTGATAAAATAACACTTATATAAAAGATATTTTGCGCCTGGTGCTGGAGGTAGAGCCAGCCTAGGCATTTTTTGTCGAGAAAATGGGAAGCAATACGAAAAAGCAAGCGCCAAAGGCCAAGACGCAAGCTACAAAAACGACCAAGAAAACCAGTCGCAAAGCTCAGAAAAATACTGAGCCAATTGTTGTCGCACAAATTATGGGCAAATGGCTTGGCGGTGGAGTCGAGTCTGTGATTATGAACTACTATCGCCATATTGACCGCAGCAAGATTCAGTTTGATTTTATTTGCGATGAAGATTCGACCAATATTCCATATGACGAGATCGAGAAGCTTGGCGGCAAGGTGATTCTATGTCCGCCATACCAAAAGCTGCCGAAGTATCTCAAATTCTTGAAGCGACTCTTCCGCGAGAAGAAATATCGCATCGTGCACTCGAATATAAATACTTTGAGTGTCTTTCCGCTCTATGCGGCGAAGAAGGCTGGCGTGCCGGTGCGCATTGCGCATAGCCACAGCACGAGCAATCCGCGCGAATGGAAGAAAAACCTGATGAAGAACGCGCTCAGGCCGTTTAGTAAGAAGTATGCGACGGACTATTTTGCATGCAGCGAGTTGGCTGGGCGATATTTGTTCAGTGATAAGACTTTTGATAAAGGCGAAGTAAAGATTATTCGCAACGCGATTGATGTTGAAAAGTTCAAGTTTGATCCAGAAGCTAGGAAGAAGCTTCGTAAAGAAATCGGTATAGCTGACGATGATTTTGTAATCGGTCACATAGGTCGCTTTGTCGAGCAAAAGAACCATCGTTTCTTGATTGATGTTTTTGCCGAGGTAAAGGAAGAAAAGAAGAATGCGAAGTTAGTTCTGGTTGGTCAAGGCCCACTCTGCGAAGAAATGGAGCAAAAAGTTAAGGATTTGGGCTTGGAAAAGGATGTATTCTTCTTAGGCCAGAGGAGCGATACGAATAAGCTCTATTCTGTTTTCGATGTATTTTGCTTGCCGAGCCTATATGAAGGCTTGCCTGTTGTTGGTGTTGAAGCGCAGGCAAATGGTGTGCCATGTGCATTCTCGAATAGGATTACGAAAGAGACGATAGTGAATAAGAATGTGATTCTGATTGATATTAGTAAAAACTTCGAAGAAATAGCGGCTGCGATTCTGAGTAATCAAGAGAGGTGTGAAGTAGTAGAGTATCCCTTTGACATAGAAATGAGCGTTGAGGCAATTATTAAGTCTTACAAGGAGGTAGCTTAATGTTATTTGATATTTTGAGCAAAATTCTAGGAATGATAAAGACTGCAATTTACAAGGCTTTATACTTTTCAAGAATTCAATTCGGCAATATTCCAAAGGTGGCAAAAAATATCAACTATTCTATAAAGAAAAAATCAAAATTGATTTTAGGTAATAATTTTAAGGCTCGAAACAATGTAAGCTTTAGGATTTATGATGGTGGCGAAGTAAAAATTGGAGATAATGTTTTTTGCAATGATAATGTTTCGATAAGCTGTCAGAAGAAAATCTCAATCGGTGACAATACGATTATCGGCCCAGGTGTCATGTTCTTTGATCATGATCATGATTTCAGAAACAATATCAATGAGTTTGTAAAAAAAGAAATTACTATCGGAAAAAACGTCTGGATCGGAGCTGGCTGTATTATTTTGAAGGGCATTAAGATTGGGGACGGCGCAATAATTGCTGCTGGTACTTTGGTAACGAAGGATGTTGGGAGCGGGTGCTTGGTATATCAAAAGCGTTCGACAGAGGTTAAGAATGAAGATAATTACAAAAAATAATAAAACAGGTGTAATTATTGCACTTTCTGCAATAATTACAATCTTAACTCAGTTGCTTGTTATTCCTAGGCTACCGGGAAAGTATTTTTATGATTCGAATAACATTATTGAGTTAGTAAATGGCTATAGTGGTAACGTATGGAACGATAGTTCGTATATGTTCGCTGCTTCGTTTTTTAAGTTTATTAATATACTAGGTTTTTCGTCATTTGCGGAATGGTCATTTGTTTGTACTTTAGTTTGTTTTGTTATTTTGGTGGTATTCTTTTGTCGCTTTAATAGTTATTCCGTGACGGAATTAATAGTGATTTGTACTATTGTTTTCTTTTCTAATATTTATCTTTTTAGGATTAGTAAAGATATTATTCAATGGCTATTTTGGTTTTTAATACTGGCTTGTTTTTCTACAGGAGACAGAAAAAAGAGATTAGTTTTTCTTGTAGTTCTTTTCATCGCGGAGGCGATTTTATTTAGGGCCTACTATCTAGGCATAATTGCTATCTGCTTAATCGTGTATTTTTTTACAACTAAAGCGCCGTCGAAATTTAAAAAGACTATTGTTGCCTGTGTAGTGCTAATGATAATCGGATTGTTTATTTTGAGTAAAGTTGATAGTTCCTTCTATTATAAGATTATTCATATTCGACAGACGACAAATTCGGCAAGAATAAACAGCTCCGATGCGTCCACGATTATACAGGATATTATTCAAACGGATAATACTATTTTGTATGCATTAAATCAAATAGTTAATTTTGTTAGGATTTTATTTCCGGTTGAGCTTTTTGCTAAAAACATTATCTATATTCCATTTATTATTTTTCAAATATATCTGTTTTGGAGCATAGCTAGACAATTAAAAAAGAAAGAATATAGAAATGATAAAAAATTCATGCTTTTACAGTCAATGACGATTGCTTATTTTGTTGTTTCTGCGATTTTTGAACCAGATTTCGGATCTGTAATTCGTCACGAAATGGCAGCTATGCCTATTATTTTTACATATATCATGTACGGGAAAGAGAGATTATGATTAGACTAAGCATTATAGTTATTACATACAATGTGGAGGATTATATAGAAGACTGCCTTCAGAGCATAGTCGAGCAGTCCAATGAATACTGTGAAGTAATTGTAGTGGATGATGGTTCTACAGATGGAACAATAAGCATAATTGAGAAGTTTAGAAAATATGGTATTGATTTCTATTCAAAACAGAACGGAGGTCCGTCTTCTGCGAGAAATTATGGAATCAACAAGGCCAAGGGTGATTATTTGATGTTTGTTGATGGGGATGATTATATTTGTCCTGATAGTATAAGGATTATTAATGAATCGATAAATAAATATAAGAGCGATATTATTCAATTTAAAATGAGCCAATACTATGGAAAGAAAAAAAAGACTATACAATCTGTCGATTTGCCGGATTTAAAGAATAGCACCGTTTGTGATGCGTTGCGCGAGCTAAATAAAAAGGGATTGGTGTCGGTTTCTCCATGCGATAAAATTGTTCGTCGAAATTTAATCATAGACAATAATGCTTTTTTTGAAGAAAACTTATTATCTGAAGATGTTCACTGGTCTTTGACGCTGTATAGAAAAACAAATACGTATTCTGCGGTTAATAGAACGATATATGTATATAGACAGCAAAGGCAGGGCTCAACATCCACTACTAAAAGCAGAAAACTCGCGAAAGACTTATTAAAAATAGTTAATTATTGGATAGATTATGATTATGAGGACAAGAACGAAAGAGAGTTGTATTATAATATTTTAGCTTTTTGGGTTTTAGTACTACGAGCGAAATTTGGAAAGAAAGATTTTAATGATCGCGATAGGAAGAGGCTTCTTGCATTGACTAAGCAATTGATAGTATATGACGATAATTATAAGGTCGCAAAAGCATGTAAACTACAAAAGAAGATAGGCTTAAAAGCGACTATTGTAATCATGAAGAGCTATTTGTTTGTAAAGAATCGAGGACTATTAAAGATATAAGTGATACCCAAAGAGAATAGTTGAGATAGGAGATGTAATAATATGAAATGTAAAATCGTAACGCTTAATGGCTATAGAAACTTCGGTAATCGTCTTCAGTTATATGCATTGAGCAGAGTATTGAAAGATTTTTCGTTTAAGGTAATGGTTTTTTGGCCTTTTAATGCAAAAGAAGAACTGAAAAAGGTCGCAAGATTATTCGTGTCAAAAAAGGAATACAAGCTTTTTTGTTTTTCTAGGAAATATTTGCCTAGCGTTTCGAGGAATTCACATGGTAAAGTAATGGTAGTTGGCTCTGACCAGGTATGGAATCCAGAATACTATAAATATAACAAATATTTGCTCTATGGCGGAGATAATGATACGATTATTTCTTATGCGGCATCCATGGGTTGCGATACGATTGATGAAGAAGTAAGGAATGATTTTCGGAGTGCTTTAAGAAGGTATTCTGTCATTACGGTTCGTGAGCAATCCGCAAAAGACCTTCTTCAGCCTCTCACAGATAAAAGGATTGAAGTAGTCTTAGACCCGACTCTTCTTCTAGACCGGGAAGAATACGAACGGCTCGAGAAAAAGCCAAAGAATCTGGCAGATAACGAAAAATACATCCTTTGCTATATTCTTGGCAACAGAGACCATGAAGAAAAAATCGAGAAGTTCGCAAAAGAGAAAGGATATAAAACAATCTATTTCTCTGATAAGCGCGACTCGGATTATGGCGTCGAGGAGTTTCTATATCTCATTCATCATGCCGAGCTAATCTGTACGGACTCATTCCATGCTTGCGTGTTTTCGTTTATTTTTGAGCGTCCATTTGTAGCCTTTAGGCGCACAGGTAATGAAAACTATATGTATACGCGCCTCCAAAATCTCATTGATACTTTCAAATTGAGAAACCGGGAGTTTAACGGAAAAGAAATCAGCAAGGAAAATCTTGAAGTTGATTATACTGAAGCAAAAATGATCTTGAAGAAAGAGCGCGAGAAGTCTATAGGTTTTCTGAAGAAGGCATTGGAGATATAAAAGATGAAAAGTAATCAGCGTAAAATTGGCGCAATGCTCTCCTATGTGTCGATAATTGCAAATACACTAGTCCAATTGCTGTATACTCCGTTTTTGATTCGCAAGTTGGGGCAGGGCGAATACGGTCTTTTTTCGTTAGTTTCTTCGATTATTGGATACTTGACTGTACTCGACTTGGGCTTTGGTAATGCTATTATTGTCCATACCTCCAAATATCGTGCAAAGGGAGAGTTCGAGAAAGAACAGAAGCTTCATGGCATGTTCCATATTATTTATATTATTATCGGGATAATTGCGGGAATTGCAGGCGTGATATTATCGCTCTGTTCGGCTAGGATTTTTGGGAGCAAAATGACTTCGGATGAGCTTGGTAAAATGCGCATTATGTTGTTCATTCTATCTTTCAATCTGTTTGTTACTTTTGCTTTCAGTATTTATAGCTCAATTATTACAGCGAACGAGAAATTTGTCTTTCAGAAAATATTGGCAGTAATTAACACTATCGCAAAGCCACTATTAATGATCCCGCTGCTATTTTTGGGGTATAAGTCGGTTGCGCTTTGTGTAGTTATTACGGCTGCTAATGTCGCTGTTTTGTTTGCGAATTATCTATACTGCAAGAATAAGCTGAATACAAGGGTTAAATTTCGGGGATTTGATAAAAAGTTATTTAAAATGATTTTTGCATATTCATTTTGGATTTTCTTGACTCAAATCGTGGATAAAGTAAACTGGAGCGCCGATCAATTTATCCTTGGTGCTGTTTCTGGAACAATTGCCGTTTCTGTTTACTCTGCGGCCTCGACGCTAAATAGTATGTTTATTAGTCTCTCTACGGCAATATCTGGAGTTTTATTGCCAAAAGTTTCAAAAATGGTAGCTAAAGGTTCTAATGGCTTGGAGTTAACGAAGGAGATGATTAAAGTTGGACGTGTTCAGTATTACGTGATTTTCTTTATGGCTAGCGCGTTGATTTTGTTTGGGCAAGATTTTATAAGGTTATGGCTCGGCGATGGTTTTGAAGAAACTTATAGAATTGCGTTAATACTGATTCTTCCGCTTTGTTTTCCATTGGTTCAAAATTTGGGTTTGAGTATTATGCAGGCGATGAATCGATATAAATTCAAAGCTATAACTACCGCTATTACTGCAGGGCTAAATATTGCAGTTAGTATTTATCTTGCAAAACAATATGGAGCTACTGGTGCTGCTATTGGTACGGCCGGAGCTTTGATTATCTGCAATATATTAATCATTAACATCTATTACGCAAGAGCTATTGGTTTAAGGGTGATGAGCTTTTGGAGGGAGATTTTAAGGCAGACCATTATTCTTTTAATTCCGACAATAATTACTGCGCTTGCGCATCGTTACGTTCTAACGGATTCTTGGATTAAAATGGCGTTGATTGGTTGTGGCTATGCGGCAATTTATGGGGTAGTCGCATACCTGTTCTGTGCAAATACCTACGAAAAAGAGATTGTGGCAAAAATGATGAAAGTATTAAAAAGGAGTAAATAATATGATCAAGAAAATTATAAAACGAATTCCAGGAGCGAGAGAAGTAAGAGATTTAGTCCGCTCAATAACTGAGTTTAGTTATGACATAAGGTTCTTTTTAAAAAATTATTCTCATTCGAAAGAAACGAAGAATAAGATTGGCTACAATATACTCCTGATTTCTCACTCGCTAGAGAAGGGCATGTCGAATAAAAAACCACGCCGCTTTGGTGCAGCGAAGGCCGACGAGTTGATGAGGCTAATTCGTAAGTATGAGGCGTATGGTGATTACGAAAATGATTTTGATTTTGTAAATGCGATTAATGTCTTGCGAAATTATGCTAAATTCTATGAAGAAAAGAAGTGGACTGATTCTGAAGAGCATGAGAAAGTATCGGAGTTCTTGAAGGGATATTCGGATGTAGCAAAAATGAATGTCGGCAGTTTTGTCTTGGAGAAGAAAGATTTCGAGAAAGATGCTACCATTGATTATCGCAAGTTTCTGGCGAGTCGCCATTCCGTTCGCGAGTTTTCGACAAAGAAGCTTGACGAGAAAGATTTGAAGAAGGCTATCGAGACGGCGATTTTGTCGCCATCGGCTTGTAATCGCCAGATGATTAAGGTTTATTACGTTTCTGATTCCGAAAAAGCCAAAAAGGTCGTTAGTGTAGCGCAGGGCTTTGGTGGATTTGAAAAGGATACTATTAATACGATTGTTATTACTTTTGACGTTAATGCGAATTACTTTATTGGCGAGCGCAATCAGGGCTGGTTCAATGCGGGGCTTTTCTCGATGAATCTCGTGAATGCTTTGCATTCGCAGGGGATTGGCTCGTGCTTCTGTCAGTTTGGTAACTCGACCAAGCAGGAAGAGCAGCTGAAGAAGTTGCTAGATATTCCGGCTTCTGAGCGCATCGCTGTGATTCTTTCGGCCGGCTATTATTGCGACAAGAGCATTATTCCATATAGTCCGAGGAAGAAGATTGAAGATGTTTATAGGAAGAGATAAAAACAAAAAGCCTATTCGCTAGACTGGCGAGAAGCTTTAAGAGTTTGATTGCTTAATTGGCGTGTTGGTAAAAATAGCACCGGGATGGTGCTATTTTTGATTGATTTGGGCTTCTTGTTGGGCTTTAGTGATGCGGTTTTGTCATAATTGCGTTAATTAAGATGGGCTATAATTTATAACAAGATGAGAGATGTGTTTGTTTATATTGGAGCTGTTATAAAACGGACATTTACTGGGGTGTTCTTGTTTTTAGATATCGCTGGCGTTCTCGCGTTAATTATTCCATTTTTCAAGCAAGACTTTCCATTATGGGTTTCTTTTGGTTTGATAAGCATTTCGTTAATGATGTCGACGTATTTTGTTTGGAAAGAAGAAAAAGATAAGAACAAAAAATTAAGAAAAAGGATCAGGCGACTAAAAGAAACAATCCAAAAATACGAGATTAGTATTAAAGGGAGTAAGCCTTGTTTTGATATTGATAATACTATCGCAGCAGCTAAGCTCGACATAAGAAACGCAAAAAAGGAAATGGAGGAGAACAATTGTCTTCTCGGGCCTGGAGTAATACAGGTTGGTTTTGAATCCGATGAAGAAGAAATAACGCGTTTGGAAAAATATTTAAAATCGCTCCTAGATTACAAAAAATGGATAGGCAATGTATATGTACTAGACTTAAGTATTACCGCCAAGCGTTTCGACGAAAACGTAATAATTACGATATCGACCAATGAAGGATGCATATACGTGGATGATGATTATTTAACAGACAATATTCCGGTAACCTATGCACCTAATGAAACCCCAACATTTGATGTTGTTTCGAATGGTTCAAAGGACAAACATAATTATAGTATCGAAGAAAACGGGGCTATAATGATAAAGCTCGATAAGATTAATCCCGACATTGCGGTTGGCGTGCCTAGCGAGAAGATGTATATTCATTCTGATCTTTCCGAAGTAAGTCTTAAGATAGAAATATCTTCGAAGGCCTTGCGCAAGCCGCAAGCTTTCGAAAAGAAAATAATCCTAAAAGATAATTAAGGTTCTTTTGTGGCGTATTCGATTATAATTAGTAGTAATGGGATTACTGTTTTGGATGTTGAATGCATTTACGTCTTCTTGTGACTTGTATAGAGCAAAGCTTTTTTGTTTGATTATCGGCGCTATTGATGATTTTATAGGGAGTTTTTCTGAATCAGCCCTAATTGCTATTCCGGCCATTTCTGTAGCGGTTATTTTTCCGATTGTTTTCTTTCTTGCCGAGAGGGGTACCGAGTTTGGTATTGATAAAAATGTAATCTTCAGAAAGATATTGAGCTATAAAGAATTAACGGTGTCGCTTCTAGCGAGTTCGATAGTTTTAGTACTTAATAATAAAGCATTATCCGTCGCGGCAAATGTATTTGTCATTATTTATACAATAAAAGCACTCCGTCTTTCGTATTATTGGATTTGTGCTTTTGATGAGAAGAATAATAATAGACTATCATTTCGTCAAAAGCTAAGGCTAAACTATTTGCGATCGCTCGAGAATAGAAGAGAAGTATTTGAGAATTGGGGTTTAGTCCTATCGGACGAAAAACTCGGGGAGAAAAACCAGGCTGGATTAATTAGCGTCTTTATTGAGACGTATAATAAACTTGGAAATACGATCGATGATTGGAGTGGCTCCGAGTTTGTGAATATTCTTTCAAAGAATATTGAGAAGATTAATTTTTATGACAAAGAGTCTTACGAAGAGCTACTTAGGTTTTCGCTTAAATTCTACGAACTAAAACAGGAGCGAAAGGATAATAAGGAAATATTCCCGCCATTCGTGCTGCACGATCTTTTTATTAAAGTAATGAGGTGTTCATTAGAGGAAAAAGACGGCCCTAATTATCTAACTAATCGATTTTTCGAAATAACCGAGTCATATATCGAAAATAATCCAAAAGTTGACGAGTCGAAATTTCTAAAAGTATTTTTAATTGACTTTTTGTGTGAACTAGAGAAGATTGACGTAGATATCTATGGAATTTGGAACTATGATTTCTTTCGAAACCGCCGTGTTACGAGGCAGGCATTGCAAGATAAGGCGACAAGAAAGAATGCTGTTGCGGTCTATGAATCGTTGTATCATTACGTTCGCAGATATGCGCTAGATTACGACGAAAAACGTCCGAGGATAATTTCTATCCTCGAGAAATCAGTTGAGAATTTGCTTCCAGAATGCGATCCGGTCTTTTGGTTTGATATATTTACGCTAACGCATAGGGCTTTTGTGAAAATCGAGAATGAAAGCACTTATTACTCCATGATTGTATATTGGTGTAAAACGGGGAGAAGTTATGGTCTTATGGGGAGAGTATTTAATATTTCTCGCAGTTTCTATGCAGACGATTATAATGTTGAGCAATCCAAAGAGAGTGTTAAAAAGAAGTATGAAGAAAAGGGGCTGGCGGAGATTAAAGAAGCTTGTTATTTGGTTGGTGTTATTGACAGATGGCTTTGGAATCCAGACGAACTCAAGAAATTGCGCGATGCAATCGACAAGATAAGAAAAGACAAAGTGTTCAAAGAAGAAAACAACGAAGCGTACAGGTTGGACGATCTCGAATCACATATTAAGGCTCTTCAAGACTTTGTTAAGCAAGAAACTAAAAATGCTAAACACTAGGTTAGTTTTTGGGGCTGGCTGGGAATACTATATCAACCCCGCCATACCAGCCTAGCCGGTGGTTTTTACACTACAAAAATGGCGCGGAAAGAAACCGCGCCGGTAATCGCAGAGACCTAATTAGTTATGGCGACCATAACTGCTAGTATTCCTGTGGCACTCTTCGCAGAGAAACTCACAGTTCGACAAATCATTATCCCCACCAGAGCTTACTGCCGTGATGTGATGAAAGTTGAAATCCGGATAGCTTAACTTCGATACATCGCCGGTAAGGTTAAAAAGAAAACTATCATTCATGGATAGTTTGCATTTTTTAGGACACCTCGAATCGTGCCCACAAGACTTACGGGTACACTCGCAACGGCCATTAGCCCGTAAAAACGCTTTATATTTTGTGGAAGGTGTAAAATCCATATAGATTTCTCCTTGACTAGTTGTTAATAATCAAGCTACAATAGAAGTGATAATTCAGGCAGAATGATCACTTGGAACGCTACCGTAATGGCTGGCGTTTTTTGTAGCTCTGTCATCATGGTAGCGCAAGGCTGAAGATGCGTCAAGAACAAAATTTGTCCCAAAAATCTTGAATTTGTCCCTAAACATGATATACTCATGTTAAGGAGTATTATGCAGAAAAAAGACATTGTAGATTTGATCAGATACCATGCAGACAAAGATGATGCGGGTTTCAAAGAAAAGGCCTTCGAAATAGCTAGATATTTCGATAAAATCGGCGATAGAGCGTTGGCTGACTACATAATGGGTCTTTTGTCTAGCAATAATGTTTTTGCGCCGCAAAGCATAAGCAATAATTTTAACTTCATTAAAGAAGACGAGAGTGATGATGACGAATCATTGCTTCTTTCGGATGCGATAGCAAACGATGTAAAGGGGCTTATTAGAGCTTTTTCGAAAAACATAGGAATAAATAAGATTCTATTTGAGGGAAAGCCTGGAACGGGAAAGACCAAAACGGCTCGATGGCTGGCAAAAATTACAGATAGAAAACTCTATTCTATCGAAATCAGAGAAATAATTGACAGCAAAATGGGGCAAACAGCCAAAAACCTCGCAATGGTCTTTGATGAAATAAAGCATGTTCCGCATCCAGAAAAACTGCTGTTTTTGATTGATGAAATAGACGCTTTGGCACTGGATAGGATAAACGAAAATGATTTGCGCGAAATGGGCAGAGTGACGTCATCGCTCTTGAGAGAGCTAGATAGTTTAAGTAATAATGTCTTACTGATTGCTACTACTAATCTTTATGCGAGTCTCGATAAGGCACTACAGAGAAGATTTGACGCGACGATCAACTTCAATAGGTATTCGACGGAAGATTTAGCGGAAATTTTGTATAGGACATATAACAGTTACGCAATAAAGACAAAGATGGATACATATGACAGGCGACTATTGAAAAAGATTGCTTTGACTAGTGAAAGAATGCCGATGCCTGGCGAAATAACTAACATCGTGAAAACCGCTCTTGCTTTTTGTGACGAAAGCGACCCAAATGATTCGCTTAGATTAATCTATTCAAAGTTAAATAGCAAGAAGCCAACATCGGAATTGCTCGAGGAAAAAGGCTTTACGCTTAGGGAAAGTGCGCTCTTATTAAAAATATCAAAAACACAAGTGGCTAGAATCCTAGCGAAGGATGCAAATGAATAATTTACTTGAGCTAAAGGGAAGCTTCGAGCAGAGAAGTAATAAGGGCGCTTTTGGCAAACCGACTATTCCAAAAAACAAACCCGTAAAAGATTCAAAAATCAAAAAAATCATTTCAGATCTCAAATCGCTGAGTATTTTTTGGTCATCACATCAATCGCTAATACAAAACGCTCTTGTCGAAATAAAATATTCGGAAATAGTGGCAAAAAGCAATAGAATTAAAAATCTTTTCTCGCGCGGCTCCGGCTCGGACGATTCTCTAATTGTTGGGGCGCGTTTTTCAGAACAAAAGACAAGTCACATTATTACATATTGCTTAAACCAAGGTATGCTTCAGGATGCAATAGTACTACTCGAAAGAGTAAACGAGCTCACTTCCTGCGAATTTAATGGCTCAGTTACTAGTGAAATAATGGAAAAAATTGAAGATTTTGGAGTGGATTATGGTGACTATGGCCTTACGAAAACGAAGTATTGCAGGGCAATAGTTGATTTGTGCCGAATAGACTCAGTATGTTTGCCGGACAATTCATATCTATTGACAAATCAAGAACAGAACATGGTTTCTTTTTATAAAACCAACACGCCAATCGATGTGATTTTTGAAAAGCTTAATATCAGCTACATGAGGCGCATTAATGATCAGACGTTTTTGTTGGGTCCTAAAGATATAGAAATAATTAAAAAAGAAGTACCCTTTCTTGTGGCTATGTCTGTAGTAGATATGACAAAAATAGCATGTTACGATTATCGGAATCAAACGGGCGCTATGGTTTACGAGATACAAAAACCCACCAATGAGCCGACAATTGGCGTAATTGATACAGCATTCGATAATCATGTGTATTTTTCGGAATGGGTAGATTATCACGAGATGATTCCTGAAGGAGCTAGTATTACTCAGGTGGACAGACAACATGGAACAAAGGTGACCGCCATAATAGTTGACGGGCCAAAATTTAACCCTTCGTTGAATGATAATTGCGGGAATTTTCGAGTTCGACATTTTGCTGTAGCTACCCATAACAATATACTCATATCAGTACTAAGCGATTCAATACGAAAAATTATTGAACAAAACCCCGATATACACGTATGGAATTTATCCCTTGGCGCTGAAGACGAAATCGACGACAATTATATTTCACCAATAGCATCGCTGCTTGACGAGCTTCAATATGAGCATGACGTAGTTTTTGTTGTTGCTGGAACGAATTCTAACTCTGGAAAATGCAAAAAAATAGGCTCGCCGGCAGATTCAATAAATAGCATAGTCGTAAACTCAGTAAAGAAAAATAACGAACCGGCATCATATACTAGGAAAGGGCAGGTCCTGTCGTTTTTTAATAAGCCAGATATTTGTTATTATGGTGGCGATACTGGAGAAGAATTAATATCAACAGACGGGATCGGAACGAGCTACGCAAAGGGCACTTCCTTTGCAGCGCCATGGATTGCGCGAAAAATGAGCTTTTTGATTGATAAGCTTGGCTTAAGTAGAGAAATTGCAAAAGCTTTACTAATAGACTCTGCATTAACCTGGTCGAAAGAGATAAAATCCATAGACTCGATACAAAAAAAGGGGTATGGTGTTGTTCCGATAAAAATTGAAGATGTGATTAGCTCACCAAAAGATGAGATAAAATTTACTATTTCTGGCATATCGGAAAAATACGACACATACAACTATAATATTCCTGTTCCAATGGACAATGATTCGTTCCCATTCGTATCTAGAGCAACATTATGCTATTATCCAAAATGTAACCGAAATCAAGGGGTCGATTATACATGCACTGAAATGGATATTTATTTCGGAAGGCTTGACAGTAAAGGAAGAATAAAAACAATAAACGAAAATCGTCAGTCCATAGAACAAGATACGATACCGTCATACATTACAGAAGAGGCGGCAAGAAAACTATATAGAAAATGGGACAATGTCAAGAATATACAAGAGTTTACAAAAAAGAGACAAACTAACAAAAAACGATATGATAGTCCGTTCTGGGGAATAAGCATAAAAACAAAAGAACGCTTGAGTGACGCGAGTGGAGAGAATTTAAGGTTTGGACTAGTGGTGAGACTCAAAGAAATCTACGGCAAGAATAGGATTGACGATTTCATTCAGAACTGTAATCTCAGGGGATGGATTGTCAATAGAATAGACATTAATAATCGAGTCGATTTATACAATACCCTACAGGAGAACCTCGATATCGAATTATAGTAAACGTCTCGCAATAAATTATCAAGTAGTGCAATAACTTGGATTGATTTTTAGCTAGCTTCGTTGCAAAAAGTGGGCGATTTTAATTTAATAGCGCAATGGAAATATTGAGATAAGCCGCAAATGTAGACCAAATAATATATGGTAGTAGGCACCAGAAAGCAGGCCGGGAGATTTTGTAGGCTTTGATAAGAAGAGCGAGCTCCAGAATCCACATGATAAGAAGAACGACGAAAGCAAGCCAGTACAGATTGGCATTAAAGAAAAGTGGTGTCCAAAGGAAGTTAAAGACTAGTTGAGCGCCGTATATTATTAGAGCGATGCGGGCAGAAGAATTTTCGGATTTTCTTCCTTGGCGAATTTTAAGATATATTAAATATGAAGAAATCCCCATCAGAGCATAGAGGATTGTCCAGGCGACGGGGAAGAGCCAAGCAGGCGGAGCGAGCGGAGGTTGGTTCAGTGCACTGAATTGACCCATAGCGTCACGCGTAAGAAGCGAAATTAGGAAGCCGCCACCAAGCGGAACGGCGATACACGCCGCGAGGCGCCAAGCCTTGCCCCAGGCAGTAAGCTTTGAATTTGATTTAGATTTTGATGCCATACAAGATTCCTTTTATGTTGATTTGATTATAGCATAAACATCATGGCGGACGTTGCGATCATTACGTATCTGGGCTTTATTTGCATGACTCTTGGCGCCGTTTGCGGCAAGGCTAAAAACTTATACGTCGCTAATTGTATTGATATGCATTAGCTCGTCGCTTTCGTCGCGATGCCGAATTGTTATTGTGCCATCGTGTCATTGTGTCATTGTGCGGAAATGCGTACGAATTCGTATTGGCCTAAAGCTGATTCTCGGTTTGGCCATTATTGCGGCCAGAACCTTGCAGCTACTATGTTGGTGTGTTGCGGCTGAATATTGTTATGCTTGCGGCAATGGTGGCTGTTCTGGCGGTGGTGCCGAATTATGAATTCATGGGCAAAAAATCTGCCATGGTCTGGATTTTTGATAATATGGAGATATATGAATTTCGACAAACTTAAGACCTGCCTGATAACCGTGAAGGACTTTTTAGTGAGTACGGCTACGGGAGCCCAAATTACTGACGAAAGAGAGCAGGCATATTCAAATGAGAGAAAACGACTACTTCTTGTCATGCGCGCCACTGGTATGGAGGTGCCAACAATAGTCGCCGATTATCGAAGCCTCCGGTCGTTTTGGGGTTTTATAAAACTCAAGTATTCGCACTATGACGAGCGAAGAAAATATATCAACAAACAGTTCCTGCCACTAGAAAAGCAAATCGAGGAAGAGGAGCTGTTTGGCGACGGAGCCCTGTTGGAGATTGAGGCGAAAAATGTCTATGTGGTCCAAACCGGCAAGATAATCCGCCATATCGAAAACGGGGATTATGATTCGGCTATAACGTCATCTAGAACGCTCGTGCAATCGGTCGAAGAGGACTTATTGAGAAGACTAACCGGGGAAACCGTCGCGAAAGATGATGCTGACGCTCTTCATAGTAAGGTCATGAAGGCACTGAATCTGGATCCGTCGAAAGATTATGACAATAGACTGAAAATGATTATACATGGCCTAAATAGTGTCAATAGTGGCATAGCGCAAGTAAGAAATGTTGCCGGCAGTGCACACAGCCCTAAGTATAAGGCCGAAAAACATCATGCGGTACTCGCATACAACTCTGCCGTAACTCTTTGCCAATTTCTTTTGGACACGGAAAAGTACCAAGCTTCGCAAAAGAGCTAATTCCTGGTAAGCCTTGACCAAAATATCTCGTCTGGTTCGAAACATGCTATATAAAAGGACAGTTTAATTAAAAGGGGATAATACGGACTGAAGACGCCTGTGTATATCGTTTCGTTGTTCTGTGCTAATGTTGCACTGATTATACAGAAGAATCCCTAACGGCGCTAACAACATAATTCATTAGCGGCGCTTATCTCTAATGGCTATCTCTACCCAGTTCTCGAGATTGTCTGCAATGTCATTATACGCATCCCAGCTTTTAGGATCATAGCATTTTACCCTGGAAGAGAGTAGAGTTCCGTTCTGGAGCCTGATATTATCAAATGGATTATTTCCCTTACGACACGTTGTTCCTGTTCTAAGGTCTTTGAGATTGTGTATATAAATACCAAAAAGACCTCTCTTGTCATCCCATGCCTTGCGAATCTCGTAATCCACCCAAGGGCGATTTGCGGTATCGGAGCCAACTAATACGATAACGCAATCCTTGTATTTCATATTGTCGTCAATCCACTTCTTAATTGCGCCTTCGCCACCTCTTTTAACTGTTTCCCAATCATTTGGCGAAACTGGGCTATTCCCCTCTATTGCGCCAATATTGCGAATTAGCTGCACGCGACAAACATCATTATCAAAATGAAAACTATAAAAAACTTTCCTCTTCATATTAACTCCTTGGTAAAATTAACAGTTTAATTTCAAAACAACTACCAATAATCACGCAAAACGTAGCAATAAAAACCGAGCCGTAAAGCATTAGCAATGCTGGGCGCATAAGGCATTTCAACCAGCCTAAAACACTAACATATGGTCCTATATCCATGCTAAAATCTACATGGTCCGGAGCCTTATTAGCAGCCTCTTTGTATAGCTGACAATAGCCTCGTTCGAGCATAAGATAATATGCATCAATAGCCCAAAACAACACTGTTGTAACTAATACTAACCAGCTCAAGGCGAAGTTCCGAGTTGCGATTTCCGCAGAAATAATCGCTACTAGAACAGTTATAAACCACCCTTTGAGCAGGAAGGCGTTTGAGAATAATCGATTAATTGTGCCTTGAATAAATTCAAGGTGCTTTCTCTTATCTTCCGAACTGGAATTTTGCAGATTATTATGCTTACCTCGCTTCATTAATTAGAAGTATAGCACCGCTAACGCTAATCGTAAAGATTAAAACACAATCTTAGCAATAAACAACTATAAGCCAATAACATAAGCGCAATGACAAGTGAGATATTTTGGCAAGGCACATAGTTCAATTCGCTCAGTGATGCTAAAATAATTACTATCATGAATCCTAAGAAATCCAGCACAAGCAATTATGCCTTCATTGACGGCAATAACCTCTATCTGGGCGCAAAGAACCAGAAAATTCGGCTAGATTATGGAAAATTCAGAAAATATCTTCGAAGCAAGTATTCTGTAGAGAAGGCCTTTTTGTTTATTGGATATTCTCAGGAGAATACAGAGCTATATAGCGAACTGCAGAATAGCGGCTTTATTTTGGTTTTCAAGCCGACAATTCCATATGTGAACGAGCGTGGTCATAAAACCATGAAGGGCAACGTAGATGCTGAGCTGGTTCTCCATGCGTCAGCCATAGAATATGCCAATTATAACCAAGCAGTTATCGTAACCGGTGATGGTGATTTTGCATGTCTTATGAAATATCTAGAGAAAAATAACAAGCTTTGCAAGATTATTGTTCCTACAGTTAAGTATTCGAAGCTTTTGAGGCCATACAACGGTTACATACTGCCATTGGCGGCTATTTCTAGGCAAATTTCGAGCAAGTAACAAAAAACCGGGATTTGCGGTCGGAACGAGATCCTTAGGCTAGCCCGGTAATAGTGACATGATCATTTTATCAAATTTGCTTATGAATGTCAATATGGCGCCTCCAGGGTCCTTATTGGGATATAGCTATGAGACAAAGGCGCAATCGTCTTGACCTCTGTTAAAATCACACAATGTTAGGTTTTATAGGGTTAATTTTTCACACTATGTGTGGTTTTTGTAGGGTTTAAAATCACATTTGTAAAATGAGTTCTCGACAAAAAAGGAGTGTATAATAATATCAAGACATCAACTGGTAAGTGGTTGGTTACCCCCGCGGCCTAGGTCAGTCCGAAGCAGGTTGATGCAGTAGCTCTCCGCAAGGGGAGTTTCTTTAATTTCGTTAGCATTTTATAGAACCTAAAAGCTATCAAAAAAGAAAAACACCCCTATAAATAGGGATGCTTTTCACTAACGTCAAATGAATAATATCTCCATTGTGACGTCTAAATATGGTCCGCGAGACTGGACTTGAACCAGCACGCCGTAAGGCATATGCTCCTAAGGCATACGTGTATACCAATTTCACCACTCGCGGATGTAAAGATATTATACCAGATAAAAATGCATTCGAAAAGCCCACGCCCCCGCCAAATTGCAAGCATTACTATCATTGACAATATCGCATAATCATATTATTATATACAAGTCCGAATTAGCCGCAGACAAACAAAAGGGAGGTAACAACAATATGGCTAAAGCACTTAAAGATTGGACTTTCGCAACCGTCGCAGCACAGGAGCGCTTCGCGCGTTACTGCGCAAGAGTCGTCGGCATGGACGCTGGGCTGGTCGATCTTCCTGCAGAGATGATGATCTGTCTCGGAGATTGCCTGGTTGGAGACGTTTACGACCTCGAAACAAAAAGACATGAGGTTCGCAAAACGTTTTCGGTTAAGCGTATCAATACGTATCGGCTCGATGATGGCAAGGTGGTCTACCGCGCCGAGGATAACCATGGCGAAGAATACTTCTTCGACATCTGGCAGTCTTCGGATGGCACAATGAAAGTCCTGATCAAGACCTGGCTGAAAAGTGTTAGCCCTGACGGAGTTCTGGCCTACATGCAAGCCGAATGATGCTTCGCCCCGCTTTAACTAGCGGGGCTTTTTCCTGTCCGAAAAATCACGTAAAGCCCGATGCTTATGCTAAAATAGTAATAGTTTAGGTGAGAAAGAAATAAAAAGGGGAGCATGAATAAGTTAGCGGTTTATCTGAATCAGCACATCGACGGCGTAGTCTATAGCGCGCCAAATATTTTGGAGAAATATAGCCGAGACCGTTCGATTTTGCACTACAAACCACGTCTTGTCGCTTTGCCGGCCAACGTGATGGATGTGCGCCGCCTGGTCAAATTTGCCAGTCAGCTCGCCGGCAAAGGCATGAATATGCCAATTACGGTGCGTGGTGCGGGCTACAGTAAAACCGGCGCTGCGATCGGTAGTGGCATTATTCTTTCGACCGAACGCTTGAATGCTATTCAGGAAATTGACGTGCGTCAGCGCCTCATTCGCGTGCAAGCTGGTGCTACATTGGCGGAAATTCGTACCGCTTTGGATGCGACTGGCTTAGAGCTGCCAGTCTTTGGTGATCCGCGCGAGACGATCGGTGGTCTCGTGAGCACTTGTGCGCCAGCTTCGGCTAATACCAAGGCTTCGACCATCCTGGATTTCGTTGAAGATATGGAAGTCGTCTTGGCGGATGGTAGCCTCGCACATCTGCGCCAAGTTGGTCGTGCGAAAGCGGCTAAAATCGCGGGCGAAAAGAGTCTCGAGGGTAAAATCTATAAGAACCTCACCGAGTGGCTAGACAAGAATGCCGAACTAGTAGAAAAGGTGAATGGTGCCGTCGAAAATAAAGCCTGGTATCCGGGCATCAAAGATGCTGTCACGAAGCGTGGCGTGGATTTATCTGCAATCTTCTGTGGCGCTGAGGGTAGTCTTGGCGTAGTAACAGAGCTAATTCTGCGTGTCGAGCCGATCTTCGAATCGCCGAACTATATTGCCGTGCCTTGCGCTAATCCAAAAGAGTTTGCTAAGGCCGTAGAGCTGCTCGAGAAAGAGAAGTTTACGGATATCGTATTCTACGATACAGAGATTTTTGCTGAAATCGAAAAGACGGGCAAGAGCGTTAAATTCTTCCGCAAGCCAAGCAAAGACGGTTATTTGTTAATTGCGAATGCGAAGGATGATTCGCGCGCCAAGCGCCGCTCGAAGATTCGTGCTCTGGGCAGGAAGTTGCCAAGTTCCATGCGACTGATTGTTGCTGACGAGAAAAACATTGGCGAATTCGCTGCCGTGCACGAAAACCTCATCGCGTACTTAAGCGAGAATAATCTCGAATATCGTGTGCCGGTTGTGGACCAGGTATATATTCCGGCTGAAAATCGCGCCGAATTCTTGAACCGCGTTGATGATCTAGCTAAAGATTATTCGATGACACTCCCAGTCTATGGCTCAATCGACTACAATATTTACACCGTACGTCCAAAACTCCGTCCAGACGATGTCGAATCATACAGGACTATGATTGGCTTCTTGCGTGCCTATATTAAGCTTGTGGGTGAAATGCAAGGGCACGTTTGTGGTGGTGCGCCAGAAGGACGCTTCTTGGCTCCATTCCTCAAGGCGGAGGTTAATCCGGCAATTATTGAGTTAAACAAAAAGATTCGCGAAATCATGGATCCGGATGGTGTCTTTACGGACGGCATCAAGACCGGCGCTGATGCACGCTTGATTTTCAAGCATTTCCGCACCGAATATGGTGAAGATTTGCAAAGCTCGTATTAGCAAAGCGCTTAGGTTTTATAACTCTCCTGAAGTCTGTTATAATAACACCTATGAAATCATCCGTTGAGAAAACTAATACCTCGGCTAAATTCACCGTTGAATTTACTGCCAAGGACTTTGAGCCTGCGCGTTTGAAAGCTTTGGAGCGCCTTGCTCGTAATATCAAGGTTGCTGGCTTCCGTGAAGGTCGCGCCCCAGCTAACGTCGTCGAACAACATGTTGACCCAAACAAGCTCGCAAGTGAGACTTTGGATATTTTGGTCCGCCAGACTATTCCAAAAATCTTTGCCGAAGCTAAACTTACGCCAATTTCCGTCCCGCATGTCGACGTTATGAAGTTTGTTCCAGGCGAAAGTGCCGAACTTACAATCGAGGCAGATATTATGCCAGAAGTTACCTTTGGCGACTACGAAAACCTCGATGCCGAATATGCTATCCAGACTATTACCGAAGAAGATGTCGAAGATGTTTTGAATCGCATTGCCGAGAGCTTTGCTGAAACTTCCGTAGTAAAGCGTGCTGCAAAACTTGGCGACGAAGTTGTGATCGACTTTGTTGGCAAGAAAGATGACGTTGCCTTTGCTGGCGGCAGCGCTAAGGATTTCAAGCTCAAGCTTGGTTCTGGCCAGTTTATCCCTGGCTTCGAAGAAGGCATTGTTGGTCACGAAGTTGGTGATGAATTTAACTTGAACCTCACCTTCCCAGAAGATTACGGCAACAAAGAAATGGCTGGCGCTAAGACTGTCTTTGAAGTTCTCTTGAAGCAGGTTAACGAAGTAAAGACTCCAGCTATCGACGATGAACTCGCTAAGAAGACTGGTGCTTTCGAAAAGCTCGCAGATTTGCGCGAAGACATCCGCAAGAATCTTGAAGAACAGGCTCAGAAACAGGCCGATGATCAGTATAAGGATCGCTTGCTCGCTAAGCTCGTCGAAGGTGCTAAGACTGAAGCTCCAAAGACTCTCGTTCAGGAACAGGTCGAAGCTATGCGTGGCGATTTGCTCCGCAACTTGAAGGCTCGCAAGATGGACCTCGAAGAATGGCTCAAGGCTCAGGGCAAGAAGAAAGAAGAATGGGAAAAGGATATTCGTGAAGCTGCTGAGCGCCGCGTTATCTCTAGTATTGTCGTCCAGCGCCTTGGCGAAGAGATGAAGGTTGAGATCAGCGACAAGGATGTTGAGGCTCAGCTCGAACAGATGCGCCAAGCTTACGCCAAGAGTCCAGAGGCTTTGAAGGAGATCGATGATCCACGCACGAAGGCTAATATCTACAACCGCCTCCGCATTGAAACCATCATGGATAAGCTTGTAAATATTAACAAGCCAAAAGCTAAGGTTGTCGATCTCAAGAAGGCGGACGCCAAGAAAGCTCCAAGCAAGAAAGCTGACAAGAAAACCGATAAAAAGTCAGACAAGAAAACTAAAAAGAGTAAATAGCTAGAAAAACCACCGGTGAACCGGTGGTTTTTTGTTGGGTTATTTCTGTTGTTTATTGGCGATATGCCAGTGGTCGCCCATGTCGCAATGATAGGCGCCGAGACTATAAATCGGGAGGCCGTGTTCGTACTCAGAAAGGCGCGCCGCATCTTCGGCGTCTTCTTCGGAATCGTAGCAGATCTTGTGCTTGTCGCCCACCCAACACTTTGGTGGGTTGTATGGGGCGCTTTGGTATTTACGGCTCATAAAACTTACTTAGTATAAACATAAATGCGTTAAAAGTCAAATTCGCCATGCAGGAATTGTAGACGCTGTTCTTCGGGCATACTGTCAATCGCCGCGCGTATAGTGAGGCGTGACATACGCGTGTAGTTGTCGATGATGTAGCTCTCGGTCATGGGCTTGTCGATCTTGTTGTAGATATTTCTCAGCATCCAACCGCAGGCTTTCTGGACCAAAGGATTTGGATCGTCTAGGGAAGCATCGATTAATTCTAGCCCTTCGCCCAGTACCTTCTTGCGGTAAAAATACAGATAGGCCACAAGGGAGATGCGGCGGTGCCAAAAGTTGTCTATATGGCTATTTAGTTCGCGCAGAATCCCCTCGTCATGATTATCGAAACACCAACGGCCCAAGATATTTGGCGCCGACTCGTCGACTAAATCCCAGTTATTGACTTGCGCCAACTTCTCAAGATACAAATCTTTGCTGTTAGAATTGCGTTTCGAATACTGCTCGCGTAGAATCACGAGGCCCGCAAAACGATAATCATGCACAGGCGAATCGAGTAGTTCGGCGACCTCGGCTAGTGGCATCTTCTTGTATTTCTTGCAAATCATGCGCAGCTTGGTCGTATTGATCGCGAGGTAAATATCACCCTCGCCGTACTTTCCGGGCGCAATGCCGAAATATTTACTAAATTCCTCAATCTTGTCTGGCTGAATTTCTCGCTCGAGCTCTGCAATCAGGTCTGCTTTCATACAGACATTTTAGCATGTCTCTGTACGCTATTGACAAAACACAAGCATTATGATAAAATATATATACTAATCTATTTTGAGAGAGGAGCTCCTTATATTATGGTCAAAATTCATTCTGTTTCCCCGAAGGGTTCGATCAAGATCAACGGCATCAGAAAGATGCCCAAGACGAACGCGGTGACGATTTATGTCCCGGCCGCATCGACTGCGCGAGTCGATCTTCTGAACAAGGCGGTCGAGGTGGCCAGATACAACCTGGGCATCGACATCACCGTGGCGCCGATCGATACTCGCGCCGAAGAGGCTCTCAGCTTCAGCAATCTCACCGACGATATGGTGGCACAGTTGCTGAGCAAGGGCTTCAGCATGAACAACGGCGTCCAGATGTGGCTTGTACAGAAAGACATTCGCGCCGGAGATTTGGCATGGTGCTTCGGCGCCACGCATGGCAACATGATCATTCTGTCGGATAATCGTGTTTGGCGCTCGCACTACTCGGATGAGCAGAAGAAGGCTATGCTTGTGTATCTCATCGAGCACGAGATTGGTCACAGCTTCCATGCTGCCGACGATCTGCGCGCGAGCGGAATCTACGACATGCACTGCACGAATCCGACTTGCGCGATGCAGCAGGTCTCCACTCTGTGCGAGCTGGCCGAAAAGGCTCAGTATAATCTGACCTGCCGCGGACGATTCGAAGCGGAATGTTTCTGCCCGCACTGTGGTGACCGCTTCTGGCGTTACCACGGACCAAACGCCTCCCCGAACTAAAGGGGAGGTTTTCTATTGACAAAAATCATACAAAATGATATAATCGCTACATTATTATCTAAGATAATTGCAGCTTTCACTACGCCCGTTCCGGGTTGGCCTCCTCAAGGGGGAGAGAAGGCCCATCCGGAAAACTCCGGAAATAAATACAGGAGGTGTTAATCATGATCGATTACATCAAGGGCACGTATGGCTTTGCGGACTCTCTGAGCGTCCCCATGTTCGGGCAGCAGCCCACCTTCGGCGAGTGCGAATGCCTCGTTGACGAAGAGGCTCAGCAGACCGCGGAAACGGAAATGTCGAAAAACGAAGAGTTTGAGCGCGAACTTCTGCTTCGCCGACTTGGCTCTGCGCCGACCGACTACCCCCGCGCAATTGGCGCCGCGGACTTCGCTGGCATGCTCGAAGACCTCAAAAACGCCAGCACTACCGAGGCTAAGGTTCGCACTCTGCATACCTGGGCCGCATTCTTCCATGGTACACTCCATGAGGAAATGCTCGCGCTTGCGAGTGCGCTTGAGGCAGGCGACGAGAGTGCAGTGCGCAGATTGGTTGCAAGAATCTGTGCATAATAAGTCCTAAAGCCAAACAAACCCCCAGCTTTCATACGTACAGTATGAGATGAGCTGGGGGCTTTTCCTGCCAAAAAATAAGGCATGGAAAACGCCCCTGCGAACAGGGGCGTTGGTTGGTTAGAGGGCTACGTGCTTGAGGTAAACCCTGTCTGCAACAGACAAATCCATGTCCATTGCGAAGGGGAGGTGGCGATAGCACATCTCCCAGAGTTCGGGATCATACTCGGCATTCTGCAGGCCGAGCACATACAGCGTGAAGACGGCCATGATCTTCGCCTTCGCGAGATCGCCGTCATTGAATCGCCATCCCACTCCGATAACTCCATCACTGCACTTACAGTAAATACCGTAGCAGTGTTCGGAGTGCTCTTCGTGGAAAGCAAACCTCTTTGTGCTGGTCACTTCGAGACCTGTAGCGAGGTGCTTTTTGACGAAAGTTCCAAGGGCTTCGAGCTTACTGACACAATCTCTCAGCTCCTGGGTCGGGATGTCTTCTCCTTTCTTGTGCGGCATCCACCCCGTCTCTATATATTGGGTGGTGGAGCCATCGAACTTCTGGATCACGAACAGATCCGGACCGGTACAGCGCATCTGCAGCCAGAAGTCCTGAAGTAAGTTGGGGTGCACCCCCTGGACTTCAGGGACGATTGCCTGATGCCTGGTCATCTGAATTTTCATAATGACCCCTCCTTCCTAAAAGATCGATTCCGTGCCACTACGCACAGAATACCATATATAATAGCACAACCACTACTAAATGTCAAGGAATAGCAAGATGGAATCGTTTGTGTTTATGGTTGACATGACCAGATTATAATGATACATTAAAATTCAACAGATAATACGCAACACTCCATTATTATCGGAGTGTATTTTTTATTAAGGCAGACAGGGAAAATGGCGAAAAAGATAGTTGCGACGGCATATAGTGAATCTGGTTATGATCAAGCAGATTTTTATGACGTTTCGACTGAACTTTCGGCTAGCTACGGTCTATATGAAGCCAATGTAGACTTGCTTGCCCGCCGTGGCAGTGCTCGCTATATAGCATACTCTGTAATCAAGCGCAGCTTTGATTTTCTAACAAGCTTATTGGGCTGCTTGGCTCTCTTGCCCGTCATGATATTTGTAAAAGTTGGCAACTTGGCGACCGGAGACAAGGCTAGCATCTTCTATAAGCAAAAACGCATCGGTAAGGACGGTAAGTATATCTATATCTACAAATTCAGAAGCATGGTAAGCAATGCGGATGAAGTATTGAAAAAGCTCTTGAAGGATCCAAAATACAAAGCCGAGTGGGACGCAAACCAAAAGTTTGAAAACGATCCAAGAATTACGAAAATCGGCAAGTTTATCAGAAAGACTTCGCTTGATGAATTGCCCCAGTTTATAAACGTCTTGAAGGGTGATATGGCTTTGATTGGCCCTAGGCCGCTAGTCGAAGGTGAACTTGACCAACACGACGGCGATCACGCGCTCTACGAATGCGTGAAGCCAGGCGTGTCTGGTTGGTGGGCTGCAAATGGCAGAAGTGAAACGAGCTATGAAGAAAGACTGAATCTTGAATACTATTACTGCCGAAATTGTAATACCTGGCTAGATATTAAATGCATTCTAAAGACAATCGCGGCCGTAGTCTTCAAAAAAGGCGCTAAATAAAAACCGCCCCGTGAAGAGGCGGCTTTTTGTGGCTAATTATTTGCTAGCTTTGGCAGTTTCCTTCTTGGCCTGCGCAAACATTACGATGGATGCGTTGACGCTTACGAGGAAGAGTAAGAAGAATGCGAGCACTCTATCCTTCGTATTGGCATTTGTGGTCTTGGCGGAAGCAATTGCGTAATCCGAGAAGCTGGATGTCTTGAAGGCAAGGGTGCGAGTCTTAGCATCATAAGTCGTCGGGATAATTTCGTAAGTCCCATCGTGCTTCTTGTGAACCAAGATTACCGAGTTGCCATCTACGCCTTCTTCGAGTGTGAGAGTGATGGTTGCCTCGTGCGCAAGCTCGCTCATCTCGGCGCCTTGCCAATAATCGCCCTTACCGTTATAGAAGACCTGATCGAGATCGATATCTAGGAAGGTAGAGACATTATAGTTGCCGGCCTGAGCCTGGAATTCGGCTTTCTGCTCGTCGGTAAGGTCTGCGTCGTTGACCGTGAGCATCGCGGTACCTTCGGTAATTTCTTCGCCACCGAGCGAGATGGAACCGGACTGAATCTTATCGGAAACGGCGTTTACTTCGTCATCGACTGGGGTGACGACTGCGCCAAGGTGGGCATTACCTCTGCGGATGCCGAAGGTATACTGAGCGACGGCGCCTGGGTCGGTCGCTGGGCCTTCGTCGCCGCTAATCTTGAAGCTAGTTACCTGCCAGCCATAAATCGGTTTAACACGAACAGTAACCTCGCTACCTTCTGGCACTACTAGAGAGCCGGTAGGGTTTCTGTCGCTGTCTGGTTCGTATTCGAAAACACAGCCTTCTGGAGCCTGTTCGCCGGCTGCCACATTGAAGGTAACATCTTCATCGTCGTTTTCAGTGATATGGCATTTAACCTTCATGACTTCGAGGTTCGAGTGGCCGATATATTCATCATGCTCCTTCTCGCGCTCGTCGTTCGACCAGAGGAAGTTGCCGATTTGCTGGAATCGTCCGTCTAGCTCATCGACGTCGACTTCGATCACGTAGCCGCCTTCGTTGTATGGAACGTCAGTAATAGTAAAGCCAGTCATCTGGTGGTCATAATGGGCAAGCCAGTCTTGGCGATCTTCATAGTTAAAACCGTATTGTTCAAGCGAATAGGTCGTACCGTTGATTATTATGTCGTTGATATAACGCAGGTTAAAGATGGTACCGAAACTAATTTCGACCGTATTCACGTCGGCGACTTTATTATAGGTAAAACCAGTGCGTACAAATGGGACTGGGCAGACTTCTGGATTTTCGCGATCTTCTTTAGACCACTCGCAACTTTCGCTAGCCTCGTTGCTGACTGGCATGTCATTAATGCTGATGCGGGCAAGGTAGAATGAATTTGCAATGTTCGGGTTGCCTTGATTGCTCTTGATAGTAACGGTGGTTTCTCGCACCGGGTCGCCTTCGTGCTGAGGCTGGTCATCTCCGCCACCATGTTCGTGCGGTGTTTCGATGGCGATGCTGATATGATTGGTATCTGCAGGAATGCCGGCGCCCTTGAGCATGAATTCGTAGTCGTTGCCAACTTTTGTAACGCTAGGAATTCCGCCTAGACCTGCAGCGCCGCGCAGGAAGACCATCATGGTTTCTGGGTCCCATTCGCCGCCTTCGACGCTAATATAGTAGAAGAATTGGCTATTCTCGTCGAATGGGGAGCTCTCGAACCTTTGTTCGCAATGGGTTTCGTTGTCGTGCGTATTGCAAGCAATGGTGCCGCTAGAAGGAGTGATAATGAAGGTTTTGTCTGCGATGTCGCGGGAGGTAACCTTAATGTATGAGCCGTCTTGAGCTAATTCGGAAACGTTTTCGAACTCTACGCCGATATCTTGCTGTGGCTGCTGCTTTTGCATGACGCGGATCGTGTAGCTTTCGGCTGGGAGATTCTCTTCGCCAGTGAAAGGAAGCGTATATGTGCCTTCGTTGCAGGCAAAATTGATGCCCCAACCGCCCTGCGATTCAAGTCGTACATAGTAGTTATCATGAGGGTCGTCGTTGCTGTCGTAGCCGTCCATGCATGCATCATTGGCAGTAAAACCTAAGCCATTAGTGAAGGCTGTTCTTAAAGCCTCAGAGCTGCCGCTTTCGAATTCGAAATGAGGATTATTTGTGGTATTCCAGGCATTATTAAAGGTGATGCTACGGCTATTTTGTTCGCCGAACTGGAAGGTCGCAGTCTTGTTGTCTTCGCCAAAAGAATTAGCCGCAATATTGACGATGACTGGGCCGGTTGGTGTGTCTGGGCCAGGCTGAGGATTGACGCCTTTCTTTGATACCTGAAGCACCAACATGTTAACATTTTGTGGAACTTCAAAATTGTTTTCTGTAAAGAATTCCTGGCTGCCTTCCCCAGGAACGCAAGATAATGGATAGCTCTGATCGTCATGGCTGAGTGTGACGTTATATGCATCGCAAGCATTATCTTCGCCATAGTGCGTAAGGTGTACCATTACGATGCCGTCTTGATAAACTATATTGTTCTCGCCTTGTTGTGGAGTATTTACGGTTAACGCGCTGGTAAGAGCCATAGTTACCGACTCGCTGTCGCCAAGGCTAAAAGTAATATTTTGGCCCTCAGCCGTAGTCTCAACCGTAGTGTTTGGTAAATTCACTTGTCTTGCGCCGTCTGCCATCGCACTCATGGCAAGAAAACATCCTAATAATCCTGTTAACGCCACGAGAGAGCAGGCGATACCTAAGGCCTTCGTATCAAAAAACCTCAATGCGATTTTCCTCATTTATGGTTATCTCCCAATTACTGTTAAGCTTATTGTATATTGCTTAAGCCAAACGTGTAAAGGCCAAAATAACAGAGGTGAGACCTTAAAAAATGACTGCAAAATCTTAGGCAAATAATCGCCAAAATTGACAACTCGAAATATTGTTATATAATTAAAACTACGTGATGCGCATGGTGATCCGAAAAGCCAGTAGCTATCATGAATCTTTATAGGAAGAGGGTTATCTTATGAGTACCGTCCGAGATATCGATCTAATACGTAAGGCAGATGCTATTGCAAGGTCTCTGCAGGAGTACCTGGATGGCTTCTATGTCCCAGGACAATCTCTCCTGAATCCCGCACAGAGCTTCCGCGATTCGCATAATGCCGACAAGCTTGAGGCTGGGCATGCTGTACTAACCATGTTCGTCAAGAGCCTCATCTGGCAGAGAAAGCGAACTGCGGTAGCGGTCAAAGAGATCAAGGAATTCGACACAATGCTTTCGGAAGGTGACAGTCCGCTGTGCAAGCTGATTCTGGGTGACCTGGGTGCAACATGGCATGGCTTCAATAGCGAGAATAGCTTTGAGGTGAGTGCGCTGATTCATTATTTCGGCGAAACGCTCCCGGCTATGATCTACTGGAATCTGAGCGGCGCCAACAAAGCTAAGCTCGAATCGCTCGCCATGACAAACAGCAAACCGCAGACATGAGAAAGCCAAAATTGCTCTTTGGATTCCGTCCCTGGTAACAGGGGCGGTTTTTCCTGCATTGACAATCTTGTGAAATCTGGTAAAATATGTTCTAGCTGACAATCTGTCGGCGCACATTTTTATGCAAGGGAGGAAGAGATAATGTCTAGGCTATTCGCATCGCAGCTCGAGGGACTCCAAGAGCACTATGCGAGTATCGTTTCCGTTCTCAGTGAGATAGAGCTTCATGCAATCACGATTGCACAATCGGAAGATTATGATGAACTGCCATTCCAGGCGTTCGCGATCAACAGAGTTCCGGAAGGCCCTATCATTGTCGGCAATGATATTTTTCGTATGTTCGAGGAGGTCTATAGCAACTATTATCAAACCGCGGACGAACACTTTGCGTCTGCGCCCCGCAGCAATCATGCTGAAACAGTGAATGAAATCGGAGAGATTGCGCGTCTGTTCGAAGATCTTATCGATCTGACAATTGATTGCGAAATCGACGTTCTGCTGCGCCTTTGGTTTTATGCGATCTGGGAAGACGCGGCGGAAAGAAATGACGCACGCTACATGAAAGACGAACGAAAGTACTACGACACCAGCGCCATGACGCATCTTGCGTACGTGGTCAATCACACGCTCGAAAAGCTGAAAAAGTATTTCGGGTATCTCACGAAGTCTCAGGCAAAATCGCTGAATGAGACTTGTTTTGTCTAAGGACGAAACCATACATATCTTGCAAAACTAATTTGCCACCCGAAAGGGTGGCATTTTCTTGCAGCATGAAAATGCCCCGCACGGATGCGGGGCTTGCAAGTTGGGAGCGCGGGTTGACTAAGGTTTGGGATTTGGTCGTTTTGGCCTAGGAGTGGCCTACCTCTCGCTTAGATGTTCACCTTGATGCTTTTGGCCGCTTCGATTGTTGCGGCCATTCTTGCGGTTCTCTCGGCGGCCTCTGCGGCGATGCCTCTGCAAGCTGCAGATTTCTGTGCAACGTCATCAAGTGCGGCCTGGGGAACCTTGATCTGACCTGCCGCCTCGACGGTGGCGTGGACACGTGCAAGACGCTTCTGGGCATCAGCGCTGATGGCCTGAGCCTTCTTGGTAGCGTCGGAGTTTCTGATCATATCTGCGATACGAGCGTCGAGCTCGGGTGAAATGTTAGCATTCATATTTGCATACCTCCTGTATATATCGGAAGCGCTCCAACTTGCAATGGAGAGTATTATAAACTAGGATAAGCAATTTGTCAAGACGGAACAGGGAGCGGTTTGCTAAAAGGGGCAAATTATGCTATAATATACTTATGAATATCTTAAAATATTTTATTAATCTTTATCGTAAGAATCGTCAGCTCGTCTTGCTTAGCTGGGTTTATGGCATTCTCGCCGTTGTCTTTGTATTCATCGCAGGTATTTTTGCTTTGATTAATCAGAGCGTTGGCGTGGCTATTTTGATTGTGCCGCTCGTTGCGATTTGTGCACTTTCGGCGAACGTTGTAGCTTGGGCTCTGATTCATCTTATGCTCGACAGCACTGCCAAAAAGCTTGACGCTGCTGAAAAAGCAAAAGATTCTCGTAAGAAATCGAAATAGCGTAAAATAGAAACATGACACTTACGTATATTTTGTCGCAGATTTTTACTGTGATAATGTACGCGCTGCTTGCTGTTAGTTATAACGCAAAGAAGCGTAAAACTATTTTGGCTACTAGTATTGCAGCGATTCTTTTTAATGGCTTGGCGTATGTTTTGCTTGGGGCTTGGACTGGCCTCGCGATGTGTATTATTTCGTTTCTTCGAAG
This sequence comes from Candidatus Nanosyncoccaceae bacterium, assembly GCA_045536655.1. GTDB lineage: Bacteria > Patescibacteriota > Saccharimonadia > Saccharimonadales > Saccharimonadaceae > UBA2834. The sequence goes on along the minus strand of JAZSOA010000007.1, from coordinate 12,673 downwards.
CATATATTCGATTTGGGATGAATCTAAAAACGGCAACTCTAAAAAGATCACAAAGCGCGATATTGCTGTCCTGGTAATTGTATATATCGCCATTATTCTTGTAACTATTCCGACCTATGACGGTTTTTGGAGTTTAATGTCTGTCTTTGGTACGGCGATGTATACCTATTCGATTTGGCAAAAGAAGCCAATTATTTACAAGTTCTTTGGTATTCCAGTTGGGATCGTTTGGACGATTTATAACTATTTTGTCGGTTCGTTCTTTGGTGTTGTTTTGGAAGTGGCTTTGCTAGTGGCGGCAATCTATGGCTACGTAAAAGCGCTCAAGGCGGGAAAGGCTGGCCATGCAAAGCGAAACTGATACCCGTAATCTTGTAGATAAGTACAAGGGCATGCCGAACGAAGAAGTTGTAGCTGACCTGGACAAGAGTCGTACTAGTCTGGAAATTGCGATCGAGAATCTTAGTCACGATTTTAATATTGGCACAATCGTGCGTAATGCTAACGCCTTCAATGTCTCCAAGGTGCATATTTTAGGCAAGCGCAAATATAATCGTCGTGGTGCAATGGTGACGGATAAGTATCTGCATATTGATCATTTTGAGAATGTGGCAGATTTTGTGGCGGATGCACATGAACGTGGCAAAATCGTTGTAGCAATTGACAATAATCGCCCAGAAAGCAAGCCATTACAAGGAGCTGAAATTCAGCCGAATTCGATTTTAGTCTTCGGTTCAGAATCGGATGGTATCTCGCAGGAATTATTGGTTTTGGCGGATTGCTGTTATTATATTGAGCAACTCGGCTCGACGCGCTCGATAAATGTGGGCTGCGCTTCGGCCGTAGCGCTCTATGAGTTTACGCGCCGCTTGGGGTATTTCGATGCGTAAGCATGAATTTTCGCAGCATTTCTTAAAAAGCCCGAAGTTAGCTTTGTTTTTGATTGGTCACAGTAATATCAAAAAACGTGATTTGGTTTTGGACATTGGTGCTGGTTCCGGCGTGATTACGGCGGCTTTAGCTAGGCGTTGCAAGCAAGTGATTGCGATTGAAGCGGACCACGAAACGGCCGAAAAACTCCGTAAAAACATGGCAAGATATGGCAATGTGAAGGTAGTCGAATGCGACTTTATGGACTTTGAACTGCCAGATACGGAGTATAAGATTTTTGCTAATCCGCCTTTTGCGATTAGTTCGCAGATTTTGCATAAGTTGGACGAGGCGCCAAATCCGCCAAAGTCGATTTATTTGATTTTACAGAAACAGTTTGCCTTGAAAATGCTTAATAATGACCGTCATTACACTTCGCAGCTTGGCAAACAATTGTTTGTGAATTATGCGCCACGCATCCGCCTGCCAATGCGCCCAGACTACTTTACGCCGCCGCCAGCCGTGCCAACGGTTTTGATGGAATTCAAGCGCCGCGAATTAGAAGCAGAACACTAGCCTTCGTGAACATGTTCATTTAGTTGTCAAATCTGCAACTAAATACACCTTAGTCATATAGCTTCCACCGTAATTGGTTGCCAAATCGGCAACCAAATGAGCAGTGTCCGCGATGAGTCATATTGTTTCTCATCGACGGTATCATGTCGTAAAAAATTTAAGCAGGAGCGTGAAAAGTCCTTTCTTGAAAACAAATAAAGCTTATTCTATAATCATTCCAATAGGAGGCTTTGTGAGTAGAGGTAATACAAAAATAGATAATTATTGGCGCGTCTCGGCAATTCGTGGCGCAGTGTCCCTTATTGCGGGGCTAGTATTAGCATTGATAAACACCCGTCGTACCGGTTCATTGACGACGGCTGTCGCAGTTGGACTATCTGCGCTGTTAATCGTTGACGTAGTGGATATTTTCATTCGTAAGCGCGAGGGGAAAAATCTTACTTTCCCGATCATTAATACCATTCTCGAACTAATCTTGGTTAATCTGCTTTTCGCCTCGCTTTTCAAGGGCTTAACCGAAACAATCGGCTTCGGTGTCCGCGTTAAATGTCTCGCGGTATATACCATTATTTACTCAATTCTTGCAATTGTGCGCGGTTTTAAAAATCACAAAGTTGGTCTCGATCGTTTCATGCTAGTCGTCCAAGGCCTTATCGGTTTTGCGGCCGGCATCGCGATGCTAGTCGGCCACTTCTACGAAATGACTTACGTCCTACTCTTTGGCCTCTTCCTTATGGTCAATGGTCTAACCGCATTGATTTTTGCATTCAGTACGAGAAACCTCAAGAAAGGAGATAAATAATGCCCTTCGGATTTGGCAAACCAAAACTAATCCGCTACCTACAGAAAAACCCAAAGGTTAAGACTGTTTTGGTAGCTGGTTCATATGGGCGCAAGTCAGCGATCCGTGCGCTGGGTATTATCTTGGGGCAAAAATTCGCGGTAAGCTTTGGTTGTAATCCGAAAGTTCAGGCGGATATCATTTTGCTGGACTACGAATCTGCGCAAAGCATGCCAGAATTCTCGCCAGACATCACGGTTATCACTGCGGCCCGTACCGATGAAGAGGCGCAGAAATACTTCGCCGCCGCAAATCATTCTAAAGCAACCATTATTAATATCTGTGACGTGCCGAAAGATTTTATACATTATCTCCAGAACGAAAATGCCGTCACTTACGGTGATGAATTGCCGGCTAATTATTATTTTGAAAATACTGCCCAGACTTTTGAAGGTCAGGAAGGTGATATTGTAAATCTCGATGGCGAGCATATTCCAATCAAGATTAGGCTCCTCGGCGAGCATAATGTTCGCCCAGTCCTCATGGCTTGTGCAGTTGGCCGCTTCTTTGGTATGGAGCGTGCCCAGATTCTTGAAGGTGTGGCAAGCATCGCGCCAATTCACGGCCGCATGTCGCCAGCCCGTGGCATTAATGGTAGTTATATTATCGATGACAGTGCGGATGGCACGCCGGATTCCGTCAAGTATGGCCTCCGTGCGATTTATTCTATCGAAGCTCCAGCCCGCGCAATTGTTATTAGCGACTTAAGCGAGCTCGAAGGTCTGAATCATGATATGCTCTCGGATGTCCTAGTCCTAACAAATAATCCGCCGGCTCAGGCGCCAAACGAAGATGTCCATTTCTTTACTGATGAGCTTTCATTAGTAAACTATCTCGGTCAGCGTGCTGAAGAAAATGGTATCATCCTGCTCGAGGTGCCGCTCCCGGAAATCATTGAAGAATATTTGTGGCAGTAGCGACGAACGATAATGTTAATGTTAAATAATTTTGATATAATAAAGACTATATGGCGAAGGTGATTACGGTTACAAACCAAAAAGGAGGTGTTGGCAAGACTACAACGTCTGTAAATCTTGCATTCTTTTTGGCAAAGGCTGGCCATTCTACTTTAGTAATTGATTACGATCCACAGGGCAATGCTAGTACTGGACTCGGCCTCGAAAAAGAAAAACTCGAAAAGACAATCTGCGAGGTTATGACGGGCGAAGCGACCCTTGAAGATGTGATTTGTCCAGTCGAGAAGATTAAGAATTTATTTGTGGCTCCAACTATTCCGGAGCTCGCAAATGTCGAGCAGGAAATCATTAATGAGCAAGGCAAGTTTGTGCTTTTGCGCAATGCAATTTCCGAAATCGAAGATAAGTTTGAATTCATCCTGATCGACAGCGCCCCAAGCCTATCATTGCTCACGGTTAATGCTATGGTTGCAGCGGATTATCTCTTGCTTCCAGTTCAAACCGAATTCTACGCGCTCGAAGGTGTCGCGCAGCTGCTCAATAGCATGAGTCTCGTGAAGCGCGGCATGAATAAGAACCTCAAGCTCCTCGGCGTGCTTGCTACGATGTATGACAAGCGTACAGCGCTCAGCTCTCAGGTTTACGCCGAACTTAAGAAGTATTTCAAAGACAAAGTATTCGAAACGGTTATTCCGCGTAATATTCGTATTGCAGAGGCGCCAAGCCACGGTTTGCCGGTCGGTGCTTACGATCGATTTAGTAAGGGCTCAAAGGCATACAAGAACCTAGCCCAAGAAGTATTGGAGCGCATTAATGGGAAGTAGAGGATTAGGTAGAGGTTTCGCATCGTTGATTCCAACGGATTCTTTTGATGCGCAGTATGACCCAACCGCAAAAGAAGATTCGAAAGCCAGTTCGCTCGAAGAACTCAGTCTAACGGATATTGAACCGGATCCAGATCAGCCGCGCCGCACTTTCGACGACAAGGAACTTGCTTCGCTTTCTGAATCGATTAAGGCGATGGGTGTGATTCAGCCGATTGTGGTTATTAAGGATGGTCGCAAATATCAGATCGTTGCTGGCGAACGTCGTTGGCGCGCTGCTAAGCTGGCTGGTCTCGAAAAGATTCCGGCCGTGGTGCGTACCATGACTGCACAGAATCGCCTTGAGGCTTCGTTGATTGAGAACGTCCAGCGTGAAGATTTAAACGCAATTGAGACTGCAACCGCCTATGCCAAGCTGCGCGATCAGTTTAATATGAGCATTACCGAAATGGCTAAACGCATCGGCAAAAGTACTGCCGCCGTTAGCAATACGATGCGCCTCTTAAGCTTGCCAGATGAGGCAAAGCGTGCCATGATAGATTATAAGCTGAAGGAGGGGCAGATGCGTCCGCTTATTTCTGCTACTCCAGAGGAGATTAAGGAAGTTCTGCCTTACATTATTAACGAGGGGTGGAGTGCGCGAAAAGTCGAGCAGTATATGGTCACGGTCCGCGAAAGAGCGAAGAAGGCCGCAGAAGGCAAAGATGCCGACGATACTAACAGTGATGAAATCCGCATCGAGAGCGAAAAGCGTGCTGAAAAAATCAGCGCCAGACTCGGTGTGAAAGTTCGCGTACATACGAGTTCTCGTGGTACGGGCAGAATTACGCTCAATTTTAAAGACGAAAGGGAGTTTGAGAGACTATGTACGATACTAACGAGCTAAAAACGGAGATGGCTGCCGTCATCGATCGTTTCAATGATGCTATGAAAAAGGTTCGCACCGGCCGCGCACACCCAGATATGTTGGGTAGTGTTAAGGTTGAGGCTTATGGCCAATTTATGCCACTCAATCAGGTTGCTAACGTAACCGTTTCGGGCGCTTCGATGCTTCTTGTTACGCCATTTGATCCATCAAATATTCAGGCCATTTCAAGCGCTATCCGCGCTGATCAGACCTTGGGTCTTAACCCAGCCGACGATGGTAAAGTTGTCCGCGTGCCAATACCACCACTAACTGAGGAACGCCGCAAAGAAATCGTTAAGACTGCTAGCGGTAAGGTTGAAGAAGCCAAGATTGCAATGCGCAAGCTTCGCGATGATGCTCGCAAGGATCTCAAGAATGAAGAACTTAGCGACGATATGAAGAAGCGCGCTGAAAAGGAAATCGACGATATTATCAAAGAATTTGGCGCTAAGGTAGACAAGTTATTTGCCGAAAAGCAAGCTGAAATCATGAAAATTTAATAAGGCAGAAAGGGAAATAATGCCGAAAAAGGGTGGCAAGTCTGAGGACGAGCTCGCGGATTTTGATTCTGTACCAAATCCGGTCGAAGCTGACATGAAGAAACGCATCGAAGAAGCCGAAGACGAAGGAATAGACAAAGCTAGCGCAGAGCGCAAGGCGCGCGAAGCGAAGGGCGACGTTGGTAAAACGAGTGACGAAGAGATCTGCGAAGATTGCGCTTCGTCGAAGAAAAAGATTGTCGGTACGACGGTCGTAATGTTCGTTTTTGGCGCAGCATTATTGCTAACTCTTGTCTGGGTTGGTATTAATATTGGCTCGTCTAGACTCTTTAATCCAGTCGAAGAAGCCGATGAAGAGCAGATTAGCGAGATTATTGATATTGATTACGAATCCGTTACATTGAGCTATGGCCTCGGTGACAAAGAGCCAAGCCAGAGCAATGCTGGGTATCTTTTGCAGAGCTACGGCACAACCGAGAACTATGCGGTTATTAAGTCGACTGCACAGCTCGAAAGACTTCAGGGCCTCTATCGCGCACAATATGCCTATGATGCAGACTTCGCTGAGCTTCTAAACGTCAATTCTAGCTTCTTTACATCTGGTTCCGTGATCGCAATTGCCAAGGAATCGAAAGATCCGATGAATGTTGGTATTTCGAGTGTCTTTAGGGATGAAAAATACAACCTGTCTGCTACTCTAAAGGCGGACCGAGTTGCTACGGAAGAAGTGGTAGGTGGTCTCAAGGGCTATCTGGTACTAATCCGAGTCGAAAATATTCAGCCAAAGAAAGTTAACGTCAACTTCATGGGTGATCAAAAGGAGGCGGAATAATGGTAGCAAAGAAAGATTTAGACCGCGCCAAAAGAAGTCGCGAGATTAAGAAAGCGGCAGGCGAATCGCTCAAAAGCATTACTCCGCAGCTTATCATGACCTCGATCGTCTGCGTGCTTGGTATTGCGGGCTTGATGATCTTAACAATTTACTACGGTATTAATCTCGGCATCAAAAGCATCGAAAACGAGGCGGATATTAGTATTGTTAGGACAAACGACGAATATGAAGCAGTGAGCTATGAATCGCAAGAAATCAGCTATGCAGCCAATTCGAACTGTATTAATGGTGTAGGCGACAGCGATTGTTTGCTAGATATCTACGGCTCAAAAGGTACGAACTATATCAATATTAAGAGCAGTGACCAATATCGTCGCTTCGTAGATATTGCTGAGAATTCAGTCGGCGCAGATATTAATATGAATATCGAGGACAGCTTCTTTAGGGCCGGCAATGTTATTGTAGTTGTAAAAGAAGACAAATACACTGCGAGCTACAGCCTTAAAGGTGTCGAGCGCAACGCAGATTACGGTCTCAGAATCAAGATTCAAAAGGACGAGTTGCCAAACAATGTTGAAACGAATAACTCTGGCCACCTCATCTTGATTAAGGTTCCAAATATTCAATCAGCGAATATCGAAATCGTCGAACAAGAATAAAAAGCATTAAAAAAGACCGCTACTCGAGCGGTCTTTTTGATGATTAATTCTTTTTAGTTGTGACTTTCTTCTTGCTTACGAAAGCGTGAATAAGTTCGCCAATGATATAGCCAAAGCCCATAATGACGAGCATGAAATTGAAGAGGCCGCCAAAGACTGGGATTATAGCAATAATTGCTAAGGTAATCGAACCAAGCATTGCGTTCTGATAGACGCTGGCATCCTTCGATTTAAGAATCGTACCACTTACGAAGCGACCGAGCTGTACAGCGGCAATCGCAACGCTACACAAAAGGGCGATTACGAAGGCTAGAATCAAGACAATGTTGACGAGAACCAAGAAGTCGAAGCCCAAGAGCATGACCAAAATGCATGGCACGACAAGTAGGGCGACAAGACCCAAGCCAAGGTCCTTAACGGCAGTCTTGCTAGCAACGAGCTTTTCGTACTGCTTTCCGGCAACACGGTTCAAGAACACGACGAAGATTGAGACGCTTGCGACTGTCATACAAACAGCAGCGGCGCTAGTAAAGATAATATATAGAATATCTGTGGTTACGTTTGGTGTAACATAGCTAGCAATGCCGCCAACCTTGGACTTGTCGAGGTTCTGAACCTTGGCGGTCGAATCATAGCGTAATGTACCGTGAATCATGGTATCGCCCTTAAATTCGATAGATCCTGCGCCGAGGCTAACATCGCCGAGGATCGTAGCGTCCTCAAAGACAATCTCGTTGCCAGCGCCAAAGATATCGCCGCGCACAACACCGCGAATCGTTACGGTTTCACCCGCAATAAAAAGATCGCGTACGCTCGAATTCTTGGTGAGCTCGACGGTTCTACCGGCCAAGTAGGCTTCCTGGTGCGTAACGGAATCCATAATGACGGTTTCGCCCGCGGCAGCAATGCTTTGCTGTTTAGTGATGGTTTTAACCTTGCGGCCAGCGGCAAAAATCATACCGTTGATGTCGAGCTGCTTGGTAGTAACGTTATTGCCTACAGCAAAGATGCTACGGTTATAAATTTTGTTATCTTCGGTCTCGACTTCATCGCCAGCAAGACCAGTGGTATGTTCGACCATTTCGGCACCTTCGATAACGGTGGCGTTTTGGTCGCTTGAATAGTCGTTCTCGACTGGGAGATACTCGTATTCCTTGATAGTGGTTTCGCAGTTGCCGTTCGGGCAGGCCTGCTCTGTGATGGTGTGTGTTCTAAGCTGTGCAGCAAAAGAGAAGCCCATGGCTGCTATAATGACGCAGATCAGAACGATATAAAAATTACGTTTATTCATAAGCTTATTTTAAAACTTTTAGAGGGTTTCTCACAAGACATAAGCAACTTGACAAAGATGCAAAATACATTATGATATACGCAATAGATTTGAGAGCGTGTATGAAGTACTTGGTTTTGTTTGATTATTGCCAGAAAAAGATTGTGCATGGTTTCTGGGCTCGCAAAACTGCGATCGAAAAGATTAATCAGGCGACACGGATGGCGGACGACGTAATTATGAGCGTTGCCGAAGAACGCCGCAATCGTTACGTGATTATTTTTAATGACGGCACGATTGCGAAGCTTCACATTGTCAGGAGTGTCGATGTAAATCCTTTGGGTTATTACCACATGGACCTGTGCTATTTTATGACGAAAATTCGCAATGGTATGATTGCCTGTCGCATGGCTAGACAGAACGGTATTCGTGCTAAGCAACGCGAGAGTATCGCAAAGTGTAGGGCCAGGACTGACGCCTTGGTTATGATCTTGATTGGACTGGCGAGTATCTTGGCTGGTTTTACCTTGGCGATGGCGGCTATGCGGCCAGAAGCGACAGCTTGGCAGTTTGCTGGCTTGGGCTGCTTGGCATTGATTGGCTTAAGTATGACGCTGCGAGGCTCGTATATCCTGATTAATCCAAAATACCGTTTAAAACGTACTGAAAAATACGTAAAAACTCACAAGCTGACTAGTCGATAGGCTCGATTTGGATTCCAACTACGCCTGTCTCGCGCTGTCGTTTGTCGGGATAAAATTCTCGCATGATTCCCAGCATGTCGGTCTTGCTGACGGTTTTATCGGCAAGCATTTCTTTTGGAAAATCAGCAAAGAGGCTCGCGAAATCTGGGTAGATATGGAGCGCTTCAACGCGGCAACGTAAAATCTCGCCGTTGGATTTTTTGAAGCGGATTAGGTCGCCCAGACGAATCTTCTGGCGCTTTTCGTCGTAAAGACGGAGTTCGAGACGTTTGGTACCGTTCTTAATAAAATCAAAATACTTGTCTTGAAGACTCATGCTGTGCACGGTGAATTTGGTAAATTCGCAATTATGGAGTGGTGGAACACTCCAATAGCGCTTAACGCGACCGTTAAAATACTGATAGAACTGTCGGTAGGTGCCGCCGTGGCTCACGATCAAAATGTCGTCGTTCTCGTATTTCTCGGCTAATTCGTCGATAAAGTCTGAGACGCGCGCAAAGAATTCGTCATTAGTCTCGATATTGAGCGGCTTAAGCATTTCTTCGGTCCACTCGACGTCGAAGTCTATCAGATCAGAGCCTGGTTTTTCGCCTTCGAGCTTGCCGAAATTGCCTTCCTGGATGCGTTCGTCACGAATAATGTCCGCACTATGCTTCGCGGCAATAATCTGCGCAGTCTGGTAGGCGCGTGACAACGGGGAAGAAAAAATATGCTCAAAATGAGCATCGGCGAGCTCGTCGCGCAGGATTTCGGCTTGTTCAACGCCGAGTGAGTTCAAGGGAATATCGATGCGTCCCTGAATGCGGTTTTCGCGATTCCAATCTGTTTGACCGTGACGGGTGACATAAAGACGCATTATAGAGTCTCCTGTCTAAAGCGTGGATTCTTTTTGTCTTCGCAGTAATGATAGAATTCTAGACAGCCTAGTTTCTTGTTTGGAGCAGGATAGTTCATATAGATTACGAGATTCATTGGATTGATATTTTCGAGCTTTTCTTCGGCGAGGAAGGTCTTGCGGATTTCGCGAATCGCTTCGGCAAGGTTTTCGAATTCGTGCCAGCCAGCATGCTTGAGCCAAGCATGTTCGTACCAGATGGTTTTGCCATTTTCCTCGAAAATAATAAAAGTATGGGTCGGACATTTCTTGTCGTCGTAATACACAATAAAGAATGGCGTGGCCTTGATGCCGAGATCCGCAAATAACTTGCGCTCGAGCTCGACTTGATCCCAGCAAACACCAAGCTTGGACTCGAGGAGCTCATCTGGAAACTGTAAGCGATAATTATCAGAAAAACCGCTCATCTCAGTGCGCTTGTTGCCGTCTTTATCGACCCAGCCGTATTCGATCTGGCTCATGACTTCGTCGATTTTCTTCCGATAATCTTGCTCTTTCATATGCTCATTATAACACTGCAGTGTTTGCGCGCTTGATAAACTGTCCTGTCTATGGTAAAATACAAAACATAGTTGCCGCGATAGCTCAGTTGGTAGAGCGCATCCATGGTAAGGATGTACTCGCGCCTCTGGAGCTTTCGCCCGCAAAGGACAATCGCGGCCCCATTCCAAAGGTACCTTACATCCATGCCGTCTTAGCTCAGTTGGTAGTAGCGCATCCATGGTAAGGATGAGGTCTCGGGTTCAAGTCCCGAAGACGGCTCCATTTGTAAGGTATTTAAGAAAAACTCGTGAACATCAGTTCGCGAGTTTTTTGTTTCCCTAGAGACCGCTCAGCGCAATTTTCTCGTCGCAGCTTAGTGGTCAGAGTGGCAAACCCACTAGTACAAATCATTATCAACCTAATATGAAAGGATTGTTATGCATATTGAAGTAGAGTAGTTTGCCATATTTGCTCCGGCTCATATTGACGAGCCATCCTCCACAGATGTAGTAATATGAGCCGGAACACGATAGAGGTTTTATCTGGATCGATAAGTGCCGCAATTGAGTTAAGGCAAAAACTAAAAGTACACAGCACTTTATCTGCCGACTATATGAGGGAATCCTCGCAAACCTTGTCGATCCGGACGAGGCCTCTATTTGATACTAAAGCGTCTATTCGTATTCATTTAAAAAAGCTTCTGGAAGTATGACATTCTCGGTATGCTTCTTAAAATGTGGCGCTATTTGGGCTGGGCTATATCCAGCTATTCCGCAACCAATTTCTGTAACTAGGAATTGTAATTCCGGATGTTCCTTGGCAAACTTCAGGAAACGGTCTATCTGTTCAAACATTTCATCTTCTGAGTCCATTGTATTGATGGCGTAACTTTGGCCTTGTAATCCCTCTGCTTGGCCTATTTTTGCACCAAATTTATGAACTGCGGTTGCGGCGGCGCCACCAAAATGAGCGCCTTGGCCATTACTACCAAAGACAAAGATTTCATTGTCATCGAGTTCAGTTATGTACCCATATTCGTCTATTTTTGCCATTACTGACTAATCTCCCGGATACCATCTATAATAACTCGGCTCTCGATCCTCGTCTGGATTATAGTAATAATCATAATCATCGGGATAAGACGAGGTCCTACTGGTGTTTTTCGAAGAACTACCAATAGCCGCCGCTAGAGCAATAATGCCAATTATCACTATGATCGCAATTAATAAACTATAATCCTTATTATTCCTCGACATCTTCTTCTGTCCATTCATCTGATTTGAATGCTTTATTTAGATCTCTTGAGAAGTCTAATTTGCATTTATCACAATGATAGTGTGGCCCATCATCTCCCGGCATTAGGCAACCACCCAAAATAATTTCTCCACGTTCTGACGCTTCAAAAGCTTCATAGGTCGGTTCTCCGTAGAGAATACTGATTAGTGGCCTATCGCATTTTGGGCATTTCTTAGTCGTCTGGAAATTCATCTTTTATCCTTTTCCAGTTATATTCTTCAACCTGCCCATTTTTATCGACAAAAAAGAAATATAGGTTTAGTTGCTTACATACAGTCCAATGCACTTTTTTAAGATGACGATCTTTAAAATAATCTGGGTAAGCAACTGCGTATTTATTACTACCGGTAGTTGCGGTTGGCATTGTCTTTGAGTGTATTCGTGTGATTATTTGAGCAAGTCCAATTAGAAAATTAGACACATCGGCTGAACTTGCGTTTTTTGCATTCCTAGCACCGCCCTTACACTCTATCAGCCAGTATCTGCTGTATTTTTCATTACATACTCTAATATCGACACCGTGTTCGTGCAATCCTTTGGACACTATATTTTTCGAATACCCTTTTTCTGCTAGGTATTTGGAGACAGAATCTTGGATGAATGGCTCATAAGGATATCCGCGGTCTTTAAACATATAGCTATTATATCATTTTATGCCGTGCGCTTCCACATATAGACTGTGATATAAGGTTGTCGGTTTTCGTGTGATCCACCGCCACCAGTATTTTGGTTCGTCGCCGTCGTACCGCCAGTATAATCCTGCTGATAACCGTCTTGCGCCCAACCATTTGCAGGAGAGGTGTAACCATATCCGGAGAGGTTGCCGGCCGCGAATGAGTTCCATCTATTATAAGTAGTATGTGAGTGCGAGTTCTGCGTGTGCGTATGGCTCGGCATTTCAGCGATAGTTAAAGTATGCTTTTCCTCGCCACCGGTCGCTTCTACGGATGAGTAGTTAGTGGTTCCGTTTGAACCCATACCTACCGGCACGCGTCCAGCACCCCACGCTACCCAAGTTCCGCCGTAAATGGCTTGTACTTTGGCGACCGTGTTTAGAGTTGTCGTCATAATAATCTGTCCGACATGGCTAGAAACCAAC